>NZ_JBIBKK010000011.1:0-332340 GCF_042959105.1 Streptomyces sp. NPDC007917
CGCCCGGTTACATTCCGAACCCGGAAGCTAAGCCTTTCAGCGCCGATGGTACTGCAGGGGGGACCCTGTGGGAGAGTAGGACGCCGCCGAACAATCTTTGATAAAAGCCCGGTCAGGAGCCAAGCTCCTGACCGGGCTTTTTCTTTTTCCCGTCCGCGGCCTGAGTAGTCTGAGCGGCATGCGCTACGACCTGGTCATCTTCGACAACGACGGCGTGCTCGTCGACAGCGAGCCGATCTCCAATCGGCTCCTCGCCGCCTATCTCACGGAGTTGGGCCACCCCACCACCTACGAGGACTCCATACGCGACTACATGGGGTCGGCTATGCACCGGATCCACGAGCTGGTCCACGAGCGCACCGGCCGCCGACTGCCGGCCGACTTCGACGCGACCTTCCACAGCCGCGTGTTCGACGCCTTCCGCCGGGAGCTGGAGCCCGTGGCCGGTGTCGCCGATCTCCTGGAGAAGCTGAACGCGGACGGCGTTCCGTACTGTGTCGCCTCCTCCGGAAGCCATGAGCGCATACGGGTCGCGCTGCGGAAGACCGGGCTGTACGGACTCTTCGGCGAACAGCGCATCTTCAGCTCCGAGGATGTGGGAAGGGGCAAGCCGGCGCCGGATCTGTTTCTGCACGCGGCGCGGACGATGGGGGTTCCCCCGCAGCGGTGTGCGGTGGTCGAGGACAGCCCGCTCGGTGTGCAGGCCGCTCTCGCCGCCGGGATGGATGTGTACGGATATACGGCGATGACGCCGGCCGCCAGGCTCGCCGACGCCCACGCCCGCTTCCCGGACATGGCGGAACTGCAGCAATTGCTCGCCTGATCTCGCCTAGTACAGCCTGGGGCCGTACGCTCCTCGGCCATGACAGATACGCGCCCGACCCCGCGGCTGAGGTACGGCCGGGCCTCGCTGGCCGTCAGTTTCTTCGTCCAGGGCGCGGTCTTCGCTCTGCTGGTGACCCGAATACCCGCGCTGCAGGACCGCTATGGGGTGTCCGACGGGCTGCTGCCCGCGTTCCTCGCCGCGGTTCCGGTCCTCGCGGGTGTGGGCAGCGTCGGGACCGAGCACCTGGTCAGACGGGTGCGGCCAGGGCTCGTGCTGCGCTGGGCCCAGCCGGTGGTCTCCTTAGCGCTGCTCACGGCCGGGTCGGGCACGGCGCTGTGGCAGCTGGCTCTCGCGCTCGCGGTGTTCGGGCTCTCCGTCGGCGCTCTGGACGCGTCGATGAACATGCTCGGCGTCACCCTCCAGCATGCGTACGGGCGGAGCATCATGCTCGGCTTCCACGCCGCGTACAGCTTGGGCGGGATCGGCGGGGCGTCGCTCGCCTGGGCAGGGGCGCACTGGGATGTGCCCCTGCCCGTGCTGTACGCGCCACTTGTCGCGACGCTCGTGCCGGTCGCGCTGTTCGCCAGCCGCTGGTACGTGGACCGGGCGGACGATCGGACGGGCGAACCAGCGGACAAGCAGGAGGGCGGGGAGAGGAGGCAGGAGAGCCTGCAGGACGAGCAGGCGCCCGCCGCCGTCAGCATGAAGCTGCTGCTGCCGCTCTGTCTCGTGATGTCGTTCGCCTACATCGGTGACTCGACGGTCTCCAACTGGAGCGCCAAGTACCTCGAGGACGTGCTGCACAGCTCCGAGCAGCTGGCCACCGTCCCGTACAACGTCTATATGGTCACCGCCCTCCTCGGCCGTACCTTCGGCGACTTCGGGGTGCGGCGCTTCGGCGCGGTCGCCGTCGTACGGGCCGGCACTCTGCTCGCCGCGGGCGGGTTCGCGGTCGTCGCGGCGGCGCCCGGGGCGTGGGTGGGGATGCTGGGGTTCACGCTGCTGGGGCTGGGGCTGTGTGTGCTGGTGCCGCAGACCTTCGCGGCCGCCGGGCGGCTGTTCCCGGGGGCCTCCGATGTGGCCGTCGCGCGCCTCAACATCTTCAATTACGTGGGCTTTCTGATCGGCTCCCCGCTCGTCGGCGCATTGGGCGGCGCATGGAATTACCGGGGCGCGATGCTGGTGCCCATGGCGCTGGTGCTCGCGACGCTGTGGTACGCGAGGTCGTTTGCGCCCGCGCCTGCCCGATACGGTGATGGACATGAGCGGTCGCGCACGGTTGATGTGGGATGAGGGACTGACGGGGTACGACTTCGGCGCCGGACATCCGATGGACCCGGTCCGTCTGGCGCTGACCATGCGTCTGGTGGAGGCGTTCGGGCTGGACCGCGCCGCCGAGGTGGTTGCGGCCAAGCCCGCGGGGGAGTCCACGCTTCGGCTGGTCCACCGCCGGGACTACATCGAGGCGGTGCGGCGGGCGTCGGCCGATCCGGCCTCGGCGGACGGCTCGTACGGACTTGGCACCATCGACGATCCGGCCTTCGCCGGGATGCACGAGGTCTCGGCGCTGATCGCCGGCCAGTCGGTCGCCGCGGCGGAGAGCGTCTGGCGCGGTGAGGCGCTGCACGCCGTGAACTTCTCGGGCGGGCTGCATCACGCCATGCCGGGCGGGGCCTCCGGGTTCTGTGTCTACAACGACGCGTCGCTGGCGATCGCGCGGCTGCTGGAGATGGGTGCGGAGCGGGTCGCGTACGTGGATGTGGACGTGCACCACGGGGACGGGGTGCAGGCGGCGTTCTGGGACGATCCGCGGGTGCTCACCATCTCGCTGCACGAGCACCCGAGGACCCTGTTCCCGCAGACCGGATGGCCGGAGGAGACGGGCGGGGAGCGGGCGCCGGGCGGCGCGGTGAACGTCGCGCTGCCGGCCGGGACCGGGGACGCGGGGTGGCTGCGGGCCTATCACGCGGTGGTGCCGGAGCTGTTGGCGGCGTTCCGGCCGCAGGTGCTGGTGACACAGCACGGCGCGGACACGCATGTGGAGGATCCGCTGGCGCATCTGGCGGTGACCGTGGACGCGCAGCGCGCGGTCGCGGAGAGCTGTCATGAGCTGGCGCATGAGCATGCGGACGGCCGGTGGATCGCGCTGGGCGGCGGGGGGTACGCGGTGGTGGATGTGGTGCCCAGGTCGTGGACGCATCTGGTGGCGATCGCCGCCGGGCGGCCGGTGGCGCCGGAGGCGGAGGTGCCGGAGGAGTGGCGGCACGAGGTGTACCGGCGGACGCGGCAGCCGGCGCCGCGGCGGATGACCGACGGGCGGGCGCCGCAATGGCGGGACTTCGCGGAGCGGGGGTACGACCCGGGGGACCGGCTGGACCAGGCGATCCTGGCGACCCGCCGGGCGGCCTTTCCCCATCACGGGCTGCTGCCGTGAGACGGCTGGGTGCCACTGCCGTGAGATGACCGGGCGCCGTTAGGCCAACCGTGCCAACTCTCGGCGTTCTTCGGCCCCCGGTCGCGGTGATCCGTCAGCATCGGTGGCGTGTTGAGTACCGCCGCGCTGCGTGCGCATCTGCTGGCGGCGCGGCTCGCCGGGCCGGTGGCCACGAGCCGGGAGCGGAGCCTGCGCAGCTACCGGCTCTTCGCCGCGCGCGACCCCCGGGCGCTGCTCGGCATCGAGCCCGAAGGTGACTGGTCCTTCTTGGAGTTACTTCGCCTCATGAGCGACAAATGTGGGGTTTCGGCCAATCCGGCGCTCACCTCCGGTCAGGATGTGATCGATCCGGATCTGACCATCGCCGCGCTCGACGCCTTCGCGGAGCGGCTGGCCGCGGCCGCCGCCGCAGGCGTGCCGGTGCTGCTCGGGACCGGGCATCCGCACCGCCTCCTCGGGTTCTACGCCTCGTTGGCCGCGGCGCTCTCGGCGGCCGGCTGCCCCGTTCTCACCCCCGCGCAGAATAGATGTATCGACATAACGACCCAGTTCGGCGTACGCACCTACCGCCTCGGCTACGTACGAGGAGTCGCGATGGTGCGGGAGCCCGGCGCGCGGAACGGGGCCCGCGACCCTGGTTGCCACAGTCATTCTCCGCTCCCGGTTCGGGTGGCTCTCGGCTGTGCGGCCGACCGCGGCGACCCCCTCCCGGGGTTGGTCATCGGGGACCACGGATGGGTCTGCGGGGCAGGTCAGCTGGGGTTCGAGGCCATCGGCCTGGCGGATGCGGACGACCCCGCGCCGTTCGTCGGCCAGGCGGAGGGGCGGGTGTCGGTGGTGGTTCCGCTTGACGACGCTGTGCGGTCCGCTTACTACCGACCGATGACTCGCTATGTACTCAATCGGGCGTGTCTGTCACAGTAGGCGTCCGATCGCTACTCCTCTTCCCCACTCGTATCACGCGCCCCTAATCTGGTGAGGAGCGCGCATGCGAGCAGGAGTCACCGGAGGGGAAGCCGGTGCCCGACATGTGCGGAAGGTTCAGGTGTGTCATGGCTGCTGGCGAAAGGCCTCTGAACGAGGTTCAGTTTCTGACCGTGGCGGAAGTCGCCTCGGTGATGCGAGTGTCCAAGATGACCGTGTACCGCTTGGTGCACAGCGGTCATCTGCCGGCGATCCGGGTGGGCAGGTCCTTCCGGGTCCCAGAGCAGGCGGTTCATGAGTATCTCCGCGAGTCCTATGTGGGGGTGGAGTCCGCCTAGGCCCGCACGGGCCTGACGGCAGGGCCCAGGGCACCCCTCGGATTACGCGCTTCGCTCGGCGCCGGGTAGGCTGGCCCGATGTAGGTCGTGTGGGCTCGGACGCCCCGCACCGAGTGAATCGAAGTGAGCGAGGGTAGTCGTGGGCTCTGTTATCAAGAAGCGGCGCAAGCGGATGGCGAAGAAGAAGCACCGCAAGCTGCTCAAGCGCACGCGCGTCCAGCGTCGCAACAAGAAGTAAGCAAGCGACGCTGTGTTCGTCCCGCAGCCCTTCCACCGTCGGTGGGAGGGCTGCGGCGCGTGCGTACGGGGCGTTCCCCGCGCCGGCGGACCCTCGTCCTAAAACCTCGTACCGTGCGGCGAGTGGTCATCACAGGGCAACATCCAGCGGTTACGGTGTTCGCCTCGGCCCAGCTCGATCGAGGGTGGGAAGGAAGGCGCTGATCTTGGGAAAGGTCGTGCTCGTCACCGGAGTCGCACGCCGCCTGGGGGGCCGCTTCGTACGGCGTATACAGCGCGAACCCGATGTCGCCCGGGTGATTGGCGTGGACGCCGTCACCCCCGAACACCACCTCGGCGGGGCCGATTTCGTACGCGCCGACATCCGCCACCCCGCGATCGGGAAGCTGCTCGCCGAGACCGGCGTCGACACCGTCGTCCACATGGACATCAACGGCACCCCGCTCGGCGGGCGCGGCAGCCGCACCTCGGTCAAGGAGACCAACGTCATCGGCACCATGCAGCTGCTCGGCGCCTGTCAGAAGGCGCCGACGGTCAAGCGGCTCGTGGTCAAGTCCAGCACCAATGTGTACGGCTCCGCGCCCCGCGACCCCGCCGTCTTCAGCGAGACCACCCCACCCAAGTCGCTGCCCAGCGGCGGCTTCGCCAAGGACGCCGTCGAGGTCGAGGGGTATGTACGGGGCTTCGCCCGGCGCCGCCCCGACGTGGCGGTGTGTGTGCTGCGCTTCGCCAACATCCTGGGGCCCTGCGCGGACTCGCCCCTCGCCGAGTACTTCGCGCTGCCCGTGCTGCCCACCGTCATCGGCTACGACCCGCGGCTGCAGTTCGTCCACGAGGAGGACGCCATCGAGGTGCTGCGGATCGCCGCCTCCGAGCCGGCCCGGTCCACGCTCAACAGCGGCACGTTCAACATCGCGGGCGACGGTGTGCTGCTGCTCTCGCAGGCCGCCCGGCGGCTCGGCCGCCCGACGCTCCCGCTGCTGCTGCCGACCCTGAGATGGGCCCGTACCGCGCTGCGCTCCGTCGGGATCACCGACTTCTCGCCCGAGCAGGTCCGGCTGCTCACGCACGGCCGTGTCGTCGCCACCGATCAGATGCGCGAGACGCTGGGCTTCGAGCCCCGGTACACCACGGCCGGCGCCTTCGCCGACTACGCCCGCAGCCGCGGGCCCGGGCTGCTCCCGCCCGAGACCCTCGCCCGTACCGTCGACCGGCTCGCCGGGCTGCTGCCCGCCCGCGGCGCCGCCCAGAATTGAGGAGCGCAACCACCATGGCGGATGCCAAGGTCATTCCGTTCGGTGAGGAGCCGCGGTCCCGGCGCAAGGGCCAGCGGACGGGGCGTACGCAGCGGGCCCAGGGCCCGCTCAAGCCCGTGCCGCAGCAGCGCGACGAGGAGCGCGACCAGCGGCCGGAGACGCTTGCCACGGCCGCCGCGACGCCTCCGCTGCCGCCCCAGGACCCGCCGGGCGGCAGCGCCTTCGGGGGCGGCTGGGAGCGGCGGCTGGCGCACGGCCTGAGCTTTCTGCGCCGCCGGGTCACGGGGGAGTACGAGGTCGACGACTTCGGCTATGACGAGGACCTGACCGACCAGGTCCTGATGTCCCTGCTGCGCCCGATGTACGAGAAGTACTTCCGGGTCGAGGTGAAGGGCATCGAGAACATCCCGGACAGCGGGGGCGCGCTCGTCGTCGCCAACCACTCCGGGGTGCTGCCGCTGGACGGGCTGATGCTCCAGGTCGCGGTGCACGACCACCACCCGGCGGACCGCCATCTGCGGCTGCTCGCGGCCGACCTGGTCTTCGTGCTGCCGGTCATCAACGAGCTCGCGCGCAAGCTCGGGCATACGCTGGCGTGTGCCGAGGACGCCCAGCTGCTGCTGGAGCGCGGCGAGGTGGTCGGGGTGATGCCGGAGGGCTTCAAGGGGATCGGGAAGCCGTTCTCCGAGCGGTACAAGCTGCAGCGCTTCGGGCGGGGCGGTTTTGTCTCGACGGCGCTGCGCGCCGGGGCGCCGATCGTGCCGTGCTCGATCGTCGGGGCCGAGGAGATCTACCCGATGATCGGGAACGCGAAGACGCTCGCGCGGCTGCTGGGCTTTCCGTACTTCCCCGTCACGCCGACCTTCCCCTGGCTCGGGCCGCTCGGCGGGGTGCCGCTGCCGACGAAGTGGACGATCCAGTTCGGCGAGCCGATCCCGACGGACTCGTACCCGGCGGAGGCGGCGGACGACCCGATGCTGATGTTCAACCTGACCGACCAGGTGCGCGAGACGATCCAGCACACCCTCTACAAGCTGCTGGTGCAGCGGCGCTCCGTCTTCTTCTGAGCGGCTTCTGAGCGGCTTCTGAGCGGCTCTGCGCCGAGCTGCGTTCAGCTGGGCGACGGTATGACCGCGGGAGGCGGCGCCCGGGTTCCGTGAGGAACACCGGACGCCGCCTCCGGTGCGGGGCCCTACTTCCCGTCGCCGTCGATGCCGAGGCCCGGCAGCAGGTCGGGCAGCAGCGGCGGGATGGTGATCTCCGGCTGGGCCGGCCTGCCGCCCGCGTCGCCCTTGCCGGGGGAGGGGAGGGGGGCCGGCTCGCCCGTCGGCGGGTCCAGCAGATCGCCGGCGCCGCCGATGAGGCCGCCGTCCTCATCGGGGTGGGACGGGGCCGAGGGGCGCGGCCGGGTGTCGTCCCCGCTGGGGCGGGTGGCGCTCGGCGTGGTCGCGGCGGGCGCCGGGATGTGGGAACCGCCCGTGGCGGCCCGCTCTGGTGGTTCGACCACCGTACGGCCGGTGTGGTCCCGCCCGTCCCGGGAGGCGGGCAGCAGCGACCGCAGCGGACCGACCTCCTGGTCTATGGCGTCGAATACCGAGCTGACCTCGTCCCCCACGTCCATGAGCTGGACGGGTAGCTTCTCGCGCAGCCGGGACCAGCCCTCGCGGTGGGAGCTGGAGAAGGACGACAGGGTCCGGATGGGGCCGAGCGAGCCGTCCCGCTCATAGACCTTGCGCAGCAGCCGGTGGCCCTCGGAGGCGTCATGGCGCATCCCGGCGAGGGTCCTGCGGATCTCGCTCAGCGACTCGTGGTCCAGGTCGCCCGAGCGGCCCCGCTCCATCAGCCGGCGGGCCTCGCTCATCCGGGTCGACGCCTGGTCCAGATACAGCCGGCCGCGGTCCGCGTCGTCGTCGGCCATCTCGAGCTTCAGATCCTCTATGCCGCGCTTGAAGCCATAGAGGGTGTCACCGGGCAGGGCGTCGGAGCTGGCCGCGGCGACGCCGCCGAACGCGCCCGCCGCCACCCCGACCGTGAGCCCCCCGGCGGCCAGCCCCTTGGACCAGCGGGAGCGGGGGCGCAGCCTGCTGAGGGGGGTCGCCCGGCGGACGCGGGCAGGCCGCTGCCCGGGCACCTGGGGCGCGCCCTCGGCGAAGGCCGCTTCCATGGCGGCGACCAGCTGGGCCCGCTGGGTGGCCCGGACCTCGGGATCCAGCGCCGGGGCCGGCAGCTCGCCGAGCCCGCTCGTCAGGGCCAGCAGCCGTCTGTGCTCCGCGCTGTCGGCCGAAGAGCCGGGCTGCTCGGCGCCCGCCGCGCCCTGGGAATCCTGGCGGCTGTCCCTCTCCAGGGCCTCCAGGGCCTCCAGGGCCTTGGCGAAGGCGTGAGCCCGCCGGTGCGCCGATACGTTCGCGATCACAGGCGGCACCTCCTCTCGTCATGACGGTCGACTCCCCAGGACACCTGGAAGGTTGCACGCCGCATGCATTTCCACCCGAAAGAGTGGTGTCGATGGATGGGACGTGACCGCAAGGAGCCTGCATCCTCGACAACGAGCGGCGCATCACCGGGGTTACGCCCTCCCGATGATCGGACGGGGCGTGGTGGCGGCACTACCCAGGGTCAGCGGGCGTCCTCGGGGAGGAGCCGGGCCAGGGTGCGGACGGCCCGGTACTGGAGGGTTTTGATCGCGCCCTCGTTCTTCCCCATGACGCGCGCGGTCTCGGCGACCGACAGGCCCTGGAGGAAGCGCAGCGTCACACACTCCTGCTGCTGCGGGTTGAGCTTGCGCACGGCCTGCAGCAGCGCGGCGTTGGAGAGGGATTCGAGGACGGAGTCCTCGGGGGAGCGCTCGACCTCGTTGGCGTCGAGCATCTCGCCGGTGGTGACCTCCAGCCGGAAGCGGCTGGACTTGAAGTGGTCGGCGACGAGATTGCGGGCGATGGTCACCAGCCAGGCGCCGAAGTCACGGCCCTGCCAGGTGAAGGTGCCGATGCGGCGCAGCGCGCGCAGGAACGTCTCGCTGGTGAGGTCTTCGGCCGTGGCCCGGCCGCCCACGCGGTAGTAGATGTAGCGGTAGACGGTGTCGGCGTACTGGTCGTACAGCCGGCCGAAGGCCTCGGCCTCGCCCGACTGGGCGCGCTCGACGAGGTCCATCATGCGGCGGCTGTCGCTGTCCGCGCCGGGGCGGCGGGCGGTGGACGTGCCGCCGCGGGAGCGTCTGCCGACCGCCGCCCCGCCGTCGGCCAGGGCGTAGCAGGAGCTGGCGGGGCCGGCCGGGCCGTCGGTGCCGGCAAGGCCGGCGGGCACGGGTGTGGCGAGGACGGGGACGGCATACGCGGTGGGGACGAAGCCGCGCAGACAGTCGAGGACCGTTGCGCGCAGCGTAGCCAGGCCCGAGGCGTCAACCCCGACGTGTGGGTACACGGGACTCCCAGAGGCAGAGCTTCCATCACGTGCAGTACGGGACCGTTCACCCGCCGTAGGGACGCGTGGGTACCGATTTGCGTCTAAGGAGAATAACGCTTCGTACAGGCAACGCTACACCCAGTTGTCCAAATCATCGTTTCAGTCTGCTCCGTTATGGGTTGATGACCGATCAAGTATCGAATGCAGTAGGCCTATTGACCGGAAGGTGTCGTGGTCTGCGCGATTTCGTGGCGTGTTGTGCCAAAGGGGCGGTAAGAGGGCAGGCCGGAGCCCTGCGGGGCGGGAAACCCGGATTGACCGGCCGGGAGCGGCCGTGGTCAGGCGATGACGCCTCGGGGGCGGGGTCGCGGGCCGGCGGCGGTCATCACGGACGGTCATCGCCCGGCGCGGGTGGGCAGGCGTCGGCGCAGGCGGTCAAGGGTGAAGGCCGAGGCCGCAGGGTGACGGCTGTGCGACGCCGAGTGTCCTGTCGGTGACTCTGTGTCGTGCCCGCGGAGCGTCAGTAGCGGCGGCGGCGGTGCAGGGCCACGGCGGCCGCCGTGCCGCCCGCCACCGCGCCCACCCCGGCCGCGGCCGGGATGCCGATCTTGGCGGCCTTGCGGCCCGTACGGTAGTCCCGCAGCCGCCAGCCGTGCTCGCGCGCGTGCTTGCGCAGCCGCCCGTCCGGGTTCACCGCGTAGGGGTGGCCGACGATCGACAGCATCGGAATGTCGTTCGAGGAGTCGCTGTAGGCGGCGCAGCGTGACAGGTCAAGACCCTCGGCCGCCGCCAGCGCCCGTACCGCCTCGGCCTTGGCCGGCCCGTGCAGCGGCTCGCCGACCAGCTTGCCCGTGTACACCCCGCCGACCGACTCGGCCACGGTGCCGAGCGCGCCGGTCAGACCCAGCCGCCGGGCGATGATCGTCGCGGTCTCCACCGGGGCGGCGGTCACCAGCCAGACCCGCTGTCCGGCGTCGAGGTGGGCCTGGGCGAGGGCGCGGGTGCCGGGCCAGATGCGGTCGGCCATGTACTCGTCGTAGATCTCCTCGCCGATCGCCATCAGCTCCGAGACCCGGTGGCCCTTGACGATGGACAGGGCGCTGCTGCGCACGTCCTCCATATGGGCCGGGTCCTCGACCCCGGCCAGCCGGAACCAGGTCTGCTGCCAGGCGAAGCGGGCCAGCTCGCGCTTGCGGAAGAAGTGGCGCTTGTAGAGGCCACGGCCGAAGTGGAACAGGGCGGCGCCCTGCATGACCGTGTTGTCCAGGTCGAAGAAGGCGGCCGCCCGCTCGTCCCCGACCACGGGGAACTCCGGCTCGGGGGCCTGGGCGGGCGGGGGCGTTTCGGCCGAGGACTTGCGGGCGGCTTCGGCCGAGGCCTCTCCGGCGAGGACGCTGGCCTCGGTGGCGAGGTGTCGACGACGGGTGAACCATCCCAATGCGGCCATGGGCTGAGCATAGCCAGCCATTCCCCGCATCCCGTTACGGCCGGGTGTCGGGACGATTCAGCCGCGCCGACTTCCGGGCTCCGGTGAGCGCCGGGAGGGGGCCGGGGCGCGAGGGCTGTGCGGGGGCTCCCTCAGCCGCCCAGCGCCTTGCGCAGCCGCTCCGGGTTCACCCGCCAGAAGTCGTGCTGTGCGCCGTCGACGAGTACCACCGGGATCTGCTCCCAGTATCTGCGGTAGAGCTCCTCGTCCTGGGTGATGTCCTTCTTCTCCCAGGACGCGCCCAGCTCGCCGCAGACCTTCGCGACCACGGCCTCGGCGTCCTCGCACAGGTGGCAGTCGGGCTTGCCGATCAGGGTGACCGTGCGCTCGGCGGGGTTCTTGCGCGGGGTGCGGCGCAGCAGCGGGCTCATGTCCGCCATTGTGCCCCGCGCCGGCGGGGCCGCCCCGGCTGCCCGCCCCGACCGGGCCCGCCCCCGGCCTGGCCCGCCCCCGGGCGCCTCGGGTCTCCCGGTTGGCCGTGCTCCCGTCGGCGTCCCGGCCGTGCGGATGTGGCCGCCGGGAACGGTGTGACACCCGTTGTGGTTCCACGAGCAGGTCGAATGGGTGCGTGACACCGGTCACTTTGCTCGGACAAAACGGACACCATCTTTGTGCACGCGTTCACAAAGACATAGCCTGCTGTCGATGGGGACGTCCTGAAACATACGGACGCCCGCAGCCCCGCTCTACCCGCAGGAGCACCGTGGCAACTGGCCGAACTCACCGACCGGCGACCCGAAGCCGAGGGATCCCCGAGGCCACCGTCGCCCGTCTTCCGCTGTATCTGCGTGCGCTGACCGCGCTCTCCGAGCGCTCGGTGCCCACGGTCTCCTCGGAGGAGCTCGCGGCCGCGGCCGGGGTGAATTCGGCCAAGCTGCGCAAGGACTTCTCCTACCTCGGGTCGTACGGCACCCGCGGGGTCGGCTACGACGTGGAGTACCTCGTTTACCAGATCTCGCGTGAGCTGGGCCTCACCCAGGACTGGCCGGTCGTGATCGTCGGTATCGGTAACCTCGGCGCGGCGCTCGCCAACTACGGCGGCTTCGCCTCCCGCGGCTTCCGGGTCGCGGCGCTGATCGACGCCGACCCGGCGATGACCGGAAAGCCGGTCGCGGGCATCGCGGTGCAGCACACCGACGAGCTCGAGCAGATCATCACCGACAACGGCGTGTCGATCGGTGTCATCGCCACCCCGGCGGGAGCGGCCCAGCAGGTCTGCGACCGGCTGGTGGCCGCCGGTGTCACCTCGATCCTCAACTTCGCCCCCACCGTGCTCTCGGTGCCCGACGGGGTGGATGTGCGCAAGGTCGACCTGTCGATCGAGCTGCAGATCCTCGCCTTCCACGAGCAGCGCAAGGCGGGCGAGGAGACGGTCGCGCCCGAGGAGGCGGCGAGCGCGCAGTCGGCCGCCCAGGACGCTCCGGGGGCGCCGGGGGCGCCGGGCGCCGCCGCCGTCGCGCCGGCCCCGCTCGCCCCGCACCGCGCGGCGCCGGGCGCGGGCACAGACAACGGCCGCCAGGGACCGGACGGGGACGTGCCCGCCGTGATGCCGGCATGAGCCTTCTCGTCGTCGGACTGAGCCATCGCACCGCGCCGGTGAGCGTGCTGGAGCGCGCCTCCCTGGTGGGCGATGAGCCGGCCAAGCTGGCGCAGGACACCCTCGTGGCCGAGCCCGCCACTGAGGCGGCCGTGCTCGCCACCTGCAACCGCATCGAGCTGTACGCGGACGTGGACAAGTTCCACGCCGGGGTCGCCGAGCTGTCCACGCTGCTCGCCCAGCACACCGGCGTCGACCTCGACGAGCTCACCCCGTATCTGTACGTCCACTACGAGGACCGGGCCGTCCACCACCTGTTCTCGGTGGCCTGCGGCCTGGACTCGATGGTCGTCGGCGAGGGCCAGATCCTCGGCCAGATCAAGGACGCGCTCGCGCTGGGGCAGGAGCTGCACACCGCGGGCCGGCTGCTGAACGACCTGTTCCAGCAGTCGCTGCGGGTCGGCAAGCGGGCCCACAGCGAGACCGGTATCGACAAGGCCGGCCAGTCGCTCGTCACCTTCGGTCTCGAACAGCTGGCCGGGGCCGCGCCGGTGGCGGACTGGGCGGCGGGGCGGCGCGCCCTGGTGATCGGGGCGGGCTCGATGTCCTCGCTGGCCGCGACCACGCTCGCACGCGCCGGTGTCGCCGAACTGGTGATCGCCAACAGGACGTTGGATCGGGCGCGGCGCCTGGCGGAGTCGCTGGCCGGGCAGAGCGCCGGTGCGGATGCCGTCGCCGGTGCCCCGCGCGAGGACGGCTCTGCCGCCGGTCGTCCGCTCATCGCCCGCGCTGTGCCGAGGGACCGTGTCCCGGACGAGCTGCCCTACGCCGACATCGTCGTCTCCTGTACGGGCGCGACGGGTCTCGTGCTGACCGCCGACATGCTGCGGGAAGCCCTCGGCCGGCGCGCGGAGCACCCGGCGGCGGGCACCGCGGGGCCGGGCACGGCGGAGACCGTCGCGCTGCTCGACCTGGCGATGCCGCGCGACATCGACGCGGCGGCGCACCGCGTCGGCGGGCTGCGCCTGGTGGACATCGAGTCCCTGGCCGAGGCCGCGGCCACAGTGTCCGATCAGCCGACTACGTCGGCGGGGCCGATGGCCGCCGACGTGGATCAGGTCCGCGCCATCGTCTCCGAGGAGGTAGCCGCCTTCGGGGCGGCTCAGCGCGCCGCGCACATCACCCCGACCGTGGTCGCGCTGCGTACCATGGCGGCAGATGTGGTCGCCGGCGAGATCGCCCGGCTCGACGGGCGCCTCCCCGACCTCGACGAAAGACAGCGCGCCGAGATCACCCAGACCGTGCGCCGCGTGGTCGACAAGCTGCTGCACGCGCCGACCGTGCGGGTCAAGCAGCTGGCGAGCACGCCCGGCGGGGCCGGCTACGCGGACGCGCTGCGCGAGCTGTTCGACCTCGACCCGCAGGCGGTGGCCTCCGTCAGCCGGGCCGACACGAACGACACCCGTCCGAACGGCGGCGGCGAAACCGGCCGGCCCGGCGCCGCGACCGTCCGACACGACCCCAAGAGAGGCCGGGCATGAACGCGACACCCCCCGCCGCCTCCGGCCGGGCACACGCCCCCGGCGGCCCGGCGCCGCTGCGGCTCGGCACCCGGCGCTCCGCGCTGGCCATGGCCCAGTCCGGGCGGATAGCGGACGCGGTGCGCCGTATCACCGGGCGCCCCGTCGAGCTCGTGGAGATCACGACGCGCGGGGACGTCTCGCGCGAGGACCTCGCGCAGATCGGCGGCACCGGCGTCTTCGCCACCGCGCTGCGTGAGGCGCTGCTGCGCGGCGAGATCGACTTCGCCGTCCACTCGCTGAAGGACCTGCCGACCGCCCAGCCCGATGAGCTGGTCCTGGCCGCGCTGCCGACCCGCGAGGACCCGCGCGACGCGCTGATCGCCCGCGACGGCCTCACCTTCGCCGAGCTTCCGTCCGGCGCCCGGATAGGCACCGGCTCCCCGCGCCGCACCTCCCAGCTGCGGGCCTGGGCGCGCTCGCTGGGCCTGCGGATCGAGACCGTGCCGATCCGCGGCAACGTCGACACCCGGATCGGCTACGTCCGCTCGGGGGAACTGGACGCGGTGGTGCTGGCCGCCGCCGGCCTGAGCCGCCTGGGGCGGCTCGACGAGGCGACCGAGATCCTGGACGCCGACCACATCCTGCCCGCCCCCGGCCAGGGGGCACTGGCAGTCGAGTGCGCCGCCGCCAACGCGGCGCTCGCTGCTCAGCTCGCCGAGCTCGACGACCCGCTCACCCGGGTCGCCGTGACCGCCGAGCGTTCCCTGCTCGCCGCCCTGGAGGCCGGCTGCAGCGCACCTGTGGGTGCGCTGGCCGACCTGCTCGGCGACGGTCAGGCTGTCACCGAAATGCGCCTGCGCGGCGTCGTCGGCACCACCGACGGCTCCTCGCTGGTGCAGCTGTCCATCACCGGTCCCGTTCCCGCGGCGCCTGGCGAGGAGGCGGCCCAGCTCATGGGACGTGAGCTCGCCGCCGAGATGCTCGCGAAGGGTGCGGCCGGTCTTATGGGGGAGCGAGCACATTGAACCCCAACGCCCCTAACCACCCCGGACATGGGCACGTCACCTTCCTCGGTGCGGGCCCAGGAGATCCAGGCCTGCTGACGTTGCGTGCCGTGGAGGCACTCGCCGCCGCTGATGTCCTGATCGCCGACCCGCACGTACTCGACGTGGTACGTACGCACGTCAGGCCGGGCGTGGCCGCGGACGCGCAGGGCACACCGGAGCAGGCGAGAGCTGACGCGACGTCAAGCACCGCCGACGTGCCCCTACTCAGGGACACGGCCAATCTTGTCATGGGCGCCGCGCGGAGCGGCAAGCGGGTCGTCCGCGCGGTCGCGGGCGACCCTGGCCTGGACGGATACGCCGCCGACGAGATGCTCGCGTGCGCCGCCGAAGGCATCGTCTTCGAGGTGGTGCCGGGCGTGGCGGCCGCGGTGGGCGTGCCCGCCTACGCGGGGGTGCCGCTGCGGGACGCGCAGGGCACCGATGTGCGCTTCGTGGACGCCCGTACGGCCGACGACCGCTGCTGGAGCGAGGTCGGCGCCTCGGACGCGACCGCCGTGGTCTCCGCGACCCTGGAGACGGTCGCGGCCGCCGCGGGCGAGCTGGTGGCCGCCGGGCGCAAGCCGGACACCCCGCTGACCGTCACGGTCGCCGGGACGACCACCCGGCAGCGCACCTGGACGGCCACGCTCGGGACCATCGCGCAGGTGCTCAAGGCCGCCAAGGTGCTGCCGTCGCCGCAGGGCGCCCAGCCGGTGATAGCCGTCGTCGGCGAGCGCAGCGCGGCCGCGCAGCGCGACCAGCTGGCGTGGTTCGAGTCCAAGCCGCTGTTCGGCTGGCACGTACTGGTGCCGCGCACCAAGGAGCAGGCCGCCTCGCTCTCGGACCAGCTGCGCAGTTACGGCGCGGTGCCCAGCGAGGTGCCGACCATCGCCGTGGAGCCGCCGCGCACCCCGCAGCAGATGGAGCGCGCGGTCAAGGGCCTGGTGACCGGGCGCTACGAGTGGATCGCCTTCACCTCGGTCAACGCGGTCAAGGCGGTGCGGGAGAAGTTCGAGGAGTACGGGCTCGACGCCCGCGCCTTCGCCGGGATCAAGGTCGCGGCGGTGGGCGAGCAGACCGCCAGGTCGCTCATCGAGTTCGGGGTCAAGCCGGATCTGGTGCCCAGCGGTGAGCAGTCCGCGGCCGGGCTGCTGGAGGACTGGCCGCCGTACGACCCGGTCTTCGACCCGATCGACCGCGTCTTCCTGCCGCGCGCCGACATCGCCACCGAGACGCTGGTGGCCGGGCTGATCGAGCTGGGCTGGGAGGTCGACGACGTCACGGCGTACCGCACCGTGCGCGCCTCGCCGCCGCCGGCCGAGACCCGTGAGGCGATCAAGGGCGGCGGCTTCGACGCGGTGCTCTTCACCTCGTCGTCGACCGTGCGGAACCTCGTCGGCATCGCGGGCAAGCCGCACAACGTCACGGTCATCGCCTGTATCGGCCCGGCCACCGCGAAGACCGCGGAGGAGCACGGCCTGCGGGTGGACGTACTGTCGCCCGAGCCCTCGGTGCACAAGCTGGCCGAGGCGCTGGCGGAGTTCGGGGCGGCCCGGCGGCGGGCCGCGATCCAGTCAGGGGAGCCGGTCACCCGCCCGAGCGAGCGGCGGCCCGGTTCACGGAGGAGGGCACGATCTTGAGCACCCACGGCAGCACCGCGCACGGCGCCACCCCGTACGGGAGCTTCCCCGGCGCCAGGCCGCGCCGGCTGCGGGTGAACGCGGCCATGCGGCGCATGGTCGCCGAGACCCGGCTGCACCCGGCCGAGCTGATCCTGCCCGCCTTCGTCGCGGAGGGCGCGAGCGAGCCGCTGCCGCTCGCGTCGATGCCGGGCGTCGTGCAGCACAGCCGCGACTCGCTGCGGAAGGCCGCCGTGGAGGCGGTCGAGGCGGGCGTCGGCGGGATCATGCTCTTCGGCGTGCCGGAGGAGAGCAAGAAGGACGCGATCGGCTCGCCGGGCACCGACCCCGACGGGATCCTGCAGATCGCCCTGCGCGATGTGCGGTCCGAGGTCGGCGACGAACTGATCGTCATGTCCGATCTGTGCCTGGACGAGCACACCGACCACGGCCACTGCGGTGTGCTCGACGCCGAGGGCCGGGTCGACAACGACGCGACGCTGGAGCGCTACGCCGAGATGGCGCGGGTGCAGGCGGACGCGGGCGCCCATGTGGTGGGCGCGAGCGGAATGATGGACGGGCAGGTGGGGGTCGCCCGGGCGGCCCTGGACGGCATCGGCCGCCAGGACGTGTCGATCCTCGCCTACACCGCCAAGTACGCATCGGCCTTCTACGGGCCCTTCCGCGAGGCCGTGGCGTCCTCGCTCAAGGGCGACCGCAAGACCTACCAGCAGGACACGGCCAACGCCCGGGAGGCGCTGCGCGAGCTGGCGCTGGACCTGGCCGAGGGCGCCGACATGGTGATGGTCAAGCCCGCGCTGCCGTACCTGGACATCCTGCGCCGGATCGCGGACGAGGCGGACGTGCCGGTCGCCGCGTACCAGATCTCCGGCGAGTACGCGATGGTCGAGGCCGCCGCGGCCAACGGGTGGATCGACCGGGACCGGGCGATCATGGAGACGCTGACGTCCGTACGGCGGGCCGGGGCGGGCATGATCCTGACCTACTGGGCGACCGAGGTCGCGCAGTGGCTCAGCCGGGGCGACGCGCGGGGCTGAGACTTCTTGCCGGGCGGCCTGGGAGGCCTTCAGGCCGCCCGCGGTTCCGGTTCCCACGTCACGTGGTGATCGAAGAGCCAGCTGAGCGAGCTCATCGCGGCGGGCCGGGACTGCCGTCGCATGATGCCGGGCAGCACCAGGTCCCGGATCACCCGGCCCACCGGTCCGGCCGCCTTGAAGCTGCCCATCCGCTTCCCGTACGCCACCACCCGCTCCACGCGCTCGCGGCGCAGCGCCTCGTACGCCGCGAAGGCCGCCGCCGGGTCGCGGTGGTCGCGCAGGCACGCGGCCAGTGTGACGGCATCCTCGGCGGCCAGGGAGACGCCCTGGCCGGACGAGGGTGACACCGCGTGGGCCGCGTCCCCGACGACGACCATGCGGTCGCGGTGCCAGACGGGGACCGGGGGCATGTCGTACTGATTGGTGCCGCGAAGAGGGCCCGTGGTCGCCTCGACGATGCGGGCCGCGGGGGAGCGGTCGTCGCGGTAGAGGTCGAGCAGCTGCCGCTTCCACTGGTCGGAGGTGGTCGCGCTCAGCTCCTCGCGGCTCGGCTCCTGGGCGCTCGGCGGGTTGCCGAACCACCAGATCTCGTGGTTTGGGCTGACGGTGAAGCCGAAGAAGCAGCGCTTGCCGAAGACCATGTTGTAGGTGCCGGGCTTGATGCCGAGCGACCGCAGATCCACGCCGCGGGCGAAGCCGCCGATGTTGCCGAGCCCGGTGTAGCGGGGTGCGGGCGCGCCGGGGTCGATGATCCGGCGGGTCGCGGAGTGGATGCCGTCCGCGCCGATCAGCACGTCGCCCTCGGCCTGGGTGCCGTCGGCGAAGCGCGCGACGACGCGGCCGGACGGGGTCGTCTCGGCGGCCACCAGCCGCTTGCTGTACTCCGTGCGGATGCCCAGGCTCGCGGCCTGTTCGGTCATGGCCCGATAGAGGTCGGCGCGCTTGATGGTGTGGGTGACGGTGCCGTCGGGGAGGGCGGGGCCGAGGGGCACATTGGCCAGGTGCTTGCCGGTGCCGCTGAAGAACTCGATGGCCCCGGTCGGGAAGCCGTGTTCCAGGACCGGGCGGTGCGCGTCGATCGCCTGAAGGGCGCGCAGGCCGTTGACGGCGACCGTGAGATAGACGCCGTGGGCGAGGCCGGCGCTCTCGCCGTACGCCTCGTGGATGGTCGCGTCGATGCCGGCGCGGCGCAGGGCGATCGCGGTGACGGGGCCGGCGATTCCGCCGCCGATGATCAGTGCCGTGGTCATGGGATCTCCTCCAGGAGGTTTATTTCGTTCGGCCGAACGAAATAAATCAGAGGGAGGGTGTGGTGCGCAAGTCTTTCGTTCGGGAGAACGAAATAAACTGGTAGGGTGCGGCCATGGAGGGTGAGGGCCAGGTGCGGAAGGAGCTGCGGGCGCAGCTGCTGGCCGCGGGGCGGGAGCACAGCACGGCGGTGGTGATGTTCCATGAGGCCCTGGCCGCGAAGCAGGATCTGAGCGCGGGCGAGAGCAAGGCCCTGGATCTGCTCGAACGCCACGGCCCGCTGACGGCCGGCGACCTCTCCCGGCGCTCAGGGCTCGCCCCCGCCTCCGTCACCGGCCTCGTCGACCGCCTGGAGCGCAAGGGCTTCGCCCGCCGCGTCAAGCACCCCGAGGACGGCCGCCGTGTCCTCATCGAGGCCAACCCCGAGCGCCTGGCCGCGCTCGCGCCCTACTTCGAAGACTTCCTGGGCTCCATGGAGGAGCTGCTCGCCGACTACACCGACGAGCAGCTGCGGACCGTCACACACTTTCTCAAGGAGACGGCCCGCCGCCAGAGCGCCGCCGCCTCGCGGCTGGCCCCTGGCGAGTGAGCTGAAGGGGAGGGGGCCGGGGCACCTCCCAGCGGTGGCTGGGGGAGAGCCGAGCCCTGAAGAGAGAGGGGCGGGCTCAGGACGCGTCGACGATCCGGGTGAGCCGCGCGGCGGTGACCGTGCCCGGGGTGCGGCGTTCGCGCGCGCACTCGTTCGCGGTGCGCCGCAGCGCCTCGTTGACCGGGGTCGGCACTCCGTGGACCCGGCCCAGCAGCACGATCTCGCCGTTCAGATAGTCCGCCTCGATCGATCCGGCGCCCCGGACCAGGCTCTGCCACGACGAGCCGCCGCCCCGCGCCGCCCCGCCGTCGACGGGGCGTATGTCCATCTTTCCGCCGCGCACCGCGCTCTGCTCGGCCGCGCTGGTGTGGGCTATGCCCGCCGCGTCGAGGACCGCGCTCGCCTCCGTCTTCGCGCGCCGCACCAGGGCCGCCGCCTCCTCGCCCCCGTCCGGCCCGCAGATCGCCTCCACGGCGTTGGCGACGTTGCTCAGCAGCTTGGCGTACTTCCAGCGCATCACGTCCGGGACGACCGGCGCGAGGAAGCGGGACTTCTCCAGGTCGGCCGCGATCAGCCGGGCCGTCTCGTCCGCGCCGGACGGATAGCGGCCCAGGTGGAGCGCGCCGGTGAAGGGCGCGCAGGGGGCGATGACCTCGCCCGGCTCCAGGTGGGTGGAGGGCAGCCAGACACACATGGCGTACACCCGGCGGAAGCGCCGCAGCGCCAGCCGCTCGCTCTCCACCCCGTTCTGGGCGCACACCAGCGGCAGCCGGTCGGCCGCCGTCCCGCCGCCCGCCACCGGGCGGGGCGCCCAGGCGTCCAGCGCGGCCACGCTGTCCTGGGTCTTCACCGCGAGGACGAGCACATCGTCGGGGCGCAGCTCGACGGCCTCGGGCCCGTCGGCCACGGGCGCCGGGAGCCGGTGTGTGCCGTCGGGCGTCAGCAGCCGCAGCCCGTCCCGCCGCAGCGCCTCGTAGTGCGCTCCGCGCGCCACCAGGACGACGTCGTGCCCGCTCTGCGAGAGCCGCCCGCCGATCGCGCCGCCCACGGCGCCCGCTCCGATGACGACGTAACGCATCCCGATCCCCTTCCACCCGTTCGAGTCGCACGCTCGGGCCGTCACGCTATCGCCCGAGGTCCGCCGTCCCGCCGGTGGCCTTAAGGCCTGTTGTAGTTCATGAACCAGTGGGCGGCGAAGTCGGCGGGTATGGAGTAGGGGTGCTCGGGGTCGGCGAGCATACGGAAGACAAACTCCGTGGCCGTCATGGCGAACCGCTCGCCGGCCTCGGGGCCGGCCTCCGTGACATAGACGGGCCACGCGTCGGGGTCCGGGCCTTCGGTGATCCAGTAGAACGACGTCTCGTGCTCGGTGCCCGCCCAGGGCAGCAGCCCGCCCGGCTCGGGGAACGGCGGGTGCGGCTCCCAGGACGGGGTGCCGTGAGCCTTCGCCCAACCGGACGCGAACTCGGCGCCCTTGACGATGTCGGCCGGCAGATACAGGTTCAGGAAGCCGTCGAAGGCGCCGTCCCCGAACGTCTCGACCAGCTTCTTGTAGTCGCTCGGCAGCGCCGTGCCCAGCCGCTTCTCGGCCGCCGCGCAGTCGGCCGTACGGATGCGGCCCGAGTGCAGCCGGTCCAGGCGGATCGGGTCGATGCCCACCTGGTCCGCGTCCCAGCCGGTCACGGCGGTGAGCCGGTCCAGCCAGGAGGCGTCGGCAGGCAGCGCGCCCGGCGCCGGGGTGGTGCGCGGGGCCAGGACCACCACCAGCCGCGCCTCCCCGCCGACGCGGACCACGCCGCAGCCGATCCACCGGCCGCCGAAGGCCCAGGCACGCATCTCGACGACGCGCTCCCCGTCCCCGAAGGGGGCGATGAGCGGCAGCCCGGCCCGCTCGCTCACGGTGGGGTCGGCGCGCCCCTCCGACACGAGGGCGCGCGGCTCCCCGTACCAGCCGCTGAGGGTCTCCACGAGCTCGCTCAGGCCCGACCCGTCGGGGATCGTCAGGCACATGTGCCCCGTCCCGTGGCCGGCCGCCCGGCAGTCCAGCTTCCCGGTGTCCGGCCACACCAGGGCTTGGAGCGACGACAGCAGTTCTTTCTCGTTCACAGGGACAGTGAAGCGCGTGCCACTGACATTCGGCCGCGGGCCGGGGTGCCCGCTGTCACGGCCCGGTGAGGGGCCGTGACACCGGCGCCCGGGGTCAGCGCGCGGCGGCCCAGGAGTGGGCGACGTCCACGATCAGGCGGTCGCCCGCCTGGAGGACCCGGAACGGCAGCCGGGCGCGCACACCGAGCCCGACCTGGGTCTCACCCTCGAAGCTGGCACCGTAGCGGGTGTCCTTGAAGGTGCGGAATCCGGCGATGTCCACCCCCGGCAGCGGCTTCCCGGCCCGCCCCGGATACGTCTCGCCGCCGACCTCCGGGTCATAGCTCGGCGCGGCCACGTGGATCTCCAGGATCGCGCCGCCGCGGACGGCGATCGGGTCGCCGGAGCCGTCCTGGTACATCGCGTCGACATAGCCGACGCGGTAGCCGGTCTGGCCGGCGGCCGTGCCGCCCTTGATGTCGAACACCAGGCGGTCGTAGCACTCGTGCTGACCCGCCCTGATGTTCTCCAGCGGCTTGTAGCTTGCGTCTTGCGCGGTCTTCTCGCCGCTGCCCCACGTGGTCGCGCAGGCCTCCGCCGAGGCCTTGGCCGTCCTCGACGTGGTGGCGGCACCGGCCGTCCCCGCCGTCGCCGCCAGTCCGGCGCCGGCCAGCGTGAGCGCCGCGAGTGCGGTCCCCCACCGTCGCATGACTACCTCCAAGAGATGATCGATTGCCAGTACGTGTCGTCCGACTGCCCCGATTGGGCCGAGGTTGTCCGCATCGACGGTTTTCAGCCGGACCGTCGGGGAATTTGTCGCAAAACCAGGGGGTGGAAACGGGGGAGGGGCGAGGGAGGGACGGGGTGCGGTCGGGGGTTATCCCCCGTCGACAGTGGCCAGTTGGCCTGATGGGAACTCCAAGCGGACTCCGCGAGGCTCGGGCCCATGAGAATCACCAACGCCAAGGCCGCCTCACTGGCCCTCGCCGCCGCCACCACCGCCTCCCTGCTCGCCTCCACGGCCGCCGCCGACGCGGCCACCACCCGCTCCGCCCCGCCGCTGAGCTGGGGCGCGTGCGAGGGGACCGGCCTCGACCCGAGCCAGGAGTGCGCGACGCTCAAGGTGCCGCTTGACTACCGCGACCCGCGCGGGGAGGAGATCTCGCTCGCCGTCTCCCGCATCTCCAGCGCCAAGCCGGGCGCCCGCCGGGGCACCCTGCTGCTGATCCCCGGGGGACCGGGCGACTCGGGCCTGAACACGCCGTCCACCCTGGGCGCCGCGCTGCCGCGCACGGTGCGGGACGCCTACGACCTCGTCAGCTTCGACCCCCGCGGCGTCGGGCGGTCCACCCCGGTCGGCTGCGGCCTCCCCCACGACGACCTGGCCCTCACCCGCTCCCGCCCCTGGCCCGCCCCGGACGGGAGCATCGCCGGCAACGTCGCCACCGGACGGCGCTTAGCCGACGCTTGCGCCCGCAACGGCGGCCCGGTGGTCAAGTCCCTGAGCACCGTCAACGAAGCCCGGGACATCGACCGCATCCGCCAGGCGCTCGGCGAGGAGAAGCTGTCGGCCTGGGGCGTGTCGTACGGGACGTACGCGGGCGCCGTGTACGCGCAGATGTTCCCCGAGCACACCGACCGCTGGGTGCTGGACAGCAACGACGACCCCGACCCGAAGCGCGTGGGGCGCGGCTGGCTGGCCAGCTACGCCGTCGGCGTCGAGGACGCCTTCCCCACCTTCGCCGCGTACGCCTCCCGGCCCGGCGCCCACCGGCTCGCCGCCACCCCCGACGGCGTCCGCCGGCTCTTCCTCGGCCTCGCGGCCCGGCTGGACGCCCATCCGATCCCCTGGGAGGGCGCCAACCCGCCCGAGCTGAACGGCAATGTGCTGCGCCAGCAGCTGCTCAACACCCTCTACGCCCCGAGCCGCTACGCCGACCTCCCCGGCAGCGACTACGCCGCCCTCGCCGAGCTGATCCGCGCCGCCCGCGACGGCGAGGAGCTGCCCGAGCCCCCCACGGTGCCGGACGAGGCGATGCAGAACGCCCTGGCCTCGGGCGCCGCGACGATGTGCAACGACGTCTCGTGGCCCAAGTCCCTGCCGCGCTACGCCCGCGAGGTCGCCGCCAGCCGGACGAGCCACCCGCTGACGGCCGGGATGCCGGTGAACGTCATGCTGTGCGCCTTCTGGCCCGACGAGCCGCGCGAGAAGCCGGTGCGGATCACTTCGGACGGCCCGTCGAACGTCCTGCTGGTCCAGAACCGGCGCGACCCGGCGACGCCCTACAGCGGCGCCCTGAAGCTGCGTCGGGCCTTCGGGAAGCGGGCCCGGATGGTCACGGCGGACGAGACGGGGCACGGGGCGTATGTGACCAACGGGAACGCCTGCTCGGACCGGTATGTGACCGACTTCCTGGTCAGCGGCGAGTGGCCGGAGCGGGACGCCTTCTGCGCGGCGGAGGGAGACCGGTAGCGGCGCCATCACCCGATGCGGTGATGGCCGACGGTGTGCCTGACGGGGCGCCGAGCGTGCTGCCAGGGTCACCGTACAGCGGTGGCCCTGTGGCTAGACTTTTCGCATCAGAAGGTTGGACACCATGACCCTCACCATCCCGGAGCTTGGCATGAGCCGACTTCGCAAGGCCGCCGAAGCAGCTGAAGAAGCGACCGGCCTGCGTGCCGAGATCATCCGAGGAGTTCTCATGATGTCCCCGACCCCGCGCGGCAAGCACGCCGGGATCATCAACGAGCTGTTCCGACAGCTCGACCCGGCTCTGCCGGACCACCTGGAGTCCTACCAGCTCGCGTCCGTGTCCATGCCGGAGGACAAGGACGACTACGCCACTCCTGACCTGCTCGTCTGCGACGCGGGTTTCGGCGAGTCCGACGAGTGGCTTGTCGACCCGGGCGATGTCGAGCTCGTCTGTGAGGTCGTCTCCAAGGGCAACAGTTCCAAGGACACGAGCGAGATGGTCGGCTGGTACGCCGACGCGGGCATCCCCGCCTACCTTCTGGTCGATCCCCGGGACGGGACGTGGACCCTGTACACCGTGCCCCGCGAGGGCGCCTACCAGGGCGTCCTCCACGGGCTGTACGGCGAGGACGTCGAACTCCCGGCGCTCGGCGTGAAGATCTCCACCAGCGGCTTCACCCAATACGCCTGACGGCGGCGCCGAACCAGTACCTGGTCCGGCGCCGCCGTCATGGGGCGCGCGGGAGCGCTCAGAGGCGCTCGGGGGTGCGGATGCCGAGCAGGTCCATCCCCTGGTGGAGGGTGCGGGCGGTCAGGTCGCACAGGAAGAGGCGGTTCTCGACCTGGGCCGGGCCGCCCTCGGCCTTCAGGACCGGGCACTTGTCGTAGAAGGTCGTGTAGAACGAGGCCAGCTGGTACAGGTACGCGGCCAGCTTGTGCGGCTCGTAGCCCGCAGCGACCTCCCGCAGCGTCTCCGCGAACTGGTCCAGGTGCAGGCCCAGCGCGCGCTCGGCGGGGGCCAGGGGCAGCTCGGGGTGGGCGACCGGGTTCTGGCGCTCGTCGGCGCGGCGCAGGATGGACTGGATCCGGGCGTAGGCGTACTGCAGATACACGGAGGTGTCGCCGTTGAGCGAGACCATCTGGTCCAGGTCGAACTTGTAGTCGCGCGCGGCCGACGTGGACAGGTCCGCGTACTTCACCGCGCCGATGCCGACCTGGGCGCCGCGCTCGGCGATCTCCTCCTCGGTCAGGCCCAGGTTCTCGCTCTTCTCGCGGACGACGGCCGTCGCCCGCTCGATGGCCTCGTCGAGCAGGTCCACCAGCCGCACCGTCTCGCCCTCACGGGTCTTGAACGGCTTGCCGTCCTTGCCGAGGACGGTGCCGAAGGCGAGTTGGTAGGCGTGGGTCTTCTCGTTCAGCCAGCCGATCCGGCGGGCGGTCTCGAAGACCATCTTGAAGTGCAGCGACTGCCGGGCGTCCACGACGTACACCAGCGAGTCGGCCTGGAGGTTCTGGACCCGGTCCCGGATCGCGGACAGGTCGGTGGCCGCGTAGCCGAAGCCGCCGTCGGACTTCTGGACGATCAGCGGCACCGGATTGCCGTCCGGGCCCTTGACGTCGTCGAAGAAGACGCACAGCGCGCCCTCGGAGCGCACCGCGACGCCGGACTCCTCCAGCAGCCGGCAGGTCTCGGCGAGCATGTCGTTGTAGCCGGACTCGCCGACGACATCGGGGTCGCGGATCTCCATGTCGAGCTTGTCGAAGACCGAGTAGAAGTAGATCTTCGACTCGTCGACGAACTTGCGCCACAGGGCGATGGTCTCCTCGTCCCCGGCCTGGAGGTCCACCACCCGGCGCCGGGACCGCTCCTTGAACTCCTCGTCGGAGTCGAAGAGCGCCCGCGCGGCCTTGTAGAGGCGGTTCAGGTTGGACATGGCCTCCTCGCCGGAGGCCGCCAGGTCCTTGTCGCCCCGGTGGTCCAGTTCGTGCGGGTGCTCCAGCAGGTACTGGATGAGCATGCCGAACTGGGTGCCCCAGTCGCCGATGTGGTGGCGCCGGACCACCTGCTCGCCCGCGAACTCCAGGATCCGCACCACCGCGTCGCCGATCACCGCCGACCGCAGATGGCCGACGTGCATCTCCTTGGCCACGTTCGGCTGGGCGTAGTCGACCACGGTCGTGCCGGGGCTCTCGGCGTACGGAACGCCGAGGCGGGCGTCGGCGGCGCGGGCGGCGAGGGTCTTCACGATCGCCTCGTCCGACACCGTGATGTTGAGGAAGCCGGGGCCGGAGACCTCGATGTCCGCGATCACCTCGCCGGCCGGCAGGCTCTCCACGACCTTCGCGGCCAGCTCGCGCGGGTTGCCCTTGAGCCGCTTCGCGAGCGCCAGCATCCCGTTGGCCTGGAAGTCGGCCCGGTCGCTACGTCGCAGCAGCGGGTCGGCGGCGCCGGCCTCCGGCAGGGCAGCCGAGAGGGCGTCCGCGAGACGCTGGTGGACCGTGGCGGCAAGGGATGGGACCGAGGCCATGAGTGGAATGCCATTCCGATAGATGGTTGGGTCCACCTCAGTATTTCACGCCGTGTCCAACGCTTTTGTCCCGTGCCCGGGCCGTCCTCGGGCGCCTGCCTCGGCCCCCTGTGGAAAACCTCCGGGCCTCTCGTCGCGTCTGGGACAATGGTCTGGCCATGACCGCAAGGAAGGAAGTGCCGACCGTGGCTCAGAGCACCGAGACCGACTGGGTCTCCCGATTCGCCGACGAGGTCATTGCCGAGGCGGAGCGTCGCGCCCCCGGCAAACCTATCGTCTGCGCCTCGGGCCTCAGCCCGTCCGGCCCGATCCACCTCGGCAATCTGCGCGAGGTCATGACCCCGCACCTGGTCGCCGACGAGATCCGGCGGCGCGGCTATGAGTGCGTGCACATCCTGTCGTGGGACGACTACGACCGGTATCGCAAGGTCCCGGCCGGGGTCGACCCGTCCTGGGCCGAGCACATCGGCAAGCCGCTGACCTCCGTCCCGGCCCCGCCCGGATCCCCATATCCGAACTGGGCCGAGCACTTCAAGGCGCCGATGGTCGAGGCGCTGAAGGAGCTGGGCATCGAGTTCCACGGCATCAGCCAGACGGAGAAGTACACCTCGGGCGCGTACCGCGAGCAGATCCTGCACGCGATGCGCCACCGCGGGCAGATCGACGCCGTGCTCGACCGCTACCGCACCAAGGACAAGGACAAGGCGAAGGCCGGGGCGCAGAAGCCCGCCAAGCAGCAGCAGAAGCCGGTCGACGAGGCCGAGCTCGAGGCCGCCGAGGGCTCCGGCGCGGCCAGCGAGGACGACGGCAGCGCGGGCGGCGCGGGCTACTACCCGTACAAGCCGTACTGCTCGGTGTGCGAGCGCGACCTGACCACGGTCACCTCGTACGACGACGAGACGACCGCGATGGCGTACACCTGCGTCTGCGGCCACGGCGAGACCGTCCTGCTGCGTGAGCACGACCGGGGCAAGCTGGTATGGAAGGTCGACTGGCCCATGCGCTGGGCCTATGAGGGCGTCGTCTTCGAGCCCTCGGGCGTCGACCACTCCTCGCCCGGCTCCTCGTTCGTCGTCGGCGGGCAGATCGTGCGCGAGGTCTTCGGCGGCGAGCAGCCCATCGGCCCGATGTACGCCTTCGTCGGCATCAGCGGGATGGCCAAGATGTCCTCCTCCAAGGGCGGCGTGCCGACCCCGGCCGACGCGCTGGAGATCATGGAGGCGCCGCTGCTGCGCTGGCTGTACGCGCGCCGCCGGCCGAACCAGTCCTTCAAGATCGCGTTCGACCAGGAGATCCAGCGGACCTACGACGAGTGGGACGCCCTGGAGCGCAAGATCACCGAGGGGGCGGCGCAGCCGGCGGACGCCGCCGCGTACAGCCGTGCCACCCGCACCGCCTCCGGCGAGCTGGCCCGCACCCCGCGCCCGCTGCCGTACCGGATGCTCGCGTCGGTGGTCGACATCACCACCGGCCATGACGAGCAGACGCTGCGCATCCTCAGCGAGCTCGACCCGGACAACCCGGTGAAGTCCCTGGACGAGACCCGGCCGCGGCTCGACAAGGCCGAGCGCTGGATCAACACCCAGGTCCCGGCCGAGCAGCGCACCCGGGTCCGGGACGAGCCGGACACCGAGCTGCTCGCCTCGCTCGGCGAGACCGAGCGCGAGTCGCTGCGGCTGCTGCTGGACGGGCTCGACACCCACTGGTCGCTGGACGGGCTGACCACGCTGGTGTACGGAGTGCCGAAGCTCCAGGCCGGGCTCGCGGCGGACGCCAAGCCGACCCCGGAGCTGAAGGTCGCGCAGCGCACGTTCTTCGCGCTGCTCTACCGGCTGCTGGTCGGCCGGGACACCGGCCCCCGGCTGCCGACGCTGCTGCTGGCGGTGGGCGCCGAGCGGGTGCGCAAGCTGCTCGCGGCCTGACGGACGCCACTGCCGCCCTCCGGGCGCGTCAGCGCTTCTCAAGGCGTTTCTCAAAGTGCCGGGCGGGCCGGGCTCCTCAGGAGTCCGGCCCGCCCGCGCGTTGAGGGGATGGTCGGGGCGTTACGGGATGGACTCGGTCCCCATCTCCAGCTTGTAGCGCTCCTTGCATTCCTCCAGGTGCCTGCGCACATCGCCGTCGCTGAGTTCGGTGATGCCGTACCCCTCGCGCAGCAGACGGCCGAACTGGTACGGGGAGGGGTACATACCGTTGTTGGTGACGTGCTGGCGGAAGGCGCCGTAGTACGCCTCGTCGCGCGGCATGTCGTCCGGCAGGTTCACGGGCGGCACGGCCGCCTCGGCCGACTCGGGCCGACCGTAGGACTCCTGGCCCCGCTGCGCCGGCACATACGGGGCCTGGCTGCTGGTGCCCTGCCCGCCCAGCGCGCGGACGCGGCCCGGGCCGACCGGGACCGTCAGCCCCGCAGCGGCCTGCGCCTCGTCGGCCTGTGCTGCGAACTGCTGCGCCTGCGCCTGCTGCGCCTGCGCCTGCTGGGCCTGCGCCTGCTGGGCCTGCGCCTCGGGGTGCGGCTGCTGCGTCGCGTCGGCCTGTTGGGCCTGCTGAAGCTGTTGGGCCTGGGCCGGTACGGCCTGGGGCTGCTGCGCCTCGTCCTGCGCCTGCGGCTGCCCGGCCACCGGATGCCCCGCGGCCTGCTGCTCGAAGCCGGTCGCCGCCCGGCCGTCGTGCTCGGGCGTGGCGGGCTGCTGGTACCCCTGCTGCTGGTACACCGGCAGCGGGAAGGACATGGGCAGCTCACGCTCCTGGGCCGCGGCCCGGTTCGCCCCCGCGGCCCCGGGAATGCCCGCGTTCCCGCCGCCGTAGGGCAGCGCGGCGGGCAGCGCCGCAGGCGCCAGCTCGGCCGGATCCAGGCCGGCGGCAGCGAGCCCCGCCGGGGCGGTCTCCGCCAGCGGCACGCCGTAGCGCGCCAGGCGCAGCGGCATCAGCGACTCCACCGGTGCCTTGCGGCGCCAGGCGCGGCCGTAGCGGGCCCGCAGCCGGGCGCGGTAGACGAGGCGGTCCTGTTCGAGCTTGATGACCTGGTCGTAGGAGCGCAGCTCCCACAGCTTCATCCGGCGCCACAGCCGGAAGGTCGGCACGGGTGCCAGCAGCCAGCGGGCGACGCGCACCGACTCCATGTGCCGGTCGGCGGTGATGTCGGCGATCCGCCCGATGGCGTGCCGGGCGGCCTCGACGGAGACCACGAACAGGACCGGGATGACGGCGTGCATGCCGACGCCGAGCGGGTCGGGCCAGGCGGCCGCGCCGTTGAAGGCGATGGTGGCGGCGGTCAGCAGCCAGGCCGTCTGGCGCAGCAGCGGGAAGGGGATGCGCAGCCATGTCAGCAGCAGGTCGAGCGCGAGCAGGACGACGATTCCCGCGTCGATCCCGATGGGCAGGACATTGGCGAAGGCGCCGAACCCCTTGTCGTGGGCGAGGTCGCGCACGGCGGCGTAGGAGCCCGCGAAACCGATCGCGGCGATCACCACCGCTCCGGTGACGACCACCCCGATCAGTATTCGGTGCGTACGTGTCAACTGCATCGCGGCCACCCGCGACCCCTCCCCGTCCTACGGCATCAGCGCGCCCAGCGTCGCATACACGTCAAGGGCGGTGGACGGGAAGGGGGGTCGCAACGCTTCGGCCGGCGGCGGGCGGCGGCTACGCGGCGCTGGTGCTCGAGCCGCTGCCCGCGCTGCTCGCGTCGCCCTTTTCGGCGTCCTTCTCAACGGAGGCGACGACCTCCTTGGCCCCGGTCTGGGCGTCCTTGAGCAGCGCCTTGGGGTCCGGGGTCTTCTCGTCCTCATATCCGGCGCCGTTGTACTCGAGGGTCAGGACCACGTTCGCGGTGCGGACCACGATGGTCTGGTTCCGGAACTCGTCGCCGTCCTTCTTCGACTCCGTGCTGACGGTGGTGGCCGAGTCACCGATGCCGGAGACCTGCCCGGTCTTGGCGTTCTTGGCGCCGTCGGCCGTGGCGGCCTTCTGGGCCTGGCCGGCGGCGTAGGCCTCGGCGCGCTTGTCGCCGGAGCCCAGCGACACCTCGGATCTGAAGAGCTTGAGGGAGACGGTGAGCTGTCGGTACTTGAACCCGTTGAGGCCGGTCCACAGGCAGCTGGCCGACTGGTTGGCGTCGGCGGAGGGGAGCTCCTTGCCCTTCTTGTTCTCGGCCTTGGGGACCAGCTCGTCGACCGTCTTGGCGGACAGGGTCGGGCAGACCGCCGGGAGCTTGCTGTACTTTGCGGCCGCGACGGTCGGCGTCGGGCTGGGCGTGGCCGACTTCGACGCGCTGGCCGAGTCCTTTGAGTCCTTGTCGGAGCCGGAGGAGCAGCCGGCGACGAGCACCACCGGTACGGCTGCGCTGACGAACATACGGGCGAGTCGAGGGGCTGTTCGGTGCATGGGTCCTTCGCTCGTTCTCGGTCGATGGGCGGCCGTCCCGCCCGCGTCATGAGACGGCACGGTACGCGGCCGATGCGCGCATGGCCCAATTCGGGCGTCTTGTGCGACGCCCCGTCCACCGGTCTATTCGTTGAGCCGTCCCGTCAGCTCCTGGGCCAGATCTTCGGCGTTGACCTGCAGTTCTTCGCTGCTGGGAATGTGCTTCTTGTTGGTCGTCCACTGGTCGTACTCAATGGTGGCAATCACATTCGAGGACCTGAAGACGACGGTGACATCGCGGTGGATTCCGGAGTCGCTGGTGATGAGCTGGTCGTCGAGGAAGGCGTCGTCGGCGAGGTCGTCCAGGCGGCGCGGCGCGGCGGTCTCCGCGGTGTCGGAGTCGTCGGAAGTGCCGGTGCCGGAGCCGTCGGTTCCGGTGCCCTTGGTGCCCGGCTCGTCGGTTCCGGAGCCGTCGGGCGCGGCGCCCTCGACTTTGGCGCCCCCGGTCTGGGAACCGCCCCCGCCGGAGTCGCCCTTGCCGGAGTCGCCCTTCCCGGAGCCGTCACCCCCGGAGCCGGAGGACGCCGACGCGGATGCCTTCGGGGTGCCCTTGCCCGGTGAGCCGGAGCCGGAGTCCGAGCCGGAGCCGGAGGGGGCGCTGGGGGTCTCCGAGGCGCCCGGGACGTGCGCGGCGGCGGCCTTCTTCTCGTACCGCTCCTTCGCCTGGTCGTCGTCGCTGACCGTCGGGTCGTACGAGACGACGCGCTCGAAGTCGAGCGTGAGATAGCGGGTGCCGCTCCCCGTCTCCAGCTTCCAGCGGCAGCCGACGCGCCGGTTGGTGTCGTAGGTGACGGTGGCCTGGCCATCGTAGACCGGGTCGTCCTCATCGGCGCCCGGCAGCAGCTCGCGCAGCGTCTTGGCGCCGACCGCGCCGCACGCCTCGGGGAGGGTGCGGTACTTGCCGGGCGCGGCGGCGGCCGGCGCCCCCGAGTCTCCGGGCTTGCCGTCGTCGAGGCCCGCGTGTGAGGCGGTGCTGGTGCAGCCGCTCAGACCGATGGCGGCGAGCACCGTGGTGAGCACGGCGGCGGCCCGTGCGGCACCCGGTACGTACGCCCTCCGCTGCTGCGCTGGCTGCACTGTCCCCGTCCCTTCAAGATCTATTCGAGCGAACCCTGAGCGAAAACTGCTTGCCGCCCCTGGGCCGGCCCTGCAGACAATGTCTATCGCACGCGCCGCCACATCTGCCGGTCGCCCGCCGACATTGGGGGGCCTCGGCCCGGCTTTTGCGTTTTCGGTCTTCTATGGGGGAATGAGTAAAACATGTCGTATGTCGAGCTGCCCGGGGCGCGGGTTCCGATCCGTATGTGGACCGATCCCGCGACGGTCGAGGGCGTGGCCATGGAGCAGCTGCGGAACGTCGCGACGCTGCCGTGGATCAAGGGCCTGGCCGTGATGCCGGATGTGCACTACGGAAAGGGTGCCACCGTCGGCTCTGTGATCGCGATGCAGGGCGCGGTGTGCCCGGCGGCGGTGGGCGTGGACATCGGCTGCGGAATGTCGGCGGTCCGGACCTCGCTGACGGCCGAGGACCTGCCGGGGGACCTCTCGCGGCTGCGGTCGCGGATCGAGCGGGCGATCCCGGTCGGGCGCGGGATGCACGAGGACCCGGTCGACCCGGGGGATCTGTACGGCTTCTCGGCGCCGGGGTGGGACGGCTTCTGGGGGCGGTTCGGCGAGGTCGCCGAGGCGGTCAGGTTCCGTCAGGAGCGCGCCGTGAAGCAGATGGGTTCGCTCGGCTCCGGTAACCACTTCATCGAGTTCTGCCTCGACGAGTCGGGATCGGTCTGGCTGATGCTGCACTCCGGCTCCCGGAACATCGGCAAGGAACTGGCCGAGTACCACATCGGCGAGGCCAGGAAGCTGCCGCACAACCAGGGCCTGGTCGACCGCGACTTGGCGGTCTTCATCGCGGACACCCCGCAGATGGAGGCGTACCGGCACGATCTGTTCTGGGCGCAGGAGTACGCGAAGTACAACCGCGCGATCATGATGGCGCTCTTCCAGGACGTCGTCCGCAAGGAGTTCAAGAAGGCCAAGCCGACGTTCGAGCCCGTTATCTCCTGCCAGCAGGAAGATGACGAAGGTCAGATGAGGACCGTCGAGTTCCGCCCTGGTGTGATCAGCTGCCACCACAACTATGTCAGTGAAGAGCGGTACGAGGGGATGGATCTGCTCGTCACCCGCAAGGGAGCCATCAGCGCCGGCAAGGGAGAGTGGGGGATCATCCCCGGTTCGATGGGCACCGAGTCGTACATTGTCCGGGGCCTGGGCAACGCCGCGTCGTTCAACTCGGCCTCGCACGGCGCGGGTCGCAAGATGAGCCGCAACGCCGCGAAGAAGCGTTTCTCGACGCGGGACCTGGAGGAGCAGACGCGGGGCGTGGAGTGCCGTAAGGATTTCGGCGTCGTGGATGAGATCCCGGCCGCGTACAAGCCGATTGAAAAGGTCATGGAGCAGCAGCGCGACCTTGTCCAGGTGGTCGCGAAGCTCAAGCAGGTCATCTGCGTCAAGGGCTGAGGTGCAGGACTGCACGTGATCGATGGATCGACGGCCCCGGACTGGCGACGGTCCGGGGCCTGTCTGCCTCCGGCCATCGTCATGACCTTGACCTGAACGGATGGCCCTGCTGGCCACTTGCCGGACACTGTGTGGTCCAGCCCCCTGAGATCCCCACTCGTACAGACGAAACAACCCCCGCTCCGCGCGACCCGCGCCCGCCGGAGCGAGAACCGAGGGGTCATCGTCCAGCCTGCCTGAAACGGCCCCGTCCGTGCGACTTCCCGCGCGGACGGGGCTGTTTCATGGCTGCGGCGCGGCCAAGCCGGACACCGCGCGCCGGGGCCAGTGGCTGTTGCCTCGGGCTCTGCTACGAACTACGCGTTCGAGCTTCTTGGGGCTAGCACGTGTGCATAGCCCGCAACGCCGCGCTCCTGTGGTCGGCGCATTCGTCCCACTGATCGTCTTGGTCGTGATAGCTGTCGTCGCTGTGATCGCGTTGGCCGCCGTGGTCGCTGTCGTCGCACTTGTCGTGGCCGCCGTGGCCGCCGTGGCCGCCGTGGTCACCGGGAGCGCCGGGAGGTCCAGGCGGCCCGGGAGGCCCGGGAGGCCCAGCAGGTCCGGCAGGTCCGGCAGGTCCGGCAGCGCCAGTGGGTCCGGCAGCGCCAGTGGGTCCGGCAGGTCCGGCAGGTCCGGCAGGTCCGGCAGCTCCGGGTGCCCCAGGTGCCCCAGGTGCTCCGGGTGCTCCGGGTGCCCCAGGTGCTCCGGGTGCCCCAGGTGCGCCGGGAGGTCCAGGCGGCCCGGGAGGCCCGGGAGGCCCAACGGTGCAGGCGGCCCTCGAAATGAAGTTGGTGTCGAGCGTGACCGCGCCGTTACGCGCCAGGGCCCGGCCATTGATTACCGCACCGGTCTGTACCGTGATGGACGTCAGGGCCAAGATGTTGCCCTGGAACACGGAGTTGACCTTGATCGTGGCGGAGCTGCCCACCTGCCAGAACACGTTGCACGCCTGTGCCCCGTTGATGAGGCGGACGTTGCTTCCCACCTCCGCGGACAGGGTTGTTCCCATCTGGATGATGAAGACGGCGTCGGGGTCGCCCTGGGCGTCGAGAGTAACTGTCCCCGTGATTCCCAGTGACGACGAGGACGTGTAGACCCCGGGTGTCAGGGTTGATCCGCCGAGGTCACCCGAGACGGCGGCCCCCGGGCCCCGGCTGGCCGCGTCGTTGTAGGCGATGGTGAGGTCGGACTGCGCCCCAGCGGCGGCTGCGTCGGCTGCGTGGATCGCCCCGTTGACGATTCCGGGCGGAAAGCCCGTCACCGCCGAACCCGGGCTCACCCCCAAATCGCCGTTGATGACGGTGGGGCCCGTATTGGTGACCGTTGAACCGGCCAGGACCGCGTAGTTAGTGGCGGTCCCCAGTCCCACCGGAGCCTCTGCGGCGTGCGCGGAGCTTGAGACCATCGTGAGCGTCGCCGCCAGCAACGCCACTCCGGGGATGAGGGCGAGAGCTCGCTTGAGCCGATTGCGTCTGTGCCATCTATTGGGTGGCGCTGACGGGATGACATCCACTGCCATTGCAGAACCTCTCTTGTCGGCGTTGAGCCCCGTCACCCCGGCAGGGGGTTCCTGGCTCCCGTGATGACTGCTGGTCAGGCCACAGCCCTCCGTAGGGGGAATCGCGGAGCGATGACCTTCCGGAGGTGATGACCTCGCAGCGTTCACCAAAGCGTCGCCAATATCACATAAGAATCAAAACATCATAAAGGCCCAAAAGGGTGATATTCTCCAGTAATGGTGAAGTTTTCATCCGATTGCCCGGAGTGTCGCTACTTGCTCTCTCTTTTCGCAATCATCCGGTGTGCTGTCTTGGCCCGATGCCCGCCACCATCGGACCCGCCGCCGCGATCCTCGGGCCGCCGAAGCCCTCCGCGAAGAAGCGCGCCCCGAACGGCGCGCCCACGATGATCCCCCAGGGCGGCGATGTTGTCCTTCGGAGACCCGAGCCCGTTCGCTGACGCGTCATCACGGCCAGTTCATGGGCCCCGTGGACCCGTTCGGGGCTCTTCTGGGGGGCTTGTGGCGGGGAAAGCCGAAGGCGCCTTCTGGGCTCTCACGCGGGCGTGTGAGCTGCGTACCTGCCAGACGCCCCGCTCGCGCCAGCAACCCTTGATCCTCGCTGCTCAGGAGAAACAAGTCATCTGGGTTGCCAGAGCCCACACGCGAGAGGGGCGGCGTCCATGGAGTGGAAGACGCATGGAGAACGGCAGATCTACGCCAACCCCCGGGTGAATCGCGCTGCGGCCACTAACAGCACGACCACCGGCCGGCGACTTACGTAGTCGCCGGGATCAAGACCTTTCCTCCTCCGCGACTGTTCCCGGCGCTGGCGCTGTTCCGGGCCTTCGGACCCTGCTCTGGCAACTCGAAAGAAAACGGGCACCGCCTTCAGGGCGATCAAGACCGCCAGTAGGCCACGCAACGCCTCGAAAGCGTCAGCTGCCCCATCCCATGCCCGCACTGCTCCGGGGATCGCAGCCACTCTCTCCGTGACTTGACGCAGTGGGTCAATAATCTCAGGATCGGTCGGGTGGGGATTCTCCCGGGATGCGTGAGCCCCCGGTTCCCCGGCCGGTGCACCGAAACCGTCCCGTCCCGTCCCGGCCCTGGCAGGCCGCCGGGTTCGCTGTCTGGGTATTTGTGCCAGTTTGTCCCTGGCGTCGTCGAGGCTGACCTGGGGACCCTTGACGACGCCGAGCCAGCCTTCGCCCTCGGCGATGCGGCCGGCGAGGTTGTCTCGGATCTCGATGAGGCGGTTCCGCTCGCCGGGGTCGGGTCGGAGCATCGGGCAGTGGATGCATGCTTCTCTGAACTAAGACCGTGTCCTGCATGCCAACGTCAAGGGATTCTCTCCTTCCCCTCCCGCGAGGCTCATGATCTGAGCCTCATATGAAGTGCCACCACAACTATGTGGCCGAGGAGCGCTACGAGGGCATGGACCTGCTGGTGACCCGCAAGGGCGCGATCCGGGCGGGCAGCGGGGACTACGGGATCATCCCGGACTCGATGGGCACCGGTTCGTACATCGTCAAGGGCCTGGGGAACGAGGCGTCGTTCAACTCGGCCTCGCACGGCGCGGGCCGGAAGATGAGCCGTAACGCGGCGAAGAAGCGCTTCTCCACGAGGGACTTGGAAGAGCAGACGCTGGGCGTGGAGTGCCGTAAGGACGCGGGGGTCGTGGACGAGATCCCGAGCGCGTACAAGCCGATCGAGAAGGTGATCGACCAGCAGCGGGACCTCGTCGAGGTGGTGGCGAAGCTCAAGCAGCTGGTGTGCGTGAAGGGCTGACGCCTGCTTGGGCGGAGCGACGACGGCCCGCCCCGGTGCTGAACCGGGGCGGGCCGTCGGTGTGTGCGTGAGCGGGTCGTGCGTGCGGCGGGTCAGCTCTCCCGGTGCACCTTGTGCTGGGCCGCCTGGGCGCGGGGGCGGATGACCATCAGGTCGATGTTGACGTGCGAGGGGCGGGTGACCGCCCACTCGACGGTGTCGGCGACGTCGTCGGCGGTGAGGGGCTCTGCCACGCCCTCGTAGACCGCGGCCGCCTTGTCCTCGTCGCCGCGGTAGCGGTTCACCGCGAACTCGTCCGTCCGGACCATGCCCGGGGCGATCTCGATCACCCGCACCGGATCGCCGCACAGCTCGAGGCGGAGGGTGGCGGCGATGGCGTGGGCGCCGTGCTTGGCGGCCACGTAGCCGCCGCCGCCCTCGTAGGCGATGTGACCCGCCGTGGAGGACAGCACGACGACGGTGCCGTCGCCCGAGGCGATCAGCGCGGGCAGCAGGGCCTGTGTGACATTGAGCACGCCCACGACGTTGACCTCGTACATCGCCCGCCAGTCGGCCGGGTCGGCGGTCGCGACGGTCTCGGTGCCGAGCGCCCCGCCCGCGTTGTTGACGAGAACGTCGCAGCGGTCCAGGGCCGCGGCGAAGGCGTCCACGGCGGCGCGGTCGGTGACGTCGAGCGGGTACGCCTCGGCCTCGTGCCCGGCCTCGGTCAGCTCGGCGGCAAGGGCCTCGACACGCTCCTTGCGGCGGGCGGCGAGGACGACACGGAATCCGGCGGCGGCGAGGCGGCGGGCGGTCGCGGCCCCGATTCCGCTGCTCGCACCGGTGACGACTGCGGTACGGGTGGTCATCGGCCCTCCTGAGGCGACGTGTTGGGCGGGGTCCGCATAGGTGCGTTGTGTTTGTAATCCATACGCAGGATATGACGGACAGATTGGCCGCCAATCGGGGGACTGGAGATCGAAATCCGCTAAGGCGGCAGGGGCCCGGGGAAGGGTGCACTGCGTCCGGCGCCGCCGGGCCGGAGCCTCCCTGCGCCAAGGAGTGAATACAGCCCATGACCCAGCACAACAGATTTACCCAGCTGCCCCGTCGCGCTCTCCGACGCTGGGGTGTCGTATCGGCCGGCGCCGTCGCCGCCGCGGCACTCGTGACCGGTTCGCCCGCGGCCGCCTGGGCGGCCGGCAGTGCCACCCCCAACCCCCACTCCGGGTCGAGCAGCAACTGCCAGCAGGAGGAGAACGAGGGGCAGCACGGGAACCACGACAAGGACCGCGAGCACAAGAACAACGGTCACCACCAGTACGGCCACGACAACGGCCGTGAGCATGAGAACAAGGGCGAGCACGAGAACAAGGGCGAGCACGAGAACGGCCGTGAGCACGAGCACGGCGGGAAGTACGGTGGCGGCCAGGCGCGGAGCCTCGCGCAGCCCTCCACCGAGCAGGAGGCGGACGAGGGGTACGCCGCCGAGGGCGCCGACGCGGGCGACGAGGGCCAGGGCAACGACTACCGCTCGGTGCCCGGCGCCGGCCCGGCGTACGCCGCCATCGCCAAGTACACCGCCGGTCTCGCGCAGCCGTACGGCGCCGCCGAGTCCGAGGCCGCCGCCGAGCCCCGCCAGGAGGCGCGTCACGAGGACCAGAACCGCCACCAGGACGAGGCCCGCCACGAGGACGAGAACGGTGACGAGGAGGAGGGCCGCGACGAGGACGAGCAGAAGGCCCGCACGAGCAGCGTGACGCTCGACGAGGCCGTCGAGATCGCCGAGTGCGAGGTCGGTGGCGAGGCCATCAGCGCCGAGCTGGAAGACGAGTGCGAGGAGGAGGACGAGGCTCAGAAGAACGAGGAGCAGGAGCACAAGCGCGAGGACCACAAGCGCGAGGACCACAAGCGCAAGGACGACTTCCGCAAGGACAACCACCGCAAGGAGCCGCAGCAGCGGACCCGCGACAACAACAAGGACCGGGAGCACAAGGACCGGCAGCACAAGGACCAGGAGAACAAGGACCGCGACCACAAGAGCTGGGGTGACAAGGACCGCGAGCACAAGGAGTCGCGGCCCGAGGAGCCCAAGAAGCAGGTCTGGGACGTCGACGTCAAGCGCGGCAACGAGGTCTTCGAGGTCCTGATCGACGCGGAGACCGGCTGCGTCCTCAGTGTGACCGAGGAGACCGTCTGAGCCGTCACCGACCACGCGGCGAATACATGATCACAGCCACGCCGACCAGGCAGATCAGCGCTCCCGCCACATCGAAGCGGTCGGGGCGGAAACCGTCGGCGACCATGCCCCAGGCGAGCGATCCGGCGACGAAGACGCCTCCGTACGCCGCGAGGATGCGGCCGAACTCCGCGTCCGGCTGGAGCGTGGCCACGAACCCGTAGGCGCCCAGCGCGATGATTCCGGCGCCGGCCCACGCCCATCCCCTGTGCTCGCGCACCCCTTGCCAAGCCAGCCAGGCGCCTCCGATCTCCAGGAGGGCGGCCAGGCAGAACAGAGCAACGGAGCGTGCGACGAGCATGGGGGAAGGGTACGGGTCGGTTTCCTTTACGGGGTCCACGACGTCTGTGCCGAAAATTCCGTGCTCTTGTGGAGAGGGCGCCCCATACAACGGTCATCATCGATCAATGAGAAAAATTGCTGGCTAACAGGCCAATTCTCCTGCTATAACTCGAATTTGGGTTGGCGCTAGGGGGAGGGGCAGCCCGATGGCCGGTGGGGGCGGAATCCACGTACACGGCGATGTCGAGGGGCAGGTCGTCGTCGGCGATCGCAACGTCGTGATCAACGCCGAGCGCGGTTCCTCGGTGACCGTACGGAGCGAGCCGCCGCCCTTGGCCCGCCGCCGCGCCCGCCCCGCGGGGCGCGCGCTCCCGCACCGCGCGCCCGCGCTGCTGGGCCGTGAGGGGGAGCTGGCGGCGCTGCGGCGGTGGCTGTCGCAGGGCCATCCGGTGCAGATCTACGGCCCGCCCGGCGTCGGCAAGTCCGTACTGCTTCGCCGGTTCGCGGCCGACGCCGCGGCCCGCGGTCAGGACGTGGTGTATCTCCCGGCGGCCGGGGTGCCGGTCGACGACCTCGTGCAGGAGCTCTTCCAGGCGTGCTACGAGGCGCCCGACTACAGGCCGGCGCCGGCGGTGACGCGGCAGCTGATGGCGTCGGTCCACGCCCTGGTCGCGGTCGACGACTTCCAAGGCTCGGCAGAAGACCTGGCGGAGCTGGTGGAGGCCGCGCCCGGGTGCGACGTCCTGGTGGTCACCGCCGAGCGCCAGGAGTGGAACGAGGGGCGTGTCCTGCGCCTGGACGGGCTGCTGGAGGAGCCCGCGCTCGCGCTGCTCGCCGAGGAGCTGGGCCGCCCGCTGTGGGGTGATGAGCGAGCGGCGGCGGGCCGGCTGATCGCCACCGTGCGCGGCCACCCCCGGACGCTGCTCCAGGCCGCCGCGTCCGCGGGGGCCGCGGCGCCGCTCGGACCTGCCGGGCCTGGTGGGCCAGCCGGTCCCGCTGGGCCTTCTGGTCCCGCAGCTGACGGCGCCGCCGGGTCCCCTCCCGCCGCTCCCGCCGGTCTTGCCGCGCTCGCCGTGGACGAGGTGGCGCTGGCGGTCGGGGTGGCGGGTGGGCTCAGTGATGGGGCGGGCAGGCTGCTGCGCATTCTGTGCGCCGTCGAGCCGCTGCCGCTGTCCCCGGCGCTCCTGGCCGCGATCACCGCCGGACCAGCCCACCCCGCCGGAGCAGCCCACCCCGCCGGAGCCACCGGTGCAGCCGGAGCCGCCGGTGCCGTCGAGGTGGACCGGGGCGCCGCCGCGGAGCTGGAGGCGCTGCGTCTGGCCTCGTCGGAGGGCGGCGGCTTACGTGCCGCGGGCCGGCTCGCCCGTCTGGTCGCCGAGCGCACCGGGCCGGCGCAGGACCCTGCCGCGCTGGCCGCCGCGCTGGTGGGCTGGGCGCGCGGGGCCACCCGTCATGACCTGGTCGCCGAGTCCGCCGTGATCTGCGGCGTCCTGGGGGCGGCCGCGCTCGCGGGGGGCCATGAGGCCGTCCGTGACCTCGCCCGCTTCACGGCTCCCGCCCTGGCCCGTTCGCTGCGCTGGGGCGCCTGGCGGCAGGTTCTGGACCTCGGCGCGGGCGCGGCCCGCGCGCTGGGGGCCGCCGCCGACCTGGCGTACTTCACCCATGAGGAGGAGGCGCGCAGACGGGCGCTCGGCCTGGCGGCCGGGGTCGTGGCCGGCCTGTCCTTCGGCGCCGGCGCGGCGGCCGGCCACCTCGGCGGCCCGGCCTCGGGCCATGCCGCGGCCCAGGCGGCGAGCCATGCCGCGGGCCATGGCTCGGCCGTGGCCGGGAAGTCGGCGCTGAGCTCGTTCGCGGGGAACCCGGTGGCCATCGGGACGGCGGCGGCCCTGCTGGTGGCGGGCGGCGTCTTCGTGGCGGTCGCGAGCACGGGCGGCGAAAGCCCCCGCGCCGATCCCACCATCCCCGTGACCTCCCTCGACCCGACCCGCACCCTGGCCCCGACCACCGCACCCACGTCGAGCGCCGTCCCGACCACCGGCCCCACGACCGCGACGACCGCCGTCCCGACGGTCACCACCACCCCCGTCACGGCCACCGCCTCCGAGCCCACCACCGGGCAGCCCACCTACGGGCCCGGCCAGTGCCCGCCCGTCGAGCTGGGCGTCGATCCGTTCGGACCGGTGGCGGCGGGGCAGCAGGACAGCAAGAGCGTCACCTGGGGCAGCTACTGGGAGTGCGACGACGCGAAGACGCTCGCCGTCAGCGACTCCAGCGCCTGGAGCGTCCGCGCGACCTCCTGCCCCGCCACGCAGAAACCCGGCCCTCCGAGGTCCGCCTCCGGCCCCTGTGTCCTGGAGGTCGTCTTCCGCCCTCCCGCCTCGGCCGAGCCAGGCACCACGTACAGCGCGCAGGTCACCATGCGGGACGACTGGGGGCATGTGGCGATGACGCTGCCCCTCAGCGGCAGCACCGCCTCCGTCGGCCCCACCGGTCCCACCGGCCCCACCGGTCCCACCAGTCCCGGAGAGGGCCCCTCCGCACAGCCGTCAGAACCCGCCCCCGACGCTTGAGGGCAAGAGCGCTTGAGGGCAATGGCGCTTGAGGGCACAGGCACGCTAGAGCCGCTTCGCGCTGCGGAACAGCTGGGCGTAGAACCCGTTGCCGTCGATGCGCGAGGCGCCGCCCTTGTCGCCCATGGTGGGGCCGTTGACCTCCTTGCGGCTGGAGATGAAGACCCGGTGGCCGTCGGTGTCCACGCCGAGGTACAGCGCGACGTGGTCCATGTGGTTGCCCGTGCGGTGGTCCATCTTGAAGAAGAGCAGATCGCCGGGTTGCAGTACGTCGATGTTGGCCGGGCGCTTGTACCAGGGCGAGGGGCCCTGCAGCTTGATGATGTCCGCGCCCACCGTCGAGCGGGCCATGCCGTCGGCGGTGCGCGGCAACCCGTCCCCGAGGGTGTTCGTGGCCCGCAGCGGGTAGCGGGCGCGGTAGCCCCACACCATGCGCATGAAGCCGGAGCAGTCCAGCGCGCGGTAGCGCTCCTGCCGCGGCTGCATGGTGGTGCCGTCACGGAAGGTGTACGGGATGCCCAGGTAGTCGTAGAAGTCGTTCTGTTCGAGGCGGTCCACACCGTCCGACTTGAACGGCCCGAAGACGGCGTCCCCCGCGTACGGGGTGCCCTCGTCGTCCTTCTTGACCGGCGCGCCCTGGCTGTACTGGAAGGCGATCGCGAAGATGTCGTCCTCCTCGCTGCCGTAGTACTGCTTGAACCAGTCCTTGAACCACTGCTCCTTCTCCGCCCCCTGGCGCCAGGGCTCGGGCATCAGCCGCACCCAGTCCTCGGTCACCACGCGGGAGGTGGTGTTGGCGGGCTCGGCGAAGGTGCGGCTGGGGCCCTTGAGGGTGGCGGTGCGGGCGCCGTCCGTGAAGGTGGCGAGCACCTGGCCCTTGGAGCCGCGCAGCACGGTGCGCTCCGGGTTCTTCAGCCGCTCCCAGGTCCGGGTCCCGGTGTCCTGGGCGCTGGACTCCAGCTGCGGATCGTCCGTGACCTTCTGCACCGCCGGGGCCTTGGCGTCCTCCTCCTTCCGCAGCTCCACGGTCAGATAGGCGCTGGTGCCCAGTAGCGCGAGCACGGTCACGGCGTGCAGCACGCCGCGTTTCTTCGAGGTCTTCTTGGCAGACATGGTCGGCTCCGGTGGTGGGGTCAGGAGGACGGCATGACGCCGAGCAGGATCCCGGCGGTGAGGACGACGTACGCCCCGAGTGTCACCGAGCCGGTGGCCAGCAGCGTGGGGCCCTTGGGCTGGCGCACCAGCTGGTAGGCGATCAGGCCGGGGACGATGAATCCGAGCGTCTGGTTGCTGTACATCAGCGGGAACTCGATGGTCAGCGCGATCATCACGGTGGCCTGCAGCAGTACGCCGGTGAGCACGACGGCCGCGAACAGCCGCTTGCCGTACAGGATCACGAAGCGCTGCAGCAGCAGCACGCACACATAGGTGAGGACGGTGACGCCGACGACCATCGCGGCGCGCTGGAGGTCCTCGACGAGGGTGAGCGCGAGCCAGCCCGGGGTGATCATGCCGCCGGGTGAGAGGTTGGTCGTCAGATAGCAGACGAGCGAGAACATGAGCCCGAGCGCGATACCGAGCGCGGCGATCTCTGGGGTGAGGACGGAGGGGATCAACGCGGCTCTCCTGAGCTGTGCCACTGCTGGTCTTCGGCGGGGGGCTGGGCTGCTGCGGCTGGCTGGTCCGCCGCGTGTGTGCGGGTCCGGTCTGCCGCGCGGGCCTGGTCCGCCGCGGCGGGCGGGTCTGCCATGAGGGGCGGGTCTGCTTTGAGGGGCTGGGGCGGCACCCGGGGCTCGAAGTAGCCGCGCGGGCGGGCCTGGCCGTCCTGCGCCGCGGGCTGCCGCTGCGCGTACCGGGCCTCGTACGCCTCCGGGTACCGCTGGTAGGGGTCGATGCGGGGCGCGTACAGCTGCATCGTGTCGACGTGTTCGGGCGGGGCGGGCAGGGCGGGCAGGGCCGACGTGGTCGCTGCGACGGGGGCGGCGGCCGGCCGGGTGCCCCCGGCGCCGGCCGGGGCGGCGGGCTCGGGGGCGCCGACGCTGTCGCCGCCGCCGGGCTCGTCGGGGGAGTCGTCGGCGGGGAGCTCGGCAAGGTGCTCGAGGAGCACTTCGCCCTGGCCGTGGATGTTGCCGATGGCGACCAGCGAGGAGTTGGGCCCGAGCATGCCCAGCATCTGCGCCATGAACTCCTCCGGGTCGCGCCGGTCGCCGCCGAGATCGACGGCGCGTGAGCGGTACGAGGCGGGGATGGCGTCGATGGCGGACTTGGCCGGGTGGCCGATCACAAAGACGTGCTCGGGGTCGAGGTCGGGGATGATCTCGCCCATCTGGCCGTTGCGTTCGACGCGGTCGGGGCGGCAGTTGATCACCACGTTGAGCGGGCGGTGGATCGCGCCGAGGTCGAGCAGCTGGTTGATGTTCATCAGCGTCGACTCGGGGTCGTTGGCCGCGAAGACGTTGGCGAAGCGCAGCCGCTTGCCCTCGTGGGTGCGGTAGCGCTCGACGGACAGCACACCGGGGTCCGGCGGCGCGTCGTACATGCCCTGCAGGGCCACCTTGCGCTCCACGCCGAGGAGTTCGGCGACGGCGAGCGCGATCGCCACGTTCTCCTTGAAGGTGAACCAGCTGAAGCCGCGCAGCTCCTCATCGCTGACCGTCTCCGGGTCCGCGTAGATCAGACGGCAGTTCCGGGCGTCGGCCTCCTCCTGGAGGATGTGCAGGCGCTCCTTCTCGGCGGTGACGCAGATCCCGTCCTCCGGCATGGACCGGCACAGCGAGCGCGCCACATCGTCCAGGGTGGGGCCCATCTCGGCGAGGTGGTCCTCGCGGACGTTGCACAGCACGCCGATCGTGGAGCGGATCAGCTTGGACTGGTTGATCTCCTGCAGCGCCGGCATGACGGCCATGCACTCGATGACCAGCGCGTCCGGGCGGTACGCGGCGGCGCGCCGCACGATGCCGATCTGCTCGACGACGTTGGCGATGCCGAACTTGCGGTAGACCGGCTCCTCGGTGGCGTCGGGGTGGATGAACCGGGCGGCCGTACCGGTGGTCTTGGCGACGGTGACCAGGTCGCCGCCGCGCAGCGCGCCCGCGCACAGCCGGGTGATGGACGACTTGCCGCGGATGCCGTTGACCAGCACCCGGGTGGGGATGTTGTCCAGGTTGGCGAAGTGCCGCCGCTGCTCCACGACCCCGGCGACCAGCAGTATCGCGCTGCACACCATGAGCACGGTGTAAAGGAAGAGCACGGTTTTTCAGTTCCTTCCGGCGAGGGACCGACTGCCGTCACGCCCGCCACGCTGCTGCTCCTGCAGCTGCTGCCGGATGAGCTCCAGGCTGCGGACGACGGCGCCGACCTCGTCGTGGTGGCGCGGGAAGAGGACGGTACGCCGGTCGCCGCCCGCGAGCGCCTCGGCCTGGTCGGCGAGCGCGCGCAGCGGGCGGACGACCACGATGTGCAGCCAGCCCAGGCAGGCCGCCGCCGCGGTGAGGCCGAGCATTCCGACCAGCACGGTGCGGTTCTGCAGGGTGTAGGCGGGGATGTCGAGCCGGGAGGCGGGCTGCCAGCTGACGACGCTCCAGTCGAGGACCTTCGCCACGCCGCCGCCCGTCATCGGGGACGCGGCGGCGATCCGCACGTCGTCGCCGCGCTGGACCTTGGCGTGCGGCTGCTTGCCGTCGACCAGCGGGGACAGGTGTCCGGGCATCTTCTGGAAGGCCAGGTAGCCGGAGTTCCCGGCGATGACCCGGCCCTCGGCGTCGACCACCCGGACCTGGCCGAGGCCCTCGCGGCGCAGCAGCGCGTTGACGAAGTCGATGTCGAACTCGCCGACGACCGCGGCGCCCGCCTTCCCCTGGAGGGGGGCCGTGGCGCGGATGACGGGCTTCTTGCCGCCGTGTCCGGACAGCTTCAGCGGCTGGTCGGAGGGGCGCTCGCCGGACGAGTGGTGCGGCTTGTGCCCGGCCCGGGCCAGCACCTCGCCGTCGCCGCTGAGGACGTAGACGGACTCGTAGCGCGGATGTTCCTCGATGGTGCGCGTGAGGACGGCCGTCATGTCGTCGGCCGAGGTGCGGTTTCCGATCAGGGCGGCGACGGCGGACAGGTCGGCGTGGCCCTCGTTGAGCGCCCGGCGCACCCGGTCGCTGATCGTCTCGGTGCGCGCCTTCTGGTCGCTGACCACCTGGGCCGGGATGTGTACGGAGGAGCTGGGGCGGTTGAGCAGCAGGGTCAGCGGGACCGACCAGGTCAGCAGCAGTACGGCGGAGACGGCGACCAGGGCGCGGGTGCCCAGGCGCCGGAGGCCGCGCGCGCCGTCCGCGCCGTCCGTACCCTCGGGGGACTCCCCGCGCAGCTGCTGCCGCAGCCGCTCCAGGGCCCGGCCGATGCGGGCGGCCTCGCCGAACCGGGGCACGGTCACCGGGCGGGCCAGGTCGCCGCGGGTGAGCCGGCGGCTCTCCAGGAACAGCCGGATCAGGGGGCGCTGGACGGTGCCGAGCAGCACCGCGATGGCCAGGCCGCCGATGACCAGCAGCGCGCCCGCGGCGGCCAGGCCGAAGGCGGGGCGGGCCAGTTGGGAGGCGCGCTCGGTGACGCCGACCTGGGTGACGATGCTCAGCCCGAGGCCGCTGGCCACCGTGGACTTGCCCGGCTCGGCGGCGGCGAGCGTGGCGTAGCCGGCGACGGTCCGCCGGTCGCCCGTGGCGTCGCCGGTGAAGCTGCCGCTGACGCCCGCGTAGCCGCCGGCGCCGGGCTCCTTGGCGCTGATGGGGTTCTGCCGGGCCTTGCCGGCGGCGGTGGTGGCGAACGTCTTCAGCTCGCGCTGCGCCCGCTCGCTGTCGAGGGCCCCGTCGCTGCTGAGGATCGTGCCGGTCGAGTCCACGACGCCGATGGCGCGGCCCTCGCTCAGCCGCATCCCGGGCACCTTCAGATTGCTGGAGGCGATCAGGAGCTGCTGGGGCCGGCCCTCCCAGGACAGCAGGGCGAGGGCGATCAGCCGGGTCTGGCCGTTCTTCAGCCGGACCAGGCGGGGCGCCAGGCCGTCCTTGCCGGAGAGCTTGGTGCGGTCGATCACGGTGAGCGGCACGGTCTCGCCCCGGGCGGCGAGCAGCTTGCCCGACTTGATCTCGATGACCGCGGTGCCGCTCCACTTCTGGTAGACGCTGCCCGTTTTGTCGAGGACGGCGTCGGCGGAGGCGGGTTGGCCCTCGCTGAAGAGGATCGCGGTGCGGTTGAGGTCGGTGACCGACTCGTCGAGCGAGGCGCGCAGTGCGACGGCTCCGTCCTCGGCGAAGTGCTGCTGTGAGGTCAGCACGGCCTTGGGCACGAGGACGTTCTCGGTCTTGCCGAAGGTGAGGGCGGTGATTCCCGCCAGGGAGAGGAGCAGGGCCGAGAGTACGGCTATGGGCGGACGAATGCCGCCTATCAGTGACATATCAGCCCGTCGGCGGATCTTTCGCCGCCGCTTCGGCGCCGAAGCGGCCACGGGGGCTCCTCTCTTGAATTGCTTGGGGGGTGTTCGCGCCGCTCGGGGGCGCGCCGATGCGCGAGCCCCGCAGGCGCGCGGCCGCGCGAAAATACGCGACCCGTGGGGTTTGGATCAATCAGTCAGGTTAAAGGTTGCGTGAGGAGATGAAAATGTGAGTCAGATCGCTTGACCCCTCGCACTGCTGATCGATGGCCGGAACCCGTTGCCCCGCTATCGTCCGATTCATCATGAGAGCCGACTCCACCATGAGAGCCGACCGCCCCCGGAAGACCACCCGCGCCGCCCGGAAGGCCGCTTCCGCCGCGCGGAAGACCTCCATTGCCGCGCGGAAGAGCCCCCTCGTCCTCGGCGTCGTGGCGCTCACCGCCGTGGCCGCCCTGCTGACGACGGCCCTCGCCCTGCGCGGCGGCGCGGGCGGAACCGCCGCCCCCAAGGGCGGCACCGACCTGGAGCGCCGGATCACCGACTACACCGCCCGGTTCGGCGCGGACACCGGCTATCTGCCGCCCGGGCGCTCCGACCGCCAGGGCGTCGCCCGCGCCGTCGCGCTCCTCCTGGACGGCCACCGCGACCAGGCCGCGGCCCGCCTCGACGCCCTGGACTTCGACCTCCGTACGATCACCGACAGCGCCACCGGCCGGCGCTACGCCGAGATCGCCGACCGCACCGACACCGGCCCCGCGCCGCGCGGCTGGGGGCGCGTCTACGTCGACCTGTCGGCCCCCGTGCGCTGGTCCGTCCAGATCCCGCACCCGGTGGCGGACGCCCGTACCGAACAGCTGGGCGTCGGCGTCCTGCGCGGCAGCCCCGGCGGCGTGCTCGTGCTCGCGGGCGCCCACCGCGACGCGGGCGTCGGGGACGCGGCCGATGTGGCCCACCGTCGCCGCACCGTCTTCTCCGCGGTCTGCGCCGAACTGGCCGAACGCGGACTCCCCGGCATCCAGATCCACGGCTTCGCCGACGACTCGGCCCCCGACTACGACGTCATCGCCTCGACCGGCCGCGCCACCCGCGAGAGCCGCGCCGACGCCCGCGTCCTCGCGAACGCCCTCCGCTCCCGGGACTTCGAGGTCTGCCGCGCCTGGGTCCGCTCCTGCCCCCTGGAGGGCCGCACCAACGAACAGGGCCGCGCCGCCGCGGCCCAGGACAGCACCTTCCTGCACATCGAATTCGCCAACGCGGTCCGCACCGACCGCACGGCGGCCGCCCGCGCCGTCGCGGCGATGGACGTGGTGACCGCCCGCTGGTCGAAGCGGACCCCGCACCCGGACGCGACCGGCTGACCGGCCGCGCCCGGACGCCGGGCGTTACGAGGCCGTCCCCAAGGCCTCGGCCGACTCGGCCGACTCGGGCGCCGCCTCCTCGGCGGCGGTCCGCCGGCGAGGCGTCCAGGTAGTTCGGCAGCTCGGGGACGATCGGGATCACCAGGGTCTGCATCAGCGAGACGCGCCGCCCGGCTGTCCGTGGAGGCCTCCCATGTCACCCGGCAGCTGGGGCAGTTGGAGAAGGCCGGCTATGTGATCCGCGTTCCGGATCCGGACGACCGCCGTGCCCAGCGCGTTTAGCTCACCGACGCCGGCCTGGCCGCCGTCGAGCGCATCCGGGAAGCCGGCCGCTGCGGCATGGCGGTGGCCCTTGCGCATTGGTCCGCCGAAGACCTGGGACAGCTCGCCGGGCTCTTTTACCGCCTCGCCGACGACTTCGTCGCCCACGCCGAGGCGGACGTCGACGTCCCGCCCCCGGCCTCATCCTGACGGGGTGTTCCTCCTGCCGGCCGGCCTTCCCGTCGGCTCCGGTGTGGGCGGGGCCAGCAGGGCCAGATAGTCGTCCAGGAGCTCGACCTGCCGCTGTGGCGGGAACGCCGCCGGGTCGAACAGGGCCTGGACCACCATGCCGAGGACGAAGGACTCGGCGCCGGCCGCGATGCGCGCGGGGTCGCCGGGGGGCAGTTCGCCGAGCTCCTGGGCCGCGGCCACCCGCTCGGTCAGCCTGTCGCGGCCTTGGGCGTACTTGCGGGCGTATTCGGTGCTCAGGGCGGGGTCGGAGAGCGCGGTGTCCCAGGAGGAGACCCAGATCCGGTTGGAGTCGGTGGCCGCGGGGGTCAGCGGCAGGATGTCGAGCAGCGCGTCCCTGAGGGCGGCCAGGCCCTTGCCCGCCCGGCGGCGGGGGCGGGAGGCGGTGCGCTGTTCGAGGAGGTCGAGCGCGTACTCCACCAGGGCGTGTTTGGTGGGGAAGTAGTGCGTGAGCAGGCCGGTGGTCGCGCCGAGTTCGGCGGCGACGGCGCGCAGGGTCAGGCCGGCGAAGCCGCGTATGGCCATCACCTTCCAGACGGCTTCGGAGACGTCGCGCCGGCGGGCCTCGTGATCTCCCTTGGTGCGTGGCATGCCGCCACGCTACATTGCCATAACGCGTGTTATGTGAATGAGGAGGCCACTCATGTTCTCGCTGCCGCTGGGCGACGGGGCTCGCCTTGGTCCGCTGGAGGTCTGGCATGCCGAGGAGTTCGCCGACCATATGGATCGGGCCCGCGAGCACATTCGCCCCTGGGTCGGGCCCACGTTCGTCACCGCCGATGTGGACGGGGCGCGGTCCACGCTCAAGCGGTACGCCGAACGCCAGGCCGGTGACGGCGCCCGCCTGTACGGCATCTGGCGGGACGGAGCGCTGGCCGGCGGCGTGATGTTCACCGATTTCGACGCCGCTTTCGGGGTGTGCGAGATCGGGTGCTGGCTGGAGCCGTCCGCCGAGGGTCACGGTCTGGTCACGCAGGCGTGCGCCGCGCTGGTGGACTGGGCGTTCACATCCCGCGGGCTGCACCGGGCCGAGTGGCACTGCCGGGCCGACAACGACCGGAGCTCAGCGGTGGCCAAGCGGCTCGGCATGACGCTGGAGGGCGTGCGGCGCGAGGCATGGCCGTACGAGGGCGCGCGCTACGACAAGCAGATATGGGCGGTCCTCGCCCCCGAATGGCGAGCCCTGGGCCGGTGACCGGCGGCGAAGCTACGCCGCCGGCGGCTCGGGGATGCGCCAGGTGATGCGGAACCGCTGCTCCGGCGGAAGCCCGAATCTGCCCACTGGGCCGATCTCCTTGATGAGATAGCCGAAGATCTGATGGTGGGCCTCCTCGGAGAGTTCATGCCAGGTCTCCGGGGTCGCGGTCATGACCTCCCGCATCAAGGACACGTCCGATTCGGCGCGCAGCATCTCGATGCGGTCCTCACGGTCCATGGTCTCGTCGGCGTGCATGGCGCTGATCGACCGCTGAAGGAGGTTCGGCTCGACCGCCAGGCGCTGGAGTATCCGGTCGCAGCCGTAGCGGAAGGCCGTATGCATTTCGACAGCTTCCTGGTCCGGATAGCGGTAGCCGAAGGGGCTGCCCTCCTCGGCGCCCAGGTAGTCGCCCTTCAGGGTTCGCAGGAGAGCACGCAGAGCAAACTCGGCACCGTTCTCCTCGATGAGACGGACACCGACCTGAACCCATTCGTCCTCTGAGAACACAGGCTCGTGCGGCACCGCGAGCGAGGGGGCGATCTCAATGGCATTGAACGGGTTGATCATCATGCCGACGACCGCCTCAGCGGTCCACTGCCCGTCATCTGTGCCCCAACCCTGTGACAGCGCCAGTTCCCGGGCCGACTTCATGCCACCCGGTTCTCCCTCCCGCACTGCGCGCCACAGGGGCAGGAACCGCGCCACCTCGGCCGTCGGGTCCCGGGGCGGATCGACGCAGGCGGCGGCGAGCACTGCCACGATCGACTGCACGGTCTCCCAGCGCGGGACGTTCAGGCCCTTGAGGGTCGTACGGACGCCCTCATGGCTGACGACCGCCGGGTGGTCGCCTTCAGCGATCAGGGCGCTCACCTTTCGCATGCCGGGGCGGCCCGCCGCCCGGTGGAGCTCTTCCAGGGCGCGTACCAGCTCCTGGTGGGCTTCGTTCGGAAGAGAAACGGTGTCGGTGGTCACGAAACGACAGATCCCTTCGGCCTTTCAGGTGGCGGCCCGGAAGGCCGTCAGATAGTGCCAAGAGCGTAGAAGTCGCAGGCAAAGTGCCACATGCCAGATTTCGCCAACTTCCCCGTCCCGGGCGTCAAACGATGACAAGCACTCCGAGAAGGCCCCGAGCATGGAGACAGCGCCGTGAGCGAACCGGCGCCGTTTCCCAAGGAGTTGCCCCGTGCACATCCCTAAATACGCCTATGCCATGATCCGGTCCGCACTGCCGACTGTCCCCACCTCCCGCCAGGTAGGGGCGCTGGATTGCTGCCTCTGCGACAAGCCCTTTGAGGATCGGCCGCCCGTACCGCTCGGGCCGACTCCCGAGTCGGGACTGTTCGGCTGCCATCCCTGTCTGACCCGTTTGGTTGCCCGGGCGCGGCGGGCCCGTGACGCCGCGCTGACCCAGGACGCCGAGCGGGCCCGGACGGAGTCCGCGGCCTGGCTGCCGGTGCGTGAGCGGCATCTCGCCCGGCTCGACAGTGCGCGGCAGGCCGCGGAGGCCGTGGCCGGGCTGGCCCGGGACGGTGACACCGAGCCGCTGCGGGCCGCCTGGCTGCTGGTCTCGCTGGAGTCGGCGTACGCCTGGGTCCCGGAGGCGCCGGAGCCACCCACCTCTGCGGAGCGCGAGGACCCAGAGCTGAAGGACGAGGCGTTCCGGCTCGACCTGGCGATGATCACAGCGCGGGAGGCGGTGGCGGAGCGGCTCGCTTATCACCTCATCAACGAGGCGCAGCCCGAGGAACCGGAGATGTGCGAGGAGCTCGAATGCCTGGAAGGCTGCTCGGGACGCCATGACTCCTCACACATCGACTGCGGACCGGACGCCGTCTTCGAGGATCTGGCGAATCACGGAATCACCGTGGAGCAGCCGGAGCCCGAACCCCTGCCGCCTCGGTTCGCGGCTCTCTTGGGAAGGACCGAGGCCGAGGAGAAGCACGCGCTGCTCACGGGCATCGAGGAGCAGGCGCCCGTTGTCCTGGCGCATTTCGGCATCGACGCCGACGACACGGATGCCCTGGTGAGCGCGGCGGCGGTCGGGCTGGTGGCCGACGCCTGGCGTGAGGGGCCGCTGGAGGCGATCCACGCGGCCGACGACGGGCCGAGCGACGGTGAGATCTTCGCGCAGAGCGTCGATCTGTACCACAGGGCCCGCGCCGCGCTGGTGGCCGCGCGGGACGACGGGCCCGAGGCGCTGCTCGCCTTCGTGGCCGTCGCCTCGGACGTGAACCTTCCGTGGGCCGGCGGTTCGCGCTTCGCGCTGCGGATGGTGTCCGAATCCGTGGCGGAGCTTGTCCAGCACATCGACGACCGGGTCTGGTTCACCGCGGAAGTGATGCGTGAACAGGGCTGGCGCGCGGGGCTGCTGCACAGAGCCACTTCGGCCGCGTTCAAGGTTCCTACCCACTTCGGTATGCCGGGCTGGCCCGGCGATGTCGCCTCGGCAATGGAGCGTCTCGCCGTGCTGGACAGGTCGGGCGCCCCCGAGGCGCTGACAGACCTCGCGGCGGTGGAAGCCGCGTTGCTCGAAGCGCCCGACCGGCTGGGAGCAGACGCCCTCGACTGGATCTCCCGCCAGGCCCTGCTCGGCTAGCGCGCCACCCGAGCCCGCCCGTTCGCCGACGGGCCTGGGGTCGGGAACCCCCTCGTACCAGGGCATACCTTCAATGCATCCGGCTCGCGGAGAGTCGGTGGGCGGCGTTTTCCCGCGGGCCCCGGCACCCGAGGAAGCCGCATATGGGCGTGATTCCACCCAACTCCGCACACTCACATCAGCGGCTCACCAGGTATGTGACCTGAAGTGCCGGCCGGGGTGGCGCGAGGTGTCGACATGCCCAGAAGCACTGGCAAAATACTGGCCCGCACCCCTGTGCGGTTGCCCGAGCGCTGCGGGGCGGCCCAGCAGAAGGTAGAGGCCACCCGGTGAAGTGGGACGAAGTGACCCTCGTCATCCTCGCCGCGTTCGGCTGCGTCACGCTACTGCTGGCGCAGATCAGCGAGGTGCTCTCAAAGCTGCCACACATCATCCGCGCGTGGCGGCAGGTCCGGCACGAACTGCGCGATGGCACCGATCCCGGCTCTCGGGATCACTCAACAAGGGGCACCGCCCCGGGCACCCCTGCGGTCGACCCAGGCGATGGGGACCGTACATCCAGCGAGCCATGACGAGCGCGGGACCCGAAGGCCCCGCCTAAACCGCAAGGAACCCCAGGTCAGGGCCAGACCAGGCAGTACGGCTGGTGTCCCGCCTCGTGCAGCCGGTGGGAGAAGTCCTGCCACTCGTGCAGCAGCCGGTAGACCGTGAAGGCGTCGCGGGGGCCGCCGCGGTCGGGGACGGTGGACCAGATGAAGGCGGCGGCGCCGACCGCTTCCTCGCCGACGCCGCGGAGCGGGTCGACGGCGGTCATGGGGAGCTTGACCACGGCGTAGTCGGGGTGGAGGACGACGAGTTCGAGCGGGGGCACCTTGTGGAGGGGGACGCCCTCGATGCCGGTGAGGACCATCGCGGCCACCGTCTCCGGCTTGATCTTGGTGAACATGCCATGGCCGAGCTCGTCGCCGCCGAGCTCCTCGGGGCGCATGGAGATGGGGACCCGGGCGGCGGTGGCGCCATCGGGCGCGCCGAAGTACTTGTACGTCACCCCCATACGGCCGCTCCCGCTCCTGCGTGCGCCGCTTGCGTCCCCGCGGCGCCTATGGCGTCCAGGGCGGGCGCGCTCGGGACCTCGATCGTCGGTCCCTTCACCCAGTTCGCCACCGCGATGCATATCTCCACCCGACCACTCGCGGCACCTGCCGCGCAACCCGATCATCGTGTCAGAGACCTCCCCCGCGCCAGTCGCGTGAAACGCCCGGCGGCAGTTCTTAGTCAGCCTCTGACAACATGGCATGCGTGAGCTATCCGTACGCAGCACCAGTTTCGCAGACGCTTTTCGACCGCGCGGCCGTCGTGACGCCCGGCGGCGTGAATTCTCCGGTGCGGGCGTTCCGCGCCGTGGGGGGTACGCCCCGGTTCATGGTGTCCGGTACCGGTCCGTACCTCACCGATGCCGACGGACGGGAGTACGTCGACCTCGTGTGCTCATGGGGTCCGATGATCCTCGGCCATGCGCACCCCGAGGTGACGGCGGCCGTTCAGGCGGCCGTGGCCCGGGGGACCTCGTTCGGGACGCCGGGGGAGGGGGAGGTCGCGCTCGCCGAGGAGATCGTGGCGCGGATCGGGCCCGTGGACCAGGTGCGCCTGGTCTCCTCGGGGACCGAGGCGACGATGTCGGCGATCCGGCTGGCGCGCGGGTTCACCGGGCGGGCGAAGGTGATCAAGTTCGCGGGCTGCTACCACGGGCATGTGGACGCGCTGCTCGCCGCGGCGGGGTCCGGGGTGGCCACCTTCGGGCTGCCGGACACCCCCGGGGTGACGGGCGCGCAGGCCGGGGAGACCGTGGTCCTGCCGTACAACGATCTGGACGCGGTGCGGGCGGCCTTCGCGGCGCACCCGGACGACGTCGCGTGTGTGATCACCGAGGCATCGCCGGGCAACATGGGCGTGGTCCCGCCGCTGCCGGGGTTCAACGCGGGGCTGAAGGAGCTGTGCGCCGAGCACGGCGCGCTGTACATCTCGGACGAGGTCATGACCGGCTTCCGGGTCTCGAAGGCCGGGTGGTACGGGATCGACGGCGTGGAGCCCGATCTGATGACCTTCGGCAAGGTCATGGGCGGCGGCTTCCCGGCTGCGGCGTTCGGCGGGCGCGCCGACGTCATGGCGCGGCTCGCCCCGGCCGGCCCCGTCTACCAGGCGGGCACCCTGTCCGGGAACCCGGTCGCGACCGCGGCGGGCCTGGCGCAGCTGCGGCTGCTGGACGAGGCGGCGTACGCGGCGGTGGACGCGGCGTCGGCGCGGCTGCGGGCGCTGGTGAGCGAGGCGCTGGCCAAGGAGGGGGTCGAGCACCGGGTGCAGGCCGCCGGAAACATGTTCTCGGTGTTCTTCACCGGGGACCAGGTCACCGACTACGAGAAGGCCAAGGCGCAGCAGGCGTACCGGTTCACGGCCTTCTTCCACTCGATGCTGTCCCAGGGCGTCTACCTCCCGCCGTCCGCCTTCGAGTCGTGGTTCCTGTCCACGACGCACGACGACCGGGCGCTGGAGCGGGTGGCGGAGGCTTTGCCGGGGGCGGCGCGGGCCGCCGCCGAGGCGACTGAATGATGGGCTCATGACCCCTATGACGAAGAGCGACAACGACATCACCGTCGTGCATGTGATGCGGCACGGAGAGGTGGAGAACCCCACGGGTGTGCTGTACGGGCGGCTGCCCGGGTACCACCTCTCGGACCTCGGCCGCCGGATGGCCGACCGGGTCGCCGAGCACCTGGCCGAGCGCGACATCACCCATGTCGTGGCCTCGCCGCTGGAGCGGGCGCAGGAGACGGCGGCGCCGATCGCCAAGGCCCACGGTCTGGATGTGCACAGCGACCGGCGGCTGATCGAGGCGGCGAACGTCTTCCAGGGGAAGACGTTCGGCGTGGGCGACGGAGCGCTGCGCAGACCGGCCAACTGGAAGTACCTGACCAACCCCTTTCGCCCCTCCTGGGGCGAGCCCTACATCGACCAGGTCGTGCGGATGATGGCGGCCATCGGTGTGGCGCGGGACGCCGCGCGCGGGCACGAGGCGGTCTGCGTCAGCCATCAGCTGCCGATCTGGATCGTGCGCAGCTTCGTGGAGCGGCGGCGGCTGTGGCACGACCCGCGCAAGCGGCAGTGCACCCTGGCCAGCCTCACCACTTTCACCTACCGCGGCGACAAGATCGTCTCGGTCGGCTACAGCGAGCCGGCCCGCGATCTGGTCCCGGCGCATCTGCTCGCGGGCGCGCGGCCCGTGAAGGGAGCCTCCAAGGGGGTCGGCGCATAACCGGCGCATAACCGGCGCGTACCGGCGTGTAATGGAACGGAAACAGCGCGTCGACCATTCAATTCGGTGACGCTGATTCGGAACCTCAGTATTCGCTCCGTCATCTCAACGGGCGTCCGCGAGACCTGGCGGACGCCGGCCGCCGGTTACGGCGAGAGTGAATTGAGGACGCGATGCGGGAGATCAGCCGGAGGGGGATTCTCGGTCTGGGAGCGGGGGCGGTGGCGTCGCTGGCCGCCGCCGGCTGCTCCAAGTCGTCGGATTCCGGATTCACGCCCGGGCCGGGCAGGACGACGCAGGCGAGGCCGACGCTCCGGCCGATCGGCGACGGCTCGACGGCCCACACGGGGAAGCAGCCGAACCAGCCGTCGGCGCCCGAGCGGCTGGAGCCGGGCCAGAAGCCGCCGCAGTTCGTGGTCTTCTCCTGGGACGGGGCGGGGGAGGTCGGCAACGGCCTCTTCCCGCGGTTCCGCAAGCTCGCCAAGGACCACGGCGCGGCCATGACCTTCTTCCTCTCCGGTCTCTACTGCCTGCCGGAGTCGAAGAAGCGGCTGTACCGGCCGCCGAACAACCCGGTCGGCGCCTCCGACATCGGCTATCTCACCGATGACCACGTCCGGATGACCCTGGAGAACGTGCGCGAGGCGTGGCTGGAGGGCCATGAGATAGGCACCCACTTCAACGGCCACTTCTGCGCGGGGACCGGCTCGGTCGCCAACTGGACGCCCGCCCAGTGGCGGTCCGAGATCGACCAGGCTGTGTCGTTTGTCACAAAGTGGCGGACGAACACCGGCTTCAAGGACCTCGAACCGCTGCCCTTCGACTACAGCAAGGAACTCGTCGGCGCCCGCACCCCGTGCCTGCTCGGCCAGAACAACCTGCTGCCGACCGCCCGGGAGCTCGGCTGGCGCTATGACGCGAGCTCGCCGGGCGGGCGTCAGGTGTGGCCGACGAAGAAGCAGGGCATCTGGGACTTCCCGCTGCAGCAAATACCCTTCCCCGGGCATTCCTTCGAGGTCCTGTCGATGGACTACAACATCCTGGCCAACCAGTCCCGGAATTCGACGAATGCCCCGCCGGCCAACTACCCGGGCTGGCGCCGGCAGGCGGCCCAGGCGTACATAGCCGGATTCCAGCGGGCCTACGAGACGAACCGCGCCCCTTTCTTCATCGGTAATCACTTCGAGAAGTGGAACGGCGGCATTTACATGGATGCCGTCGAGGAGGCGCTCAAGCACATCGCCGACGAAAAGCGGAAGGATGTCCGGGTGGTGTCCTTCCGGCAGCTCACGGACTGGATGGACGCCCAGGACCCCAAGGTCCTCGCGCATCTGCAGACGTTCGGCGTGGGCCAGCAGTGGAGCGCCGCCGCCTGAGCCCGAGAGGGTGTCGAGGGGGGTGCCGAAGATCCGGGAAAGGCGCATGCGAAACTTTTCACATGAGTGCCCGCCGCGCCCCTCGGCGCCTCGCGATCCGCCGTCGCGCAACCGTGCTGGCCACTGGAGCCGCGGTTGCCGCGCTGACCCTGTCCGCCTGTGGAGCGGGCGGCACCTCGGGCGGCTCCAGCGACACCAAGTTCATCCAGGGCAAGGGCGGCGTGGACACCGTCCCCAAGGGCGACCGCAAGCACGCCCCCGAGCTGTCGGGCAAGACCCTCGAAGGCGGCAAGCTCGATCTCGCCGACTACAAGGGCAAGATCGTCGTGGTCAATGTCTGGGGCTCGTGGTGCACGCCCTGCCGGGCCGAGGCGCCCAACCTCGTCAAGGTCGCGAAGGACACCGAGGCGGACGGGGTGCGGTTCGTGGGAATCAACACCCGTGACCCGGACCCCGCCAACGCGATCCAGTTCGAGAAGGAATTCAAGGTCGACTACCCGAGCCTGTACGACCCGATCGGCAAGCTCATGCTGCGCTTCCCCAAGGGCAGCCTCAATCCGCAGGCCATCCCCACGACCATCGTCCTGGACCGGGAAGGCCGGATCGCGGCGCGCGCGCTCACCCCGCTCAGCGAGGAGAGCCTGCGCACGATGCTCAAGCCGCTGATCGAGGAGAAGTGACGCCGTGAGCATCCTGGCCGCCGCCGTCCCCGGCGCGAACGAGACCGTCCTGACCGGGGCGCTGCTGGTGGCGCTGCCGGTCGCCGTCTTCGGCGGCCTGGTCTCCTTCTTCTCTCCCTGTGTCCTCCCGCTGGTGCCCGGCTATATGTCGTATGTCACAGGCGTCACCGGTACGGATCTGGGCCAGGCCAAGCGCGGCCGGATGCTGGCCGGCGCCTCGCTGTTCGTGCTCGGCTTCACCGCCGTCTTCGTCTCCGCCGGCGCGCTCTTCGGCAACTTCGGCTGGACGCTGCAGGAGCACAAGGAAACCCTCTCCAAGGTGCTCGGCGTCATCACGATCGTCATGGGCCTCGCCTTCATGGGGATGCTCAAGGGCTTCGGGCAGCGGGAGTTCCGCTTCCACATGAAGCCCGGGATGGGGCTGGTGGGCGCGCCGCTGCTGGGCGCCCTGTTCGGCGTGGGCTGGACCCCGTGCCTGGGCCCCACCCTCACCGCGGTCAACGCCCTGGCGCTGAACGAGGCGAGCGCCGGGCGCGGGGCCCTGCTGATGGTCGCGTACTGCCTCGGTCTCGGGCTGCCGTTCATCGCCGTGGCCATCGCCTACCGGCGCATGCTCGGCGCGTTCGGCTGGGTCAAGCGGCACTACGTCTGGGTGATGCGGATCGGCGGCGGCATGCTCGTCACCCTCGGGGTGCTGCTCCTCACAGGTGTCTGGGACAGCATGATGGGCGATATGCAGGCCTGGGCCCTGCGCTTCAACGTTGGGATCTGATCGATGTCCACCACCGATACCGACACCGCCACCGGCAGCGACGCCAAGGACAACGCCGCCGGGCCCGCCGACGAGGGCGAGCTCGGCGCGGCGGGGGCGCAGCTGTCCACGGCCCCCGCCGAGGAGATCAGCGTCCCCTCGATGGGGCCGATCGGCTGGGCCCGGTGGTTCTGGCGGCAGCTGACCTCGATGCGGGTGGCGCTGCTGCTGCTCTTCCTGCTGTCGCTCGGCGCGATCCCCGGCTCGCTGGTCCCGCAGACGGGCATCGACCCGGTCAAGGTGGAGAACTTCAAGCAGCGGCACGAAACCCTCGCGCCGATCTACGAGAAGCTGGGGCTGTTCCACGTCTACAGCTCGGTGTGGTTCTCGGCGATCTACATCCTCCTGTTCGTCTCGCTGATCGGCTGTATCGTCCCGCGCACCTGGCAGTTCATCGGCCAGCTGCGCGGCCGCCCGCCGGGCGCCCCGCGACGGCTGACCCGGCTGCCCGCGTACACCACCTGGCGGACCGAGGCCGAGTCCGAGCGGGTGCTGGAGGCCGCCCAGCGGATCATGAAGCGGCGCCGCTTCCGGACCCATACGGTCGGTGACGCGGTGGCCTCCGAGAAGGGCTATCTGCGCGAGGCGGGCAACCTCCTGTTCCACATCGCGCTGATCGTGATGCTGGTGGCCTTCGCCGTCGGGCAGCTGTACAAGGCCGAGGGCGGCAAGCTGATCGTCGAGGGCGACGGCTTCACCAACAACCTGACGCAGTACGACGACTTCAAGTCCGGCACCCTCTTCGACAAGAACGACCTCGCTCCCTTCGGCTTCCACCTGGACCGCTTCACGGCGACCTACGAGCGCAGTGGCCCCCAGAAGCGCACCCCCCGCACCTTCCGCGCCGATGTCACCTACTGGGAGGGTGCGGACGGCAAGGAGCACAAGACCTCGATCAAGGTCAATGAGCCCCTGGAGGTCGCGGGCTCCAAGGTCTATCTGCTCGGCCACGGCTACGCCCCGGTCGTCACGGTCCGCGACGGGCAGGGCAAGGTCGCGTTCCGCGGTGCGGTGGCCTCGCTGCCGATCGACGCGGTCAACCTCACCGAGAACGTGGTGATCAAGGTCCCGGACTACCGCGACAAGAACAACAAGAAGGATCAGATCGGCTTCCAGGGCCAGTTCGTGCCGACCCTCGACCTGAGCACGGGCACGATGTTTTCCCAGTTCCCGGCGCTGGACAATCCGGCGCTGATCCTGACCGTCTACCACGGCAGCCTGGGCGTCGACGGCGGTGTCCCGCAGAACGTCTACCAGCTCGACACCTCGCGGATGAAGCAGTTCAAGAAGTCCGACGGGTCGGCCTTCGCGGACGTGCTCAAGGTGGGCGACACCATGAAGCTGCCGAACGGGGCCGGGACCCTGAAGTTCGAGGGCATCAAGACCTGGGCCACCTTCCAGATCTCCCACCAGCCGGGCACTGGCTACGCGCTGGTGGGCGCCGTCGCCGCCCTGATCGGCCTCGCCGCCTCCCTGTTCATCCAGCGCCGCCGGGTGTGGGTCCGCGCGGTGACCGGAGACGACGGCGTCACCGTCGTCGAGATGGCGGGGCTCGGCCGCAGCGAGTCCGCCAAGCTTCCCGAAGAACTCGCCGACCTCGCCGTGGCCCTGCAGTCCGAGGCCCCGCCCGCGCCGGAGCCGGAGCCGAATCCGGATATCGACACCGCACAAACCGCTGATCCTTCCGAAGGAGCGCGCGCGTGAACCTCGCTGCCGAAACCAACGAGAGCCTGGCCCATTTCAGCAATGTGCTGATCTACTCGGCCATGGCGGTCTACACCCTCGCCTTCCTCGCCCATATCGCCGAGTGGGTGTTCGGCAGCCGCAGCGCCGTCGGCCGCACCGCCGCCGCCATCACCGCCGACTCGGCTCCCACAGCCTCGTCCAAGGTCACCGTGCGGGTCGCCCAGGGCGGCGGCACCGCCGTGCTCGAACGCCCCAAGATCGTCACCCGCTCCGCCGCGGGCACCCGTGACGTCCCCGACGGGCCGGGCGCCGCGGGCGGTACCGAACAGGGCGATGTGTACGGCCGGATCGCCGTCGGCCTCACCGTGCTCGCCTTCCTGATGCACGTCGGCGCCGTGCTCACCCGCGCCCTGTCCGTACAGCGCGCCCCCTGGGGCAACATGTACGAGTTCTCCACGACCTTCGCCATGGTCGCGGTCGGCGCGTATCTCACCCTTCTCGCGCTGAAGAAGAACGTGCGCTGGATCGGGCTCCCCCTGGTCACCACGGTCCTCCTCGACCTCGGTCTCGCTGTCTCTGTCTTGTACACCGCCAGCGCCCAGTTGGTTCCCGCCCTCCACTCGTACTGGCTGTGGATCCACGTCAGCTGCGCGATCATCTCCGGCGCCTGCCTCTACCTCGGCGCCGTCGCCACGCTGCTCTACCTCTTCCGCGACCGGCACGAGGAGAAGCTGGCCAAGGGCGAGGAGCCCGGCCGCTTCGCCTCCGTCCTGGAGCGGCTGCCCGCGGCCGGCAGCCTCGACAAGTTCGCGTACCGCATCAACGCCACGGTCTTCCCGCTGTGGACCTTCACGATCATCGCGGGCGCGATCTGGGCCGAGGCCGCCTGGGGCCGCTACTGGGGCTGGGACCCCAAGGAGGTCTGGTCCTTCATCACCTGGGTCGCCTACGCCAGCTACCTGCACGCCCGCGCCACCGGCGGCTGGAAGGGCCGCAAGGCCGCCTACCTCGCGCTGATCGCGTTCGGCTGCTACCTCTTCAACTACTACGGCGTGAACATCTTCATCAGCGGCAAGCACTCCTACGCCGGAGTCTGAACCGCCGCCGCCCGCAGGGCCGGTTCCTGTGACCCAGGTCAAGAGCTTGTGACCCGGGTCACGGGAACCGGCCCTCGTCGTTCGGACAGTTCCCCGTCGTGGAGAAGAATCTTCGAGCCCGCGTCAGAGACGGGGACCCCGCAGCGTTCGGGGAGCTCTTCGACGCGAGCGGTCGCTGGACCAGGACGCGTTCGTGCTCGTCGGCGATCTCATCCGCGAGTCGCTGATGCCGCCGAAGGTGAGCGCCGCGTTCTACCGCGCGGCGGCGAAGATCCCCGGTGTGGTGGTCGTGCCCGACGCCGTGGACGCCGCCGGGCGGCACGGGGTCGCCGTGGCGCGGGCCGACTCCGGCCGCTCCACCCTGCGCGAGGAGTTGATCTTCGACGAGAAGACGGGCGAGTACCTGGGCGAGCGCAGCGTCGCGCTCGAGGACGCCGACGGTCACAGGGCCGGGCAGGTCACCGGCACCACCGCGCTCCTGAACCGGGCGGTCGTGGACAAGCCGGACCAGCGCCCGCGGTGACGGCGTGACACAAAGGCCCTGACACAAAGGCCGTGACACAAAGGTGCACGACCTGAGCCGCTGAGACACGAAGAGGCGTACGGAGCCCATCGGCCCGTACGCCTCTTCGCGTCGCCCTTGAAGGGTTTACTCCTTCGCGTCCCCCGAACCTTCCTCGTTCTTGCGGCGCAGCTCCTCCTCGCGGCGGCGCAGGTCCGCCTCCCAGTCCTTGAGGAGCTCCTCGTCGTCCTTCTTGTTCTCCTCGCGGAGGGACTTGAGGAATTCCGGGTTGTCGTCCGGGGCCACCCACTGCTGCCGGGGCCCGGCCGCGGAACGGCTGCCGCCGCCGCCCGCGCCCGCGAGCGCGGGCCGGTTCTTGCCCGCCACCAGCCAGGCGATCGGGCCGATCAGCACCTCGCCGAAGAGCAGCACGATGATCACCCAGACCACCTTGGGGAGGTGGCGCACTTCCTCTTCGGGGGTGTTCAGGCAGTCGATGAAGGCGTAGATCCACAGCGCCAGGATGAGCAGGAAGGGCAGATACCTGAGCATGATGGCCGGTCCCCGGGGAACGATGGTGGGCCGCGCGTGGCCCCATGACTGCTCCAGGGTAGTGCGTACCGGATACTGGAACGCATGGCTTATGACGATCTTCGCTCCTTTCTGCGGGCGCTCGACCGCGAGGGAGACCTCCGGCGCATCAAGGCCGAAGTCGACCCGTATCTGGAGATCGGGGAGATCGTCGACCGGGTGAACAAGTCGGGCGGTCCGGCCCTGCTCTTCGAGAACGTCAAGGGCTCGTCCATGCCGCTGGCGATGAACGTCTACGGCACCGACCGCCGCTTCCTCAAGGCCCTCGGTCTCGCCTCGTACGACGAGATCGGCGAGAAGATCGGCGGGCTGCTCAAGCCGGAGCTGCCGCACGGCTTCGGCGGGCTGCGCGAGGCGTTCGGCAAGCTCGGCGCCATGGCGCATGTGCCGCCGAAGAAGGTGAAGGACGCGCCCGTGCAGGAGGTGGTGCTCACGGGCGAGGACGTCGACCTGGAGGCGCTGCCCGCGCTGTTCACCTGGCCCGAGGACGGCGGCTCCTTCTTCAACCTCGGCCTGACCCACACCAAGCACCCCGAGACCGGGGCCCGGAATCTGGGCCTGTACCGGCTGCAGCGCCACGACCGCCGCACCATCGGCATGCACTGGCAGATCCACAAGGACAGCCGCAACCACTACCAAGTGGCCGCCAGGCGCGGTGAGAAGCTGCCGGTGGCCATCGCCTTCGGCGCGCCGCCCGCCGTGACGTACGCCGCGACCGCGCCGCTGCCCGGCGACATCGACGAGTACCTGCTCGCGGGCTTCCTCCAGGGCCGACGGGTCGAGATGGTCGACTGCAAGACGGTGCCGCTGCAGGTCCCGGCGCACGCCGAGGTGGTCATCGAGGGCTGGCTGGAGCCCGGGAAGATGCTCCCCGAGGGGCCGTTCGGCGACCACACCGGCTTCTACACCCCGCAGGAGCCCTTTCCGGCGCTCACCATCGACTGTGTGACGATGCGGCAGCGCCCGCTGCTGCAGTCGATCGTGGTGGGCCGTCCGCCGACCGAGGACGGGCCGCTGGGGCGGGCGACGGAGCGGTTCTTCCTCCCCCTACTCAAGATCATCGTCCCGGACATCGTGGACTACCACCTCCCGGAGTCGGGCGGCTTCCACAACTGTGCGATCGTCTCCATCGAGAAGAAGTACCCGAAACACGCGCAGAAGGTGATGCACGCCATTTGGGGCGCGCACATGATGTCGCTGACCAAGCTGATCGTCGTGGTCGACGCCGACTGCGACGTCCACGATCTGCACGAGGTGTCCTGGCGGGCGCTGGGCAACACCGACTACGCCCGCGACCTGACCGTCGTCGAGGGCCCGGTCGACCACCTCGACCACGCCTCGTACCAGCAGTTCTGGGGTGGCAAGGCGGGCATCGACGCCACGGCGAAGTGGCCCGAGGAGGGCTATACGCGTGACGGCGGCTGGCCGCGCATGGTCGAGTCCGACCCCGAGACGGCCGATCGGGTGACAAGGCGATGGAAGGAGTACGGGCTGTGACTGGCGCATCGAGAACCGGAGGCAGGCGGCGTGGGCATGCCCCCGCCGGGGTGGCCCGATGAGCGCTGACTCCGCGACCCCCGGCGTCCTCGGCCCCGGCGCCGCGCCGCCCGGCCGCGTCCGCGCCTTTCTGCGGCTGGTGATGATCGAGCACTCGGTCTTCGCGCTGCCCTTCGCCTACATCGCCTCGCTGACCGCGATGCAGCTGTGGGACGGCACGATCCACTGGCTGCGGCTGCTGCTGGTGACGGTCGCCATGGTGGGGCTGCGCACCTTCGCCATGGCCTGCAATCGGATCATCGACCGGGAGATCGACGCCCGCAATCCGCGCACCGCGGGGCGCGAGCTGGTCACCGGCGCCGTGCCCGTGCGCTCCGCCTGGATCGGCGCGCTGGTCGCGCTCGCCGTCTTCCTCGGCGCGGCCGCGCTGCTGAACCCGCTGTGCCTGGCCCTGGCGCCGGTCGCGGTGGTGCCGATGGTGGTCTATCCGTACGGGAAGCGCTTCACGAATTTCCCGCACGCCATCCTCGGCCTCGCCCAGGCGATGGGCCCGGTCGGGGCGTGGATCGCGGTCACGGGGGAGTGGTCCTGGGACGCGGTGATCCTCGGCCTCGCGGTCGGCGTCTGGATCGGCGGCTTCGATCTGATCTACGCCTGCCAGGACGTGGCGGCCGACCGGGCCCACGGGGTGAAGTCGGTGCCGGCCCGCTTCGGCATCGCGGGGGCGCTGTACGGGGCGCGCGTTTGTCACGTCGTCACCACACTGCTGCTGGGCTGGTACGGGCTGGCCACCGACGCCGGGCTCTTCTTCTGGCTGGGTCTGGTGATCGTGGCGGCGGCCTTCTGGTACGAGCACTCGGTCGTGCGGCCGGGCGATCTGTCCCGGCTGAACCGCGCCTTCTTCACGGTCAACGGCTTCGTCGGCATCGCGCTGTTCTGCTGCGCGCTGCTCGACCTGCTGGTGCGGGGACTGAGCCCATGAGGCCCGCCCGTTAGGCTCGTCGTGTGGAGCCGCCGCACGAGCCGTACAGGCCGCACAGTCAGCCGTACGGACCGCACGAAGAAGTGAGCCGGCGCCGGCCCTGGGTGGTCGGTGTCTCCGGCGCGTCCGGGACGCCGTACGCCGCCTCCGTACTGCGCGCGCTGCTGTCCGCGGGGGAGGCCGTCGACCTGGTGGTCAGCCGGGCCTCACGGCTGACGCTGCTGGACGAGACGGGCATCTCCTTCCGGGACGCGCACTGGCGCGAGGACCTGGGCCGCTGGCTGGCGCGCGGCGCGGACGGCACGCCCGACGCCTTCGAGCCGCAGGTGGACGTGGCGGACGTGCGCCACTGGGCGGCCGGGGACCTGGCCGCGGGCCCGTCCTCGGGCAGCTATGACGTCAAGGGGATGCTGATCGTCCCGGCGAGCACCGCGTGTGTGGCCGGGGTGGCGCTGGGCCTGTCGAAGGACCTGCTGCAGCGGTCGGCGAGCGTGACGCTCAAGGAGCGCCGCCCGCTCGTGGTCGCGGTGCGGGAGGCGCCGCTGAGCGGCCAGACCCTCCGGCACCTGGTCGCGCTGGACGAGGCGGGCGCGGTCGTGGTGCCCGCCTCGCCCGCGTTCTACGCGGGGGCGACCCACATCCAGGATCTGGTGGACTTCGTGGCCGGGCGGGTGCTGGACGCGGCGGGGGTGCCGCACAAGCTGTACCGCCGGTGGGAGGGGGAACTCCGGGGTGGGACCGGGGACGGGTAGCGGGCACCGCCGCCGCCGCGTCGCCCCGCCTCCGTGGCCCGCCGCACAGGCTGCGGGGCCCACAGGTTCTAGAGGGTGGGATGCCCCTATACCTTAGTTTATGCGTGTAAACTTGCTGTATCTCTGAATAATGGAAGGCGCACGGCATATGGACGCGGTGGATAGGCAGCTCATCCAGGCCCTGCGGGAGAACGGGAGGGCGTCGTACGCGGAGCTCGGCCGGCTCGTCGGCCTGTCCGGACCCAGCGTCACGGACCGGATCAACCGCCTGGAGGCGGCCGGAGTGATCACCGGCTACCGCGCGACCGTCGACGCCGCGTCCCTCGGCCTCGGGGTGACCGCGCTCATCGGTATCCAGCTCTCCGACGCCGCCGACCACGAGGACGTGGCGGGGCGGCTGCGCGAGCTGGCCGAGATCGAGGACTGCTGGTTCATCGCGGGCGACGACTCGTACATGCTCAAGGTGCGCGCCTCGGACGTGGACGGGCTCGAGCGGACCATCCGGCGGCTGTCCGGCACCAAGGGCGTCGCCCGTACGCGTACCACGATCGTGCTGTCCACGAAGTGGGAGAACCGGGTCGGCGAATTGCCCGACGACGTCAAGGCGTAGTCTCAGGAAGGCCACTTAAAGCAAAGGCCTACATAAGCAGACGTATTGCAGACGTATGGGAGGCGGCCGCATGACTGCGTCTATCCAAGATGCGGGTCTCAAGCGCGAACTGGAAGAGAAGGTCCGCGCCGGTGAGCGGCTGTCGCGCGAGGACGGTATCGCGCTGTACGCATGCGACGACCTGGCCTGGCTCGGCGGGCTGGCCCATGAGGTGCGCACCCGCAAGAACGGTGACGTGGTCCACTTCAACGTCAACCGCCACCTCAACATGACCAATGTGTGCACCGCCTCGTGCGCGTACTGCTCCTTCCAGCGCAAGCCCGGTGAGAAGGACGCGTACACCATGCGCATCGAGGAGGCCGTCCGCCTCGCCAAGGCGATGGAGAACGAGAACCTCACCGAGCTGCACATCGTCAACGGTCTGCACCCCACCCTGCCCTGGCGCTACTACCCGCGGTCGCTGAAGGCCCTCAAGGAAGCCCTTCCGCAGGTGTCCCTGAAGGCCTTCACCGCCACCGAGATCCACCACTTCGAGAAGATCTCCGGGCTGCCGGCCTCGGAGATCCTCGACGAGCTGATCGACGCCGGCCTGGAGTCGCTCACCGGCGGCGGCGCGGAGATCTTCGACTGGGAGGTCCGGCAGCACATCGTCGACCACGAGACCCACTGGGAGGACTGGTCGCGCATCCACCGGCTGGCCCACGAGAAGGGCCTCAAGACCCCGTGCACCATGCTGTACGGGCACATCGAGGAGCCCCGGCACCGGGTGGACCACGTGCTGCGGCTGCGCGAGCTGCAGGACGAGACCGGCGGGTTCCAGGTCTTCATCCCGCTGCGCTATCAGCACGACTTCGTGGACATGAAGGACGGCAAGGTCCGCAACCGGCTGCAGGCCAGGACCACCATGGCCACCGGCGCGGAGGCGCTGAAGACCTTCGCGGTCTCGCGCCTGCTGTTCGACAACGTCCCCCATGTGAAGGTCTTCTGGGTGATGCACGGCGTGCGGACCGCGCAGCTCGCGCTCAACCACGGCGCGGACGACATGGACGGCTCGGTCGTCGAGTACAAGATCACCCACGACGCCGACAACTACGGCACGCCGAACAAGCTGACCCGCGACGATCTGCTGGAACTGATCCGGGACGCGGGATTCCGGCCGGTGGAGCGGAACACCCGCTACGAGATCATCCGTGAGTACGAGGGGCCTGACCCGGACCGGCGCGAGGCGCCGCAGGCCATGCGCGTCTGACGCCCGCGGCGTTTGCCGGTGCCCGCCCCGGTCGGTGTCTGACGGCCCCCGGGGCGGGTACTCGCCGTTACATGGCCAAGGCCTCCGCCGGGGCGGCGCGCGACCCCGAGGACGCGTACACCGCCGAGCCCTTCGTGCCGCGCGGCGCCGACCTCGCCGCGCTGCGCGAGGCGGCCGCGGGGTGCCGCGGCTGCCCGCTGCACCGCGAGGCGAGTCAGACCGTCTTCGGCACCGGGGACCCGGGCGCCCGCGTCGTACTGGTCGGGGAGCAGCCCGGCGACCAGGAGGACCGGCAGGGTCGCCCGTTCGTGGGGCCCGCGGGCAAGGTGCTGACGCGGGCGCTGGACGAGGCGGGCATCGACCCGACCGAGACGTACATCACCAACGCCGTCAAGCACTTCAAGTTCGGCCACCTCCCCGGGCGCGGCAAACGGCGCATCCACAAGCCGCCCAGCCTGCGCGAGATCAGCGCCTGCCGGCCATGGCTGACCGCCGAGCTGTATCTGATCGACCCCGAGGTGATCGTGGCGCTGGGGGCGACTGCCGGAAAGGCGCTGCTCGGCTCCTCCTTCCGGGTCACCAAGCAGCGCGGGATGCTGCTGCCCGTCCAAGAGGAGGGGGCGCGGGAGTGCGTGGTCGCCACCATCCACCCCTCCGCCGTGCTGCGCGCCGACGACCGGGAGGCGGTCTACCAGGGGCTGGTGTCGGATCTCAGGGTCGTCGCGGAGGCCCTGGGGCGTCCGTGATTCACTGGATGGGCAGGACTTCCCAGCAGAAAGAAGACGGCCGTGTCTTTCAAGCCGAGCGCGACGTTCCGCTACACCGCCATGCGCCTGGGGATCTTCGCGGGCTCGTTCCTGGTGATGTGGGCCCTGGTGTACTTCCGGGTGGTGCCCGCCGGGCTCGGCGGCTCCAACCTCTTCTGGGTCGCGCTGCTGGCCCTGGTCGTCTCGGCGCCGCTGAGCTTCGTCCTGCTGCGCAAGCAGCGCGACGAGATGGCGGTGCAGGTCTCGGAGCGGGTCGACCGCGCCAAGGCGCGGCTCGCGGCGAACCAGAGCCAGGAAGACGGCGTCTGAGCCACATCGCCGCGTTTCCGCGCGGCTTCTGCTTGTAACTCTCCTCACACCTCTGCGGCGTCCCGTCGGTCAGCTTCCGCTGGCCGACGGGACGTTGTTCGTTCGCACTCCTGTGTGTAAAAGCTTGCCTATGGGGAACTCAAAGCCAGAGTGTTAATGTTTTCGTCATGACGACAGCAGCCGCGCCCCGATTCCCCATGAGCGTCCCGCTCGTGGCGCGCCTGCACATCGATCTCTGCCGCTGCCGGTCAGCGGCCTGTTGCCGCGGCTGACCGCTTCTCACCCCCCAGCGGCCGGAGACCGTACGGACTCCTGGCTCACCCTTGTCCGCTTCCTCGTCCCCTGACTTTTTCCTGCCTACGGAGTGTGTCCGTTGTCATCCGTCTCCGAGACGCCGTCCAAGACGTCCCCCATACGCCTGCCCAAGGTGCCGTTCTGGGCGCAGATCCTGCTGGGCCTGGTGCTCGGCGTGGTGCTCGGCTGGGTCGCCCGCAGCGGTGACGTCGGCTGGCTGGTCACCACCCTCGACAAGATCGGCTCGATCTTCGTCCAGCTGCTGAAGCTGGCCGTCGCCCCGCTGGTCTTCTTCGCGATCCTGGTCTCGATCACCAACCTGCGGAACGTCAACAACGCCGCGCGCCTCGCGACCCGCACCCTGCTGTGGTTCATGGCGACCTCGCTGATCGCGGTCGCCATCGGCCTGGCGATCGGCCTGCTCACCAACCCCGGCTCGGGCACCGGCCTGACCCCGCAGGACGGCTCCAAGCCCGACCACGCGGGCTCCTGGCTGGACTTCCTCACCGGCATCGTGCCGACGGACGTCATCACGCCGTTCACCGAGCTGAACGTCCTGCAGATCGTCTTCATGGCCGCCGTCGCGGGGGTCGCCGCCCTCCAGCTCGGCGAGAACGCACAGCCGATCCTCACCCTCAGCCAGGCCGTCCTGGAACTGCTGCAGAAGGCCCTGTGGTGGGTCATCCGCCTCGCCCCGCTGGGCACCCTGGGCCTCATCGGCTACGCCATCGCCGAGTACGGCTGGAACCTCATCGGCAAGTACGCCACCTTCACCGCCGACATCTACATCGGCTGCGCCCTGGTGATGTTCGGCGTCTACCCGACGCTGCTGGCCACGGTCGCCAAGGTCAACCCGCTGCACTTCTTCAAGGGCGCGTGGCCCGCGATCCAGCTCGCGTTCGTCTCCCGCTCCTCGGTCGGCACCATGCCGGTCACCCAGAAGGTCACCGAGCGCCTCGGCGTCCCCAAGGAGTACGCCTCCTTCGCGGTGCCCTTCGGGTCGACGACGAAGATGGACGGCTGCGCCTCGATCTACCCGGCCATCGCCGCGATCTTCATCGCCCAGATCTTCGATGTGCACCTCGGCTTCGGTGACTACCTGCTGATCGCCTTCGTCTCGGTCATCGGCTCGGCCGCCACGGCCGGCCTCACCGGCGCCACCGTCATGCTGACCCTGACCCTGTCCACGCTCGGCCTCCCGCTGGAGGGCGTCGGCCTCCTCATGGCCATCGACCCGGTCCTGGACATGATGCGCACCGCAACGAACGTTGCAGGCCAGGCCCTGATCCCGGTCCTCGTCTCGGCCCGCGAGAAGATCCTCGACCGCCACGCCTACGAACACGCCTCGGCGTCTCCCCTGGACGACGCGGACGCGGCCGGCGTCGACCGCCAGGCGGTCCCGGCCGCGGCGTAGCAGCCGCCCGTTCCCGACGTCGCCCCGCTCTCGCCGCCCTCGGCCGGGAGCGGGGCGACGCGCTTTTTGAGGCCGTCGGCTTTGCTGAAGCGGCAAGGAGGTTCGCGGTTTCGGCAGACGCGGCGCAGGGTGGGCGCATGACCGAAGACAAGGGTTCTGACAGGGTTTCTGACGCGTTCGACGTCGTGGTCGTCGGAGGGGGTGCCGCCGGGCTGTCGGGGGCGCTGACGCTGGCGCGGGCCCGGCGTTCCGTGGTGGTGATCGACTCCGGCGAGCCGCGCAACGCGCCCGCCGCGGGGGCGCACGGGCTGCTGTCCCGCGACGGGGTGTCGCCGCTGGAGCTGTTGCGGATCGGCCGGGAGGAGGTGGCCGGCTACGGCGGGCAGGTCGTGTCCGATCGGGCCGTCTCCGCCCGGCGGGTGGAGGGCGGCTTCGTCGTCGAGGCCGGGAGCGGTCGCTGCTTTCGGGCGCGGCGGCTGCTGGTGACGACCGGGCTGGTCGATGAGGTGCCGGAGGTGCCGGGGCTGCGGGAGCGGTGGGGGCGGGATGTGCTGCACTGCCCGTACTGCCACGGCTGGGAGGTCCGCGACGCGCCGATCGGTGTGCTGGGCGGCAGCCCGATGTCCGTGCACCAGGCGCTGCTGTTCCGGCAGTGGTCGCCGCGGGTGACGCTGTTCCTCCACACCGGTGACGAGCCGGCCGGGGACGAGTGGGAGCGCCTGGCCGCGCGGGGGATCGCCGTGGTCGACGGCGAGGTGACCGGGCTCGCCGTCGAGGACGACCGGCTGGCCGGGGTCCGGCTGGTCTCGGGGCGCCGGGTGCCGGTGGCGGCGCTGGCGGTGGCGCCGCGGATGGTGGCGCGCGGCGAGGTCCTGGCGGGGCTCGGGCTGAGCGCGGTGGAGCATCCCATGGGGGTCGGGACGTATGTGCCCTCGGACGCGAGCGGGCTCACCGAGGTGGCCGGGGTGTGGGCGGCGGGGAACGTCACCGACCTGCTGGCCAACGTCCCGGTCGCGCAGGCGGCCGGGTTCCAGGCCGCGGCGGCGATCAACGCCGATCTGGTGGCCGAGGACACCGACGCGGCCGTGGTCCGCCGCAGGGCGGCCGCCTTCGGGGGCGGCCCCGCGGACGTGTTCGGTCCGGCCGGTGAGGCCGGGGTCTGCGCGCGGGTCCTGGGCGAGCACCGGCACGGTCTCGAGCCGCTGCCGCGCTCCCAAGGGCCCGCGCGGCCGTAGCGGCAGCCGTCGTGGTGGCGGTGCCGGTCCGTCAGCTCACGTCAGCCCACCCCGTCCTCGGCCAGGACGCGGGCCATGGTGCGCTCGGCCAGGGCCGTGATGGTCACGAAGGGGTTGACGCCGATCGAGCCCGGGATGAGGGAGCCGTCGGTCACATACAGCCTGTCGTAGCCGGCGGCCCGGCCGTACGCGTCCGTGGCGCGGCCCAGGACGCAGCCGCCCAGGGGGTGGTAGCAGAAGTCGGCGGCGAAGGCGCGGGTGTCGCCGAAGAGGTCGTAGCGGTAGATGGTGCCGTTGGCGGAGTTGAGGCGGTCGAAGAGGGATCTGGCGGCGGTGATGGAGGGGGCGCTCTGGGTGCTGGTCCAGTTCAGGACGGCGGCGTCCTTGGCCGCGTCGTAGGTGAAGGTGCCGCGCTCGGGGTTCTTGGTGATGGCCAGGTAGAGGCTGGCCCAGGTCTCGGTGCCGGCCGGGAGCGGGGCGATCTCGGCGAAGACGGGGTTGGTGGCGTTGGACCAGTCGTCGATCCCCATCACCGGGATCGTCGACTGGTTGGCGCCGGTCGGGTTCCATATGTGGTTGGCGCGGCCGAGCATGACGTTGCCGTTGCCGCCCCAGCCGCGGCCGATCTGCGGGCTCAGGGCGGGCAGGGCGGCGGTCTCGCGGGCTCGCAGCAGGAGTTCGGTGGTGCCGAGGCTGCCGGCGCCGAGGAAGAGCGAGCGGCAGGAGACCTCGTCGGTGCCGGTGACGGCGCCGGTGTCGTCGAGGCGGTCCACGGTCAGGACGTAGGTGCCGTCAGCGGCCCTGCGGATGGCGCGGGCGCGGCTGAGGGTGCGGATGGTGACGTTCCCCGTGCCGAGGGCCGCCGCGAGATAGGTCTTGTCGAGGCTGCGTTTGCCGAAGTTGTTGCCGTAGATGACCTCCTGGGCGAGGGCGGACTTGGTCGCGGTCCCGGCGGCCTCGCGCTGCATATAGCCGAAGTCGTACACATTGGGGACGAAGACGGTCTTCAGGCCCGCCGTCTTCGCCTGGTCGCGGGAGACGCGGGCGTACTGGTACCACTCGGTGGACTCGAACCACGCGGACGGGACGGTGGCGGCGCCGAGCATGCGGTTGGCGAGCGGGAAGTACGTGGTGTACATCGCGTCGGCGTCGACCTGGGGCAGCACCTCCCGGAAGTACGCGCGGGACGGGGTGACCGCCATGCCCCCGTTGACCAGCGACCCGCCGCCGACGCCGCGCCCGACGTAGACGGACATGTTGGGGAAGCGGACGCGGTCCAGGACGCCGGGGTAGGGCGTGATGTTCTTGTTGATGACGTCCAGCCACAGGAAGGTGGCCAGCGGGGCCTCGGTTCTGGTCTTGAACCACATGGAGCGCCGGTCGGGCGCGGTCATCGAACAGTAGACCTTGCCGTCGGAGGCTGGGGCGTTCCACAGCCGCCCCATCTCCAGGACCAGCGTCTTCACGCCTGCCTCGCCGAGCCGCAGGGCGGCGACCGCCGCGCCGTAGCCGGAGCCCACGACGACGGCCGGGGCGTATTCGGCGCTCGGCGTGGGGGCGGGGCGGCCGGCGGCCGCCGCCGGGGAGAGGGCTATCCGGGTGAGCCCGAGGGCAGCGGCGCCCCGCAGGGCGGCCAGACCAAGAATATGACGACGCGTCAGATTTGCTGTCATGCTCGCATCATGTGCGGAGTTCCGGGTTCCGCCCATAGGGCTCAACCATGGTCTTTTGTTGACCACTCCCGTCACACGCCCACCAAAGGGTCATAACGGCCTCTCCCGCCCCAGCCGCGTTATGAACGTCGGACGCGTACGGCGTCGGGCGGAGGAGCGATGGCGGTAGAGGCGAGGCGGGCGGAGCAGCGGGAGCCCGAAGGGGAAATCCGGAACAGAGTCGGCACGGTCATCATCAATTGGCTGACCACGACCGATCACAAGAAGATCGGCACCTTGTACATGGTGACGTCCTTCGCCTTCTTCCTCTTCGGCGGGCTGCTGGCGATGGTGATGCGGGCGGAGCTGGCACAGCCCGGCACGCAACTCGTCTCCAATGAGCAGTTCAACCAGGCGTTCACCATGCACGGCACGATCATGATGCTGATGTTCGCGACGCCGCTGTTCGCCGGTTTCACCAATGCCATCATGCCGCTGCAGATCGGCGCCCCGGACGTGGCGTTCCCGCGGCTGAACATGCTCGCCTACTGGCTCTACCTCTTCGGCTCGCTCATCGCGGTGGCCGGATTCATCACCCCGAACGGGGCCGCCGACTTCGGCTGGTTCGCCTATACCCCGCTGTCGGACAAGGCGCATTCGCCGAATCTGGGCGGCGATATGTGGGTCATGGGGCTCGCCTTCTCCGGGTTCGGCACGATCATGGGTGCGGTCAACTTCATCACCACGATCGTCTGCATGCGCGCCCCGGGGATGACGATGTTCCGGATGCCGATCTTCACCTGGAACGTGTTGCTCACCAGCGTGCTGGTGATCATGGTTTTCCCGGTCCTCGCCGCGATGCTCTTCGCGCTGGAGGCGGACCGCAAGTTCGGGGCGCATGTCTACGATCCGGCCAACGGCGGCCCGCTGCTGTGGCAGCACCTGTTCTGGTTCTTCGGCCATCCCGAGGTCTACATCATCGCGCTGCCGTTCTTCGGGGTGATCACTGAGATCATTCCGGTGTTCAGCCGCAAGCCGATCTTCGGGTACGTGGGTCTGATCGGGGCCACGATCGCCATCACCGGGCTGTCGGCCACGGTGTGGGCGCACCACATGTTCGTCACCGGGGCGGTGCTGCTGCCGTTCTTCTCGCTCCTGTCCTTCCTCATCGCGGTGCCCACCGGAGTGAAGTTCTTCAACTGGATCGGCACCATGTGGAAGGGGGCGCTCTCATTCGAGACGCCCATGCTGTGGGCCGTGGGATTCCTTGTCACCTTCCTGTTCGGCGGCCTCACCGGGGTGCTCCTGGCCTCGCCGCCCCTCGACTTCCACGTCAGCGACAGCTATTTCGTGGTCGCCCACTTCCACTACGTGGTCTTCGGGACCGTGGTCTTCGCGATGTTCGGCGGCTTCTATTTCTGGTGGCCGAAATTCACCGGAAGAATGCTTGATGAACGGCTCGGGAAAATCCATTATTGGACGCTTTTCACCGGTTTTCACACCACCTTCCTCGTCCAGCACTGGCTCGGTGTGAAGGGAATGCCGCGGCGCTACGCCGATTATCTGGCCGCGGACGGATTCACCGCGCTGAACACCGTCTCGACCATCGGCGCGTTCCTGCTCGGCCTGTCCACCTTCCCGTTCCTCTACAACGTCTGGAAGACCGCCAAATACGGGGAGAAGGTGACCGCGGACGATCCCTGGGGATATGGCAGGTCGCTGGAGTGGGCGACCTCCTGTCCGCCGCCGCGGCACAACTTCCTCGCCCTCCCCAAGGTCCGCAGCGAATCCCCCGCCTTCGATCTGCACCACCCCGGCATCGCGGCGGAATCCGAAGCGCCGCAGCGCGAACGGGCTTGACGGACCCGTGCCCGATCCCCATGAGATCGAGGCGGGTATCGCCCGGCTGGAGGGCTATCTGCTGTGCCAGAGCGAGCTCGGCGACGCCAGGGCGGAGGCCGAGGCGTTCGCCGGACGGCTGGCCTGGCTCACCGCCGCCCAGCGCGAGGAGGTGGTCCGGCTGTACACCGAGGAGCGCGTCGAGCTCTCCCGGCGCATGCTGCGCCGCATCGTCGACCGCTGCGAGGAGCTGCGCGCCGAGTACACGACGCGCTACGACGAGCTGCGGCGGCGGCTGCTGTGCCGGTGCGTCGCGGGGGTCGTGGCGGCCATGACGCTTCTGGCGGTCGTGGGCGCCGTCGCGCTGTGGGCGGCCCTGGGCGTGACACCATGATCCCGATCTTCCGGAACCGGCGTGAGGGGCCTTCAGCAGCCTTAGGCTTGACGGTGGCCAGGCGACCCGGCGACCCGGCGACCGAGGGGCGCCGGGCGGGCACGGGCGAAGGGGGCGGCCGGACGTGGGCGGGGCGACGAAGAGCAGGCGGATGCCGAGGGCGGTGCGCGAGCAGCAGATGCTCGACGCGGCCGTACGGACCTTCGCGCGGCGCGGCTACCGAAACGCCTCCATGGACGACATCGCCGAGCAGGCGGGGGTCTCCAAGCCGCTGGTCTATCTGTATCTGAACTCCAAGGACGAGCTGTTCGCCGCGTGCATCCGGCGGGAGGCCGCCTCGCTGGTGGCGGCGATACGGGCCGCCGTCGAGCATGGCGCGCCCGCCGACCGCCGGCTGTGGAGCGGGCTGCACGGCTTCTTCACGCACACCGCCGAGCACCCGGACGGCTGGGCGCTGCTGCACGTTCAGGCCCGTACGCACGGCGATCCCTTCGCACGGGAGGTGGCCGCGATGCGGGCGGAGATCGTCGAGTTCGTCACCCATGTGCTCCGGGCGGCCGCGCGGGAGAACGGGTGCGGGGCGGCGCGGAGGGGCCGGATGACCGGCGGCGAGGCGGCCGGGCTCGCGTACGCGCTGGTGGGCGCGGCGGAGTCGCTGGCCGAGTGGGCGGGCGACCGGGCGGGCGGAGGGCCCTCGGCCGAGGAGGCGGCGGCCACGCTGATGAACTTCGCCTGGGCCGGTCTCGGCAACCTGCTGCGGGGCGAACGCTGGTCGCCCGGCGAGCGCTCACCGGCGTGAACCGGCACCGCCACCCGGGGCACCCGCACAGGTCTTTCCGGGGGAATCCGGACGAAAGCCGAAGTGAATAGGCGGTTAAGTGAATATGAAAGATTTCAGGGCCTGAAACGAGGCAGGAGCCCGGCCCCCGCCGAAGCGGGGGCCGGGCTCCTTGGGTACTGCTTACTCAGACCGCGCTGACGTTCTCCGCCTGCGGGCCCTTCGGGCCCTGGGTGACGTCGAAGGTAACGGCCTGGTTCTCCTCAAGAGAGCGGAAACCAGTCGCGTTGATCGCGGAGTAGTGAACGAAGACATCGGGGCCGCCGCCGTCCTGGGCGATGAAGCCGAAGCCCTTCTCGGCGTTGAACCACTTGACGGTTCCGGTAGCCATAAGCCCTCCTTGGGCCAAAGGGTTGCCCTGCTCCAGAACCTGCAAGAAGTCTGAAAATTACAAAAGCCCGCGGTTACATGCTCCGCAGGCTTTGTACTGCAAGGAAACCAAACTGCAACTTGCTGCGAGCTTAGCACGGTGCGTGTGCGTGGGGAAAGAGCCGAAGATCACGAATTCGAGGGGTTTCCCTGACCGGCCGATTGGATAGGACCGCAGGTCGGGCGCGTTGCCCCCCGCCCCCGCGCCGGCCCGGGGACGGCCCCGCCGCCGTGGGCCGCGACACACGGGGCTAGCCTCCGTATGTGGACAATTCACCGAGTTCCCCCGCCCGGAGTACATACGACGCCACGACCGCCGAAGGCAGCGCCCACCCGCCCTGCCGCCGGACCCGGCCGAGGGTCGGCCACATCCAGTACCTCAACTGTCTGCCCCTCTACTGGGGCCTGGCGACCAGCGGCGCCCTCCTGGACGTCGAGCTCACCAAGGACTCCCCGGACGCGCTCAACGACAAGCTGGTCCGCGGCGATCTCGACATCGGCCCGATCAGCCTCGTGGAGTTCCTGCGCAACGCGGACGACCTGGTGGCGCTGCCCGATATCGCGGTCGGCTGCGACGGGCCGGTGATGTCCTGTGTGATCGTCTCACAGCTGCCGCTCGAGCAGCTGGACCGGGCCCGGGTCGCCCTCGGCTCGGCCTCGCGCACCTCCGTACGCCTGGCGCGGCTGCTGCTCGCCGAGCGCTACGGGATCACCCCCGACTACTACACCTGCCCGCCCGACCTCAGCCTGATGATGCAGGAGGCGGAGGCGGCGGTGCTCATCGGTGACGCGGCGCTGCGGGCCAATCTGCACTATGCCCCGAAGCTCGGCCTCCAGGTCCACGACCTCGGGCAGATGTGGAAGGAGTGGACCGGGCTGCCGTTCGTCTTCGCGGTCTGGGCGGCGCGCCGCGAGTACCTGGAGCGGGAGCCGGAGATCGTCCGCAGGGTGCACGAGGCGTTTCTCGACTCCCGGGACCTGTCCCTGGTGGAGGTCACCAAGGTCGCCGAGCGGGCGGCCCGCTGGGAGGCGCTGGAGGCGCCGGTCCTGGAGCGCTACTTCACCACCCTCGACTTCAGCCTGGGCGAGCGCCAGTTGGAGGGCATCGCCGAGTTCGCGCGCCGCACCGGCCCGGCGGCCGGCTACCCCGCCGACGTACGGGTCCGCCCGGCGGACCTGGGCTCCCGCCTCGGCGGGGAGTGAGCCGCGGGGGCTGAGGCGCCCCGGGCCGCGGTGTAACGGCTCAGTGCGCATCGGGCGCCGCTCCGGGCGGTATGTCCGGGGCAGGACCTAAGCTGGAGCGCGCAGGCGAGGGGGGAGCGACGGGATGGAGCCGCTGGGAGCGGAGGACCCGCAGGTCATCGGCGCATACCGGCTGCTCGGGCGGCTCGGCTCGGGCGGTATGGGCCGGGTCTTCGTGGGGCGGAGCGCGGGCGGCAGGACCGTGGCCGTGAAGGTCGTGCACGCACACTTCTCGCTCGACGCGCAGTTCCGCGCCCGGTTCCGGCGCGAGGTGGAGGCCGCGCGGCGGGTCGGCGGGGAGTGGACCGCTCCGGTCCTGGACGCCGACCCGGACGCGCGCGTCCCGTGGGTGGCCACGGGCTATGTCGCGGGCCCGTCCCTGAGCCAGGCCATCGCCGAAGAGGGGCCGCTGCCCGACGCGTCGGTGCGGGCCCTGGGCGCCGGGCTGGCGGAGGCCCTGGTCGCCGTGCACGCCCTCGGCCTGGTCCACCGCGACGTCAAGCCGTCCAACGTACTGCTCGCCCTGGACGGCCCCCGCCTGATCGACTTCGGCATAGCGCGGGCCACCCAGGGCACGGTGTCCCTGACCACCACCGGCGCCTCGATCGGCTCGCCCGGCTATATGGCGCCCGAGCAGATCCTGGGCAAGGGCGTGGACGGGGCGGCCGACGTCTTCTCGCTGGGCGCCGTGCTGGCGTACGCGGCGACGGGCGAGCCGCCCTTCCCGGGCGACAGCTCGGCCGCGCTGCTCTACAAGGTGGTTCACGAGGAGGCCCGGCTCGGCCAGGGCCTGACGGGGGAGTTGCGCGACCTGGTCGCCGCCTGTCTGGCCAAGGACCCGTCCGCCCGGCCCACCCCGGAGCGGATCGTGAGCCGCCTCGCCCCCCACGGGGGCGCCTCGGGTCTGGTGCGGCCGGGGTGGCTGCCGGGGCCGCTGGTCGAGCGGGTGAGCCGGCAGGCGGTGGAGCTCCTTGACCTGGACGCGTCGGCGCTCGCCGTCCCGGCGGACACATCGGCGGCCGCGTCGGCCCCCGGCGCCCCGTCCGCCCCGGTGATCCCCAACGCTCCCGCGACCCCGGCCACCCCGGCGTCGCCTGAGGACGCGCCCGCCGCGCCCCTGGGGGCGTTCGGCCCGCCGGACCCGTCGTACGGCCGCCTGGCCCAGCCGGCCACGCCGGGGGAGGCCCCCGGCGCACCCGCCCCGGCCGGGGAACGGCCGCCCGGGGGACGCAAGCTCGCGGTGTCCGCCACCGTCGGCGGCAAGAACCGGCCCAAGGCGCTCAGCTGCACGCTGGTGCTGTCGATCGCGGGCGCGCTGGCCGCCGCCACGACGGCGGCCGTCGTGTTCCATGTGCTGCCGGGGAGCAGCGCGGGCGGCGGGGCCGACGGCAAGAGCGACGCCTCCGCGACCCGGAGCCCGGGGGCCGACGCGACGGACCCCGCCGACGACAGCCCCGGCCGGGGCGTGCCCAAGGCGTTCCTCGGCACCTGGAAGGGCCAGCTGACCACCGACTCCGGCTACCCCGGAGGCGAGCTGACCATCACCATCCGCCAGGGGAAGCCGGGGGACAGGGTCGGCAGCGGCCGGGTCGAGCTGGCGGTGCTGCGCTGCGACAGCAGCTGGAAGCTGGTCTCGGCCACCTCGACCGCGCTGGTCCTCGACTCGCGGATCAAGGAGAGCGAGAAACAGACGGGCTGCAGCGCCGGCTCCTCCAATGAGCGGTTCACGCTCGCCTCCGACGGCTCGCTGCGCTACAAGACCGTGGACGAGGAGGGGGGCAACCCGAGCGGCACCCTGCGCAAGGTGCGCTGACTGCTCCTGGGCCTCGGCGGAGGGCCGGGAGCGCTGGCGTACGCTGGGGCAGTCCGTCCGCAACCCGCCGAAAGGGACGCCCCGGTGACCGAGAACGCATCGCTTCAGGCCGTGCTCGACCGCGCCGCCGCCGGGGGCCGTATCACCCCGCAGGAGGCGCTCGAGCTGTACCGGTCCGCGCCGCTGCACGCGCTCGGCGCCGCGGCCGACGCGGCCCGCCGCCGCCGCTACGCGGGCGTCGAGCACATCGCGACGTACATCATCGAGCGGAACATCAACTACACCAACGTCTGCGTGACGGCCTGCAAGTTCTGCGCCTTCTACGCCGCGCCCAAGGACACCGCCAAGGGCTGGACCCGCGACCTCGACGACATCCTGCGCCGCTGCGCCGAGACCGTCGAACTCGGCGGCACCCAGATCATGTTCCAGGGCGGCCACCACCCGGACTTCGGGGTGGAGTACTACGAGCAGCACTTCTCGGCCATCAAGAAGGAATTCCCGCAGCTGGTGATCCACTCGCTGGGGGCCTCCGAGGTCGAGCACATGGCCCGGATCTCCGGTGTGTCGGCTGAGGAGGCGATCCGCCGCATCCGCGACGCGGGCCTGGACTCCTTCGCGGGCGCGGGCGCCGAACTGCTGCCCGAGCGGCCGCGCAAGGCCATCGCTCCGCTGAAGGAGTCGGGCGAGCGCTGGCTGGAGATCATGGAGACCGCCCACAACCTCGGGGTCGAGTCCACCTCCACGATGCTCATGGGCACCGGCGAGACGAACGCCGAGCGGATCGAGCACATCCGCATGATCCGCGATGTGCAGGACCGTACGGGCGGCTTCCGCGCCTTCATCCCGTACACCTACCAGCCCGAGAACAACCACCTGAAGGGGCAGACGCAGGCGACCGTCTTCGAGTACCTGCGGATGATCGCGATCGCCCGGCTGTTCCTGGACAACGTGGCCCATATCCAGGGTTCCTGGCTGACCGTCGGCAAGGAGGCCGGCCAGCTGTCGCTGCACTACGGGGCGGACGACCTCGGCTCGGTGATGCTGGAGGAGAACGTGGTCTCCTCGGCGGGCGCCCGGCACCGGTCCAACCGGATGGAACTGCTCCATCTCATCCGTACGGCGGGGCGGGTGCCCGCGCAGCGCGCCACCACGTACGAGCACCTGGTCGTGCACGACGACCCGGCGAACGACCCGGTCGACGACCAGGTCGTCTCCCACCTGTCGTCGACTGCGATCGAGGGCGGCACCGCGCACCCGGAGCTGAAGCTGATCGACGCCTCCTGACGCGCCTTCCGCCAAACCTCCTGACACCATCCCGATACGGCTTGTGATGCTCACCCTCCACGCGGCGCCCCTCGTCCGGCTCACCCCCGACGACGCGGCGCCGCTGCGTGACGCCGCCGTCGCCGTCGACGGTGACCGGATCGCGGCGGTCGGGCCGCTGGACGCGCTGCTCCGGGCGTACCCGCGGGCCCGGGTGCGCCACTGGCCCGGCACGCTGGGCCCCGGCCTGGTCCACGACGCGCCGGTGCCCGACGCGCCCAGCCCGCGCGAGCGCATCCACGCGCTGCTGCGGCTGGGCGCCACGGCCGTCGTCGCGGCGCGGATCACCGACCCCGAGCTGCTTGCGGCCGCGCGGCGGGGCGGCGTCGCCGTCCTGGACCTGCCCCGCCCGCCCGCGCTGGCCGAGGCCGGCCGCGCGGACCTGGCGGCCTTCGACGCGGACGGGGCGTGCGTGGCCACGGTGCTCGCCGGCCGGCTGGTGCACCGCCGCCGGTGAGCGACACGGGCCGGGGGCCCCGCGCCGGGCGGGCCGGCGCCCGGTGAACAATGGGGGCGTGACCCGAGCATCCCTGGACAAGCAGCCGCATGAAGTCGCCGCGATGTTCGACGACGTGGCGGCCAAGTACGACCTCACCAACGACGTGCTGTCGCTCGGGCAGGCCCGGCTGTGGCGCAAGGCCGTGGCGCGGGCCGTCGCCGCGCGCCCCGGCGAGCGCGTGCTCGACCTCGCCGCCGGTACGGGCACCTCCTCGCTGCCCTTCGCCGCCGCCGGCGCGTACGTCGTCCCCTGCGACTTCTCGCTCGGCATGCTCCGGGAGGGCAAGCGGCGCCATCCGCGGCTGCCGCTCACGGCGGGCGACGCGACCCGGCTGCCCTTCGCCGACGGGGTCTTCGACGCCGTCACGATCTCCTTCGGGTTGCGCAACGTCCACGACACCCAGGCCGCGCTGCGCGAGCTGCTGCGCGTGACCAGGCCCGGCGGGCGCATCGTGATCTGCGAGTTCAGCCACCCCACCTGGCGGCCGCTGCGCACCGTCTACACCGAGTACCTGATGCGCGCCCTGCCGCCAGTCGCGACCGCGGTCAGCAGCAACCCGGACGCCTACGTCTACCTCGCCGAGTCGATCAGGGCCTGGCCCGACCAGGCCGGTCTTGCCGCGCGGCTGGGCGAGGCGGGCTGGGCGAAGGTCGCCTGGCGCGATCTGACCGGCGGGATCGTCGCCCTCCACCGGGGCGTCAGGCCGTAGGCGGCGCGGCGCCGAGCCGTGACCACCGGGGCGTCAGGCCGTAGGCGCCGCGGCGCCCAGCCGTAACCACCGGGGCGTCAGGCCACGGTGCGTCAAGCCGCAAGCGCGGTGGGCACGACCGGGGGTGGCCCTCCGTATCGGCCGCGGCACGCCACATAGACTGCAACCGTCCAGTGCCCGGCGTGACCGGCACGCCGTTACCGAGCCTTCGGGAGACCCGCGTGAGCGAGACCGCATCCACGGAGCGGACCGCCGATGTCATCGTCGTCGGCGCCGGGCCCGCCGGCTCCACCACGGCGTACTACCTGGCCAAGGCCGGCCTGGACGTGCTGCTGCTGGAGAAGACGGCGTTCCCGCGCGAGAAGGTGTGCGGCGACGGGCTGACCCCGCGCGCCACCAAGGAGCTCGTCGCCATGGGCATCGACGTCTCCGAGGAGGCGGGCTGGCTGCGCAACCGGGGGCTGCGGATCATCGGCGGCGGGGTGCGTCTTGAGCTCGACTGGCCGGAGCTGGCCTCGTACCCGGACTACGGTCTTGTCCGCAAGCGCGACGACTTCGACGAGCAGCTGGCGCGGCAGGCCCAGAAGGCCGGCGCCCGGCTGTACGAGCGGTGCAACGTGGGCGCCCCGGTCATCGACGACCGTACGGGCAACGTCGTCGGCGTCGAGGCCAAGCTCGGCGTGGAGAAGACGCCGGTCACCTTCCGCGCCCCGCTGGTGGTCGCCGCGGACGGCAACTCCACCCGGCTCTCGCTGGCCATGGGGCTGCACCGGCGCGAGGACCGGCCGATGGGCGTGGCGGTGCGGACGTACTTCACCTCGCCCCGCCACGACGACGACTACCTGGAGTCCTGGCTGGAGTTGTGGGACCGCCGCGGCCCGCAGGACCGGCTGCTGCCCGGCTACGGCTGGATCTTCGGCATGGGCGACGGCACCAGCAACGTCGGCCTCGGCGTGCTCAACACCTCCGCGTCCTTCAAGGAGCTGGACTGGCGCGAGGTGCTCAAGGCGTGGTGTGCCTCGATGCCCGAGGACTGGGGCTACACCCCTGAGAACATGACCGGCCCGATCCGGGGCGCCGCCCTCCCCATGGCCTTCAACCGGCAGCCGCACTACACCCGGGGGCTGCTGCTGGTCGGCGACGCGGGCGGCATGGTCAACCCGTTCAACGGCGAGGGCATCGCCTATGCGATGGAATCCGGGCGGATCGCGGCGGACGTCGTCGTCCAGGCCCATGCCAGAGGCACCGCGGCCCGCCGCGAGCTGGCCCTCCAGCGCTATCCGAAGGTCATCAAGGACACCTACGGCGGCTACTACACGCTGGGCCGCGCCTTCGTGAAGCTGATCAGCAATCCGACGGTCATGAAGCTGGCGGCCCAGCGCGGCCTGACCCACCCGATGCTGATGCGGTTCACGCTCAAGCTGATGGCCAACCTCACCGACCCGACGGGCGGCGACGCGATGGACCGCATCATCAACGGCCTGGCGAAGGTGGCCCCGAAGGCCTAGGCCCCGTCCGCTCAGGCGGCCGTCGCCGGGTTGGCGCTGGTGATGACGGCGAAATGCGCGCCGGACGGGTCGGCCAGCCAGGCCATGCGGCCGATGTCCTCGGCCGTCATGGCGGGCATCAGCACCGACGCGCCGAGCTTCTGGGCCCGTGCTGTGACCTCGTCGCAGTCCGCCACCTCGAAGTACGGCAGCCACTGCGGGATGTCGTGCCCCTGCTGGAGCGGTGCCATGCCGCCGAAGGTGCCCTCACGGCCGCGCCCGGCCGTGGAGAGCACGGTGTAGGTCCCGCCGGAGAACGACATGTCCTCGGCGGTCCAGGCGAACACCGTGTGGTAGAAGGCGATGTTGGCGGCCGGGTCGGGGGTGTGCAGCTCCACCCAGCACAACGTGCCCTGTTCGGTGACCGCTTCCAGGCCCAGGGTCTTACCGGGCTGCCAGACGGCGAACCGCGCGCCGCCCGGGTCGGTGAACTGGGCCATCCGCCCCTCGTCGAAGACGTCGAACGGCTCGGCGCGCACCGTGCCGCCCGCCTCCGCGACCAGCGCGGCGGTGCCCTCGGCATCGGTGGTGTGGAAGTACGGCGTCCAGGCGGGGCGGGCGCCCGCCTCGTGGAGCGGGCCGAGGGCCGCGACCGTCTTGCGGTCCTTCTTGAAGAAGCCGTAGCCGCCCGCTTCGGGCCCGGCCGACTCCGAAGTCCAGCCGAACAGGCCGGTGTAGAAGGCGGCGGCCGCGTCGGTGTCGGGGGTGCCGAGGTCGAGCCAGTCGGGGGCGCCGGGGACGTAGTCGGTGGTGAGCATGCGTGCTCCTTCGGCGGATCCGGATGGGCCGGGGTGCCGGGGCCGGGTCCCGCGCCGCCGCGGGGGCCGCGGCCGCCCTGGCAGTTCTCAGTCTGGCACCGGGCACCGGAGGCCGCCGCTGGGACGCCGGGGCGGCGCGGAGCGGGCCGGGAGGGCGGCACGGCGACGCCGGTCGCGAGCGCCCGGGGTGGTGGTGACAATGAAGGGGAGGGGGCGCCGTGGCGTCGGCCGCGGTGACACCGGATCGGGCCCGCGGGCCGGTTCCGCCGCCGGTGGGCCGTCAGGAGGACACACCATGACCAAGGCCGCAGACATCATGCACCCGGGCGCGCAGTGGATCCCCAAGTCGCAGACGTTGGACCGCGCGGCTCAGCTGATGCGGGAACTGGACGTCGGGGCGCTGCCGATCGCCGATGAGAACGAGCGGCTGTGCGGCATCCTGACCGACCGCGACATCGTCGTCGGCTGTGTCGCCCAGGGCAAGGACCCGTCCCGGACGACGGCGGGGGAGCTGGCCAAGGGCACGCCGCGCTGGATACCGGCCGACGCGGACGTCAGCGATGTGCTCCGGGAGATGGAGCAGAACAAGATCCGCAGGCTGCCGGTGATCGACAAGAACAAGCGGCTGGTCGGCATCATCAGCGAGGCCGATCTGGCCCACCACCTCAGCGAACCCCAGCTCGCCGAGTTCGTGGAGAAGGTCTACGCATAGACCCATGGCCGGCGCGGGTACGGAATGAGGCCGCCGCCCCGCGGCTACGGGAACGGCGGCCTCATAACGGCTCGAGGCGGCTGGAGGGCGGCTCAGAGGAGGCGGACGGCCCCGGTCGGCGGGTCGTAGCTCAGGTCGCGCTCGACGATGCCGGTGCTCGGGTTCTGGGCGCCGATGAACTTGCCGCCGCCGATGTAGACGCCGACGTGGTACGCGCTGCCCTTGCTGCCCCAGTAGAGCAGGTCGCCGGGCTGGAGGTTGCTCAGCGACACATCGGTGCCCCGCGTCGACTGGTCCTGCGACACGCGCGGCAGGCTGATGCCGATCTGGTTGAAGGCGGCCTGGGTCAGACCGGAGCAGTCGTACGAGGACGGGCCGCTGGAGCCCAGCACGTACGCCTTGCCCACCTGGGCCTTCAGGAAGTTGATGAGCGTCGCGACATTGCCGGTCGCCTTCGTCGCGGTGGACGTGGCGCTGGTCGTCGCGGTGGAGAGGGTGGTGCGCTCGGCGGTGCGGGACGCCCGCTCGGCCTTCTCCTGGGCCGCGCGGCGGGCGGCGGCCTTGCGCGCGGCCTCCTTGGCCTCGCGGGCCTTGCGGTCGGCCTCGACCTTGGCCTTCTTCGCCGCGGTCTTGGCCTTGGCGGCGGCCTGGTCCTGCTGCGCCTGGAGCTGGTAGTCGAAGGCCGCCTGCTGGGTGGCGTCGGCGGACTGCGCGGCGGTGCTCGCCAGGGTGTCGCCGATGGTCGGCATCTCGAGCGTCGACTCGGCGGCGGCCGGCTCGGCGGCCAGGGCGGGCGTGGCGGCGCCGGCGACCGCGAGCGTGAGGAAGCCACCGGTGACCCCGGCGCGGAGTGCACGCGTGGAGGAGGCGGCACGACGGGGCTTCCGGTGGCTGGGTATGTGTGCGGTCTGGGACATGGACCAACCGCTATCAGGGGCCGTAGTCCGGGATCAAGAAAAGTGGAGTGCGCCACATTTGACGCGTACACGCCCGGAATCTCGGGTTCCTGATCTTGTTCCGGGCCCCGGCCGCTGTGTCCGAATTTTTCGATCATGCGCATACGCACGGCATTTGGCGGCCCCGGCGGGCTCGTGTGCGGCCTACCATCAATCCGGCCCGCGCACCAAGGATTCCCGTCAAATCGATATCCACAACCTTTCGTGGGGTGGGATACCTCACTCTCGGACCCCCGTTCGTGAACGAAAGCGCGTAGTAGCGATCAAGGAGCGGCCGGGCGGGGTGACGGCGCGGCGGTCCGCGGCGGGGTCACTCATCAGGATGGATGCCTCATATCAGGCAGAGGCGTCCATCGCAAATTTGCGTGTAGATGCCATATCTTGTAAAGAGCGCAAGTCGCTCACCTGTGGCGATGGATCTATATGTCACTTCTCGTGATCGATCGGATGCTTCGAGTGCAAGATCACCGCTCATCCGACTTCATGATCCTTCGTCAGGTGGTGGAGATCACAAAGACGTTGTTGCACCCCGTGTCGCAGATCACATACCGGCGGGCATAGGATGCAGGCGAAACGGGCTTGTGAACTGCCTCACATGTGCGCGATCTTCGTGAGTGCGGTCCGCCGAGTCCGTGCGGTCCGCCAGACAGTCACCGTCGACTGAAGGGAGCGAGGACGGTGAACGCATACGCGCCCATCCTCGTACTGGGAGCCCTCGGGGCAGGCTTTGCGATCTTCTCGGTCCTCATGGCCGCGATCATCGGCCCCAAGCGCTACAACCGGGCCAAGCTCGAAGCCTATGAATGCGGCATCGAGCCGACTCCACATCCGGCCGGCGGTGGGCGCTTCCCCATCAAGTACTACCTGACGGCGATGCTCTTCATCGTCTTCGACATCGAGATCGTCTTCCTCTACCCCTGGGCGGTCAGCTTCGACGCCATGGGGCTGTTCGGGCTCGTGGAGATGCTCCTCTTCGTGCTCACCGTCTTCGTCGCCTACGCGTATGTGTGGCGGCGTGGCGGCCTGGAGTGGGACTGAGCGGCCTGGACTGGACTGAGTGAGAGGAGAACCGTCCCATGGGTATCGAAGACAAGCTGCCGAGCGGCTTCCTGCTGACCACCGTGGAGCAGGCGGCGGGACTGGCGCGCAAGTCGTCCGTCTTCCCGGCCACCTTCGGGCTCGCCTGCTGCGCCATCGAGATGATGACCACCGGCGCCGGGCGCTATGACCTCGCCCGCTTCGGCATGGAGGTCTTCCGCGGCTCGCCCCGACAGGCCGATCTCATGATCGTGGCCGGGCGCGTCAGCCAGAAGATGGCCCCGGTGCTGCGGCAGGTCTACGACCAGATGCCGAATCCGAAATGGGTCATCTCGATGGGCGTGTGCGCCTCCTCGGGCGGCATGTTCAACAACTACGCGATCGTGCAGGGCGTCGATCACATCGTCCCGGTCGACATCTATCTGCCCGGCTGCCCGCCGAGGCCCGAGATGCTCATGGACGCGATCATCAAGCTGCACCAGAAGATCCGCGAGGAGAAGCTCGGCGTGAACCGCGAGCGTGCGGCCCGCGAGGCGGAGGAAGCGGCGCTGAAGGCGCTCCCGACGATCGAGATGAGGGGGCTGCTGCGTTGACTGAAGCGCCCAAGAGCAACGGGGTCAACCCGGAGAAGGACCTCAACGCTGAGAACCTGCCCGGCCGGCGAGGCGACCAGGGCGAGCCCATCCGCGTCCAGCGCGGCATGTTCGGCGCCAACAACGGCGGCGACACCTCGGGCTACGGCGGACTGGTGCGGCCGGTGCGGCTGCCGGGCCCGGCCACCCGGCCGTACGGGGGCTGGTTCGACGAAGTCGCCGACGAGCTCGAAGGCGCGCTCGAGGAGCAGTCGCTGGTCCCGGAGAACGCGATCGAGAAGACCGTCGTGGACCGCGGCGAGCTGACCTTCCACATCGCGCGCGAGCACCTGCCGAGGGTGGCCAGGACCCTGCGCGACGACCCGGCGCTCCGCTTCGAGCTGTGCACGGGCGTCAGCGGCGTCCACTTCCCCGGCGACAAGGGCCGTGAGCTGCACGCCGTCTACCACCTGCGCTCGATCACCCACAACCGGCTGATCCGGCTGGAGGTGAGCGTCCCCGACAGCGACCCGCACCTCCCGTCGATCGTCGACGTCTACCCGACCAACGACTGGCACGAGCGCGAGGCGTACGACTTCTTCGGCCTGATCTTCGACGGCCATCCCGCGCTCACGCGGATCATGATGCCCGACGACTGGCAGGGCTTCCCGCAGCGCAAGGACTACCCCCTCGGCGGCATCCCCGTCGAGTACAAGGGCGCCCAGATCCCGGCTCCGGACCAGCGGAGGTCGTACAGCTGATGTCTGCCACCCGTGCAACCCCCTCCGCCTCCACGCGCGAGACGACCGAAGGCACCGTCTACACCGTCACCGGCGGTGACTGGGACGAGGTCGTGGCCGCCGCGTCCCGGGCCGACGACGAGCGGATCATCGTCAACATGGGTCCGCAGCACCCGTCCACCCACGGCGTGCTCCGGCTGATCCTGGAGATCGACGGCGAGACGGTCACCGAGGCCCGCTGCGGCATCGGATATCTGCACACCGGGATCGAGAAGAACCTCGAATTCCGGAACTGGACGCAGGGCACCACCTTCGTGACCCGCATGGACTATCTGACGCCCTTCTACAACGAGGCCGCGTACTGCCTGGGCGTCGAGAAGCTGCTGGGCATCGAGGACCAGGTGCCGGACCGGGCCTCGGTCATCCGGGTGATGCTGATGGAGCTCAACCGGCTCTCCTCCCACCTGGTGGCGATCGCCACCGGCGGCATGGAGCTCGGCGCGACCACCATCATGATCTACGGTTTCCGCGACCGCGAGATGATCCTGGACATCTTCGAGCTGATCACCGGCCTGCGGATGAACCACGCGTACATCCGGCCCGGCGGGCTCGCCCAGGACCTGCCGCCCGGGGCGGTCGACCAGGTGCGCGCCTTCGTGAAGAAGATGCGCAAGAACATGCCCGAGTACGACAAGCTGGCGACCGGGAACCCCATCTTCAAGGCCCGGCTGCAGGACGTCGGCTATCTCGACCTCGCCGGCTGCATGGCGCTCGGCATCACCGGCCCGATACTGCGGGCCACCGGGCTGCCGCACGATCTGCGCAAGGCCCAGCCGTACTGCGGCTATGAGACCTACGAATTCGAGGTCCCCACCGCCGACACCTGCGACGCCTACGGCCGCTTCCTGATCCGGCTGGAGGAGATGCGCCAGTCGCTGCGGATCGTCGAGCAGTGCCTGGACCGGCTGGCGCCGGGGCCGGTCATGGTCGAGGACAAGAAGATCGCCTGGCCGGCGCAGCTGGCGCTGGGGCCGGACGGGCTCGGCAACTCCCTCGACCACATCAAGAAGATCATGGGCACCTCGATGGAGGCCCTGATCCACCACTTCAAGCTGGTGACCGAGGGGTTCCGGGTCCCGCCGGGGCAGGCGTACACGGCCGTCGAGTCGCCCAAGGGCGAACTGGGCGTGCACATGGTCAGCGATGGCGGCACCCGCCCGTTCCGGGTGCACTTCCGCGACCCGTCCTTCACCAATCTGCAGTCCGTGGCGGCGATGTGCGAGGGCGGCCAGGTCGCCGACGTGATCGTCGCCGTGGCGTCCATCGACCCTGTGATGGGAGGCGTCGACCGGTGACCGATGTCCAGCTGGGAATGCCGCAGCTCCCCGCCCCCGACTACCCGGCCGAGGTCCGGGCCCGGCTCGAGGCGGATGCCGAGGAGGTGATCGCCCGCTACCCCGACAGCCGCAGCGCGCTGCTGCCGCTGCTGCACCTGGTGCAGTCGGAGGAGGGCCATGTCACCCGCACCGGGGTCCGGTTCTGCGCCGAGGTGCTGGGACTGACCACCGCCGAGGTCACCGCGGTCGCCACCTTCTACACGATGTACCGGCGGGGGCCCTCCGGGGACTACCAGGTGGGGGTGTGCACCAACACCCTGTGCGCGGTGATGGGCGGCGACGCGATCTTCGAGGCCCTGCAGCGCCATCTGGGCGTCGGCAACGGAGAGACCACCGAGGACGGCAAGATCACCCTCGAGCACATCGAGTGCAACGCGGCCTGCGACTACGCGCCCGTGGTGATGGTCAACTGGGAGTTCTTCGACAACCAGACCGTGGACTCGGCCAAGCGGATGGTCGACGACCTGCGGGCGGGCCGCACCGTCGAGCCGACCCGCGGCGCTCCGCTGTGCACCTTCAAGGAGACCGCGCGCATCCTCGCCGGCTTCCCCGACGCGCGTCCGGGCGCGGTCGAGGCGAGCGGCAGCGCCGGCCCGGCCTCGCTGGTCGGGCTGCGGCTGGCCAAGGGCGAGGCGGCCCCGGGCCGCGTCGTGTCGCCCAGGTCCGCGGACTATCCCGCGGACGAGCAGGCGCCCACGCACCCGAGCTCCCATGACGCGCCACAGCGGACCTCGGCCTCCGATCCGCACCACCCGGCCGGTCCGGTCTCAGAGGAGGGGGAGTGATGACCGTGACAGTCGAGCGGGGCGAGTCCAGCCCCGAGAAGCTGCTGGCACCCGTGCTGTCGTCGTTCTGGGACGAGTCCAAGTCCTGGACCTTGGAGACCTATCTGCGCCACGACGGGTACGAGGGCATGCGCAAGGCCCTCGCCATGGCGCCCGACGATGTGATCGCGCTGGTGAAGGACTCGGGGCTGCGCGGCCGCGGCGGCGCGGGCTTCCCCACCGGGATGAAGTGGCAGTTCATCCCGCAGGGCGACGGCAAGCCCCACTACCTCGTCGTCAACGCGGACGAGTCCGAACCCGGCACCTGCAAGGACATCCCCCTCCTCTTCGCCAATCCGCACGCCCTCGTCGAGGGCATGATCATCGCCTGTCACGCCATCCGCTCCCAGCACGCTTTCATCTATCTGCGCGGCGAAGTCGTGCCCGTGCTGCGCCGGCTGCACGAGGCCGTACGCGAGGCGTACGAGGCGGGCTACCTCGGCAAGGCCGACGCGCGCAGGCAGAAGCTGGGGCTGGCCGATCTGCCCGATCTCGAGATCACCGTGCACGCGGGCGCCGGCGCGTACATCTGCGGTGAAGAGACCGCGCTGCTGGACTCCTTGGAAGGGCGGCGCGGCCAGCCCCGGCTCCGGCCTCCCTTCCCGGCGGTCGCGGGTCTGTACGCGTGCCCCACTGTCGTCAACAACGTCGAGTCCATCGCGTCGGTTCCCGCCATCCTCACCAAGGGCAAGGAATGGTTCCGGTCGATGGGCAGCGAGAAGTCCCCGGGCTTCACGCTCTACTCGCTGTCCGGGCACGTCGCGGCCCCCGGCCAGTACGAGGGCCCGCTGGGCATCACCCTGCGGCAGCTGCTGGACATGAGCGGCGGCATGCGCCCCGGCCACCGGCTGAAGTTCTGGACGCCCGGCGGCTCCTCGACGCCGCTGCTCACCGAGGAGCACCTGGACGTCCCCCTCGACTACGAGGGCGTGGGCGCCGCCGGGTCGATGCTCGGCACCAAGGCGCTGCAGTGCTTCGACGAGACGACCTGCGTGGTGCGCGCGGTGACCCGCTGGACCGAGTTCTACGCGCATGAGTCCTGCGGCAAGTGCACGCCCTGCCGCGAGGGCACGTACTGGCTGGTTCAGCTGTTGCGCGACATCGAGGCGGGCAAGGGCCGCATGGAGGACCTGGCCAAGCTGGCCGACATCGCCGACAACATCAACGGCAAGTCCTTCTGCGCGCTCGGCGACGGCGCCGCCAGCCCCATCTTCTCCTCCCTCAAGTACTTCAAGGAGGAGTACGAGCAGCACATCACCGGTGGCGGGTGCCCCTTCGACCCCGCCAAGTCCACCGTGTGGGCCGACGATCCGAGCTCCACTCACCTGGGGGTGACCGCATGACCGTGACCACCAATGCACCCTCCGGAGGCGGAGAGGCGGCGGTGCCGCGCGAAGATCTGGTCTCCGTCACCATCGACGGAATCGAGATCTCCGTGCCCAAGGGGACCCTGGTGATCCGCGCGGCCGAGCTGCTCGGCATCGAGATCCCCCGCTTCTGCGACCATCCGCTCCTCGACCCGGCCGGCGCCTGCCGCCAGTGCATCGTCGAGGTCGAGGGTCAGCGCAAGCCGATGGCCTCCTGCACGATCACCTGCACCGACGGGATGGTGGTCAAGACCCAGCTCACCTCGCCGGTGGCCGAGAAGGCGCAGCGCGGTGTGATGGAGCTGCTGCTGATCAACCACCCGCTGGACTGCCCGGTCTGCGACAAGGGCGGCGAGTGCCCGCTGCAGAACCAGGCCATGTCCGCGGGGCAGGCCGAGAGCCGCTTCGAAGGGCGCAAGCGCACCTTCGCCAAGCCGGTGCCGATCTCGCCGCAGGTGCTGCTGGACCGCGAGCGGTGCGTGCTGTGCGCGCGCTGCACCCGGTTCTCCAACCAGGTCGCGGGCGACCCGATGATCGAGCTGCTGGAGCGCGGCGCCCTGCAGCAGGTGGGCACGGGCGAGGGCGACCCGTTCGAGTCGTACTTCTCCGGCAACACCATCCAGATCTGCCCGGTGGGCGCGCTGACGTCGGCCGCCTACCGCTTCCGCTCCCGCCCCTTCGACCTGGTCTCCTCGCCGAGCGTGTGCGAGCACTGCTCGGGCGGCTGCGCGACCCGCACCGACCACCGGCGCGGCAAGGTCATGCGGCGGCTCGCGGCGGACGACCCCGAGGTCAACGAGGAGTGGATCTGCGACAAGGGGCGCTTCGGCTTCCGCTACGCGCAGCTCCCCGACCGGCTCACCACCCCGCTGGTGCGCGACCGGGAGACGGGCGAGCTGGCGCCCGCGAGCTGGCCCGAGGCGCTGGAGGCGGCGGCGGCCGGCCTGGCCGCGGCCCGCGGCCGGGCGGGCGTGCTGACCGGCGGCCGGCTCACCGTCGAGGACGCCTACGCGTACGCGAAGTTCGCGCGCGTCGCCCTGGACACCAACGACATCGACTTCCGGGCCAGGGCGCACAGCGCCGAGGAGGCCGACTTCCTGGCCACCCAGGTGGCGGGCCGGGGCCGCGACCTGGACGGCGGCGGGCTCACCTACGCCGCGCTGGAGAAGGCCCCGGCCGTCCTCCTGGTCGGCTTCGAGTCGGAGGAGGAGGCGCCCGGCGTCTTCCTGCGGCTGCGCAAGGCGCACCGCAAGCACGGCCAGCGCACGTTCTCGCTGGCCACCCACGCCACCCGGGGCCTGACGAAGGCGGGCGGCACGCTGCTGCCCGCGGCGCCCGGCACCGAGACCGAGTGGCTGGACGCGCTCGCGGGCCGCACCGGTCTGGACGCGGACGGGGAACAGGCGGCCGAGGCGCTGCGCGCCGAGGGCGCGGTGATCGTCGCCGGTGAGCGGCTGGCGGCCGTGCCGGGCGCGCTGACCGCCGCCGTACGGGCCGCCGCCGCCACCGGCGCCACGCTGGTCTGGATTCCGCGGCGGGCGGGGGAGCGGGGCGCCGTCGAGGCGGGCGCGCTCCCCGGGCTGCTGCCCGGCGGCCGCCCGGTCACCGATCCGCGGGCCCGCGAGGAGACCGCCGAGATCTGGCGCGTCGCCGAACTGCCCGCCCGGACGGGCCGGGACACCGCCCGGATCGTCGAGGCCGCGGCCGCCGGCGAGCTCGGCGCGCTGCTGGTCGCGGGCGTCGAGGTCGCCGACCTGCCCGATCCGGCGCGGGCCCTGGAGGCCCTGGAGGCGGTCGGCTTCCTGGTCAGCCTGGAACAGCGGCCCACCGAGGTCACGGCGCACGCGGACGTGGTGCTGCCGGTCGCGGCGGTCGTCGAGAAGTCGGGGACCTTCCTGAACTGGGAGGGCCGGGCCCGGCCGTTCGAGGCGGCCATCAAGCCCGACCAGATGACCCGCCGCCATGTCCTTCCGGACGCCCGGGCGCTGCACATGCTGGCCGACGCGATGGATGTGCCGTTCGGCCTGCCGGATGTCCAGGCCGTACGGGCCGAGTTGACGCGGCTTGGCACCTGGAGCGGCTCCCACGGCATCGGGCCGATGGAGACCGGCGGGCCGCTGCCCCGCCCCGGCGAGGGCGAGGCGCTGCTCGCGGGCCACCGGCTGCTGCTGGACCAGGGCCGGCTGCAGGAGGGCGACACGGCGCTCGCCGCGACCCGGCACGCGGCGGTGGCCCGGCTGTCGGAGGCGACCGCGGCCGAGGCGGGGGTGCGCGACGGGGAGCCCGTACGCGTCACCGGCCCGGCCGGGTCCGTCCAGCTGCCGCTGGCGGTGACGGCGATGCCCGACCGGGTGGTCTGGCTGCCGCTGAACTCCACGGGCGGCGGCGCGTACCGCGACCTGGGCGCGAGCCCCGGTGAACTGGTCAAGATCGGTGCTCCCGCGACGGAACCGGAGGTGACCTCATGAGCCTGAGCTACCTCGCCGCAGAAGACCTGTCGATGTTCGGCCGCGACCCGTGGTGGCTGGTCGTGATCAAGGCGGTCTTCTGCTTCGCCTTCCTGATGGTGACCGTGCTGATCTCCATCGTCATGGAGCGCAAGGTCGTCGGCTGGATGCAGCTGCGCATCGGCCCGAACCGGCACGGCCCCTGGGGCATGCTGCAGTCCCTGGCCGACGGCGTGAAGCTGATGCTGAAGGAGGACATCGTCGTCAAGGGCGCGGACAAGGTCGTCTACGTCCTGGCGCCGGTCGTCGCGGCCATTCCCGCCTTCATGGCGGTCGCGGTCATCCCCTTCGGCCCGGCCGGCAACGAGATCTCGATCTTCGGGCACCGCACCACGATGCAGCTGACCGACCTGCCGATCGCGATCCTCTACATCCTGGCCACCGCCTCGGTGGGCATCTACGGCATCGTGCTGGCGGGCTGGTCGTCCGGTTCCACGTATCCGCTCCTCGGCGGCCTGCGCTCCTGCGCCCAGATGATCAGCTACGAGATCGCGATGGGCATGTCCTTCGCGGCGGTCTTCCTCTACTCCGGTTCGATGTCGACCTCCGAGATCGTCAACTCCCAGCACGACCGCTGGTACGCGCTGCTGCTGCCGGTCTCCTTCATCATCTACATCATCGCGATGGTCGGTGAGACCAACCGCGCGCCCTTCGACATGCCGGAGTCCGAGGGCGACCTGGTCGGCGGCTTCAACACCGAGTACTCGTCCATCAAGTTCGCGATGTTCATGCTGGCCGAGTACATCAACATGGTCACCGTCTCGATGGTCGCGGTCACCCTCTTCCTGGGCGGCTGGCGGGCGCCATGGCCGATCAGCACCTTCTGGGAAGGGGCCAACCACGGCTGGTGGCCGATGCTCTGGTTCGTCGGCAAGGTCCTCTCGCTGCTGTTCGCCTTCGTCTGGATCCGCGGCACGCTGCCGCGGGTGCGCTACGACCAGTTCATGAAGCTGGGCTGGAAGGTCCTCATCCCGGTCTCGATGGTCTGGCTGATGCTGGTCGCGACCGTGCGGGCGCTGCGCAACGAGAACTACGACTACCAGGACATCGTGCTGTACGTCGGCGGCGCCGTCCTCGCCCTGCTGCTGCTGTCGTTCGTCGTCGACATCTTCCGCGACCGGGAGGCTTCACAGGCCGCCGCGGAGGCGGAGGCCGAGCAGGGCCCGGAGCCCGCCTTCGACCCGATGGGGGGCGGATTCCCGGTGCCGCCGCTGCCCGGCCAGACCCTGCCGCCCGTACCGCGCCGACGCCCGCGACACGACCGCGAGCTGATTGTCAGTGGCGGGCCCGACACTGTCAGTGACGGAAAGGAGGCCGACGGTGTCTGACTTCCAGAACCCGGTGGCCGGCTTCGGCGTGACCTTCAAGGCCATGTTCAAGAAGCGGCTCACCGAGCAGTACCCCGAGCAGAAGAAGCCGACCGCGCCCCGATTCCACGGACGCCACCAGCTCAACCGCCACCCGGACGGGCTGGAGAAGTGCGTCGGCTGCGAGCTGTGCGCCTGGGCCTGCCCGGCGGACGCGATCTATGTGGAAGGCGCGGACAACACGGAGGAGGAGCGCTACTCCCCGGGGGAGCGCTACGGCCGCGTCTACCAGATCAACTATCTGCGCTGCATCCTGTGCGGCCTGTGCGTGGAGGCGTGCCCGACCCGCGCGCTGACCATGACCAATGAGTACGAGCTCGCCGACCGGACCCGTGAATCGCTCATCTTCACCAAGGAGGAGCTGCTCGCGGGGCTGGAGGAGGGCATGGTCGACTCCCCGCACGCCATCTACCCCGGCATGGACGAGCAGGACTACTACCGCGGTCTGGTGACCGAGGCCGCGCCCGGGACGGTGCGCCAGGCGGCGGTCAGCAAGGGCGAGGTTCCCCCCGGCGGGGCCACGCCGGTCGCGGGTGACGAAGAGCTCCTGCAAGAGGGGGCGCAGCGCGCCGAGACCGAGCGGGAGGTAGGGGCATGAGCAGCATGCTGGCCGCCGCCACGAGCACCACCTCCACCGGCGAGGCCGTGCAGTTCTGGATCCTCGCCACCGTGGCCGTGATCGGCGCCCTGGGCACGATCATGATGCGCAAGGCCGTGCACAGCGCCCTGTGCCTGGCGGGCACCATGATCGTCCTGGCGGTCTTCTACCTGGCCAACGGCGCGTACTTCCTGGGCGTCGTCCAGATCGTCGTCTACACCGGCGCGATCATGATGCTCTTCCTCTTCGTCGTCATGCTGGTCGGCGTCACCGCCGCCGACTCGCTCAAGGAGACGCTGAAGGGGCAGCGCTGGCTCGCCGCCCTGTGCGGGCTCGGCTTCGGCATCCTGCTGTGCGCGGGGATCGGCAATGCCTCGCTGAAGAGCTTCAACGGCCTCGGCCAGGCCAACTCCGGCGGCAATGTGGAGGGCCTGGCCGCTCTGATCTTCACCAAGTACGTCTTCGCCTTCGAGATCACCGGCGCGCTGCTGATCACCGCGGCGGTCGGCGCGATGGTGCTGACCCACCGGGAGCGCACCGAGCGCGCGCTCAGCCAGCGCGAGCAGTCCGAGCGGCGGGTGCGCACCGGCACACAGGTGCCGCCGCTGCCCGCGCCCGGTGTCTACGCCCGGCACAACGCGGTGGACATCCCCGGTCTGCTGCCCGACGGCACTCCCGCCGAGCTCTCGGTCAACGCGACGCTGCGCGGCCGCGGCCAGATCCGGGACGTCTCCGGGAAGGCGCTGGCCCAACTGGCCGCCCTGGAGCAGCGCTCGGCGCGCTGGCTGGGACGGGACGCCAAGGGCGGCAAGGGCGCGGAGCGCCCCGAGGGCGCCGACCGTCACGACAGTGCGAACGGCGCGGCCGCGCCTGCGGCCGAAGCGAACGGCGCCGAGCATCCAGAGGACTCGAAGGGGGTCGCCAAGTGAACCCGGTCAACTACCTGTACCTGGCCGCCCTGTTGTTCACCATCGGCGCGGCCGGGGTCCTGATCCGGCGGAACGCGATCGTCCTCTTCATGTGCGTCGAGCTGATGCTGAACGCCTGCAACCTGGCGTTCGTCACCTTCTCCCGGATGCACGGCAATCTCGACGGCCAGATCATCGCCTTCTTCACGATGGTCGTCGCGGCCGCCGAAGTCGTGGTCGGCCTCGCGATCATCGTGTCGGTGTTCCGCTCCCGCCATTCGGCCTCGGTCGACGACGCCAGCCTGATGAAGCTCTAGAAGGGTCGCGTTCACGTGGAGAACCTCATCGGATTGCTTGTCGCGGCCCCGCTGCTCGGCGCGGCCCTGCTGCTGTGCGGAGGGCGGCGGCTGGACGGCAAGGGCCATTTGCTGGGCACCGCGCTCGCGCTCGCCTCCTTCGTGATCGGGGCGGTGCTCTTCGCCGACATGGTCGGCCGGGACGAGCACGACCGGGCCCTGCACAGCCATCTGTTCAGCTGGATCCCGGTCGGCGGCTTCCGCGCGGACGTCGCCTTCCAGCTCGATCAGCTGTCGATGACCTTCGTGCTCCTGATCACGGGTGTGGGCAGCCTGATCCACATCTACTCGATCGGCTATATGGAGCACGACGAGCGCCGCCGCCGCTTCTTCGGCTATCTCAACCTCTTCCTCGCGGCGATGCTGCTGCTCGTCCTCGCCGACAACTACCTGCTGCTGTACGTGGGGTGGGAGGGCGTCGGCCTCGCCTCGTACCTGCTGATCGGCTTCTGGCAGCACAAGCCCAGTGCGGCCACGGCGGCGAAGAAGGCGTTCATCGTCAACCGGGTGGGCGACGTCGGCCTGTCGATCGCCATCATGCTGATGTTCACGACCTTCGGGACGTTCGCCTTCGCCCCCGTGCTCTCGAACGCCACGGACGCGAGCGAGGGCAAGCTCACCGCCATCGGGCTGATGCTGCTCCTGGCCGCCTGCGGCAAGTCGGCCCAGGTGCCGCTGCAGTCCTGGCTCGGGGACGCCATGGAGGGTCCGACCCCGGTCTCCGCCCTGATCCACGCGGCCACCATGGTGACCGCGGGCGTCTATCTGATCACCCGCTCGGGCGCGATCTTCAACAACGCGCCGGACGCGCAGACCGCGGTGGTCACGGTGGGCGCGGTGACGCTGCTCTTCGGTGCGATCGTCGGTTGCGCGAAGGACGACATCAAGAAGGCCCTGGCGGGCTCGACCATGTCGCAGATCGGCTACATGATCCTGGCCGCCGGGCTCGGCCCGATCGGCTATGTCTTCGCGATCATGCACCTGGTTACCCACGGCTTCTTCAAGGCGGGCCTCTTCCTCGGCGCCGGCTCGGTCATGCACGCCATGAACGACGAGGTCGACATGCGCAAGTACGGCGGCCTGCGGAAGTACATGCCGGTCACCTTCGCGACCTTCGGGCTCGGCTATCTCGCGATCATCGGCTTCCCCGGCCTTTCCGGTTTCTGGTCCAAGGACAAGATCATCGAGGCGGCCTTCGCCAAGGGCGGCACGGAGGGCTGGATCCTGGGCGGCGCGGCGCTGCTCGGCGCCGCCATCACCGCGTACTACATGACCCGCGTGATGCTGCTGACCTTCTTCGGTGAGAAGCGCTGGGGCACCACCCCCTCGCCCGAGCAGCCCAGCGCGGAGCCCGCCGCCGCGACCGCCGGGGCGCACGCCGAGCCGCACCCCCACGAGTCGCCGAAGTCCATGACCATCCCGATGATCGTGCTGGCCTTCGGATCGGTGTTCGCGGGCGGGCTGTTCAGCCTGAACGACGCGTTCCTGAAGTGGCTGGAGCCCGTCACCAGCCACAGCCACGGGGACTCCCCGCTCAGCGCCGCCACCGTCACCGCCGGGACCATGGTCGTCCTGCTGATCGGCGTCGCGCTCGCCTGGGCGCAGTACGGGCGCAGGCCCGTCCCGCGCACCGCACCGCGCGGCAGCCTGCTCACCCGGGCCGCCCGGCGCGACCTGCTGCAGGACGACTTCAACCATGTCGTCCTCGTCAAGCCCGGTGAGTATCTGACCCGCGGACTGGTCTATGTGGACCACAAGCTGGTCGACGGCGTGGTCAACGGCACCGCGGCCTCGGTCGGCGGCCTCTCCGGGCGGCTGCGCAAGCTCCAGAACGGCTACGCCCGTACGTACGCGGTCTCGATGTTCGGCGGTACGGCGGTGCTCATCGCCGCGACCCTGCTGATGAGGGCGGTCTGAGTCATGTCATTTCCCCTGCTGACGGTCACGGCCGCGGTGCCCGCGCTGGGCGCGATCGCCACCGCCGCCGTGCCCGCCGCCAAGCGCGCCGCCGCCAAGTGGGTGGCGCTGGGCTTCTCGCTCGCCACGCTCGTCCTTGCGGCGATCGTGCTGGTGCGCTTCGACCCGGACGGCGCCCACTTCCAGCTCACCGAGTCCCACGCCTGGATCAAGGACTTCGGCGTGCGGTACGAGCTGGGCGTGGACGGCATCGCGGTCGCGCTGATCGCGCTGACCGCGGTCCTCATCCCCTTCATCATCCTTGCCGGGTGGCATGACGCCGACCCGCTGGAAGAGGCCAGCCCCAACCGGCGCTGGCGGCCCACCCAGGGCTTCTTCGCGCTGATCCTGATGGTCGAGGCGATGGTGGTGATCTCCTTCGAGGCCACCGACGTCTTTCTCTTCTACATCTTCTTCGAAGCCATGCTGATCCCGATGTACTTCCTCATCGGCGGCTTCGGGGACCGGGCCGGAGGGCGGTCCGAGGAGGAGACGGCCACCCAGCGCTCGTACGCCGCCGTCAAGTTCCTGCTCTACAACCTGGCGGGCGGTCTGATCATGCTGGCCGCGGTGGTCGGTCTCTATGTGGTCACCGCCGACGACCTGGGCACGGGCACCTTCTCGCTGCAGCAGATCACCGACGCCCGGGCCGCCGGCACGCTCGACTTCGCGACCAGCACCGAGCGGCTGCTGTTCCTCGGCTTCTTCTTCGCCTTCGCCGTCAAGGCGCCGCTGTGGCCGCTGCACACCTGGCTGCCCAACGCGATGGGGGAGGCGACCTCGCCCGTCGCCGTGCTGATCACCGCGGTGGTCGACAAGGTCGGCACCTTCGCGATGCTCCGCTTCTGCCTCCAGCTCTTCCCGGAGGCCAGCAAGTGGGCCACACCGGTGATCCTCGTCCTCGCCCTCGTCAGCATCATCTACGGGGCGCTGCTGGCGGTCGGCCAGCGGGACATCAAGCGGCTGATCGCCTACGCCTCGATCTCCCACTTCGGCTTCATCATCCTCGGCATCTTCGCCATGACGACGCAGGGCCAGGGCGGAGCCACCCTCTACATGGTCAACCACGGGATCTCGACGGCGGCGCTGATGCTGGTGGCCGGGTTCCTGATCACGCGCCGCGGGTCGCGGCTCATCGCCGACTACGGCGGGGTGCAGAAGGTCGCCCCGGTGCTCGCCGGCACCTTCCTGATCGGCGGTCTGGCCACCCTGTCGCTGCCCGGCCTGGCGCCGTTCATCAGCGAGTTCCTGGTCCTGGTCGGCACGTTCAGCCGCTATCCCGCGCTCGGCGTCATCGCGACCCTCGGCATCGTGCTGGCCGCGCTGTACGTCCTGGTGCTCTACCAGCGCACCATGACCGGCCCGGTGAAGGCCGAGGTGCGGGGCATGCCCGATCTGAAGGTGCGCGAGCTGGTGGTGGTGGCGCCGCTGATCGCGCTGCTGATCTTCCTCGGCGTCTACCCGAAGCCGCTGACCGACATCGTCAACCCGGCGGTCGATCACACCCTGTCCGTGGTGGACAAGAAGGATCCCAAGCCCGATCACCCCGTCACTGACGCGGGCTGGTTCAGCTACAGCCCGATGCACGACCGTGCTTCCGGAGGTGCCAAGTGAGCCACGCGGCCACTGTCCACAGCCTGTGGACGACAGCGGCGGTGTCGCCCCCCGACAAGATCCCCGCGCCGCACATCGAGTACGGCCAGCTGGCGCCCACCCTGATCGTCCTCGGCGCCGCGATCATCGGGGTGCTGATCGAGGCCCTGCTGCCGCGCCGCCACCGCTACGCCGCGCAGCTCTTCGTCTCCGTGGTCGCCCTGGCCGCGGCCTTCGCCGCCGTCCTGGGACTCGCGGCCGGGGACTACGGCACGAGCAAGGCGCGCATCGCGGCCATGGGCGCGATCGCGGTCGACGGACCCGCGCTCTTCCTGGAGGGCACGATCCTCCTCGTCGCGCTGGTCGCGGTCTTCACCTTCGCCGAGCGGCGGCTCGACCCGGCGGCACACGGCAATCGCGTCGACTCCTTCACCGCGCAGGCGGCCGCCGTCCCGGGCGGCGAGGCCGAAAAGGCCGCCGTCAAGGCCGGCTTCACCACGACCGAGGTCTTTCCGCTGGTCCTCTTCGCGGTGGGCGGCATGCTCGTCTTCCCCGCGGCCAACGACCTGCTGACCCTCTTCGTGGCGCTGGAGGTCTTCTCGCTCCCGCTGTATGTGCTGTGCGCCCTCGCCCGGCGCCACCGCATGCTCTCGCAGGAGGCCGCCGTCAAGTACTTCCTGCTCGGCGCCTTCTCGTCCGCCTTCCTGCTCTTCGGGATCGCGCTGCTGTACGGCTACGCGGGCACCGTCACCTATGGCGGGATCGCCGATGTGGTCGATGGCCAGGTCCGCGAGGTCACCCCGGCGCTCGCCGGGACCATGGGCAATGACGCGCTGCTGCTCATCGGCGGCGCGATGGTGCTGATGGGCCTGCTGTTCAAGATCGGTGCCGTCCCCTTCCACATGTGGACGCCGGACGTCTACCAGGGCGCCCCGACCCCGGTGACCGGCTTCATGGCGGCGGCGACCAAGGTCGCGGCCTTCGGCGCGCTGCTGCGGCTGCTGTACGTCGTGCTGCCGGGGCTGCGCTGGGACTGGCGGCCGGTGATGTGGGGGGTGGCGATCGTCACCATGCTGGGCGGTGCGATCGTCGCGGTCACCCAGACCGATGTGAAGCGGTTGCTGGCCTACTCCTCGATCGCCCACGCCGGCTTCATCCTGGCCGGTGTCATCGCCACGACGCCCGACGGCATCTCCTCGGTCCTCTTCTACCTGGCCGCGTACTCCTTTGTGACCCTCGGCGCGTTCTCCGTGGTCACCCTGGTGCGGGACGCGGGTGGCGAGGCCACGCACCTGTCCAAGTGGGCCGGGCTCGGCCGGCGTTCGCCCTTGGTGGCCGCGGTCTTCGCGGTCTTCCTGCTGGCCTTCGCCGGAATCCCGCTGACGAGTGGTTTCGCGGGGAAGTTCGCGGTCTTCAAGGCGGCGGCCGACGGGGGCGCGGGGCCGCTGGTGGTGGTCGGTGTGATCTCCTCGGCGATCGCGGCCTTCTTCTACATCCGGGTGATCGTCCTGATGTTCTTCAGCGAGCCGCGGACTGAGGGACCGTCGGTGGCGGTGCCGTCCCCGCTGACCTCGGCGGCGATCGCGATCGGCGTCGCGGTGACGATCGTGCTGGGCGTCGCCCCGCAGTACTTCCTCGATCTGGCCGGCCAGGCGGGGGTCTTCGTGCGCTGAGCCGCCCGGCTCCCTGTGCGGCCGCTCAGCGGCCGTCCGCCCGGTCCCCCGTGGGGGGCCGGGCGGACGGCGTTTCCGGCCTTGGGTCAGCCGCCGGTGACGCCGCCCACGCTCTCCAGCCCGGGGATGTCGGTCGGGAAGTTGGTCGGGATGTCGGCGGGGGTGGTCACCTTGGTGAAGGTGTCGTTCATGCCGGCGTCCCAGCTGACCGAGAGGGTCTTGCCGTCCGCGCTCGCCTTCACCGAGCCCATGGTGCGGTCGGTGTTGCCGTCGGCGCACTTGAGCATCAGCATCTTGTTGCCCATGTCGGCGTACTCGCCGGTGCAGGTGTGCTTGCCCGCGACCAGGGCCGCCGTCTTGCCCTTGATGGAGAGGATCAACGCCTCGCCGTCGGCCTTCGCCACATAGGCGCCCGACACCTCGCCGCCCGCGCCCCCCTCCGCAGGGGCGCTCGACTGCTCGCTCGACGGGGCCTTCTTCGAGGCCTCCGGCTTGTCGCCGCCGTCGTCGCTGTCGCTGCCGCATCCGGTCATCAGCAGGGCGGCCGCGGCCACCGCACCGGCGATGCGCACTGCCTTGATCACGCGCTTACTCCTCGGTCGTGGGACAGGAACACGACAACCTAACAGTGTTCACGGCACGGACGGGGCGACACGGCCGGTCACTTCCCCCAGTGCGACCCGGTTGTTACCCGGGCCCGGGGCCCAGGCGGTGAGGGTCACCTCGTCGCCGTCCTCCAGGAACGTCCGCTCGCCGTCGGGCAGTCGCAGCGGGTCGCGGCCCGACCAGGTCAACTCCAGCAGGCAGCCGCGCTGATGCTGCTCCGGGCCGCTGACCGTGCCGGAGGCGAAGAGGTCGCCGGTGCGCAGCGAGGCCCCGTTGACCGTCATGTGCGCGAGCTGCTGGGCGGCCGTCCAGTACATGGCCGCGAAGGGCGGATGGGAGACGGGGTGGCCGTTGATGGCGACCTCGATGCGCAGATCGAGCCCGCCCGGCTCGGCGGACGCGGCGGTCCCGGCCGTCCCGGAGGTCTCGGCGGCGGAGTCGTCGAGGTAGGGGAGGAGCGGGACGTCGCGGGTGGGCGGGCTGACACGGGCGGCGGCGAGGGCGTCCAGCGGGGTGATCCAGGCGGCCACGGAGGTGGCGAAGGACTTTCCGAGGAAGGGGCCGAGGGGGCGGTACTCCCAGCTCTGGATGTCGCGGGCGGACCAGTCGTTGAGCAGGCAGACGCCGAAGACGTGGTCGTGGAACCCGGAGAGCGGCAGCGGTGTATTCAAAGGTGAAGGGGCACCGACGACGAAGGCGACCTCCGCCTCGAAGTCGAGCCGGCGCGTGGGGCCGAACGGGGGGAGTGGGGAATGGCCGGGGCTGGGCTGATCAGAGGTGGGCTGATCAGAGGTGGCTTGATCAGAGGTGGGTTGAGCGGCGGGCGGCCGGAGTTGGCCGCGGGGGCGTACGACGGGCGTGCCGGAGACCACGACCGTGCCCGCGCGCCCGTGGTAGCCGATGGGCATGTGCTTCCAGTTGGGGGTGAGCGGCCCGCCGTCCGGCCGGAAGATCCTGCCCACATTGGAGGCGTGGTGCTCGCTGGCATAGAAGTCGACGTAGTCGGCGACGTCGAAGGGCAGATGGAGTGTGACGGTGGTGAGGGGGTGCAGAAGGGGCTCGACGGTGGACCGGTGCGCCGATTCGGTCAGCCAGGCGCGCAGCTCCTCTCGTACGGCCTGCCAGACCGGACGGCCCGCGGCCATCAGCGGGTTGAGCGTCGGATGACCGAGCAGCGCGGCGTGCGGGGAGCCGGCGGCGGTCGCGGCGGCGCCCGCGTCCAGGACGTGGTCGCCGTAGCGGACCCCGATGCGCCGCAGGTCAGGGGCGTCGGGGGTGGTGAAGACGCCATAGGGGAGGTTGTGCGGGCCGAAGGGATCGTCATGGGGCAAGTCGAGCGGGCTCAGTGGGGGCATGGGAGTGCCTCGCCTTCTCGTCGTCACTGGGGGTCGCCGGGATCGCCGGGATCACCGGGCCACACCCTACGGGGGCGGCCGAGCGGAGGGAGGACTGTACCGACTACCACCTAAAGAGCTGGCAATGTCCGGATAGTTCTTGCTGTGGTGGTCAATCCCCCAGTAGCGTCCTTGAGCGGGTCACGCACAGTGGGGGGGCCACTGCGCCGCGGTGACCGAGGGGGGCTCGTGGCGAGCAGTGACGTGCCGTTCGCGGTGGACCGCGCGGTGCCCGGTCTGATCGTGAAGATCGGCGACTACCCGCTGCACCACGGGGGCGTCGGCGCCATCAGGTCCCTTGGCCGCCTGGGCATCCCCATGTACGCCGTCACCGAGGACCGTCTGACCCCGGCCGCGCTCTCGCGCTATCTGGAGCGGGCCTTCGTCTGGCCGACCACCGGCAAGGAGCGGCCGGAGCGGCTGCTGGAGGGGCTGCTGCGGATCGGGCGGGCGATCCGGCGGCCGGCCGTCCTGCTGCCGACGGACGAGGAGGCGGCGGTGCTGATCGCCGAGCACGCCGACACCCTCGCCGGGGAGGGCCGTTTCCTGTTCCCGCGCGCGGAACCGGGGCTGCCCAGGCGGCTGGCCAGCAAGCAGGGGCTGTACGAGCTGTGTCTGGACCACGGCGTGCCCACCCCGTCCGCGGCGTTCCCCGATTCGTACGCCGCCGTCAAGGAGTTCGCGGCGACCGCGCGCTTCCCGGTGGTCGCCAAGAACCGGGAGGCGTTCGAGCGGCGCAGGAGGCCCGCGGTCGGCGGCACCACGCGGATCTCCGGGCCGCGCGAGCTGCTGGCGCTGGCGGCCGGATGGGGGCCGCGGCCCGGGGTGATCCTGCAGGAGTATCTGCCGCGCCAGGACGCCGAGGACTGGATCGTGCACGCCTACTTCGACGCGGAGAGCACACCGCTGGCGATGTTCACCGGCGTCAAGGTGCGGTCCTGGCCGCCCCACGCGGGGATGACGGCCTGCGCCTACGTGGTGGACAACCCCGAACTGGCCGAGATGGCGGCCCTGTTCGTCAAGCGGATCGGCTTCTCCGGGATCGTCGATCTGGACTGGCGCTTCGACCGGCGGGACGGGCGGTACAAACTGCTTGACTTCAACCCCCGGATGGGCGCGCAGTTCCGGCTCTTCGAGAGCGAGGCGGGGGTCGATGTGGTGCGCGCCCAGCACCTGGACCTGACGGGGCGCAAGGTCCCGGAGGCCGATCAGCTCGCGGACCGGCGGTTCGTCGTGGAGAACATCGACCTGCCCGCGCTGCTCGCCTACCGCCGCAGCGGATACACCACGCCGCACGCGCCCGCCCGCGCGAGCGGGACCGAGCTGGCGTGGGCCGCGCCCGACGACATGAAGCCGTTCTTCACGATGCTGGCGCGCTGTGTACGGCCCGGCGCGGTCCACCTGTACCAGCGGTGGCGCGCCGCGAGAGCGTCGCGCCACGAGTAAGTCGCGCCACGAGTGAGTGATGTCTGGGGGAGGGGACTCATGAACGATCCGGTAGTGGTCATCGGGGCCGGTCCGTACGGGCTGTCGGCGGCCGCCCATCTGCGTGAGCGCGGCCTGCCGGTCCGCGTCTTCGGGACACCGATGGTGAGCTGGCGTGAGCACATGCCGGCCGGGATGCTGCTCAAATCCACCCCGGCGGCCTCGAACATCGACGCCCCGCAGGTGGGACACACCCTGCTCGACTTCTGCCGCGCGGAGGGCGGCAAGCGCTATGAGTCGGACTGGGACATCATCCCCGTCGAGACCTTCGCGCGGTACGGACTGTGGTTCCAGGAGCGGCTGGTGCCGGAGCTGGAGCAGGTGCGGGTGGTGTCGGTCGATCGGCGGGGCGGCCGCTTCGAGCTCAAGCTGGACTCGGGGGAGCAGTTCGCCGCGCGCGCCGTGGTGGTCGCCAGCGGGCTGAGCGGGCTCGCCCATCTGCCCGCCGAGTTCGCCGCCGCAGTCCCCGGCGGCCCCTCTCCCACCGGGCCCGTCTCGCACAGCTCACAACACCGCGACCTGGGGCGTTTCGCCGGGCGCGAGGTGGTGGTGGCCGGGGCCGGGCAGTCGGCGCTGGAGTCCGCGGTGCTGCTGGCCGAGGCGGGCGCCGCGGCGGTGCGGGTGGTGGCACGGGGGCGGCGCGCGGTCGCCTTCGGCGCGCCGCCGGACCGTCAGCCGAGGCTGCGCCCCGAGTCGCCCTTCGGCCGCGCCTGGTCGCTGTACGCGCTCTCGTACCACGCCGCGGCGTTCAGGCGGCTGCCCGCACCGGTCCGGCGGTATCTGGTCCGCGCGGTGCTGGGGCCGCTGGGCGCCTGGTGGCTGCGGGAGCGCTTCGCGGGGCGGGTGCAGGTCACACAGGGGCAGCGGATCACCCGGGTGGAGGTGGAGAGCGGCGGGCGCGTGGCGCTCTCCCTGCGCGGCGGCGGGCGCGCCGGTGAGCTGGCCGCGGACCATGTGATGGCCGCGACCGGATACCGGATGAATGTGGCGGCGCTGGGCTTTCTCGGGCCGGAGCTGAGGGCCGAGGTGGTGACCAGGGCCGGAGGGCCATGGCTGGACGCGGGCTATGGCTCCTCAGTGCCGGGCCTGTACTTCACCGGCCTGCCCTCGGCGGCGAGCTTCGGCCCGGTCATGCGGTTCGTCTGCGGCACCGCGTACGCCTCGCCCCGGCTGGCGAAGGCGGTGGCGCTGGCCCATGGGTGACGGTGTGGCTGTCGGCGGCGTCAGTCGCTGACGGCACGCCGATCACGGACTGACCGACTGTTGATCAGTGATCGACCCACAGTCGATCACCGAATGATCGGGGACCTGAGCAGGTTTGATCTGCCGGTGAACGCGGAGAATGTCGTGGGGAGCCGGTCGGCGGAGCGCCGGAAGTGATAGCTCGCACAAGGCGGGAAGGCGCCCATGGTGATCGCCAGCCGACCGGATACGCTGCCTTTAGTGGAGACAGCGACACATCGACATTGCGTGTGACCGCAGGCAGACAGGAGTACCCCGTGAGCGTCGTCGGGCCCTTCGGGCTGAGCGTGCGGGACCGGACTCTGGAAGCCGACACCCAGGCCGGGCTGACAGCCGTCGAAGAGGGCCTGCTGGAGGCCACGAAGAGCGACGTGCCGTTCATCACCGAGGCCGCCCAGCATCTGATGCGGGCGGGCGGCAAGCGGTTCCGGCCGCTGCTGGTGCTGCTGGCCGCGCAGTTCGGCGACCCGTACGCGCCGGGGGTGGTGCCCTCCGCGGTCGTCGTCGAGCTGACGCACCTGGCGACGCTCTACCACGACGACGTCATGGACGAGGCGGACGTCCGCCGCGGTGTGGCCAGCGCCAACGCCCGTTGGGGCAATTCGGTGGCGGTGCTCACCGGCGACTTCCTGTTCGCCCGCGCCTCGCACATCCTGGCCGACCTGGGCCCGGAGGCGGTGCGGATCCAGGCCGAGGCGTTCGAGCGGCTGGTGACCGGGCAGATCCTGGAGACGGCGGGGCCGAGGGACGGCCGCGACCCGATCGAGCACTACCTGGACGTGCTCCAGGGCAAGACCGGCTCGCTGGTCGCCGTCTCCGGGCGGTTCGGCGCGATGATGTCGGGGGCCGACGAGTCCGTCGTCAGCATCCTCACCCAGTACGGCGAGCGGCTGGGCATCGCCTTCCAGCTGGCCGACGACGTACTGGACATCGCCAGCGACAGCCATGAGTCGGGCAAGACCCCCGGCACCGACCTGCGGGAGGGCATCGCCACCCTCCCCGTGCTCCATCTGCGGGCGCAGGCCGAGGCGTCCGGCTCGGCCGAGGACCGCGAGCTGTGCGAGCTGCTGGCCGGAGACCTCAGCGACGACGGGCTCCACAGCGAGGTGCTGCGGCGGCTGCGCGCCCACCCGGCGCTGGAGCAGGCCCGCCAGGACACCCTGCGCTATGCGGCGGAGGCCCGCGCGATGCTGGCGCCGCTGCCCGAGGGGCCGGCGAAGGCCGCGCTCGAGGGGCTGTGCGACGCGGTGGTGCACCGGGCCGGCTGACCGCCGCCCGCCGCCGTCCGCGCCCTCGTCCTCCGGCTTCCGCGGCTCAGACTTCCGGCTTCCGCGGCTCAGACCTGCGGCGCATCGGGCTCCTACCTCAGGGGTACTCAGAGGTGATGCTGTCGGCTGACGCGCCATGACGGTCGATTTGGTGGGATTGAGGGACCACCACATGGCGGTATCGGGTGACAATGGCCCGAGAGGTGGACGAGTGCGAGGCTGACAACCGCCGCCGACGACGGAGGTAGAGCACATATGGCACGGATCCGACCGACACAGGTCGCCGACGACGGTTTCTGGGACGAGGACCCACCGAAGGGGCGCCGCAAAGCCGTCCGGTACGCCGCCCCGGTGGCGGTGGCCGGCATCGCGGCGGCGACGATAGGGCTGGTACCGGCCCTCGCCAGCACCGGAGCCCCTGATCTGCCGAAGATCACGGCAGAGGAGCTGATCAGCAAGATCGCCGCATCGGACACCGAGCAGCTGTCCGGCTCGGTGAAGGTCACGACCGACCTGGGCATACCGTCCCTGCCCGGAGGCGTCTCGCTCGGCGACCTCGCGGGCGAGCAGCAGGGGGACGGCGGCGCCTCGCCGGAGTCGAAGCTCGCCGAGCTCGTGTCCGGCACCCACACCCTGCGGGTGGCCGCCGACGGACCGGAGCGGCAGCGGGTCTCGATCATCGAGAAGGCCGCCGAGTACAGCGTCATCCACAATGGCGACGAGGTGTGGGCGTACAACAGCGCCGACAACTCGGTTTACCACGCCAAGTCCCCCGAGAAGGCGGCCAAGGGCGACCACCGGCGGGACGTGCCCGAGGACCTGAGCGGCCTCACCCCGCGGGAGGCCGCCAAGAAGGCGCTCGCCGCCGTGGACGACACGACCCAGGTCAAGGTCGACGGCACCGCGCGGGTCGCCGGACGGGACGCCTACCAGCTGCTGATACGTCCCAAGCAGAACGATTCAACGGTCGGCTCCATCCGTATCGCCGTGGACGCGCACACCTGGACCCCGCTCAAGTTCACCCTGGAGCCCAAGAGCGGTGGCAAGGCGGCGATCGACGTGGCCTTCACTCAGGTGGACTTCGGCAAGCCCAAGGCGAGCACTTTCAGTTTCACCCCGCCCAAGGGCGCCAAGGTCACCGAGGAGAGCGGCGCCGAGCACAAGGCCAAGGCCAAGGGCGCGGACAAGAGCCTGCGCGAGCTGTCCGGGCTGAACGTGGTCGGCAAGGGCTGGGACTCGGTGGCACGGCTGGACCTCCCCGGCGGCCTGCCCGCCAGCGCGAGCGGCGGGGGCGGGCCCAGCGAGTTCCTGGGCAGCCTGGGCAAGAAGGTCAAGGGGGACTTCGGCTCGGGCACGGTGCTCAGCACCCGCCTGGTCAACGCCTTGATCACCGATGACGGCAAGGTCTTCGTCGGCGCGGTCGACAAGAGCGCCCTGATCGACGCCGCTGACGCGGCCAAGTGACCGCCTGACGAAGGGGGAGCCCGTGGAGGAGCCGTCCGCCGAGGACATGGCCGGGGCGCCGACCGCCCGCGCGGTGACCGCCGCCCCGGCGGGCGCCGGGGCGTACGCGGGGCCGGATGCCGGGACGGACGCCGGACCCGGCACCGGGCCCGGCGCGGTGGCCGACGGCGCGGCCGGCGCGGCGGTGGAGACCCGCGGGCTCACCAAACGCTACCGAGGCGGACAGCTCGCGGTCGACGGGCTGGATCTGACCGTGCCGCGCGGCAGCGTCTTCGGCTTCCTCGGGCCCAACGGCTCGGGGAAGACGACGACCATCCGCATGCTCATGGGCCTGATCGAGCCGACCGCGGGAAGAGCCCGGGTGCTCGGCGCGCCCATGCCGGGCGCCGCCCGCAGCGTGCTGCCCAGGGTCGGGGCCCTCATCGAGGGCCCCGCCCTGTATCCCTTCCTGACCGGCCGCGACAATCTGGTCCGCTTCGACGCCGCCGACCCCACCGCGGATCCGGGCACCCGGGCCGCGCGGGTCTCGGCCGCCCTGGAGCGGGTGGGCCTGACGGCCGCGGCGCGCAAGAAGGCCCGCGCGTACTCCCTCGGCATGAAACAGCGCCTGGGCCTGGCCGCGGCGCTCCTCCAGCCGCGGGAACTCCTCGTTCTCGACGAGCCGACGAACGGCCTCGACCCGCAGGGCATGCGGGAGATCCGCGCGCTGGTGCGCGAGCTGGCCGAGGACGGCACCACCGTCTTTCTCTCCTCCCACCTCCTCGACGAGATCGAACAGGTGTGCACTCATGCGGCGGTCATGGCCCAGGGCAGGCTCATCGCCCAGGGCACCGTCGCCGAACTGGCGGCCGGCAGCCGCGGCCGGCTGTCCGTCACCACCCCGGACCCCGCGGACGCGGTCCGCGTCCTGAAGGAGCACGGGGTGACGGACATCGCGGTCCTGGACGAGCGCGTCACGGGGGAGCTGCCCCCGGCCGGGCCCACCTCCGGCGAGGGCGCCCCGCCGCTCGACCTCGCGGATCTCAACGCCGCCCTCGTACGCGCCGGGGTGCGGGTCCGGGGCTTCGGGGCCGAGCGGGCCTCGCTGGAGGACGCCTTTGTCGCGCTGACCGGGGAGGGCTTCGATGTCGCAGGCTGAGACGAGCGGGGCCGAAGTGAACAGGGCCGAAGCGAGCGGGGCCGAGGTGAGCGGAGCCGAGGTGAGCGGGGCCGAAGCGAACGGGGCCGAAGCGAGCGGAGCCGAGGTGAGCGGAGCCGAGGTGGGCCGGGGCGCGGGCTCGGGCATGGCGAAGGCGCGCGGCCCGGCCGGGGCGCCGGCCCGGCGGCCGAGCCCGCTGTGGACCCTGGCCCTGTTCCGCAGCGAGCTGGGCACCACCTTCCGCCGCTGGCGGACCATCGCCCTGCTCGGCGTGCTCGCGGCCATCCCGGTCCTCACCGGGATCGCGGTGAAGGTCGAGACACGCGACGGAGGCTCGTTCGGCGGGGGGCACGGCGGAGACGGTCAGGGCCCCGCCTTCTTCTCCCAGATCACCAACAACGGCATCTTCCTGGTCTTCGCGTCGCTGGCGGCGACCCTGCCCGTCTTCCTGCCAATGGCCATCGGCGTGATCGCCGGTGACTCCATCGCGGGCGAGGCGGGCTCGGGGACGCTGCGCTATCTCCTGGTCGCCCCGGCCGGGCGGACCCGGCTCCTGCTCGCCAAGTTCACCACGGTGATGGCCTTCTGCCTGGTCGCCACGGGTGTGGTGGCCGCCGCCGGACTGGCGACCGGGGCGCTGCTCTTCCCGCTCGGCGATGTCACGCTGATCTCGGGGACCACCGTCTCGTTCACGGACGGACTGCTCCGGGTGCTGGCGGTGGCGGGCGTCGTGGCGTTCTCCCTCATCGGCGTCGCGACGGTGGGCCTGTTCATCTCCACCCTCACCAACAGCGGGATCGCGGCCATGGCGGCGACCGTCGGGCTGCTGGTCACCGTGCAGATCCTGGACACCATCCCGCAGTTGCACGCGATCCAGCCGTATCTGTTCCCGCATTACTGGCTGTCCTTCGCGGACGTCCTCCGGGACCCGGTCTACTGGGACCAGCTCATCAAGAACTTCGAGTTGCAGGCCCTTTACGTGGCGGTGTTCGGCTCGGCCGCCTGGGCGCGGTTCACCGCGAGGGACATCACGGTCTGAGCCGGACCCCTCACCGAGGGGCGGACGGCCGCGGCGGCCGCGGGTGGTGACACCTCGCGACCGCCGCCCAGCTGTCAGCCGCCCAGCTGTCAGCTGCTGAGGGTCCAGATCGCGTAGGCGATGGCGTCGGTGTTGCGGTCGAGCGCGGTGTCGTTGATGTTGCTCGAGGTGTCGCAGGACCGGTGGTAGCAGCGGTCGAACGCCTGGCCGGAGGTGCCGCCCCACTTCTGCGCCTGGGCGGCGGTCTTGGTGTAGTCGGCGCCGCTGAACAGCCCGCCCACCGGCACGCCCACGTTCTTGAACGGCGCGTGGTCGGAGCGCCCGTCGCCCTCCGTCTCGATCTCGGTGGGCACGCCCTTGGCCGCGAAGAAGTCCTTGAACACGGACTCGATGCGCGCGTCGTCGTCGTAGACGAAGTAGCCCGGGTTGGGCGAGCCGATCATGTCGAAGTTGAGATACGCGTCGATCTTCGCGCGATTCGCGGTCGACAGGTTGTTCACGTAGTACCGGGAGCCCACCATCCCCAGCTCCTCGGCGCCCCACCAGGCGAACCGCAGATGCTTCGCGGGCTGCAGCCCCGCCCTGGAGACGGCGAGCGCGGTCTCCAGGACCCCCGCGGAGCCCGAGCCGTTGTCGTTGATGCCGGGGCCGGCGCTGACGGAGTCCAGGTGGGCGCCCGAGAACACCACGTTGTCGGTGTCGCCGCCGGGCCAGTCGGCGATGAGGTTGTAGCCGGTGGCGCCGCCGGAGGTGAACTGCTGCACGGTGGTGGTGAACCCGGCCGCGTCGAGCTTGGCCTTGATGTAGTCGAGCGAGGCCTTGTAACCGGGGCGGCCATGGGCGCGGTTGCCGCTGTTGGCGGTGGCTATGGACTGCAGCTGGCTCAGGTGGGCCTTGACATTGGCGACGGGGATGTCGGGCGCGGCGAGGGCGGCCGCGGCCGCCGGGGCCGGCGCCGGGCCGGCCGGTGACAGCGGGGCGGCGGGCGCCGCCGTGGCCAGGGCCGCGACGACCGCACCGGCCGCCGTCGCGGCGGTGGCGGCCCGGCGTATCAAGGATCTTCGGGATGACGACATGGGGGGCTCCGAATTCCGAACGAGGACAGGACGGAATGAACGTGACGCTGAGTGGTGCACGCACCCGTGGGACGGGGGGAGCGCTGAAGAGGTGGCACGGTGGGGCAGTGGCACGTGGGGTGCGGAGTGTCGCAAAGGCAGATGCTCCGGGTCGGGCTGACGCCGCGTCAAGGGCATAAACCGGACACCGGCCGCCGCATATCGATCCCGCACACCCTTTCGAGGGTGGTGCCCGTCGGTCCTCAGCCGGTCTTCAACCGGTCCTCAGCGGGTTTGCGGCAGGTCCTCAGCCCGTCCTCAGCCCTTCCTCAGCCGAGGACGGGGTCCTCGGTCGCCGCGTCTCCGTTGTACGCCGTCGCCGCGGCGGCCCGCGCCGCGGCCTCGCGCAGCTGGGTCCGCGCCCGGCGGGCGGTGCGCAGCGCGTCCCAGGTGAGCAGGGCCAGCGCGAGCCATACGAGGGAGAAGCCCGCCCACCGCTCGGGCGGCATGGACTCGTGGAAGACGACGACGCCGAGCCCGAACTGGAAGATCGGGGCGATGTACTGCAGCATCCCGATCGTCGACAGCGGCAGCCGTACGGCCGCCGTGCCGAAGCAGATCAGCGGCAGGGCGGTGATCAGCCCGCTGCTCGCCAGCAGCGCCGAGTGTCCGGCGCCCTCGCTGCCGAAGGTGCTGTCGCCGCGCGCGGTCAGGAAGATCACGAAGCCGAGCGCGGGCAGGAACTGGACCGCGGTCTCGGCGGCGAGCGACTCCAGCCCACCCAGGCCGATCCGCTTCTTGGCCAGGCCGTAGGTGGCGAAGGAGAACGCGAGCGTGAGCGCGATCCAGGGCAGTGAGCCGTAGCCGATCGACAGGACGGCCACGGCCGCCACGCCGACGCCGACCGCCGCCCACTGCACCGGCCGCAGCCGCTCGCGCAGCAGCAGAACGCCGAAGCCGATGCTGACCAGGGGGTTGATGAAGTATCCGAGCGAGGTCTCGACGACGTGGCCGCTGTTGACGCCCCAGATGTACAGGCCCCAGTTGACGGAGATGACGGCCGCGGCGACCGCGACCAGCCCCAGGCGCGCGGGCTGCCGCAGCAGCGGAGGTATCCAGGACCAGCGGCGCAGTACGAGCAGGACGAGGATGACGGCCACCAGCGACCACACCATGCGGTGGGCGAGGATCTCGACGGCCCCGGCGGGCTCCAGCAGCGGCCAGAAGAGGGGGACCAGGCCCCACATGCCGTAGGCGGCGAGGCCGTAGGGGAGTCCGCTGCGCTGCTGCTGGCTCTGCGGCTTCACATGTCCTCCCGGCGGCATGACGACCTGTCGAAGGTAGCGCCGAAGCGGCCCGCCTGTCATTTACGTATCGCCATACGGTCATGACAGGCGGGCCGCCGTGCCGGGCGCCCGGGGTTTGGGGTGCTCAGCCCTTGAGGGCCGCCGCGATCGAGTCCGCGATGGGCGTGGTCGGCCGGCCGATGAGGCGCGAGAGATCGCCGGGCGTACCGGCCAGCAGGCCGCGGGAGATCGCGGCGTCGACGTCCACCAGGATCTCGGCCAGCGGCTCGGGAAGGCCGGCGCCGGTCAGGATGGTCTTGTGGGTCTCGGGCGGCACCGGGCCGTACGCGATCTCCTTGCCGGTCTGCTTGGCGATCTCGGCGGCGTACTCCTCGAAGCTCCAGGCGGTGTCGCCGCTGAGCTCGTAGGCCTTGCCCTCGTGGCCCTCGCCGGTCAGCACCTCGACGGCGGCGGCCGCGTAGTCGGCGCGCGCGGCGGAGGCGACACGGCCGCCGCCCGCGCTGCCGACGACGGCGCCGTGCTCCAGCACGGGGGCCAGCTGCTCGGTGTAGTTCTCGTTGTACCAGCCGTTGCGCAGCAGGACGTACGGCAGGCCGGAGGCCTGAACGGCCTGCTCGGTGACCTTGTGCTCATCGGCCAGGGCGAAGTCGGCCGCGGGGCCGCCGAGGACGCTGGTGTACGCGAGCAGGGCGACACCCGCCTCCTTGGCGGCGTCGATGACGGCCTGGTGCTGCGGTACGCGCTGTCCGACCTCGCTGCCGGAGATCAGCAGCACCTTGTCGCCGGCGGCGAAGGCGCCCTGAAGGGTCTCCGGCCGGCCGTAGTCGGCGATGCGCAGCCGCACGCCGCGCGCCGCGAGGTCGGCCGCCTTGTCGGCGTTCCGCACCACCGCCACGACCTGGTCGGCGGGGACCTTCTCCAGCAGACCCTCGATGACGAGGCGGCCGAGGTGGCCGGTGGCTCCGGTGACGACGATGCTCATGCCCGTTTTCTCGCTTTCATCCTCTTGGTCTCGGTCTGTGAGCCACCCTAGTTGTTGGCGCTAACCATTTGAAAGTACCCACTTTGAAGTAAGCTACTGTTATGGCAGTGAGCGACAAGGTCACCGGCGCGATGCAGGGCCCGCTGATAGGCACCCGCGAGGTCGCCACATGCCCGGCGCGTCTGGTGCTGGAGCATGTCACCAGCCGCTGGGGCGTCCTCGTCCTCGGCGTGCTGCTGGGCGGCACGCACCGGTTCAGCGAGGTGCGGCGCGCGATCGGCGGCGTCAGCGAGAAGATGCTGACGCAGACCCTTCAAACCCTGGAGCGGGACGGCTTTGTGCACCGCGAGGCCCACCCCGTCATTCCGCCGCATGTGGACTATTCGCTGACCGAACTCGGCGAGGAGGCGGCCCGGCGGGTGTGGGCCCTGGCGGAATGGACGGACGAGAAGATCCCGGAGGTCATGGCCGCCCGGGAGGCGTACGACGCCGCCAAGGTCACTCGGGCTGCGGCCGGCGCCCGGCCTTCAGGGCGCGCACGGCCCGTGTGACATCGAAGGGCAGGATCGTCACCGCGACGCTCGGCAGATGCTCGAGGGCCCTGGCCAGCGACTCCGCGGTGCCCCGGTGCAGCAGCCTGCTCAGCGCGGTGGTGTAGGTGTGGCGCGGCACCAGCAGCGTCAGCGCTGTCTCCCCGTCCTCGATCGTCCGGGCCGCCTGCTCGACCGCGGCCGGGTGCAGCTTCCGGTCCGGACACTCCACGACCTCCAGTGCGATCGAGGTGTCTGCCAGGGCCTCCCACTTCGCCATCAGCCGTCGGGCCTGCGCCTCGTCGATCATGAAGTGCACGGCGCGGACGTCGTCGGCCCTCAGCTCCTGCGCGTACCGCAGCGCCTTGACCGTCGCCAGGTCGAGGTTCTCGACGAGGACATGGACGACATGGCGCCGCCAGCGCGGCCGGCCGACGCCGAGCCGGGGCGCCGCCTCCAGGGCCGCCGCCTCGGCGCGGTACTCGCGGTTGATCCGGATCAGCGCCCAGACCCCGAGCGGGAAGACCACCACCACCAGCCAGGCGCCCTCGGTGAACTTGGTGATGGCGAAGATCAGCACCACCGCCGCCGAGACGACCGCGGCCGCGGCGTTGGCGGCGATCCTCCAGAACCGACCCGGTTCGCTGCGGCGCAGATGATAGGCCGTCAATCCGGAGCCGGCCATGGTGAAGGCGGTGAACACACCGATCGCGTACAGCGCCACCAGCCGGTCGACGCTCGCATTGGTGACGATCAGCAGCGCGAGGGCGATCACGGCCAGCGAGACGATGCCGTTGGAGAACGCGAGCCGGTGGCCGCGCCGGGTCAGCCGCCGGGGCAGAAAGCGGTCCTCGGCGACAAAGCTGGCCAGGTAGGGAAAGCCGGTGAAGGGAGTGTTGGCGCCGGTGTAGAGGATGAGCACGGTCGCCAGCTGGACGAAGGCCAGCCCGGCGGCGCCGGGCCAGCCGCCGCCGAAGACCAGGTGCGCCTCCTGCGCGAGCACGGTCGGGGTGCCGTCCCGGTAGGGCGTGGCATGGGTGAAGTGGGCGAGCGCCGAGACGCCGAGCACGAGGGTGCCGAGGATGCAGCTCATCGTGATGAGCGTGCGGCGGGCGTTGCGGCCCTGGGGTTCACGGAAGACGGAGACGCCGTTGGAGATCGCTTCCAGGCCGGTGAGCGAGGAGCCGCCGTTGGCGAAGGAGCGCAGCACGATGAAGAGCGAGGCGCCGTAGAGCCAGCCGCTGCCGGGCTGCCCCACGTCCACGGCGCCGGGGGCGTGCACAGCGGCGTGCGGCAACTCGCCGCTGACGCCGCGGATCACCCCGATCACCAGCATCAGGCCGACGGCCGCGATGAACAGATAGGCGGGCACCGCGAAGACCCGCCCGGCCTCGCGCACCCCGCGCAGATTGCCGTACGCCAGGATCAGCACCACGCCGATGGTGATGGGCAGTTGGAGGCGGTCGATACCGGTCCACTGACCGCCGATGAGATGGGCCCACGAGATGATCGCGTTGGTGCCGGCCGAGGCCTGCACGGCGACGGTGACGATGTAGTCGACCAGCAGCGCGACGGAGGCGATCTGGGCGATGTCCGGGCCGAAGTTCTCACGGGCGACGATGTACGAGCCGCCGGCCCGGGTGTAGATCGTCACCACATCGCTGTAGCTGAGCGTGACCAGCACCAGGACCAGGAGGATCGCCCCGGTCACCGGGAGGAGGAGGGTGAAGGCCGCCACCCCGACCACCGGCACCAGGATGCGCAGCATCTCCTCGCTGCCGTACGCGGTCGAGGAGATGCAGTCCGAGGCGAGCACGCCGAGCGCGGTGGGGTTGTTGAGCTTCTCTCTCTCGATGCGCTCGGTGACCAGCGGCGGGCCGAGCAGCCGCCGTTTGACGTGGTAGATGATGCGGTCGCGGGGCGGGAGCAGTTCGGCGGGGTCGGCCATGGGCCCTATCAGAGCGGGTGCCCGCCCGGGGCGCCGTCAGACGCTCCGGGCAGGCACCCGCCCGCGTACGTACGCACTCACCCTTACGGGTGGGCGCGGTGGCCCGCCGGGTCAGCCGACGACGGTCCAGGTGTCGTGGCCGGCGAGCAGGGCGCCGAGGTCGCCCTTGCCCTTCTGCTCCACGGCGGCCTCGAGCTGGGTGGCCATCTCGGTGTCGTAGACCGGGCGGGTGACATTGCGCAGCACCCCGATGGGGGTGTGGTGCAGCGTGTCGGGGTCGGCGAGGCGGGTCAGCGCGAAGGCGGTGGTGGGCGAGGCGGCGTGCGCATCGTGGACCAGCACCCGCTCGGTGCCCTCCCGGGTCACATCGATGACCCTGAGGTCGCCGGTGGCCGGGTCGCGGACGACGCCCTTGGAGCCGAGGCCGTCCCCGCCGTCCTCCTCGCTGAACGGCGCGCCGAAGCGGATCGGCCTGCCGTGCTCGAGGCGGATGACGGCCTCCAGCGCCTGGTCCCTGTCCTTGAGGACCTCGAAGGCGCCGTCGTTGAAGATGTTGCAGTTCTGGTAGATCTCCACCAGCGCGGTGCCCGGGTGGGCGGCCGCCTCCCGCAGCACCTGGGTGAGGTGCTTGCGGTCGGAGTCCACCGTGCGGGCCACGAACCCGGCCTCGGCGCCCAGCGCGAGCGAGAGGGGGTTGAAGGGCGCGTCGAGCGAGCCCATCGGCGTGGACTTGGTGATCTTGCCGACCTCGGAGGTCGGGCTGTACTGGCCCTTGGTGAGGCCGTAGATCCGGTTGTTGAACAGCAGGATCTTCACGTTGACGTTGCGGCGCAGCGCGTGGATCAGGTGGTTGCCGCCGATGGAGAGCGCGTCGCCGTCACCGGTGACCACCCAGACCGACAGATCGCGGCGCGAGGCGGCAAGGCCCGTGGCGATGGCGGGGGCACGGCCGTGGATCGAGTGCATCCCGTAGGTGTTCATGTAGTACGGGAAGCGGGAGGAGCAGCCGATGCCGGAGACGAAGACGATGTTCTCCTTCGCCAGGCCGAGTTCGGGCATGAAGCCCTGGACGGCGGCGAGGACCGCGTAGTCGCCGCAGCCGGGGCACCAGCGCACTTCCTGGTCGGACTTGAAGTCCTTCATGGTCTGCTTGGTGGCGGCCTTCGGCACCAGCGAAAGCGCGTCGACGGAGGAGAGCCCTTCCGCGATCGTCTCAGTCATCGATGGCCTCCTTAAGGGCCGTCGCAAGCTGCTCGGCCTTGAATGGCAGCCCCCGCACCTGGGTGAAGGAGCGGGTGTCGACCAGATACCTGGCGCGGAGCAGGGTGGCGAGCTGACCGAGGTTCATCTCGGGCACGACCACCTTGTCGTAGCGGGCCAGCACCGCGCCGAGGTTCGCCGGGAAGGGGTTGAGATGGCGCAGATGGGCCTGGGCGACGGAGTCTCCGGCGGCGCGGACCCGGCGCACGGCGGCGGTGATCGGCCCATAGGTCGAACCCCAGCCCAGCACCAGCGTGCGGGCGTCGCCGGTGGGGTCGTCCACCGTGATGTCCGGCACCTCGATGCCGTCGACCTTGGCCTGCCGGGTGCGCACCATGTGGTCGTGGTTGGCCGGGTCGTAGGAGATGTTGCCGGTGCCGTCCTGCTTCTCGATGCCGCCGATGCGGTGCTCGAGGCCGGGGGTGCCGGGCACCGCCCAGGGCCGGGCGAGCGTCTCGGGGTCGCGCTTGTACGGCCAGAAGACCTCGGAGCCGTCCGCCAGGGTGTGGTTGGGGCCGCTGGCGAACCGGACCCGCAGATCCGGCAGGTCCTCCAGTTCCGGCACCCGCCACGGCTCCGACCCGTTGGCCAGGTAGCCGTCGGAGAGCAGGAAGACGGGGGTGCGGTAGGTCAGCGCGATCCGCACCGCGTCCAGCGCCGCGTCGAAGCAGTCCGCCGGGGTCATGGGGGCCACGATCGGCACCGGGGCCTCGCCGTTGCGCCCGTACATCGCCTGCAGCAGATCGGCCTGTTCGGTTTTGGTGGGCAGGCCGGTGGACGGACCGCCGCGCTGGATGTCGACCACGACCAGCGGCAACTCCAGGCTGACCGCGAGCCCGATGGTCTCCGACTTGAGCGCCACGCCCGGACCGGAGGTGGTGGTCACCGCGAGGGCACCGCCGAAGGCGGCGCCCAGCGCCGCGCCGATGCCCGCGATCTCGTCCTCGGCCTGGAAGGTGCGCACGCCGAAGTTCTTGTGCCGGGACAGCTCATGCAGGATGTCCGAGGCGGGCGTGATCGGGTACGAGCCCAGGAACAGCGGCAGATCCGCCTGGTGCGAGGCCGCGACCAGACCGTACGACAGCGCCAGATTGCCGGAGATGTTGCGGTATGTCCCCGGGGGGAACGCGGAGGAGGCGGGCGCCACCTCGTAGGAGACCGCGAAGTCCTCCGTCGTCTCGCCGAAGTTCCAGCCGGCCCGGAAAGCCGCCACGTTCGCCTCGGCGATCTGCGGCTTCTTGGCGAACTTCTGGCGCAGGAACTTCTCGGTGCCCTCGGTCGGGCGGTGGTACATCCAGGACAGCAGGCCGAGCGCGAACATGTTCTTGCTGCGCTCCGCCTCCTTGCGGGACAGCCCGAACCCCTTGAGCGCCTCGACGGTCAGCGTCGTCAGCGGCACGGGGTGGACGTTGTACCCGTCCAGCGAACCGTCCTCGAGCGGGCTCTGGTCGTAGCCGACCCTGGCCATCGGGCGCTTGGTGAACTCGTCGGTGTTGACGATGATCTCGGCGCCACGCGGCACATCGCCCAGATTGGCCTTCAGTGCGGCCGGGTTCATCGCCACCAGCACGTTCGGCGCGTCTCCCGGGGTGAGGATGTCGTGATCGGCGAAGTGCAGCTGGAAGCTCGAGACGCCGGGGAGGGTGCCGGCGGGAGCCCGGATCTCGGCCGGGAAGTTGGGCAGCGTGGACAAGTCATTGCCGAATGACGCCGTCTCCGAGGTGAACCGGTCACCCGTGAGCTGCATACCGTCGCCCGAGTCACCCGCGAACCGGATGATCACCCGGTCCAGACGGCGGACCTCTTTGCCACCGTCCGACGCTCGCTGTCCCCCGACGAGCGTCTGCCCGTCCTGCTGATCGGCTGGTTCGGCCTGCTCGGCCGGGCTACTGACCTGGCTGGTCACTGATTCGGACCTCCCTTGAGGCGGCGCTCGTGGACATCGGTGCCGACCGGTTGTCCCATGGCCATCGTACGTCGGTAAGGGTCGCCTTCCCTGACCGGATCGCATAATGGACGCCCTGACACCGCCCCGTTATGTGGTGAATTGCCATGCTCTGCATGCGCCCCCGTGCTCATGTCGAGCGATCCTCCCCTTGAGGTCTTTGGTTTTACGACCACTAGTTGACCGCGGACTCCCCATGCCCGTCTTGCATCCCGTTGTCTCAGGATTCGAGATAAGTGAGCACCGCGAGCACCCGCCGGTGGTCCCCCTCGCTCGGCGACAGGCCGAGCTTCAGGAAGATGTTGCTGACGTGCTTCTCGACCGCACCGTCGCTCACCACCAACTGCTTGGCGATCGCCGAGTTCGTACGGCCCTCGGCCATCAGACCGAGGACCTCCCGCTCGCGCGGGGTGAGCCCGGCCAGCACGTCCTGCTTGCGGCTGCGCCCCAGCAGCTGCGCCACGACCTCCGGGTCCAGCGCCGTGCCGCCCCGGGCCACCCGCACCACGGCCTCCACGAACTCCCGCACATCGGCCACCCGGTCCTTGAGCAGATAGCCGACGCCACGGCTGTTGCCCGCCAGCAGCTCCGTCGCGTACTGCTCCTCCACGTACTGTGACAGCACCAGCACACCCAGTCCCGGGTGGTCGCGGCGCAGCCGGACCGCCGCCCGCACCCCCTCGTCGGTGTGTGTCGGCGGCATCCGTACGTCCGCGACCACCACATCCGGCAGCGCTCCCCCGTCGGCCAGCTCCTGGACCGACTTCATCAGCGCTTCCGCGTCGCCGACCCCGGCGACCACCTCATGACCACGGTCGGTCAGCAGGCGGGTCAGCCCCTCCCTGAGCAGCACCGAATCCTCGGCGATGACCACCCGCACCCTGTCCTCCACAGCCCGCCCCCACTCGTCGGTTCCTCGGCCCCCAGCATCCCAGGGATCGGACCCGCCCGAGGCCCGGCGCGCTCATCGGGGCGGGGCACAGGGCGGACGAGGGTGGGGCCCTCGGGTCACCTGCGCCAGGGGAGCTCGGCGGTGACGGAGGTCGGACCGCCGGCCGGGGAGTGCACGACGAGAAGGCCGTCGACCGCGTCGAGCCGCTCGGCCAGCCCGGCGAGCCCCGACCCGGCCCGGGCGTCCGCCCCGCCCCGGCCGTCGTCCGAGACCTGCAGCATCACCCGGTCCTCGGAGCGCCACACATCCACGGCGGCGGTCCGGGCGCCGCTGTGCTTGCTGATGTTCTGCAGCAGCTCGGAGACGGTGAAGTAGGCGATGCCCTCGATGGCGGCTGCCGGCCGCTCCGGCAGGTCCACCGTGACCGTCACGGGCACCGCGCAGCGGGCCGCCAGAGCGGACAGGGACGGGCCCAGGCCCCGGTCGGTGAGGATCGCCGGGTGGATGCCACGGGCGAGGTCGCGCAGCTCCTGCAGGGCGAGCTTCACCTCGCCGTGCGCCTCGTCGACCATCGCGGCCGCCGCCTCCGGGTCCTCCCGCAGCTTCTCCTTCGCCAGGCCCAGGTCCATGGCGAGGGCGACCAGCCTGGCCTGCGCCCCGTCGTGCAGATCGCGCTCGATACGGCGCAGATCCGCCGCCGCCGTGTCGACCACCGTGCCCCGGTCCGACTCCAGCTCCCACACCCGCTCCGCGAGCCGCGAGGGGCCCAGCAGCCCGGACACCAGCAGCCGGTCGACGGAGGTCAGCCCCCGTATCACAAACGGCGTCCCCACCAGCAGCAGCGCCCCGGCGACGCTGGTGGCCGCTATCTCCAGCGGGGTGTCGAGGAAGAAGCCGCGGCCGTCGACCTCGAAGAGCTGGATGCCCTGCTGGTCGCTGTAGGTGGGGAGGACCCACTGCCACAGCGGATAGCTCACCAGGGCCCAGGCGTTCACCCACAGCACCAGCGACAGAACGAAGGCGAAGATCGCCCATGGGAGGTGGATCAGCGAGTAGAGGACATGGCGCCAGGAGGTGCCGCTCCTGAGCAGCGCGCCCACCCACGCGAACGGACCGGCCGCGCGCGACCCGCGGGTCACCGCCCGCACCGGCTCGGGCTCGGCGACCTCCAGGCGCAGCAGCCCGCGCGCTCTGGCCCGCTCCACGGCCCCGAGCGCCCGGCAGCCCGCCAGGGCGACCCCGAGCACCGGTATGCCGAGGAAGGTGACCAGAAGCCCGACGCCGAGCGCGAGCATCGTGACCGCGTAGACGAAGGTGAGCAAGGACATCGGGAAGCTGAGCACCAGATACAGGAACTCGCGCCAGACACGCGCCTGGAAGGGCGCGCGCAGGGCCGCGGGCATCAGAGAGCCGCGGGGCTCGGTCCCCGGCCCATACGGTTCGTATGCGGTGGCCATCTCTCGTCCGTCCTCCGAAGGGTGGGGCATGGTGCCCGGTGCTGCGGTGCGTACATCCAGGCTCCCGGAGCACGCCCGTCCGGGCCATGGAGCAGGTAGGCGTCTTGACCGTGGGGCTAGCCCTACCGCCGGGGTAGCCCTGGGCATAACACCGGACCCGCGCGGACGCCCCCCGGCCCGGACAGGACCTAGGCCCGCGCGGCTCCGCGGTCGCGCCACGGCAGCTCGGCGGTCACGGCCGTCGGCCCGCCCACCGGCGAATCCACCAGGAACAGGCCGTCGACCGACCCCAGCCGCTCCGCGAGCCCGGCCAGACCGCTGCCCTCACCCGTGCCCGCGCCGCCGCGCCCGTCGTCCCGCACCTGGATCAGCAGCCGCCCGTCCGACCGCCACACCTCGACGGCGGCGGTCCGGGCGCCGCTGTGCTTGCTGATGTTCTGCAGCAGCTCGGAGACGGTGAAGTAGGCGATGCCCTCGATGGCGGGCGCGGGCCGCTCCGGCAGTTTCACGGAGACCTCCACCGGCACCGTGCAGCGCGCCGCCACCGACGACAGCGCCGCGTCCAGGCCCCGGTCGGTCAGCACCGCCGGGTGGATTCCCCGGGCGAGGTCGCGCAGCTCCTGCAGGGCCAGCTTCACCTCGCCGTGCGCCTCGTCGACCATCGCGGCCGCCGCCTCCGGGTCCTCCAGCACCTTCTCCTTCGCCAGGCCGAGACCCATCGCGAGGGCGACCAGCCTGGCCTGCGCCCCGTCGTGCAGATCACGCTCGATACGGCGCAGATCCGCCGCCGCCGTGTCGACCACCGTGCCCCGGTCCGACTCCAGCTCCGCGATCCGCCGCTCCAGCTCGTCGGAGGGGGACAGCAGCCCGCGCACCATCGCCCGGTCGGCGTTCGTCAGGCCCCGGGCGATCCAGGGCAGCACGGGCCAGGCGAGGAAGAGGGACAGCAGGGTGACGCAGAAGGTGGCCACCGCCCAGGGCAGCCGCATGAAGGAGTACAGCGTGGTCCGCCAGCCCACCGGGTCCCGCAGCCGCGCCCACAGCCAGGAGAAGAAGCCGCCGTCCGCGTGGTGCCGCAGCCGGCTCGGCTCGTCGACGCGCACCGCGAGCAGCGCGCGGGCGCGACGCCGCTCGAACGCGCCGTACAGCCGGCTGCCACGCAGCCCGAAGGCCACCAGCGGCAGCCCCACCACGGTGATCGCCAGCCCCAGGCCCATGACGAGCCACACCAGGGAGTAGACGAAGCCGAGGACGCCCACGGGCAGATTGGCGAGGAGGTGGGCGATCTCCTTCCAGGTCTGCCGGGGAAAGCCGAAGGCGGGCGGCCGAGGCAGCCGCTCGCCGCCCTCGTCGCCCTGATCGGTTGAACTCACGGTCATACGGGCAAGATTGCCGGGCCCGCCCCCGCTCCGCCATGGGGCACGTCGCCGTGGCCGGGTAGGGGTAACCCCACCGCATCTCGGACTGGCGACTCACCTGGACGGCGGCAGGGCCTACACTCCCGTGCGTACGGAGCGGTCGAACACTGGACACCGACGAGCACCGACGAGCATCAGACGAACACCAGCGGGACAGGGAGCGAGGGGCGGACGTGCCGGAGGCGACGACCGTGCGCACCACAGCCGTGCCGCTCGCGGCCGACTACTTCCAGGGCTACTCGGTGGTCGGTCTGCTCGCGGTGGTCGGGGTCCTCTTCGTCGCCGTGGCCTTCGGGGCCGGGCGGCTGCTGCGACCCGTGGTGCCCACTCCGGAGAAGCTGCTGACGTACGAGTGCGGTGTCGACCCCGTCGGCGAGGGCTGGGCCCACACCCAGATCCGCTACTACGTCTACGCTTTCTTGTATGTGATTTTCGCGGTGGACTCGATCTTCCTCTTCCCCTGGGCGACGGTGTTCGCCGCACCGGGCTACGGCGGAACGACGCTGGTGGAAATGTTCATCTTCCTCGGCTTCCTCGCCGTGGGCCTGTTGTACGCCTGGAAGAAGGGCGTCCTGGAATGGACGTGACACCGACCCCCGCCCCCGTGCCCGCCGCCACACCCGTGGATCTCCCGGAGCCGCGCCGCCTCGGGGCCCTGGCCAAGCTGGCGCCCGAGCCGATGAAGGTGGTCCTGAACTGGGGCCGCCGCTACAGCCTGTGGGTCTTCAACTTCGGGCTGGCCTGCTGCGCCATCGAGTTCATCGCGGCGTCGATGGCCCGCCACGACTTCATCAGGCTCGGCGTGATCCCCTTCGCCCCCGGCCCGCGCCAGGCCGACCTCATGGTGGTGTCGGGCACGGTGACGGACAAGATGGCGCCCGCGGTGAAGCGGCTGTACGAGCAGATGCCCGAGCCGAAGTACGTCATCTCCTTCGGGGCCTGCTCGAACTGCGGCGGGCCCTACTGGGACTCGTACGCGGTCACCAAGGGCGTCGACCAGATCATCCCCGTCGATGTGTATGTGCCGGGCTGCCCGCCCCGCCCCGAGGCGCTGCTGCAGGGGATCCTGAAGCTGCAGGAGAAGATCGCGCGCGAGTCGCTGGGCGAGCGGTACGGACGCGACGGCGGGGCCCGGAGCGGCGACGGCGGGGACTCCCCCCGGCCGTCCGCCGCGGCGCTGCGCAGCGGCCTGGTGCCGCCGCCCGGCCCGTCCTCCACCCAGGACGCGGGGGAGGGCACGCCGTGACCGCGCCCGACGACCGGAACCAGCCCGTCGAGGCCGAGCCTGTCACGGCCGGGCCCGTCGAGGCCGCTGCCGCGCCCGCCGCCGCGCCCGCCCAGCCGGCGGTCGGCTGGCTGCCGCGGCCGGCCACCGAGCTGTTCGGGGAAGAGGCGACGGCGGAGGAGGCGTACGGGCTGCTCACCGTCGACGTTCCCGCCGACGCGTGGATCCCCGCGCTGGAGACCGCCCGCGACGCGCTGGGCTGCACCTACTTCGACTGGCTGAGCGCGGTCGACGAGCCCGGCGAGGGCTTCCGCGTGGCCGCGCACGTCGTGGCCCTCGGGCCGGCGACCGCCGCGGCGGCCGGCCCCGGTGCGACCGCTCCCGCGGCCGCCGTGCGCGGGCTGCTCGTGCGCACCACCGTGGCGCACGACGCGCCCGCCCTGCCGACCGCGACCGGCGTCTACGCAGGCGCGGCCTGGCATGAGCGCGAGACCCACGAGATGTTCGGCATCGACTTCGCCGACCACCCCCACCTGGCGCCGCTGCTGCTCCCGGACGGCTTTGAGGGGCACCCGCTGCGCAAGGACTTCGTGCTGGCGGCGCGGGTCGTCAAGGCCTGGCCGGGCGCGAAGGAGCCGGGGGAGTCCGACGCCGCGCACGCGCCCAGACGACGGCAGATGCTGCCGCCCGGTGTCCCCGACCCCAACGAATGGGGCCCGCTCAAGGGACAGCTCCCCCCTGCCCCCGCCCGCCCGGCGCGCGCGACCCGCACGGCGGGCGCGGCAGGCGCCGCGGGCGCCGGGGGCGAACGCCCGGCCCGCCGCGCCCGCAGCGCGTCCGCAGGCTCAGCTAGTCAGCGCGCCACCGACACCACGGGCGCGGAGACGCCGGCGGACGACTCCGCCCGGCCCGCGCGCCGCGCTCGCAGTGCGGGCGAGGGCTCCGCGAGCCAGCGGGACGCCGGTACGGCCGCGGCGGCGGAGGGTGCCGCCCGGCCCGTGCGCCGGTCGCGCAGTGCGAGTGAGGGCTCCGCGAGCCAGCGCGGCGCGGGTACGGAGGAAGCGGCGGGCGCGGCCACGGAGGGGGCACCGGGCGGCGCCGCCCGGCCCGCGCGTCGTGCCCGTAGCGCCGGCGAGGGTTCGGCGAGCCAGCGCGCCGCGACGGGCGGTCAGGCCCAGGCGCGTGCGGACCGCCCCACCACCCGCCCGCGCTCGGCCGACGCCCCCTGGCACCACGCCCGCCCGGCCCGGGACGAGCCGACGGACCCTGCCCCGGGCGCCGAGGGCGAGGGGCAGGCCGAAGGCCTCGAGCGCCGCGAGGACCCTCAGGGGCCCGACGAGCCCGAGGGCGCCCACGGTCCTGACGCGTCGGCCGGGCCCCACACGCAGGCCGGGCCCAAGGCATCCGACGTGCGCGAAGGCGTCGCCGGGCCTGATGCGCCCGCCGGGTCCGACGACCCTCACCGGCCGGACACGCGCCACCCCGACCCCGACCCCCACACCGACGACCCGGCGGGAGGCACCGCGTGAACGACGTCCTCGACGTCGCGCTGCGACTGCTCGCGCTGTTGGCCGCCTTCCTCGTACTGCCGCTGGTCGTGGGTCAGACCGAGCACAAGGTCATGGCCCATATGCAGGGCCGGCTCGGGCCGATGTACGCGGGTGGGTTCCACGGGTGGGCACAGCTGGTCGCGGACGGTGTGAAGTTCGCGCAGAAGGAAGACGTCGTACCGGCGGGGGCCGACCGGCGGATCTTCCAGCTCGCCCCCGCCGTCGCGCTGCTGCCGTATCTGCTCGTCCTGGTCGCGATCCCGGTCGCGCCCGGCGCCGTCGGCCGGTTCATCGACGCGGGCATCTTCTTCGTGCTCGCCGTGATGGGCGTCGGCGTGCTGGGCTCGCTCATGGCGGGCTGGGCGTCGGCCAACAAGTTCTCGCTGCTCGGGGGTCTGCGTACGGCCGCGCAGCTGATGGCGTACGAGCTGCCGATGCTGCTCGCCGCCGCCTCCGTGGCGATGGCCGCCGGTACCGTCTCGCTGCCCGGCATCCTCGACGCGTTCGAGTGGTGGTGGGTGCCGTGGCAGATCGTCGGCGGGGTGGTGTTCTTCACGGCGGGCCTCGCCGAGCTGCAGCGTCCGCCCTTTGACGCGCCGATCGCCGACTCGGAGATCATCTTCGGCGCGTACACCGAGTACACCGGGTTGCGCTTCGCCCTGTTCCTGCTGGCCGAGTACGCGGGCATCGTCGTCCTCTGCGGGCTGACCACCGTGCTGTTCCTGGGCGGCTGGCACGGTCCGTTCGCCCATGACCTGGGCTGGGTGTGGACGCTGCTGAAGACGGCCGTGCTCGCCTTCGTGGTGATCTGGCTACGGGTGAGCTATCCGCGGCTGCGCGAGGACCAGCTGCAGAAGCTCGCCTGGACCGGTCTCATCCCGCTCGCTCTGGTCCAGATCGCCCTCACCGGCGTCGTCAAGGTGGTGATCTCCTGATGGGCATCCCCGGTTCCGGCCTGGCCAAGGGCCTGGCCGTCACCCTGCGCACGATGACCCGGAAGGCGCACACCGCGCAGTACCCGGACGTCCAGCCCGAGCTGCCGCCCCGCACGCGCGGCGTCATCGGCCTGTTCGAGGAGAACTGCACGGTCTGCATGCTCTGCGCGCGCGAGTGCCCGGACTGGTGCATCTACATCGACTCCCACAAGGAGACGGTGCCGCCGGCCGCGCCCGGCGGGCGTGAGCGCAGCCGCAATGTGCTGGACCGGTTCGCCATCGACTTCGCCCTGTGCATGTACTGCGGTATCTGCATCGAGGTGTGTCCTTTCGACGCGCTGTTCTGGTCGCCGGAGTTCGAGTACGCGGAGGAGGACATCCGCGACCTCACCCATGAGCGCGACAAGCTCCGCGAGTGGATGTGGACGGTGCCCGCGCCGCCCGCGCTCGACCCGGGTGCCGAGGAGCCGAAGGAGATCGCCGCCGCCCGCAAGGCCGCCGACAAGATCGCCGCGGCCGAGGCGGCACAGGCCGCGCAGGCAGGGCAGGCCAACGGTGCGGCCGAGGCCGATGGTCCCACCGGCTCCTCCGGCCGGGACGGAACCGGCTCCTCCGGCCGGGACGGAACCGGCTCCTCCGGCCGGGACGAAACCGGCTCCTCCGGCCGGGACGGAGCGGCATCATGACTGCCGCGGCGCAGCTCGCGGTCGGTGGTCAGCTCGCGGCCGCCGGCCACGGTTTTCTGTCACCGACCGGTGTGGAGATCACCTTCCTTCTGGTCGCGGTGGTCACCTTGGGCGGGGCCGTCGTCACCGTCACCACCAAGCAGCTGGTGCACGCCGCGCTGTGGCTGGTGGTCACGCTCGGCGGGCTCGCGGTCGAGTTCCTGCTCCTCACGGCGGAGTTCATCGCCTGGGTGCAGGTGCTGATCTACGTCGGGTCCGTGGTCGTCCTCATCCTGTTCGGGCTGATGCTGACCAAGGCGCCCATCGGGCGGTCGCCGGACGCCGATTCGGGCAACCGCCCGGCCGCCCTCGCGGTCGCCGTGGCCTCCGCGGCCGCCCTGGTCTGGGTGGTCGTGGACGCCTTCCGGGCCACCTGGATCGATGTCGGGGAGGTGCAGGGCTCCACCAAGGTCACCGGCGAAAGCCTCTTCCGGCACTGGGTGCTGCCGTTCGAGGCGCTGTCGGTGCTGCTGCTCGCCGCGCTCGTCGGCGCGATCGTGCTCTCCCGGCTGCGCTCCTCCCAGCAGACCCCCGGCGGCTCCGGCGCCTCCCCGCAGTCCCCGGGCGGTGGCAGCCGCCCCGCCGCCGACCTCGCCGAGAAGGAGGGCTGATGCACCTCGCCTACCCCGCCGTGCTCGCCGTCCTCCTCTTCTGCACCGGCCTGTACGGCGTCCTCGCCCGCCGCAACGCGATCCTGGTGCTGATGTCCGTCGAGCTGATGCTCGGCGCCGTCAACCTCAACCTCGTCGCCTTCGACGTCTGGCTCCGCGACACCCTGCACGCGGGCCAGGCCCTCACGCTCTTCGTCATCGCCATCGCCGCCGCCGAGATCGGCATCGGCCTGGCCATCGTCCTCCTCGTCCACCGCGACCGCGGTACAGCCGACATCGACAAGCTCCGGGGCCTCGCCGAGCCCCCGCCCACCGAAGACAGCGTGACAGCCGCCACTGACAACGGCCCCGGCGACGGCGCCGACCAGGGAATCCCCGCCCGGAGGCAGACCGCGTGACGACCACGACCGCCGCCGTCCTCGTCCCCCTCCTGCCCTTCCTCGGCGCCCTCGCCGGACTGCTGCTGGGCCGCCGCGCCCCCGGCTTCGTACGCCCCCTCGCGGTGCTGCCGACCGTCGCCGCGGCCGCCCTCGCCGTCCTCGTCGCCGTACGGCAGGGCGGGGGAGCGGGCGGCGGCAAGGGGGCGGTGGACGCGGCGACCCGGCTCACCGACACCGGCTCGCTCCCCATCGACCTCGCGCTGCACATCGACGGCTTCGCCGCCCTGGTCGCGGTCCTCGTCGGCGTCGTCGCGTGCTGTGTGCAGATCTACTCGACCGGCTATCTGCGCGACGACCCGCGCTACCCGTCGTACGCCGCGCTCGTCTCCCTCTTCACCGCCGCGATGCTGCTGGTCGTCTACTCCGACGACCTGATCGTGCTGCTCGTCGGCTGGGAGATCATGGGCATCTGCTCGTACTTCCTGGTCGGCCACTACTGGGAGACCTCGGCCGCGCGCTCCGCCTCCCTCAAGGCGTTCCTGGTCACCAAGCTCGGCGATGTGCCGTTCCTCTTCGGGATCTTCGCGCTCGGCGCCGACGCCGGGACGTTCCGCATCAGCCGCATCTACACCCAGCTGACCTCCTCGGCCGCGCACTTCCAGCTCGACCACCCCACCCTGATCGCGCTGCTGCTGCTGGCCGGGGTCGCGGGCAAGTCGGCGCAGTTCCCGCTGCACACCTGGCTGCCCGACGCGATGGCCGGCCCCACCCCGGTCTCCGCGCTGATCCACGCCGCCACCATGGTCGCCGCCGGCGTCTACTTCATCGCCCGGCTGCTGCCCGTCTTCGCGTCCTCCGCCGCCGCCCTCGCGGTGCTCGCGGTCATGGCGGCGGTCACCATGGTCGGCTCCGCGCTCGCGGCCCTGGCCCAGGACGACATCAAACGCGTACTCGCCTACTCGACCGTCGGCCAGCTCGGCTACATGACCGGCGCGCTCGCCGTCGACAACCGCGGTGCCGCCGTCTTCCACCTGCTGGCCCACGGCGCGTTCAAGGCCCTGCTCTTCCTCGGCGCCGGCGTGATCATCCACGCGGCCGGGACGAACTCGCTGGCCGCGATGTCGCGCATGAGCGGCCTGGCGCGGCGCATCCCCGACGCCTACTGGACGATGACGGTCGCGCTGCTCGCGCTCGCCGCCATCCCGCCGTTCGCGGGCTTCTTCTCCAAGGAGGCCGTCCTCGGCGCGGCCGAGCACGCGGCCACCGGGCACGCCCCGGCCGTCCCGGCGGCCGTCGGCTGGACCGTCCTGGTCGCCGGGCTGCTCACCGCCCTCCTCACCGCCGGCTACGCGGCCCGCCTGTGGCTGCTGACCTTCCGCGGCAAGGGCACCGAGGCCCCCGACCACGGCCGCCAGCCCGTCGTCATGAACGCCGTCCTGTGGGTCCTCTTCATCCCCGCCGCCGCCTTCGGCCTGGCCTTCGGCGCCCTCCCGGACTGGTTCGACGGCGAGTCCCTCGCCCCGACCCTCACCACGACCGTGCTGGGCACCGGGCTGGCCCTCGTCGGCGTCCTCGTCACCTACGGGGCCTGGCGCCACACCACAGCACTGGCCGCCCGCACCCCGCTCGGCGCCGTGGCCGCCCACCCGGACGCCGAGCCCGCGCTCTCCGAGGCCGAGGCCATCGCCGCCCATGAGCCCGCGTACGGCGACATCGCCGCGGCCCACGACCCGGCGGACCCCGGCCGCCTCCTCCTCGGCCCGCTCCACCGGCACGCGGCGGCGGGCTTCCACCTCGACGCCCTGTACGCCGCGCTGTTCGTACGCCCGGTGCGCGCCGCCGCCCGGCTCGTCGGCTTCCTCGACCGGGAGGTCGTGGAGACCTATGTGCGCGGCGCGGGCGGCGTGCCCCGTCTGCTCGGCGCGGCCGTACGGCGCGCCCAGACCGGCAACGTGCAGACCTACCTGGGCGCGCTGATCGCGGGCTCGCTCGTCCTGGCCGTCGCCGTCCTCCTCGCAGCGGGAGCCTGAGCCGTGAACCACACCGTCCTGCAGTCGCTCCTCGCGGCCCTGATCGTGCTGCCCCTCCTCGGCTCGGCCGCAGCGCTCCTCCCCGCCCCGCCCGGGCTGCGCGGCCGCGGCCCCGACCAGGCCGTGCTGCGGCACGGCGTCACGGTCACCGGGGCCGTCCTGGCCGTCGCCGTCGCGCTCGCCGCGGGCTTCGACCACGACCGGCCGGCCGCCATGCAGGCGCAGACCGACATCAGCTGGATCCCGGCGCTGGACATCCGGATCCACCTCGGTGTGGACGGCGTCTCGCTGCCCCTCCTCGTGCTGACGGCGCTGCTGACCTTCCTGTGCGCCCTGTACGGCTACTTCAACATGCCCGCCGGCCCCTCCCCAAAGGCCTTTGTCGCGCTGCTGCTGCTCCTGGAGTCCGGCACCCTGGCCACCTTCGCCGTCCTCGACCTGATGCTGTTCTTCCTGGCGTTCGAGATGGTGCTCATCCCGATGTACTTCCTCATCAACCGGTGGGGCGGCGCCGGGCGCGAGCGCGCCGCCTGGAGGTTCATCCTCTACACGCTTCTCGGCTCCGTGATCATGCTGCTCGGCCTCCTCCTCGTCGGGCTCAAGGGCGGCACCTTCGACATGGTGGCACTCGCCTCCGACAACGGCTCCAAGCTCAGCCACACCACCCAGCTGATCGCGGTCCTCGCCATCGGCGTCGGCCTCGCCGTCAAGGCCCCCATGTGGCCCCTGCACAGCTGGCTCCCGGACGCCCACACCGCCGCGCCCACCGTCGGCTCCGTCCTCCTCGCGGGCGTGCTGCTCAAGATGGGCACCTACGGGCTGGTGCGCATCGTGCTGCCCATCGCGCCCGAGGGGGCCCACACCCTCGCGCCCTACCTGGCCGCGTTCGCCGTCGCCGGCATCATCTACGGCTCCCTCGCCTGCCTCGCCCTGGCCCGCTCCGGGGCCAAAGGCGACCTCAAGAGGCTGGTCGCGTACTCCTCCGTCGGCCATATGGGCTTCGTTCTGCTCGGCATCGCCACGCTCACCCCGACCGGGGTCAACGGCGCGCTGTTCGCCAACGTCGCGCACGGCCTGATCACCGGCCTGCTCTTCTTCCTCGTCGGCGCCCTCAAGGACCGCTGCGGCACCACCGACCTCGACCAGCTCGCCGGCACCGGCGGAGCGGCCCTGTACGGCCGGGCGCCGCGCCTGGGCGGCCTGCTCGCCTTCGCCGCCGTCGCCTCCCTGGGGCTGCCGGGGCTCGCCGGGTTCTGGGGCGAGATGCTCGCCATGTTCGGCGCGTTCGACCCCGCCGACGGGCTCAGCCGCCCGGCCTTCCTCACCTTCATGGCGCTCGCGGGCCTGGGCACCCTGCTGACCGCCGCGTACCTGCTCGTCGTCGTGCGCCGCGTCTGCATGGGCGAGCACCCGGAGGCGGAGATGGGCGGAACGCTCACCGGCGCGCCCGCGGACGGGGCCACGGACGGGCCCGGACAGGCAGCAGGGGCCGCCGGGGCCGCCGGAGCACCCCTCGGACCGCTCCGCCCCGCCCTGGCGGACGTACGCGGCTACGAATTCGCCGCCTGGACCCCGCTGGTCGCCCTCACCGTCCTCGGCGGACTGTGGCCCGCGGCCCTCCTCGGCCTCACCGACCCGGCCGTGCAGCACATCCTCGCGGGAGGCCACTGATGACCGCGCTCGCCGGAGGCTACGTCCAGTCCGTCGACTGGCTCGCGATCGCCCCGCCCACCATCGCCGCCGCGGCCGCCCTGGCCGTCCTGGTCGCCGATCTCTTCCTCGCCGAGCGGAACAAACCCCTCCTGGGATGGCTCGCGACCGGGGGCCTGGCTCTGGCCGCGCTCTTCCTGCTGCCGCTGCGCGCCGGGGACCGCAGCACCTTCTGCCTGACCTCCGACCCGGACGTATGCAGCTACAGGGCCGACGAATTCGCCGTCGTCATCCAGTTCCTGGTGCTGGGGGGAGCCCTTCTGACGGCCCTGCTGTCCATGAGCACGGTCCACAACCGCGGCTCCAAGGACGCCGGGGACACGGGGGACGCCGAGGACGCCGGAGGGGGCGGCAAAGTTCCCGCCGGCGAATTCTGGTTCCTGCTGCTGTCCTCCGCCTCGGGCGCGGCCCTCCTGCCCGCCTCCCGCGACCTCGCGACCCTCGTCGTCGCCCTGGAGGTCGCCTCCCTGCCGGCCTTCGCCCTCGTGGGGCTGCGCCGCGGCGACCGCCTCTCCTCCGAGGCCGCCCTCAAGTTCTTCCTCTCCTCGGTCACCGCGACCGCGGTCATGCTGATGGGCGTCAGCTTCGTCTACGCCGCCACCGGCAGTCTCCACCTGTCCCGGATCGCCGCCGCCCTCGGCCACGTCGACCCGCGGCTGGACACGCTCGCCCAGGCCGGCGTCGTGCTCACCCTGGTGGGCTTCGCCTTCAAGACCGCCGCCGTACCGTTCCACTTCTGGGTCCCCGACACCTACGTCGGCGCCCCGCTCCCGGTGGCCGCCTACCTCTCCGTCATCGGCAAGGCCGTCGGCTTCTCCGGCCTCATCCTGGTCACCGTCCTCGCCTTCCCTGCGTACGCCGACGTGTGGGGCCCGGCCATCGCGGTGCTGGCCGCGCTCACCATGACCGCCGGCAACGTCGCCGCGCTGCGCCAGCGCCCCGAGCGCGCGCACAGCGCCGTACGCCTGCTGGCCTGGTCCTCCGTCGGCCAGGCGGGCTATCTGCTGGTCCCCATCGCGGCGGCCGGGTACGCCGACTCCTCCGGCGACGCGGCCCACGCCATCGGCTCCACGGTCGCGTACGCCCTCATGTACGCCGCCGTGAACCTCGGCGCCTTCGCGGTCGTCGCCCTGGTGTCGCGCACGCACCCCACGGGCCGCCTCAGCGACCACCGCGGCCTGTACGCCTCCCGCCCCCTGGCCGCCCTCGCCCTCGGCTTCTTCCTGCTCTGCCTGGCCGGGCTGCCGCCCGGTGTCATCGGCCTGTTCGCCAAGGTCACCGTCTTCTCGACGGCCGTGGACGCGGGGCTCGGCTGGCTTGCCGTCGTCATGGCCGTGAACGTCGTGATCGCGCTCTACTACTACCTCCAGTGGACGGCCGCCCTCTTCCGCGCGCCGGCAGGGGCTCCCGCACCCGGCCCCCGCGCGATCCCCGCCTCCCTCACCGCGGTCATCGGCCTCGCCACCGCCCTCGGCGTCGCCCTCTCCGGAGTCCCGCAACTCGTCCTGCGCTTCGCCTCCGGCGCCCTGTTGTGACCTCGCCCTGAGGCCCGGCCGCAGGGCGCCGCACCGGCGGCCCGACGGCCCGTCACGTGTGCACTAGGGAACCAGCGACCTTCGTATGGCGTTGACCAATGCGGAAGGGTCCACTGGAAGGTGGAGACACCGCGAAAAAGGGTTCCCTTGCGGCATCTTTTGGAGGGCACACCGTGCATCGTCGGCACAACGGGCTCAAAACCGCCGTACTCCTCGGGGGACTGTCAGCCCTCATCATCGTCGTCGGCAGCCTCTTCGGCCGTACGGGCCTGATCATCGCGGTTCTCGTGGCGCTGGGCACCAACGCGTACGCGTATTGGAACAGCGACAAGCTCGCCCTGCGCGCCATGCGCGCGCGGCCCGTGAGCGAATTCGAGGCCCCCCAGCTCTACCGCATGGTCCGCGAGCTCTCCACCGCCGTCCGCCAGCCCATGCCGCGCCTCTACATCTCCCCGACCGACGCCCCCAACGCCTTCGCGACCGGCCGCAACCCGCGGAACGCGGCCGTGTGCTGCACCGAAGGCATCCTCCGCCTCCTCGACGAGCGCGAGCTGCGCGCCGTCCTCGGCCATGAGCTCAGCCACGTCTACAACCGCGACATACTCATCTCGTCCGTCGCCGGCGCGCTCGCCAGCGTCGTGATGTTCCTGGTCAACTTCGCCTGGCTGATCCCGATCGGCCGGTCCGACGACGACGACGGCCCCGGCTTCCTCGGCATGCTGCTGATCATGATCCTCGGCCCGCTCGCGGCCACCATCATCCAGCTCGCCGTCAGCCGCTCCCGCGAGTACGAGGCCGACGCCTCCGGCGCCCAGCTCACCGGCGACCCCCTCGCCCTCGCGAACGCCCTCCGCAAGCTCGAGGCGGGCACCCAGCAGCTCCCGCTGCCGCCCGAGCCGCGCCTGGAGACCGCGAGTCATCTGATGATCGCCAACCCGTTCCGCGCCGGTGAGGGTATGGCCAAGCTCTTCTCCACCCACCCGCCCATGGCGGAGCGCATCGCCCGCCTCGAACAGATGGCAGGTCGCCAGCCATGAAGACCGTCCTGAACCTGATCTGGCTGATCCTCTCCGGCTTCTGGCTGGCCTGTGCCTACCTGCTCGCCGGGCTGATCCTCTTCCTCACCATCATCGGGATTCCCTTCGCGATCGCCTCCTGGCGCATCGCGGGCTTCGCCCTCTGGCCCTTCGGCCGCACCGCCGTCCCCCGCAGTGACGCCGGCGCACCCTCCTGCGTCGGCAATGTGCTGTGGCTCGTCCTCGCGGGCTGGTGGCTGGCGCTCGGCCACATCATCACCGGCACCATCCTGTGCATCACGATCATCGGCATCCCGCTGGGCCTGGCCAACTTCAAGCTGATCCCGATATCCCTGACCCCTCTGGGCCACGAGATCGTCTCCACGAACCGTCCCTTCGCGGCCGGCCGCTGGTAGATCCACCCCATGGGCATCACCCGGCGGTCAGATTCGCGTGATCGTCGAGCAGGCTGCGCACCTCAGGCACATCCCCGAAGGGAAGAAGCCGACGCAGCACGATGCGAGAGCGTTCGGCGATCCGTTCGCTGGCTACCTCGGCGGTTGTCGTGATCACGTGGCGCGCCTCTTGGGCGGCCCGCTCCGGTTCATTGGCGTCGGCGTAAGCGACCGCCAGCCACGACCGGTAGAGGGCCACCTCTCGGGCGTGGGTGGCGTCGTACCGGGTGAGCACGTCGGTGAGCAGCGGTACGGCCCGCAGCGGGCGCCGCAGCTCGGTAAACACCCGGGCGTCCATCACTTCTAGCTCCTCGCGGCTGACCCAGTAGGCCCACAGCGGCGCGTCATCCGCGCCCTCCACCGAGAGAGCGTCGTGGGCCTCGCCGAGTGCCCGCATGGCGGGTTGCGCCTCACCGGCACGGGCGTGCCCCCATGCGACACGGTCGAAGAACAGGGCCCGGGCCTTGGCGGGGGCGTCCGGTCCCGCGTCCGCCAGCGCCGCCCGGGCGAGGTCGATGCCTTCGCGTTCCCGCCCGGTGTTGCTCAACTGGTAGGCGAGGCTGCCGGCGAGGTGGCCCACGAGCGGCCGGTCACCGGCCTGCTGTGCGGCTGAGATGCCAACGGTGTAAGCGCGTTCCGCCTGGGCGTACTGTCCCGCGTCGCTGGCGATCCACCCGGCGATCTGCGCGAGCTCGCCGATCTGTGTGAGGAGCGCGCGACCTACCTCCTCGCTGTGGCCGCTCTCTCGGTACAGCCGGACGGCAGCGCCCAGCTCACGAAAGGCGGGTGCGATCAGATCGCCCCCTGCCAGCACGTCGTCAGCCAGCCGCAGTCCATGCACGCGGGCCGCAAGTCTGTTGACGGCCTCGGCGCCGATACGCCGCCCGGGCTGTGCGGCGATCGGCACCAGAGGGTCGCCGACAGGCAGCAACTCGGCGAGGGTTGCCGCCGGTCCCGGAGGAGCAGTGTCCGTCTCGCGACGGGCGTAGGCGGCGGCCCGCTCCAGCTCGCTCGCCGACACGCCGAGCGCCTCTGCCAGCATGGCCAACCAGGAATCGGGCACCCGTGCACCGCGTTCCCACCGCGAGATTTCGTGCCGGGTCACGGAATCCAGCCCTGACAGGGCGCACAGCCGGTCCGCTAACTGCCGCTGGCGTCTTCCCGTGGCCCGTCGCAGCCGCGCGAGGTAGGCGCCGAACCGCTTGCGTCGATCACTGCTCATGGCAGTCCCCTCTCCCCGTTTCAGTCTGGCCCCTCCCTGGCCCCCTGCATGGCCCCTCCATGAGGTCAACGGGGGCGATTCGATGGAGTCACCCGGAAATCACGAGGCCCCGGCGGCCGCTGCAGACGGCCCCGGGGCATGGCCAACCTGACGGAAGCAGGTCGACATGCCAAACCATATCGCCCAGATCTTCGAATCACATGCGCACAGCGCGGAGGTGGCCGGATGGACACGATGACCGGCCTTCGGCTGCTGCCCTGGAGGAGCCCCGACGGCAAGCCGTCCTACTTGGCCTCGGACGGCGATCAGAGCCACCTGAACGCGAGGGCCGACATGATCGAGTCGCTTCAGCTGTCCATGGGGACTGAGCTCCTCGCCCACGCCCGCGCGCTCCTGGAGGACCGCAAGGCGGACGCGGCCGAGCTTCGTTTTCTTGCCAAGTGCCTGTGTGAAGCGCTGCGCGATGTGCTGCGGGTGGCTGAGAGCAGAGGCCGACGTCTGACCCCGTACGAGGAGGTCGGCGCCGAGGAGCCGACCGATGCCCCGGCGACTGAGAGCGGGGGCGATCCGTCGTGACTCAGTGGAAGATCACCTTCGTCTCAGGACGGGGATTACGCCGTGCGGCCGATGGGGAAGTCGTGCCTCCGCTCTTGATCAGCGGCGACGGGCAGCATATGGCCGTTGCCGATCTGGAGCTGACCCTTGTCGAGGCGGAGCAGCTGCACGCGGCCCTGTGCTACGCCCTCGGTGAGCAGCGCCCGCCCGACGACGCGCCGGACTGCCGTATGCCGATCCGGTACCCGGGCGGTCGACAGCGGTACTGAGACAAGGAGACGCTCAGGGCGGGCGGCCCGAACACAGGCAGCCCGCCCCAGGGTCACCGGTAGTTGACGAACTGCACTGCGAAGTCGAGATCCTTGCCCTTGATCAGCGCGATGACGGCCTGCAGGTCGTCCCGGCTCTTGGACGACACCCGCAGCTCGTCGCCCTGCACCTGAGCCTTGACGCCCTTCGGGCCCTCGTCGCGGATGATCTTGGCGATCTTCTTGGCGTTGTCCTGGGAGATCCCCTCCTGCAGCGAGGCGAAGATCTTGTACTCCTTGCCGGACGCCTGGGGCTCGCCCGCGTCCAGCGCCTTCAGCGAGATCCCGCGCTTGACCAGCTTGGACTGGAAGACATCGAGGATCGCCTTGACCCGCTCCTCGGAGTTGGCGCGCATCTCGATCCGCTCGCCCGACCACCCGATCGAGGCGCCGACGTTCTTGAAGTCGTAGCGCTGGGAGATCTCGCGGCTCGCCTGGTTGAGAGCGTTGTCGACCTCCTGCCGCTCGACCTTCGAGACGATGTCGAAACTGGAGTCGGCCATCTTGAGTTGGCTCCTCGTACATAGATCTGTCAGGGGCACGGCCCGCCGGACCGCACGGGTCAGCCTAGCCATCCCAGCCATGATCGAGACGGGATCAACCCGGTGGCGGAGCACCCCCTGTCATCGGGTATTGTTTACGTCGTCGCCAGGGGGTTCCCGACAGTGGGAACAGAGCCCCTGGTCACATCCCAGGCGGTGTGCCCGAGTGGCCAATGGGAGCGGACTGTAAATCCGTCGGCTTTGCCTACCCAGGTTCGAATCCTGGCGCCGCCACGCTGGGAAAACGGCCCCTGACTGCGAAAACGCAGTCAGGGGCCGTTGTCTTCGGCAAGCGGAGATCAGGGCCAGGAATGGGCGGTCTATCCCACTGTGTCTCACTCGATCTCGCCTGCTGACCACCGTGTGGGGGGCATTCGTGGGGCACGCTCGGCGATCATCCCCAGTTCTGCAGTACCTCGTCGATCCGGGCGTTCGCCGTGGCCGTGGCCCCGTCCAAACACTTCGCGCACACCTTCAGTGCACCTCCTTCTCAGGGCGCCACTTCAGCCCGCGCTCGTCGTGGGCGGCGCCTGAGTCGGTCCAGGGACTTCCGACGCGCGGCCGGGAGCCGTCAAGGTGCAGCGTGCCCCGCCCTGCCAGGGGGCAGTTCGCAGTTCTCACGGCGAAGCCATACAGCCTCGCCGGGACGTAGCCCAGCGTGGTAGGGGCACCCGAAGAACGTCCGGAGGTGCTTCCTCGGTCGCCCTGCTCACACCGCCCCCGTAGCCGGTCTGCTGTTCCAGACCTCGCGGGCGGTCTGGAACAGCAGACCGTCGGCGGCCCCGCCCACTCCATGCAGACCACCCCATCCAACGGTTTCATCCGCAGTTGTGGGCATTGGCGTGCCTCGGGATAGTGGTATATGGAGGCTAGCCGCAGTATAACCCCGATGCTCTTCTGCCTGCTTGGTGCACATCAAGCAACGATGCGCGAATGGGTGGAAATCATGGTCAGTGGCGACAGCGAGGCCAGTTCAGAATTTGAACTGTGGGATCTCATTCGCAATCCCGACAAGGGTCTGGCGCGAGACTTCTACGACAATGTTCTCCTGCCATCGTTCACTCGGGATGAGTTGATACCGCGGGAGGAGCTGGAAGAGGCGCTCACTCCGATGCAGGGAATGGAGGCTTCAATTCTGCTGGCACTTGATGGCAGCCAAAATGTCGTCGGTGGCGTCGCGGCGGAGTGGTATCGCCGGAGCCGGGTACTGCTCGTGTCGTATCTCGCTGTTCGGCCCAGTTGCCGAGGCTCGGGCATCGGTTCGCGCTTGGGTAAGGTGGTGCCTGAGTGGGTACGTGAACGAAGTCCATTGCTCACTGTTGGCGAGGTGGAACCGCCTAACCGGATCGATATCGCTACCGATCACGGTGATCCCATTGCCCGGTTGCGCCTGTTCAGTAGATGGCAGGGCAATGTGCTGCGGATGCCCTTCTTGCAGCCACGATTGGCGCCGGACCGCCAGCGTGTGCCCCTTCTTCTTGTTGCTTTCTATCTGAATCCGGCGGCCTCTCGGCGTGAGGGAAACGACGTGCTGTTCTCCAGTGCGGTATTGGCATCGTTCCTAGATGAGTACTTTGCTGCGTGCGAGGGTGAAGGCCGGGAATTTATGAAGGACCCGGAATATGTTCGATTGCAGAACTTTCTCCGGAGTTCGCAGCTCGTCCTTGCGGTTCCGATCAGTGATTACCTGGAGGTGCACGGACTTGGTCCGTAGATCGCCGTGAAACGGCATCCGGCAATTCAAAGACCATAGAACCAGCGCTGTATGAGGTAATCAAGGCTGGCTGAAAGGAGCACGAGGAGCAACCACGCCAGCGCTAGTGCAAACTGCCAAACAGGGCGTGTGTGGTGGTGACCCCACCATGTCAAGCCCCACAAGATGATCAGGCCGATGACGCACTGCAAAACATCGAAAGCGGCGGTCATATGCCGCGTTGACTGATTAGGTTGCGAACCTGTCTGCCAATCTCCCCTCTGGTTCCACAGGGCCTGGACCAGTCGAACTGGGTTGACCCCCACGTGAGTCTGCGGCGTGCGTCCGGCATTCTTTGGCGGCCGCTCGGTCACGATCCAGCCTACGATAGAGAAAAGCAGATTCCAGACGAGGTAGGCCATGGAAGCCGTGAGAAACGCGGTCGTACCATGATTTACCGAACGCCCTAGGATCATCAGAATGACCACCATTGCGACGCCAGCCCAGAAGAGGCAGATGGCAGCGCGGTACAGGCGTGGGTCGCGGCGTGTGTCATTCAGCTCCAGCGAGATCGCCAGGGTGTGGATCCAGATCGCTGCCAGCACCAACAACGTCAACGTTAGAAGGCGCTGAGTCCAATCGTTGAACCCGCGACCCCATGGTGCGGCGGCGACCCCCTCGGCAAACTTCGTCAGCGGATGATCTAGTGCCAATGCAGTCAGCACTCCATAGAAAGCCAACGCAATATCGTAAACTGTTCGGTGCCGCGCCAACTGTACGAGTGAGTCGCTTCTCGCCTGTGGAGAGCGGGCGTCAGGCATCACAAGCTCCTGTAGAGGGACAGTCTGCAGGCTAGTTTCATCAGTCTGTCGCCGTTCTGGCAATCTCCCACGCCGGAATAGCAGACGGCTATTTCGGGGGAACCACCGCTTCGGATTCCTTTGACATTGGTGAGAGTCGCGGGGAGGCGACTGGCATGGCTGACTGGAGGAGACCCTCACAACACTGGGCTCTGGGGCAGGCGTGGGGCAACCGAGTCTTCAAGCGACGTTTCTCCTGCTGACACGCGAGGAAACCGCGGTCTGTAAATCCGCCGGCTTTGCCTACCCAGGTTCGAATCCTGGCGCCGCCACACTGGGAAAACGGCTGATGAGCTGCGAAAACGCAGTCAGGGGCCGTTGCTCGTGTTCCCCGAGCCAACGCCCCCACGATGCAGGAGCGCATGCCGCGCGGCGGGGCCGTCCAATACCGGGCGCTTGAGCTGGGATCCCCACTTCGGCCGTGCTTTTCGAGCCCCGGGCGTGCGACACCGGCGAGAACATCCGCTGTTCAACGGCTGCTGATCTATCCCGATCAGGCGCTCATGATCAGGCAGTCGGTACCTGATGACTTGGTGGTGACCTAGGAACGGCTGCGCGGAGATGGCTTCACGAGCCGGATTGTGCCGTTCGGTGCGGTGCGGTGCGGTGTTTGGCAGGCGCGCCGAAATCCGTCGGCTTAGCGTCTCTCATCGGCTTGGGTTTCCTGGGCTATCCCGGGTGTTAGGGACCGTGCGGAAGGGTGACTCGGCCACGGCCGTCTTCGGGCGGGGGTGGTGTGGGCGTGGCGGTGGAAGCCTGCCCCGAGTCTGGCCCCGTCCGGCCTGTGTGGCCGGGTGGGGGTGTCGATGGTGGTCGGTCCCTGCTGCCGTGGACACCGCTGGCTGTGGTGGGTCGGGTGCGTGGGGGGCCGCCCCGCCGGACGCTTTCCACCCGGCCGTGCCGTGGAGGCACGGTTGTCGGGTGGGGCGGGGACCCTGCGTCGCTTCCCGGGCACAGGGCGTTTGTTCGTGGGGCCGCTCTTGGTGCGGTCCCGGGTCTGCTGCTGGACCGTGCTCGCGCGGTCCAGGGCCGGGGCTACCGTACGGATCACGAAGGTGCCGCCGGCGCGGTCGAGGCTGGTCTTATGCTGGTGGGTCAGGCCGCGGGCGCCAATGCGCTGCCAGGCGGCGTGGTCCCGGCAGGTGCTGTACCCGCACGCATTGTTTGGGCATGACGCCCAGGCCCAGCCGGTCGCCCGATTGTCGGGGGCTTTGTGGTGAACAAGCGCGGTCAGACACCGGGGACAGTACTGTGACGTGCCGCGCGGCGGCACGATCACCACCGCGATCCCCTGGGCCGCGGCCTGGTGGCGGACCTGGGTGACGATCGTGCCGCGCACCGTCTGCGATAGGCGCGTATTCAGCGTGCGGCCCTTGCCGCACGCCTGCATGTCCCGCAGGTCTTCGAGGTAGATGACGCTCGCGTCGGCGGCGATTGCGTGATCCACGATGAAGCGTGCGGCCGCCCGGGCCAGCGCTGAGTTCAGCCGGGTGCGGCGCTTCGCGACGCGTTCCTGCTCGGCCTGAAGGACGGCGAGCTTCGCCACCAGATGCGGATCAGGGCGTTGGCCGCGCTCTTGCCGGGAGGCGATCAGAGTGCGCAGTCGGTCGATGCGGGTGCCGATGTGCTCGCCGTGGACGCGCAGCCGGTCGGCCTTGGCCAGCACTCCTCCCGCGCGAAAATACGTCGGCTCTCCGTCGGTCACGACTCGCGGCTGAGCCTCGTCGGTGAGATGGAGGGCGCCGCCAGTGAGCAGGGTATTCAGTCCCCAGTCGAATGCCACCGCAGTGCGGTGGCCGGCCCGCCGCGGTTTCGCCACGACCAGCGCGTAGGGCACATCGATCAGAAGCCGACCCTGCCGCACACGCAGGGTGGGGGCGCACAGCACCGCGGTGGCGGGCACATGGGGCGGTAACCGGAAGCGGATGCGGACGGGGTGCCAGTGGGCCCGGCAGGTGGGGTCGGGCCGCAGAGGCATCCGAAGGATCAGCACCCCGTAGTGGAACGGGTCTTCCTGGCAGCGTTCGAGCGTGGCGAGCTGCTTGTCGACCGCCGCGAGCACCACCTGCGCGCCCGCGCCCGGCGCCTGCTCGCACTCCGTCAGGCCCGTCGGCAGTCGCTGGTGTCGGGCGTGAAAGGCGGCGATCTGCCGCGTACGGGCCAGCAGCACACCGGTCGCCACCACCGGGCCATCGGGCAACGCGGCGCGCAGCGCTTCCCACTCCGCTACGGTGCGCCGGGTGGGATCGTCAGGCCAGGTGGCCAGGAGCGCGGCAGTGATCTCGGCGCGCCACCAGGCCGAACGCAGCACCCGCCCGGCCTGCTCCTGCGCAATGCGCACCACTCGGTCCGGCACGTATACACCCTCCGGCAAGGTCACCGCCCAGCCCAGACGCCGCAAGGCCATCCACCCCTGCGACGGCAGCGATGCGCCCACCAGGTCGATACCGGAGGCGAGCTGGGCCAGGTCGGGCCCAGTCCAGTGCTCTTGGACCACGCCCGCGGCCAACGACCCGACCAGAGCGGTCAGCCATCCGGCCCGCTCCACCAAAGCCGCCTCGCAGAGTTGCTGACCAGTCACCACGTCCACGCCCCGCAGCGCGCGAGCGCAGGCCGCCGCGACCTGCTGCAGCTCCCCCTCACCCACCACAACCCTGCGTCGCATCCCGCCCCTCACACGTCTCGCCTTGCGCTCGGCCTGACGATCACATCAACGATCAAACTTCTGTACGGGTTACGCATCCCCGCGCACCCCACCATGAAGCTCGGAACATATGCTCGAATCTTGGGGTCGCCACGCTAAGGGAAACGGCCTCTGATCTGCGGAAACGTGATCAGGGCCGTTGTGGTTCTCAGGGAGAGTGCTTCCTCTGAGAGCTTTTGTGCTCAAGTCGTTTTAAGGACCTACGCTGGAATCGTCCGGCCAACGAAGGACGACGGGCGCCCATGGCCAAGCACAAGCAGATCGCTGATGCGGTGCGGCAGAGCATCCGCACGAGAGAGCTCAAGCCGGGCGAGTGGCTTCCGGTCGAGGACAAGCTCGCGAGTCACTGCCGCACCAGCCTCCCGACGCTTCAGCGCGCGCTTGCCCAACTCGCGGGCGAGGGTCTGATCGACAGACAGCATGGGGCGGGGACCTTCGTCCGCAAGCCGCGCCGGCGGGTGGAGCGGCACAACGAGCGGCACCAGTGGGAGAAGGACCGGGCGCGTCAGCCGAGGGCCGAGCGGCTGGAGACCGGCTCCACGGAACACGACACCGGGCTGGAGTCCGCAGACCTCGTCTTCCACGCCGAGTACCGCGAGGCCAGGGCCGCCGAGGATCACGCGGCGGTGTTCGGCGTACCGGTCGGCACCCGGCTGCTGGAGCGGATCTACCGCACCAACTGCCACGGGGACTCCCCCTTCGCGCTGGTGCGCTCGTATCTCGTGCGCGATGTGGTGGCAGTCAACCCGGACCTGCTCGACGCCTCGAACGAACCGTGGCCCGGCGGTACGCAGAGCCAGCTCTACACGATCGGTATCGAGCTGGACCGTGTGGAAGAGCGGATCACGGCCCGCCCGCCGACGGTGGAGGAAGCCGAAGAACTCGGCCTGAAGAAGGATGTCCCGGTGATTCTTCTCCGGAAGATCTCCATCGACACCAACGGCCGGGTCGTGGAATTCTCCGACGTCACGTTGTCCGGGGACCGTGCCGAGCTTGTCTTCACCACTCCCCTGAAACGGTGGTGAAGCGCCACCGATTCATGAAGTCAAGGCGCGGTCGGCTGCTGCTGGGGCTGCGGGGGCGGCTGTTGCGGCGGCTGCTGGGGCGGGGGTGGCGGCGGGGGCTGCTGAGGTTGCGGCTGCTGGGATTGGTTCGGGTCCGACTGGGGCTGCTGCTGTTGGTTGGGGTCCGGTTGGGGCTGCGATTGGTTGGGGTCGGGCTGGGGCTGGGACTGGTTGGGGTCGGGCTGCGGCTGGGACTGGTTGGGGTCGGGCTGCGGCTGGGACTGGTTCGGGTCGGGCTGCGGCTGTGACTGGTTGGGGTCCGGTTGGGGCTGGGACTGGTTCGGATCCGGCTGAGGCTGCTGCGTGTCCTGCGGTGGCGGCTGGGGCGGGGGCTGCGCGGGCGGTGGCTGGTCCGATGGCTGATCGGACGGGGGATCGGACGGGGGCTGCTCCGGCGTGGACGGCTGCGCCTCAGGAGGAGTGGCCGAGCGGGACCGGTGTTCATGGGACTTGGATTTGTACTTGGATTTTGATGGAGAGGGCGACTTGGTCGAGGAATGGGATTCCTTTGGCGTGGTCGACCCGGGCGTGGAATCCGCACTGGTGGCATAGAAGAAGATCGCGAAAGCGACCAGTGCGACCACGGCGAAGAAGGTGCCGATAATGAGTTTCGAACGACGCGAGGTAAAGCGCGTTGAATGCAGGCTCATATCTCCATCCTTCCCTCGCCTCCACTCTGCGCTGGTGGGCGGCCGCACACCTCCCCCGAGAGCATGGAATGCGGCCCTACCTTTGGGGGGCACCGGAGAAACAGGCGCCGGGAGGCGGTCTGTCGCGGGGCGGGGAGCGGCGGGATCATCGGGGGATGGTGACCTTGAAGCCGCGTGTGCGGCTCGCCGCCGTCGGAGTGGCCTTCGCCCTCGCCGCGGCCACGCCCGTCGCCGCGTACGCCGCGCTCGACGACGAGCCCGCGTCCGCCGCGTCCTTTGCCCCCGCCTCCGCCGTCAGCCGGGGCAAGCCGTATGTCGAGACCCGGTTGTTCTTCGGGACGCAGCGGCCGGACGGCGGGCCTCCCGTGACCGACGAGCAGTTCATGGCCTTCGTCGACGAAGAGGTCACGCCGAGCTTTCCGTCGGGGCTCACGGTCCAGGACGGGCGGGGGCAGTGGCGGGACCAGAACGGGACGATCGAGCGGGAGCGGTCGTACGAGCTGATCCTGCTGTACCCGGTGTCCGAGGCGCGGGCGCACGACCCGCAGATCGAGCGCATCCGGGACGCCTATGAGCGGCGGTACGCGCAGGAGTCCGTGGCCCGGGCGGACGAGGCCACCCGGGTGGACTTCTAGGACCCGGGTGGACTTCCAGGACCCGGGCGGATTTCCAGGACCCGGGTCAGGACATCGCGCGGTCGCGCGGGGGCCTTACGCCGCCGACGCCCTCACCGCTTCGCCGATCGGCGTCGGGCCGTTCACCAGCTCCAGCGTGCGGCCCGCCGTACGGGGCTCGTCGAGGAGCGCGAGCAGGACGGCCGCCACGTCGTCACGGGTCACCGAGCCGTACTCGACGTGCTCGGCCAGGGTGACCCGGTCGGTGCCCGGGTCGTCCGTCAGGCGGCCCGGGCGCAGGATGGTCCAGTCGAGGGCCAGGCGGGCCCGTACGGCCGCGTCCGCCTCGGTCTTGGCCCGCAGATAGGCGGCGAAGACCGGGTCGGTGTCCGGGGCGATCTCGCGGTCGGCGCCCATGGAGGAGACGACGAGGAACCGCCGTACGCCGGCCCGCTCGGCCGCGTCGGCGAAGAGCACGGCGGCGGCGTGGTCCACCGTCTCCTTGCGGGCGGCGCCGCTGCCGGGGCCCGCGCCGGCCGCGAAGACCGCCGCGTCGGCGGCCTCCAGGTGCTGGGCGACGTCGTCGACCGATGCCTGTTCCAGGTCGCGGACGACCGGTTCGGCCCCGGCCGCCAGCAGGTCGCCCGCTTGCTCGGGGCGGCGGATGATGCCCGCGACCTCGTCGCCGCGCCGGGCGAGCAGCCGCTCCAGCCGCAGCGCGATCTGACCGTGTCCTCCAGCGATGACAATGCGCATGATCCCGACCGTACGCCGTGCAACCCTCCTTGGCACTCGCGAGTCTGACCGGAAGATCAGGCGCAATCGTCTGTTCAGCCGACTGGAGGAGCCCCGATTACCGCCATGACCGCCATCCGTAAGTCCCTCGTCGCCGTCGGCTGTACGACCGCCCTGGTCACCGGCGTCGCCGCATGCGGCGCCATCGAGAACATCTCGGCGGGGAAGAAGCTGGAGAACGCGGCCGACAAGCTCGGCGAGCGCCGGTCCCTGTCGATGGAGCTGGACCTCGATGCCACGCCCGAGCAGCTCATCGCCCTCTCCAAGAGCGACAGCGCGGCGGAGTCCATGACGCGCGAGGAGGCCGAGGCGCTGGCCGGGATGAAGGTCAGCGTGGCCGTCCAGGCGAAGAAGCCGTTGGCGGAGGCCAAGGACAAGGACCTGGTCGCGACGCGGGTGAAGCTCAGCGGACCGGACGGGGATCTCGCCGAGTACCGGGTCATGGGCAAGACGGCGTACGTACGCATGGACATGCGGGCGTTCGGCGAGCTGACGGGGGAACCCGTGCCGTCCGCCGACGAGATGCCCGACTCCATGCCGGGCGGCAAGGCGCTGCGGCAGATCCTGGACGGCGGGTGGGTCAAGATCGACACCGCCGAGATGGAGAAGGCGCGCGAGGAGTTCGGCGCCGGGGGCGGGAAGAAGGCGTCCGGCGAACCCGAGCTCACCCCCGGGACGAGCAAGAAGATCACGAAGGCCCTCAAAAAGCTCTTCGCCCGCGAGGTCACCATCAAGGACGAGGGCCGCCGTGACGGGGCGGACCACCTGGTGGCCACCGGGCCGGTCAGGACTCTGGTGACCGGGATCTTCGACGAGCTGAGGCCGTTCACCGACGAGATCCCGGGCGCCGAGGACCTGCCGACGGCCAAGGACTTCAAGGACCTGCCGAACAAGAAGATCGCGGTCGACTTCGCCATCAAGAACGGCGCGCTCGCCGGGGCCAGCGCGGATCTCGCTCCGCTCGCCGAGGGGCTGAAGAAGGGTGAGAAGCTGCCGGTCACGTTGACGTTCAAGGAGGGCGGGAAGATCGCCGTTCCCTCCGGCGCCACCGAGCTCGACATCCCGGGCATGGCGGAGGCGGCCACCGGAATGCTGGGCGACGTCGAGGGCGCGGGGAGCGACGAGGACGCCGCCGCGATCTCAGGGGACCGCTTCCGCGTGGACGGCGACGCGCAGGGCCCTGGGGACGGCGGTATCGACGGGCTGACCGGCGACCTCGGCGACCTCGGCACGCTGCGCCCGGCGGAGACGGCGGGCTCCCGGAACGGCTGACCCGCCGGACCCCGGCTCGGCCCCCGAGCCCCCCGGCTCAGTCCGCCGGCGGCTGCGGGCGGCCGCTGTGGTCCGTCCGCGCCTGCCGCGGCAGGTCCAGCGCCGCCGCGGCCGCGGAGGCGCAGTACTCGCGCACCGCGCTGGTACGCGCCACCACGCGCCCCTGGTGGACCACCACCCGGCTGTACGCGAGCGAGAGCACGCCCGGCAGGCCGTCCCCGCGCACCGCGAGCAGCTCTGCTGGGAACCCGGCCTCCACGCGCACTTCGGGCAGCCCCAGCGCGGCCCGGGCGCGCCCGCAGACCGCCTCGTACGCCTCCTCGGGCTCCGCCTCGCCGCGCGAGGCCAGGAGGAAGGCGGCCTCCAGCGGATCGCCCCGCCCGACCGGGTTGGCGGCGTCCCGCAGCGCCCCGCTGCCCGCGGCCACCCGGACCCCGGCCGAGCGCAGCAGCCGCACCGGCGCGCAGCTCGGGGCGCAGGCCCCGGGGCGGCTGCGCCGGTCCTCCAGTCCGGCGCAGTCGCCCTGGGGCAGACAGACGACCGTGACGCCCGCCGCCGCCAGCCGGTCCGCCACCCGGGCCACCACATCGCGCGGCAGCCGCGCCAGCCCTCCGCAGGGGCCGATCGTGACGCCCGGCCGCAGCCCGCCGGCCATGGCCGCGAGCCGGGCGAGGCGGGCCGGGTCGTCGCCGTCCGTGTGCAGGTCGACGGCGCAGCCGTGGCGGGCGGCGATGTCGAGGACGGCCTCCACATGGCCGGTGGGGTCGGGGTCGAGGTCGGGGCAGCCGCCGATGACCCCGGCGCCCATCTTCACGGCGTCCCGCAGCACGGCCAGACCGTCCGCCCCGGCCGCGCCGGTCAGCACCCGGGGCACCGCCACGGAGGTCAGGTCGGTCAGCCCGCGCAGCGTCTCCCGGGCCCGCAGGACGGCCTCCAGGGACCGCAGCCCGTGCACCCCGCCGATGGGCACATGGGTGCGCAGCGCGGTCGCCCCGTGGCCGAGGTGCAGCAGGGCGGCCTCGGTGGTGCGGCGCTGGACGTCCTCGGGCGCGTACGAGACGGGTCCGACGGTGTCGGCGGTGAGGGCGGTGTCGCAGTGGGCGTGCGGCTCGGCGGGGGCCGGGAGCAGCAGATAGCCGTCGAGGTCGAGGCGGGTGCCGGGGACCAGGCTGCCCGCCGTGCCGACCGCCTCGATGCGCCCGCCGCTGACCCGTACGTCCACAGTGCGGCCGTCGGCGAGCCGGACGCCGCCGAGCACCAGCGCGGGGGCGTCCTCGGGCGCCGTGGCGTCGCGGGTGTGCGGCTGCCGCTGCGGATGGCTGTCGGGCATCGCGCTCCTGGATGTCCGGTGGATGGATGTCCTGTGGATGTCCTGGGCTCAAGATCGCTCAGCGTGATCCGAGCCCGAGCCTAGGGCGAGGCGCGGGCGGCTTCCGGGAGGAGCCGAATAGTCGTACCGGTGTGGTGCCTGAGCGGACGGTGGCGAACGGTGACGGCGCCCCGATACGGATTTCACCTTCGGCGCCCGAGCGTGTAATGTCTTCATCGCTCGCCCCAATAGCTCAGTCGGCAGAGCGTCTCCATGGTAAGGAGAAGGTCTACGGTTCGATTCCGTATTGGGGCTCTGATGTGTGAGGTGTCCCGCTCGGCTCAGGTCGGGTGGGGGCCAATCGCATCGCAGCGGTGTAGCTCAGTCGGTAGAGCAAGCGGCTCATAATCGCTGTGTCACCGGTTCAAGTCCGGTCACCGCTACCCACTGTAGCCGATTGTGGGGTCGGTCCTTCGATCGGCTACTATTTCTGCGTTCATCCATCCGTTCGTCAAGGAGCACTCACGTGGCTGCCACCGACGTCCGCCCGAAGATCACGCTGGCCTGCGTGGAGTGCAAGGAGCGGAACTACATCACCAAGAAGAACCGGCGTAACGACCCGGATCGTCTTGAGCTGAAGAAGCACTGCCCGCGTTGCAACGCGCACACCGCGCACCGCGAGACGCGATAAACGCGACGGTCAGACAGTACGCACAGACCGCATTCAAGGTCGCCCCCCACACGCGGGGGCGACCTTGTTTCGTTCCACAACGTCCTGTGCCCGGCTTTTCGTGCCACAACAAGATCCGAGCAACATCAACCGCAGGAGGTGCCGAGTCGATGGCGCTCGACCAGTCGTTCGTCGGGCGGTCCTACCCGCCCACCGCGCCCTATGAGGTCGGCCGGGAGAAGATCCGCGAATTCGCCGAGGCGATCGGCGACGCCAATCCGGTGTACTTCGATCCGGAGGCGGCCAGGGTATTCGACCACCCCGATGTGATCGCCCCGCCGACCTTCGTGTTCGCGCTCACCTTCAAGGCCGCCGGGCAGCAGGTGATCGAGGACCCGCTGCTGGGCCTGGACTACAGCCGGGTGGTGCACGGCGACCAGAGGTTCGTCTACACCCGCCCGCTGCACGCGGGCGACCGCGTCACGGTCACCTCGACGATCGACTCGATCAAGTCGCTGGCCGGCAATGACGTCCTGTCGGTCCGCGGCGAGGTGCACGACGAGGCCGGGGAGCACGTGGTGACCTCGTACACGACCCTCGTGGCCCGCGCCGTCGAGGCCCAGGCAGCAAAGGAAGACAGATGACAGCCAAGGTCTCGTACGACGACGTCGAGGTCGGCACCGAGCTGCCCGCCCAGGAGTTCCCCGTGACCCGCGCCGACCTGGTCCGGTACGCGGGCGCCTCGGGGGACTTCAACCCGATCCACTGGAACGAGAAGTTCGCCAAAGAGGTCGGCCTCCCCGACGTCATCGCGCACGGCATGTTCACCATGGCCGAGGCGGGCCGCGTGGTGACCGACTGGGCCGGGGACCCGGCGGCCGTCGTGGAGTACGGGGTGCGCTTCACCAAGCCGGTCGTCGTGCCGAACGACGAGAAGGGCGCGGTCATCGAGGTGACCGCCAAGGTCGGCGCGAAGCTGGACGACGAGGCCCGTACGGTCCGCGTCGACGTCATGGCGACCAGCGCGGGGCAGAAGGTGCTGGGCCGGGCCCGCGCCGTCGTCCGCCTCGCCTGAGGCAGCCGCCGTCCGCCTCGCCCGAGGCACGTGAGGCGCCCCACGGGCCGGGCCGGGCCCCGCCGGGGCGCCCCGTACTCTTGAGCGCGTGCAGGAACTCCACGACGCGCCCCTGGCCCCCTTCACCACCTTCCGTCTCGGCGGCCCGGCCGGCCGGCTGCTCACGGCCACCACCGACGACGAGGTGATCGCGGCGGTCCGGGAGGCCGACGCGGCCGGGACCCCGCTCCTGGTCATAGGCGGCGGCAGCAATCTGGTCATCGCCGACAAGGGCTTCGACGGCACCGCCCTGCGCATCGCGACCCGCGGCTTCACCCTGGACGGCGGCCGGCTGGAGCTGGCCGCGGGCGAGAACTGGTCGGACGCGGTGGCCCGTACGGTCCGGGCCGGTCTCGCCGGCATCGAGTGCCTGGCCGGAATCCCCGGTTCCGCGGGTGCGACCCCGATCCAGAACGTGGGCGCGTACGGCCAGGAGGTCTCGGCCACGATCACCGAGGTCGTCGCCTACGACCGGCGCGCCGAGACCGTCGTGACCATCCCGAACGCCGACTGCGGCTTCGCCTACCGCCACAGCCGCTTCAAGGCCGACCCACAGCGCTATGTGGTGCTGCGGGTGCGCTTCGCGCTGGAGGACGCGGACGGCCTGTCCGCGCCCGTCAAGTACGCGGAGACCGCCCGTGCCCTCGGCGTGGCGGTGGGGGAGCGGGTGCCGGTGGCCACCGCCCGCGAGGCGGTCCTCAAGCTCCGCGCGGGCAAGGGGATGGTGCTCGACCCGCAGGACCACGACACCTGGTCCGCGGGCTCCTTCTTCACCAACCCGGTCCTGACCGAGGAGGCCCACGCCGCCTTCCTGGCCCGCGTCGCCGAGCGTCTGGGCCCCGGCGTCACCCCGCCCGCCTATCCGGCGGGAGAGGGGCGGATCAAGACCTCCGCCGCATGGCTGATCGACAAGTCGGGCTTCACCAAGGGCTACGGCACCGGCCCGGCCCGCATCTCCACCAAGCACACCCTGGCCCTGACCAACCGGGGCGAGGCCACGACCGAGGACCTGCTCGCGCTCGCCCGCGAGGTCGTCGCCGGGGTCGAGGCCGCGTTCGGGATCACGCTCGTCAACGAGCCGGTGACGGTCGGCGTCAGCCTCTGAGGGCACGGGCCCAGCGGCTACCCGGCGGCCACCAGCCAGGCGTCGACGTCGGCGAGCAGCCGGGCCGCCACGTCCTTGGGGGCCGCCGAGCCGCGGATGGACTGCCGGGCCAGCTCGGCCAGCTCGGTGTCCGTGAAGCCGTGGTGCTCGCGCGCCAGCTCGTACTGGGCCGCCAGCCGCGACCCGAACAGCAGCGGGTCGTCGGCGCCCAGCGCCATCGGCACCCCGGCCTCGTACAGCGTGCGCAGCGGCACGTCCTCTGGCTTCTCGTAGACGCCCAGGGCCACGTTCGAGGACGGGCACACCTCACAGGTCACGCCGCGCTCGGCGAGCCGGCGCAGCAGCCGGGGGTCCTCGGCGGCCCGTACGCCGTGGCCCACCCGCTGCGCGCCGAGGTCGTCCAGGCAGTCACGGACGCTGCTCGGGCCCGACAGCTCGCCGCCGTGCGGGGCCGCCAGCAGGCCGCCGTCCCGGGCGATGGCGAAGGCCCGGTCGAAGTCCCGGGCCAGCCCGCGCCGCTCGTCGTTGGACAGGCCGAAGCCGATGACGCCGCGGTCGGCGAAGCGGACCGCCAGCCGGGCCAGCGTGCGGGCCTCCAGGGGGTGCTTCATGCGGTTGGCGGCGACCAGCACCCGCATCCCGAGCCCGGTGTCCCGGGAGGCCGTCTCCACGGCGTCCAGGATGATCTCCAGCGCGGGGATCAGACCGCCGAGACGCGGGGCGTACGAGGTGGGGTCGACCTGGATCTCCAGCCACCCGGCGCCGTCCCGCACGTCCTCCTCGGCGGCCTCGCGCACCAGCCGCTGGATGTCCTCCGGTTCGCGCAGACAGGACCGCGCGATGTCGTACAGCCGCTGGAACCGGAACCAGCCGCGCTCGTCGGTGGCGCGCAGCCTGGGGGGCTCGCCGCCGCTGAGCGCCTCCGGGAGGTGGACGCCGTACTTGTCGGCGAGCTCGAGCAGCGTGGCGGGGCGCATCGAGCCGGTGAAGTGCAGATGCAGATGCGCTTTGGGCAACAGGCGGACATCACGAACGTGATTCATCAACTCTCCGTTACTGCTAGGCTCCATTCCGTGCCGCGAGGCGCCGGACAGGGCTTGTCCGTCATGAGACCGACACACCGGTCGAGTGAGAAGCCCCTCGGGGCGGAGTCACCTGCAGATACTGCCGTAGCAATGCAATCTGCGGCCAGGCAGCCGTGTTCCCTGAATGGGCACGTGCCTGAACGGATAAGCGGGCCCCCGACCAAGGCCGGGAGCCCGCTTATCCGACAAGTTCCGTACTACGCGCGCGCCTCGCCCAGCAGCTTCTGCAGCCGGGAGACCCCCTCGACCAGGTCCTCGTCGCCCAGCGCGTACGAGAGCCGCAGATAGCCCGGGGTGCCGAAGGCCTCGCCCGGGACGACCGCGACCTCGGCCTCCTCCAGGATCAGCCCGGCCAGCTCCACGGAGCTCTGCGGCCGCTTGCCGCGGATCTCCTTGCCGATCAGGGCCTTCACCGACGGGTAGGCGTAGAAGGCGCCCTCGGGCTCGGGGCACTCCACGCCGTCGATCTCGTTCAGCATCCGCACGATGGTGCGGCGGCGGCGGTCGAAGGCCTCGCGCATCGCGGCCACGGCGTCCAGGTCGCCCGAGACGGCGGCCAGGGCGGCGGCCTGTGCGACATTGCTCACGTTCGAGGTGGCGTGCGACTGCAGATTGGTCGCGGCCTTGACGACGTCCTTGGGGCCGATGACCCAGCCCACACGCCATCCGGTCATGGCGTACGTCTTCGCCACGCCGTTGACCACGATGCACTTGTCCCGCAGCTCGGGCACCACGACCGGCAGCGAGTGGAACTCCGCGTCCCCGTACACCAGGTGCTCGTAGATCTCGTCGGTGAGCACCCACAGCCCGTGCTCGGCCGCCCAGCGCCCGATCGCCTCGACCTGCTCGCGCGAGTAGACGGCGCCGGTGGGGTTGGACGGGGAGACGAAGAGCAGCACCTTGGTGCGCTCGGTGCGGGCCGCCTCCAGCTGCTCCACGGAGACCCGGTAGCCGGTGGTCTCGTCGGCGACGACGTCGACCGGGACGCCGCCCGCGAGCCGGATCGACTCGGGGTAGGTGGTCCAGTACGGGGCGGGGACGATGACCTCGTCGCCCGGGTCCAGGATCGCCGCGAACGCCTCGTAGATCGCCTGCTTGCCGCCGTTGGTCACCAGGACCTGCGCCGCCTCGACCTCGTAGCCGCTGTCGCGCAGCGTCTTCGCGGCGATCGCCGCCTTGAGCTCGGGCAGCCCGCCGGCCGGGGTGTAGCGGTGGTACTTCGGGTTGCGGCAGGCCTCCACGGCCGCCTCGACGATGTAGTCGGGCGTGGGGAAGTCGGGCTCGCCCGCGCCGAAGCCGATCACCGGACGCCCGGCGGCCTTGAGGGCCTTGGCCTTGGCGTCGACGGCGAGCGTGGCGGACTCGGAAATGGCTCCGATACGGGCGGAGACACGGCGCTCTGTCGGGGACTGTACAGGGGGAGTAGCAGCGGTCATATGTGCATCGTCCCAGACCGCCGGATGGCGCGGCACGCGGGTTTACGGGCGCGATGGGCGCTTCTCGTTCGACGCCCGGCCCTCGACCACGTACACTCATCCGTCGTTGGCCGCTCAACAGCCGTTTCGCCTCGCGCACTCCATGGAGCCGGGTGGATGCGGTAGGTTGGGTGGAGCCGCAAAGGGTCGTAGCTCAATTGGTAGAGCACTGGTCTCCAAAACCAGCGGTTGGGGGTTCAAGTCCCTCCGGCCCTGCTACACGCACGTTTACCAGGGTGCGTGGGCGCGTACTGAGAATGCACCGCTGTGCGGCCGGGCCGGACGCGGCACGGCCACGACCCGGATTCAGGTGAGGACGTAGTGACGGAAGCCCTTGGCTCCACCGCGACGCCTGAAAGCGGTCGTCCCGAAGAAGAGGTGGCGGCCAAGAAGAGCCGTCGTGGTGGCAAGCGCGCAAAGAAGGGGCCTTTCGGCAGGCTCGCGCTTTTCTACCGCCAGATCGTCGCTGAGCTGCGCAAGGTCGTGTGGCCCACGCGTGGCCAGCTGTCGACGTACACCACTGTGGTGATCGTCTTTGTGCTGATCATGATCGGTATCGTTACCGTGATTGACTATGGGTTCAACCAAGCCATCAAGTACGTCTTTGGCTGACCCGCGAAGGGTGGCGCTGTCCCATGGGTGCCCCTTCGCACGTTCCACCCCTCTTGAAGCCAGGAAGAAGCAGCCACCGTGTCTGACCCGAACCTGAACGAGGCCGCCGCGGCCGTCGAGTCCGATGAGGACGAGCTCGACATCATCGAGGCTGCCGATGAGGACCAGGCCGAGGCTGCGGAGGCTGAGGCGGGAGAGCCGGCCGAGGAGGACGCGGTCCGCGTCGAGGACGAGGACGCCGTCCTGGAGGCCGAGGACGCCGCCGAGGCCGACGCGGAGGAGACCGAAGAAGAGGCCGAGGAAGAGGCTGCGGTCGACCCGGTCGAGGCCCTGCGTGAGGAGCTGCGTACCCTCCCCGGCGAGTGGTACGTCATCCACACCTACGCGGGCTACGAGAACCGCGTGAAGACCAACCTCGAGCAGCGCGCCGTCTCGCTGAACGTCGAGGACTACATCTTCCAGGCCGAGGTGCCGCAGGAAGAGGTCGTCCAGATCAAGAACGGCGACCGCCGCACCGTGCGCCAGAACAAGCTGCCCGGCTATGTGCTGGTGCGCATGGACCTGACGAACGAGTCCTGGGGCGTGGTCCGCAACACCCCGGGCGTCACCGGCTTCGTGGGCAACGCGTACGACCCGTACCCGCTGACCCTGGACGAGATCGTCAAGATGCTCGCCCCGGAGGCCGAGGAGAAGGCCGCCAAGGCCGCCGCCGAGGAGGCGGGCCTGCCGACGCCGAGCCGCAAGGTCGAGGTCCAGGTGCTGGACTTCGAGGTGGGCGACTCGGTCACGGTCACCGACGGCCCCTTCGCGACGCTGCAGGCGACGATCAACGAGATCAACGCCGACTCGAAGAAGGTCAAGGGCCTGGTGGAGATCTTCGGCCGGGAGACCCCGGTCGAGCTGAGCTTCGACCAGATCCAGAAGAACTGACCATACGAACCTTCCGATCAGGTCAGACGGGCTTTCGCGGCCTGTCTGACCTGCTCGGTTTTAGGCCGCGCAGGTATACCCGTTACTGTTGTGCGGTATGCCTCCATCCGGATGATCCGGTTCGGAGGCGAACCACCTCTCACTAAGACCCGGAGAGAGCATGCCTCCCAAGAAGAAGAAGGTCACGGGGCTGATCAAGCTCCAGATCCAGGCCGGTGCCGCGAACCCGGCTCCGCCGGTCGGCCCCGCGCTGGGTCAGCACGGCGTCAACATCATGGAGTTCTGCAAGGCCTACAACGCCGCGACCGAGTCGCAGCGCGGCATGGTCGTGCCGGTGGAGATCACGGTCTACGAGGACCGTTCCTTCACCTTCGTCACCAAGACTCCGCCGGCCGCCAAGCTGATCCTCAAGGCCGCGGGTGTGGAGAAGGGCTCCGGCGAGCCGCACAAGACCAAGGTCGCCAAGATCACCCGCGACCAGGTCCGCGAGATCGCCACCACCAAGATGCCCGACCTGAACGCCAACGACCTGGACGCCGCCGAGAAGATCATCGCCGGCACCGCCCGCTCCATGGGCATCACGGTCGAGGGCTGACACCCCCGTAGCACCACCGTGGCAGGGCCAGGCGCGGCCCGGACCACGACTCCACACGAATTCACCAGGAGCAGCAGTGAAGCGCAGCAAGACTCTCCGCAGCGCGGACGCCAAGATCGACCGGGAGCGCGTGTACCCCCCGCTCGAGGCGGTCCGGCTCGCCAAGGAGACCACCACCACCAAGTTCGACGCGACCGTCGAGGTGGCCATGCGCCTGGGTGTCGACCCGCGCAAGGCCGACCAGATGGTCCGCGGCACCGTGAACCTTCCGCACGGCACCGGCAAGACCGCCCGGGTCCTGGTCTTCGCGACCGGTGACCGTGCTGCGGCCGCGGAGGCCGCCGGAGCCGACATCGTCGGCTCCGACGAGCTGATCGACGAGGTGTCCAAGGGCCGGCTGGACTTCGACGCCGTCGTCGCCACCCCGGACCTCATGGGCAAGGTCGGCCGCCTGGGCCGGGTGCTCGGTCCGCGTGGTCTGATGCCGAACCCGAAGACCGGCACCGTCACCCCCGACGTGGCCAAGGCCGTCACCGACATCAAGGGCGGCAAGATCGAGTTCCGCGTCGACAAGCACTCGAACCTGCACTTCATCATCGGCAAGGTCTCCTTCGACGAGGCCAAGCTGGTGGAGAACTACGCCGCGGCGCTCGAGGAGATCAACCGTCTCAAGCCGTCCGCCGCCAAGGGCCGCTACATCAAGAAGGCGACCCTGACCACCACGATGGGTCCCGGCATCCCGCTGGACGCCAACCGCACCCGCAACCTGCTGGTCGAGGAAGAAGCCGTCTGAGCCCGTCCTGAACGTGTGCTGAGCGCGCTCTGAGCGCCGCCCGAGGCGGCGCTCGACCCCAGTGAGCCGGGTTCCCGCCCTCCCCCGTGGAGGGCGGGAACCCGGCTCACTGCGTCGGGCGTCCCCTCAGATACAGTCTCAGCAGTCGTAAAAGATAAATAAGAAGCAAAGACATAGGGGGACCTGTGCGCGGTACTCGTTTCGCTGCCCGGAGTGCGGCGGTGCTCAGCGGTGTGATTCTGGTGGCCGGTCTCACGGCCTGCGGGAGCGACAAGGCCGACAGCGGCGACAAGTCGAAGGAAGGCTCCGACAAGGCCGCCGAGGCGGTGGGCAGCCCGCTCGCGGCGCTGAAGCTGGCCTCCAAGCAGACGGACCAGCAGCACTCGGCCAAGGTCGAGGGCACCACGCAGATGGGTGCGCAGAACTCGACCATGTCCGGCGCGATGGACTGGGCGAACGGTATGCACGCCAACATGGTCATCACGCAGAAGGGCGGGTCGGTTCAGAACTCGCCGCTGGCCGGCAAGCCCATGGAGGCGCGCTACACGCCGGACGCGATGTTCATGAACCTCGGCCCCGAGTTCGCGGCGCAGGCGGGCGGCAAGCACTGGATGAAGTACGACTACGACACCCTGGCCAAGCAGGCCGGCGCCTCCGGCGAGTTCCTCAAGGACCAGATGCAGAACACCGACCCGGCGCGTTCGGTGCAGCTGCTGATCGCCACGGGCCAGGTCAAGAGCGTGGGCACGGAGTCGGTCAAGGGCGTCAAGGCGACCCACTACACGGGCACCGTGAAGGTCTCCGAGCTGGCCAAGATGCAGTCCAAGGACCTGACCCAGTCGGACCTGGAGGCCCTGCAGAAGCAGCTGGAGACCTCGGGCATGGAGACCGAGACCATCGACCTGTGGATCGACGGTGACAACCTGCTGGTCAAGAAGCGCGAGCAGGCCGAGAGCAACAACGGGAAGTACGACTCGACGGTCTTCTACTCGGACTACGGCACCAAGGTCACGGTCGAGGAGCCGCCGGCCTCGGACACCATGGACTTCCAGGACGCCCTGCGCCAGCAGAGCTGACCCGGCGCAGAGCCGATTTGCCTGGCCGCGGCCCGTTCGCGTAGCCTTCCACAGAAGCCAAAGACCGCTGGTCGCTGCTGTGCCTCCCCGGGGGCGCGGCGGCCGAAGGATCCGCTAGCTGCGGACGACCTGCGCAGGTGACTGTGGATGGACTCCCGATCGGGCCACTGGCCCGTACGGTCGAGTCACGCCCCGAGCGCCTGCGCCGGGGCGTTTCGTTTCGTTCAGCCTCCTTGCCCGGCCGATGCGGTCCTCATCACCCGGAAGGAGGCCGAGGCTCATGGCGAGGCCTGACAAGGTCGCGGCCGTCGAGGAGATGACGGACAAGTTCCGTAACTCCAACGCTGCTGTTGTGACCGCGTACACCGGTCTCACCGTCGCGCAGCTCAAGGAGCTGCGCCGTTCGCTCGGTGAGAACGCTCAGTACCGTGTGGTGAAGAACACGCTGACCAAGATCGCGGCCAACGAGGCCGGGATCACCACGCTCGACGACCTGTTCGCGGGTTCGTCGGCCGTCGCCTTCGTGACCGGTGACCCGGTAGTGGCGGCGAAGGGTCTCCGTGACTTCGCCAAGGAGAACCCCGCTCTCGTCATCAAGGGCGGTGTCCTTGACGGCAAGGCGCTGTCCGCCGACGAGATCAAGAAGCTCGCGGACCTCGAGTCCCGCGAGGTGCTGCTCGCCAAGCTGGCGGGCGCCATGAAGGGCAAGCAGTCCCAGGCTGCGGCGCTCTTCCAGGCGCTCCCGTCGAAGTTCGTCCGCACCGCGGAGGCGCTTCGCGTCAAGAAGGAAGAGCAGGGCGGTGCCGGCGAGCCGGCTCCCGCCGAGGCCGCGGAGTAACTCTCCCGCTGCCCAGCGGGCCCGCGCCCGCCGACATGTACATCCGGCACCAGCCGATTTAGTGGAAGGACCGCCATCATGGCGAAGCTCAGCCAGGAAGACCTGCTCGCGCAGTTCGAGGAGATGACCCTCATCGAGCTCTCCGAGTTCGTGAAGGCCTTCGAGGAGAAGTTCGACGTCACCGCCGCCGCCCCGGCCGCCGTCGCCGTTGCCCCGGGTGCCCCGGGCGCCGCGGCCGAGGCCGAGCCGGAGAAGGACGAGTTCGACGTCATCCTCACCGGCGCCGGCGACAAGAAGATCCAGGTCATCAAGGTCGTGCGTGAGCTGACCTCGCTGGGTCTGAAGGAGGCCAAGGACCTCGTCGACGGCACCCCGAAGCCGGTCCTGGAGAAGGTCAACAAGGAGCAGGCCGACAAGGCCGCCGAGTCCCTCAAGGGCGCCGGCGCCTCCGTCGAGGTCAAGTGACCCGAGGCGGGCCAGGAGGCGGGCCCTGCCGGGCCCGCTGACCCGCTCCGTTCCGTAAGGGCGATCACCCGTTGGGGTGGTCGCCCTTCGGCGCTTCCGTCACGGCTGCGTTGCCTTGTCGGTCCCTGCGGGTATGGTGATCTTCGTTGCCCGTCGCCACGCCCTGTGACGATCTCGCCGGAGTGGGGGGCCTTGACGAACGGCACGCAGCGCGCAATTCTCAGGACGCGACGTCACACCGATCCAAGTCCGAGGCATGGATCGGCGGCGAAGCGGGCAGTATCGATATGCGCCTGAGGCGCATGGGTGGCTGCAGGCGTTCGAAAACAACGAGAAGACAACGAGGGGGAGCGGCCCCCTCACCGGAGGGAGAGATTGGCGCTGCCGGTCTCAGAAACTCGGAGCTGGACATCAGTGTGCCAAGTGGCTACACTGACCCTTTGCGCTGCCTGTTAGCTGCCTCCTGCCCGTCACCAGGGGCATGCCCACCTGAGAGCACGGCCGAGGGAATCTCTCTGACCAGGGATTTCCCTCTGTGGCTCGAGTTGGGACCGGCACGCGCGTAGTGAGTCCGAGCCCTCGGAAGGACCCCCTCTTGGCCGCCTCGCGCAACGCCTCGACTGCCAATACGAACAACGGCGCCAGCACCGCCCCGCTGCGCATCTCCTTTGCGAAGATCAAGGAGCCTCTCGAGGTTCCGAACCTCCTCGCGCTGCAGACCGAGAGCTTCGATTGGCTGCTCGGCAATGCCGCCTGGAAGGCTCGCGTCGAGGCTGCGCTGGACAGCGGTCAGGACGTCCCCACCAAGTCCGGTCTGGAAGAGATCTTCGAGGAGATCTCCCCGATCGAGGACTTCTCCGGGTCGATGTCCCTGACCTTCCGCGATCACCGCTTCGAGCCCCCGAAGAACTCGATCGACGAGTGCAAGGAGCGCGACTTCACGTACGCCGCGCCGCTCTTCGTCACGGCCGAGTTCACCAACAACGAGACCGGTGAGATCAAGTCCCAGACGGTCTTCATGGGCGACTTCCCGCTCATGACCAACAAGGGCACCTTCGTCATCAACGGCACCGAGCGTGTCGTGGTGTCGCAGCTGGTGCGCTCGCCGGGTGTCTACTTCGACTCCTCCATCGACAAGACGTCCGACAAGGACATCTTCTCCGTCAAGGTCATCCCCTCCCGGGGCGCCTGGCTCGAGATGGAGATCGACAAGCGCGACATGGTCGGTGTGCGCATCGACCGCAAGCGCAAGCAGTCCGTGACCGTCCTCCTGAAGGCGCTCGGCTGGACCACCGAGCAGATCCTCGAGGAGTTCGGCGAGTACGAGTCCATGCGCGCCACCCTGGAGAAGGACCACACCCAGGGCCAGGACGACGCGCTGCTCGACATCTACCGCAAGCTGCGCCCGGGCGAGCCCCCGACGCGTGAGGCCGCGCAGACGCTGCTGGAGAACCTCTACTTCAACCCCAAGCGCTACGACCTCGCGAAGGTCGGCCGCTACAAGGTCAACAAGAAGCTGGGTGCGGCCGCTCCGCTGGACGCGGGCGTCCTGACGGTCGAGGACGTCATCGCCTCGATCAAGTACCTGGTGAAGCTGCACGCCGGTGAGACCGAGACGGTCGGCGAGAACGGTCAGACGATCGTCGTCGAGACCGACGACATCGACCACTTCGGCAACCGCCGTATCCGTAACGTCGGCGAGCTGATCCAGAACCAGGTCCGCACGGGTCTGGCCCGTATGGAGCGCGTCGTCCGCGAGCGCATGACGACTCAGGATGTCGAGGCGATCACGCCGCAGACCCTGATCAACATCCGGCCGGTCGTCGCCTCCATCAAGGAGTTCTTCGGCACCAGCCAGCTGTCGCAGTTCATGGACCAGACGAACCCGCTGTCGGGTCTGACCCACAAGCGCCGTCTGAACGCGCTGGGCCCCGGTGGTCTGTCCCGTGAGCGGGCGGGCTTCGAGGTCCGTGACGTGCACCCGTCGCACTACGGCCGCATGTGCCCGATCGAGACGCCCGAAGGCCCGAACATCGGTCTGATCGGCTCGCTCGCCTCGTACGGCCGGGTCAACGCGTTCGGTTTCATCGAGACCCCGTACCGGAAGGTCGCCAACGGTGTCGTCACCGACGAGGTCGACTACCTGACGGCCGACGAAGAGGACCGATTCGTCATCGCGCAGGCCAACGCGCCGCTGACGGACGACCTGCACTTCGCCGAGAACCGCGTCCTGGTCCGCCGCCGTGGCGGCGAGGTCGACTACATCCCGGGCGACGACGTCGACTACATGGACGTCTCGCCGCGCCAGATGGTGTCGGTCGCGACCGCCATGATCCCCTTCCTCGAGCACGACGACGCCAACCGCGCGCTCATGGGATCGAACATGATGCGCCAGGCCGTGCCGCTGATCAAGGCGGAGTCCCCGCTGGTCGGCACCGGCATGGAGTACCGCTGTGCGGTCGACGCCGGCGACGTCATCAAGGCCGAGAAGGACGGTGTGGTCCAGGAGGTCTCCGCCGACTACGTGACGGTGGCCAACGACGACGGCACCTACACCACCTACCGGGTGGCCAAGTTCTCCCGCTCCAACCAGGGCACCTCCTTCAACCAGAAGGTCGTCGTGGACGAGGGCGCGCGGGTGATCGCCGGCCAGGTGCTGGCCGACGGCCCGTCCACCGAGGACGGCGAGATGGCGCTCGGCAAGAACCTCCTGGTGGCGTTCATGCCGTGGGAGGGCCACAACTACGAGGACGCGATCATCCTCAGCCAGCGCCTGGTGCAGGACGACGTCCTCTCCTCGATCCACATCGAGGAGCACGAGGTCGACGCCCGTGACACCAAGCTCGGCCCTGAGGAGATCACCCGGGACATCCCGAACGTGTCCGAGGAGGTCCTGGCCGACCTCGACGAGCGCGGCATCATCCGCATCGGCGCCGAGGTCATCGCCGGGGACATCCTGGTCGGCAAGGTCACCCCGAAGGGTGAGACCGAGCTGACCCCGGAGGAGCGCCTGCTGCGCGCGATCTTCGGTGAGAAGGCCCGTGAGGTCCGTGACACCTCGCTGAAGGTGCCGCACGGTGAGACCGGCAAGGTCATCGGCGTGCGCGTCTTCGACCGCGAGGAGGGCGACGAGCTGCCCCCGGGCGTGAACCAGCTGGTCCGCGTCTACGTGGCGCAGAAGCGCAAGATCACCGACGGTGACAAGCTCGCCGGCCGCCACGGCAACAAGGGCGTCATCTCCAAGATCCTGCCGGTCGAGGACATGCCGTTCCTGGAGGACGGCACCCCGGTCGACATCATCCTCAACCCGCTGGGTGTCCCGTCCCGAATGAACCCGGGACAGGTCCTGGAGATCCACCTCGGCTGGCTGGCCTCCCGCGGCTGGAAGGTCGAGGGCTCCGAGGAGTGGATGCAGCGGCTGCAGGCGATCGGCGCCGACGAGGTCGCGCCGGGCACCAATGTCGCGACCCCGGTCTTCGACGGCGCCCGCGAGGACGAGATCTCCGGTCTCTTCGACTCGACGATCCCGAACCGCGACGGCGACCGCCTGGTCCAGTCGTCCGGCAAGGCCCGGCTGTTCGACGGCCGCTCCGGCGAGCCGTTCCCGGACCCGATCTCCGTCGGCTACATGTACATCCTCAAGCTGCACCACCTGGTGGACGACAAGCTGCACGCCCGCTCCACCGGTCCGTACTCGATGATCACCCAGCAGCCGCTGGGTGGTAAGGCTCAGTTCGGTGGCCAGCGCTTCGGTGAGATGGAGGTGTGGGCGCTCGAGGCCTACGGCGCCGCGTACGCCCTCCAGGAGCTGCTGACCATCAAGTCCGACGACGTCACCGGCCGAGTGAAGGTCTACGAGGCCATCGTCAAGGGCGAGAACATCCCCGAGCCCGGCATCCCTGAGTCCTTCAAGGTGCTCATCAAGGAGATGCAGTCCCTGTGCCTCAACGTGGAGGTGCTGTCGTCCGACGGCATGTCCATCGAGATGCGCGACACCGACGAGGACGTCTTCCGCGCTGCGGAGGAGCTCGGTATCGACCTGTCGCGGCGCGAGCCGAGCAGCGTCGAAGAGGTCTGACGGGTCTGGCCGGGGCGATCGACCACCGCGACCGCCCCGGCCTCTCCCCGGACCCCCAGTCAGACCCGAAGACACGACCCTGAAAGAGGGATTGACGACAAGTGCTCGACGTCAACTTCTTCGACGAGCTGCGGATCGGCCTCGCCACCGCTGACGACATCCGTCAGTGGTCCCACGGTGAGGTCAAGAAGCCGGAAACCATCAACTACCGCACCCTGAAGCCCGAAAAGGACGGACTCTTCTGCGAGAAGATCTTCGGTCCGACCCGGGACTGGGAGTGCTACTGCGGCAAGTACAAGCGCGTCCGCTTCAAGGGCATCATCTGTGAGCGCTGTGGCGTCGAGGTCACCCGCGCCAAGGTGCGCCGTGAGCGGATGGGCCACATCGAGCTGGCCGCACCCGTCACCCACATCTGGTACTTCAAGGGCGTTCCGTCGCGTCTGGGCTACCTGCTCGACCTCGCCCCGAAGGACCTGGAGAAGGTCATCTACTTCGCCGCCTACATGATCACGTGGGTGGACGAGGAGCGCCGTACGCGCGACCTGCCCTCGCTGGAGGCCCATGTCTCCGTCGAGCGCCAGCAGATCGAGCAGCGCCGCGACGCCGACCTGGAGGCCCGCGCCAAGAAGCTCGAGGCGGACCTCGCCGAGCTGGAGGCCGAGGGCGCCAAGGCCGATGTGCGCCGCAAGGTGCGCGAGGGCGCCGAGCGCGAGATGAAGCAGCTGCGCGACCGCGCCCAGCGCGAGATCGACCGTCTCGACGAGGTGTGGAACCGCTTCAAGAACCTCAAGGTCCAGGACCTGGAGGGCGACGAGCTGCTCTACCGCGAGCTGCGTGACCGCTTCGGCACGTACTTCATGGGCGGCATGGGCGCCGCTGCCCTGCAGAAGCGCCTGGAGTCCTTCGACCTCGACGAGGAGGCCGAGAAGCTCCGCGAGATCATCCGGACCGGCAAGGGCCAGAAGAAGACCCGTGCGCTCAAGCGCCTCAAGGTCGTCTCCGCCTTCCTGCAGACCCGCAACAGCCCCAACGGCATGGTGCTGGACTGCATCCCGGTGATCCCGCCGGACCTGCGTCCGATGGTGCAGCTGGACGGTGGCCGCTTCGCGACCTCCGACCTGAACGACCTGTACCGCCGCGTCATCAACCGGAACAACCGCCTCAAGCGTCTCCTTGACCTCGGTGCCCCCGAGATCATCGTGAACAACGAGAAGCGGATGCTGCAGGAGGCCGTCGACGCGCTGTTCGACAACGGCCGCCGCGGCCGCCCGGTGACCGGTCCCGGTAACCGCCCGCTGAAGTCCCTCAGCGACATGCTGAAGGGTAAGCAGGGTCGTTTCCGTCAGAACCTGCTGGGCAAGCGTGTCGACTACTCGGCCCGTTCGGTCATCGTCGTCGGCCCGCAGCTCAAGCTGCACCAGTGCGGTCTGCCCAAGGCCATGGCGCTGGAGCTCTTCAAGCCGTTCGTGATGAAGCGCCTGGTGGACCTGAACCACGCGCAGAACATCAAGTCGGCCAAGCGCATGGTCGAGCGCGGCCGCACGGTCGTGTACGACGTGCTCGAAGAGGTCATCGCCGAGCACCCGGTGCTGCTGAACCGTGCGCCGACCCTGCACCGCCTGGGCATCCAGGCCTTCGAGCCGCAGCTGGTCGAGGGCAAGGCCATTCAGATTCACCCGCTCGTGTGCACCGCGTTCAACGCGGACTTCGACGGTGACCAGATGGCCGTGCACCTGCCGCTGTCCGCGGAGGCCCAGGCCGAGGCCCGCATCCTGATGCTGTCCTCGAACAACATCCTCAAGCCGGCCGACGGCCGCCCGGTGACCATGCCCACCCAGGACATGGTGCTCGGCCTGTTCTTCCTCACCACCGACGAGGAGGAGCGCGAGGTCATCGGCGAGGGCCGGGCCTTCGGCTCCACCGCCGAGGCGATCATGGCGTTCGACGCCCGCGAGCTCTCGCTCCAGGCGAAGATCGACATCCGCTTCCCGATCGGCACCGTCCCGCCCCGCGGCTGGACCCCGCCGGTTCCGGAGGAGGGCGAGCCCGCCTGGCAGCCGGGCGACAGCTTCCGGCTGCGCACCACCCTGGGCCGCGCGCTCTTCAACGAGCTGCTGCCCGAGGACTACCCGTTCGTCGACTACTCGGTGGGCAAGAAGCAGCTCTCCGAGATCGTCAACGACCTGGCCGAGCGCTACCCGAAGGTCATCGTCGCGGCGACCCTGGACAACCTGAAGGCGTCCGGTTTCCACTGGGCCACCCGCTCCGGTGTCACCGTCGCGATCTCCGACGTCGTCGTCCCCGAGGCCAAGAAGGCCATCATCGAGGGCTACGAGGCGCAGGACGAGAAGGTCCAGAAGCAGTACGAGCGTGGTCTGATCACCAAGGACGAGCGCACCCAGGAGCTCATCTCGATCTGGACGAAGGCGACCAACGAGGTTGCCGACGCGATGAACGAGAACTTCCCGAAGACCAACCCGATCTTCATGATGGTCGACTCGGGCGCGCGCGGAAACATGATGCAGATGCGTCAGATCGCCGGTATGCGTGGTCTGGTGTCCAACGCGAAGAACGAGACCATCCCGCGGCCCATCAAGGCGTCGTTCCGTGAGGGTCTCTCCGTGCTGGAGTACTTCATCTCCACCCACGGTGCCCGTAAGGGTCTCGCCGACACCGCCCTGCGTACCGCCGACTCGGGTTACCTGACCCGTCGTCTGGTGGACGTCTCCCAGGACGTGATCATCCGCGAGGAGGACTGCGGCACCGACCGCGGCCTCAAGCTGGCGATCGCGGCCAGGGGCGCGGACGGCGTGCTGCGCAAGGCGGACGACGTCGAGACCAGCGTGTACGCGCGCTGCCTCGCCGAGGACATCGTCGTCGAGGGCAAGGTGCTGGCCCCGGCCGGCACCGACCTGGGCGATGTGCTCATCGACGAGCTGGTCCGGCACGGCGTGGAGACGGTCAAGACCCGCTCGGTGCTCACCTGCGAGTCCGCCGTCGGCACCTGCGCCATGTGCTACGGCCGCTCGCTGGCCACCGGCAAGCTGGTGGACATCGGCGAGGCCGTCGGCATCATCGCCGCCCAGTCCATCGGTGAGCCCGGCACCCAGCTGACGATGCGTACCTTCCACACCGGTGGTGTGGCCGGTGACGACATCACCCAGGGTCTGCCGCGTGTCGTCGAGCTCTTCGAGGCCCGTACGCCCAAGGGTGTCGCCCCGATCTCGGAGGCGGCCGGCCGCGTCCGGATCGAGGAGACCGAGAAGACCAAGAAGATCGTCGTCACTCCGGACGACGGCTCCGACGAGACGGCCTTCGGCGTCTCCAAGCGAGCCCGTCTGCTGGTGGACGAGGGCGATCACGTCGAGGTCGGCCAGCCGCTGACCGTGGGTGCCACCAACCCGCACGACGTGCTGCGCATCCTCGGCCAGCGCGCCGTCCAGGTGCACCTGGTCGGCGAGGTCCAGAAGGTCTACAACTCGCAGGGTGTGTCGATCCACGACAAGCACATCGAGATCATCATCCGGCAGATGCTGCGCCGCGTGACGATCATCGAGTCCGGCGACGCCGAGCTGCTGCCGGGCGAGCTGGTGGAGCGCTCGCGCTTCGAGTCCGAGAACCGTCGTGTGGTCCAGGAAGGCGGCCACCCGGCCTCCGGCCGTCCGCAGCTGATGGGTATCACCAAGGCCTCGCTGGCGACCGAGTCCTGGCTGTCGGCGGCGTCCTTCCAGGAGACGACCCGGGTGCTCACCGACGCGGCGATCAACGCCAAGTCGGACTCCCTGATCGGCCTCAAGGAGAACGTGATCATCGGTAAGCTCATCCCGGCCGGTACGGGCCTGTCCCGCTACCGCAACATCCGGGTCGAGCCGACCGAGGAGGCGAAGGCCGCGATGTACTCGGCCGTCGGTTACGACGACATCGACTACTCGCCCTTCGGCACGGGCTCCGGCCAGGCGGTCCCGCTGGAGGACTACGACTACGGCCCGTACAACCAGTAATCCCGGGTCATACGGGCGCAGGGCGGCCACCCCATGGCGGGGTGGCCGCCCTGCGGCTATGCTGGCGGGCCGGTGTGCCCTGCCGCGTGTGCATTTGTTTTGACCGGAGCCGATGCGGTAGGTACGCTCTGACCTTGTGCCTGGGGTGTCCCTGGGCTCCCGTATGCGCACTCATCACCGGCCTCAGGGCCGGGAGGGGTCTCCCCGGGGGTCCGAGGTGTCGACACCGACAATCTGCACTCTCCCGCAATCTGCGCGGGGGTCTGCAGTGTGCGACACACCCGACCGCGTGGGTCGGAGAAACCCCAGGTTAGCTTTATCGAGACTGGCACACAGAAACCGGAGAAACGGTGCCTACGATCCAGCAGCTGGTCCGCAAGGGCCGGCAGGACAAGGTCGAGAAGAACAAGACGCCCGCGCTCGAGGGTTCCCCCCAGCGCCGTGGCGTCTGCACGCGTGTGTTCACGACCACCCCGAAGAAGCCGAACTCGGCCCTGCGTAAGGTCGCGCGTGTGCGTCTGACCAGCGGCATCGAGGTCACCGCTTACATTCCGGGTGAGGGCCACAACCTGCAGGAGCACTCCATCGTGCTCGTGCGTGGCGGTCGTGTGAAGGACCTGCCGGGTGTTCGTTACAAGATCATCCGCGGCTCCCTCGACACGCAGGGCGTCAAGAACCGCAAGCAGGCTCGCAGCCGCTACGGCGCCAAGAAGGAGAAGTAAGAATGCCTCGTAAGGGCCCCGCCCCGAAGCGCCCGGTCATCATCGACCCGGTCTACAACTCTCCTCTGGTGACCTCCCTCATCAACAAGGTGCTGCTGAACGGCAAGCGCTCCACCGCCGAGCGCATCGTCTACGGCGCCATGGAGGGGCTGCGCGAGAAGACCGGCAACGACCCGGTCATCACGCTCAAGCGCGCGCTTGAGAACGTGAAGCCGACCCTCGAGGTCCGCTCCCGCCGTGTCGGTGGCGCCACCTACCAGGTCCCGGTCGAGGTCCGCCCCGGCCGCTCCTCCACCCTCGCGCTGCGCTGGCTCGTGGGCTACTCCCGCGCCCGTCGCGAGAAGACCATGACCGAGCGTCTGATGAACGAGCTGCTGGACGCCAGCAACGGTCTGGGCGCCTCCGTCAAGCGTCGCGAGGACACCCACAAGATGGCCGAGTCCAACAAGGCCTTCGCGCACTACCGCTGGTAGTCGCTACCCCATCGAGAACCGAGAGAAGACTGAGCCATATGGCCACCACTTCACTTGACCTGGCCAAGGTCCGCAACATTGGGATCATGGCCCACATCGACGCGGGCAAGACGACCACCACCGAGCGGATCCTGTTCTACACCGGTGTGAGCTACAAGATCGGTGAGGTCCACGATGGCGCTGCCACCATGGACTGGATGGAGCAGGAGCAGGAGCGCGGCATCACGATCACGTCGGCCGCGACGACCTGTCACTGGCCGCTCGAGAACGTCGATCACACCATCAACATCATCGACACCCCGGGCCACGTCGACTTCACGGTCGAGGTGGAGCGCTCGCTGCGCGTGCTCGACGGCGCCGTGACGGTGTTCGACGGTGTGGCCGGTGTGGAGCCGCAGTCCGAGACTGTGTGGCGTCAGGCGGACCGCTACGGCGTTCCGCGTATCTGCTTCGTCAACAAGCTCGACCGCACCGGTGCCGAGTTCCACCGCTGTGTGGACATGATCGTGGACCGCCTGGGCGCGGTGCCGCTGGTCATGCAGCTGCCGATCGGTACCGAGGCCGACTTCAAGGGTGTCGTCGACCTCGTCACCATGAAGGCGCTGGTCTGGTCCGCCGAGGCGACCAAGGGCGAGATGTACGACACCGTCGACATCCCGGACACCCACCTCGAGGCCGCCGACGAGTGGCGCGGCAAGCTCCTCGAGGCCGTCGCCGAGAACGACGAGCAGATGATGGAGCTGTACCTGGAGGGCGAGGAGCCCACCGTGGAGCAGCTGTACGCGGCGATCCGCCGTATCACCATCGCCTCCACCGGCACCGAGGGCTCGCCGACGATCACCCCCGTGTTCTGTGGCACCGCCTTCAAGAACAAGGGTGTTCAGCCGCTGCTCGACGCGGTCGTGCGCTACCTCCCCTCGCCGCTGGACATCGAGGCCGTCGAGGGCCACTCGGTGAAGGACCCCGACGAGGTCATCAAGCGCAAGCCGTCGGACGACGAGCCGTTCGCCGGCCTGGCGTTCAAGATCATGAGCGACCCGCACCTCGGCAAGCTCACCTTCGTCCGGGTCTACTCGGGCCGTATGGAGACCGGCACCCAGGTGCAGAACTCCGTGAAGGGCAAGAAGGAGCGCATCGGCAAGATCTACCGGATGCACGCCAACAAGCGTGAGGAGATCGACTCGGTGGGTGCCGGCGACATCGTCGCCGTCATGGGTCTCAAGCAGACCACCACCGGTGAGACCCTCTGCGACCCGGCGAACCCGGTGATCCTTGAGTCGATGGACTTCCCGGCCCCGGTCATCGAGGTCGCCATCGAGCCCAAGTCGAAGGGCGACCAGGAGAAGCTGGGTGTGGCCATCCAGCGCCTCGCTGAGGAGGACCCGTCCTTCCGGGTCAAGACCAACGAGGAGACCGGCCAGACCATCATCGCGGGTATGGGCGAGCTGCACCTCGACGTGCTGGTCGACCGTATGAAGCGTGAGTTCAAGGTCGAGGCCAACGTCGGTAAGCCGCAGGTGGCCTACCGCGAGACGCTCCGCAAGAGCGTCGACCGGGTCGACTACACGCACAAGAAGCAGACCGGTGGTTCGGGCCAGTTCGCGAAGGTCCAGATCGCCATCGCGCCGCTCGAGGGCGACGGCTACGAGTTCGAGAACAAGGTCACCGGTGGCCGTATCCCGCGGGAGTACATCCCGTCCGTGGACGCGGGCTGCCAGGAGGCCATGGAGTTCGGCGTGCTCGCGGGCTACCCGCTGACCGGCGTCAAGGTCACGCTCCTCGACGGTGCGTACCACGAGGTCGACTCCTCCGAAATGGCCTTCAAGATCGCAGGCTCGATGGCCTTCAAGGAGGCCGCCCGCAAGGCCTCCCCGGCCCTGCTCGAGCCGATGATGAAGGTCGAGGTCACCACGCCCGAGGATTACATGGGTGACGTGATCGGTGACATCAACTCCCGCCGTGGACAGATCCAGTCCATGGAGGACCGCAGTGGCGCCAAGCTGGTCACCGGCCTGGTCCCGCTGTCGGAGATGTTCGGTTACGTGGGCGACCTCCGGAGCAAGACCTCCGGTCGCGCCAGCTACTCCATGCAGTTCGACTCCTACGCCGAGGTTCCCAAGAACGTCGCCGAGGAGATCATCGCGAAGGCCAAGGGCGAGTAAGGCGGGTTCATCCGCGTTTCTCACCCTTTAGGCTGGAGCAAAGGCATCGGGGCAATCCGTCGCAGATCGCTCATCGTGGCGTCTGTGGCGGGCCCCGGCCGCCGGCCCCCACACGAATACGGCGAAGGGCATCCCCCTCGGGGTCCTGGCCGGTTCGGTAAGACCACCTGAACCCATCCGCAAAATGTGGATGCGTTACAGAACCACTCCACAGGAGGACCCCAGTGGCGAAGGCGAAGTTCGAGCGGACTAAGCCGCACGTCAACATCGGCACCATCGGTCACATCGACCACGGTAAGACGACCCTTACCGCGGCGATCACCAAGGTGCTGCACGACAAGTACCCGGACCTGAACGAGGCCTCGGCCTTCGATCAGATCGACAAGGCTCCTGAGGAGCGTCAGCGCGGTATCACCATCTCCATCGCGCACGTCGAGTACCAGACCGAGTCGCGTCACTACGCGCACGTCGACTGCCCCGGTCACGCGGACTACATCAAGAACATGATCACCGGTGCGGCGCAGATGGACGGCGCCATCCTGGTGGTCGCCGCCACCGACGGCCCGATGCCGCAGACCAAGGAGCACGTGCTCCTGGCCCGCCAGGTCGGCGTTCCGTACATCGTCGTCGCCCTGAACAAGGCCGACATGGTGGACGACGAGGAGATCCTGGAGCTCGTCGAGCTCGAGGTGCGTGAGCTCCTCTCCGAGTACGAGTTCCCGGGCGACGACGTCCCGGTCGTGAAGGTCTCGGCGCTCAAGGCGCTCGAAGGCGACAAGGAGTGGGGCGAGTCCGTCCTCAACCTGATGAACGCCGTCGACGAGGCCATCCCGCAGCCGGAGCGCGACGTCGACAAGCCGTTCCTGATGCCGATCGAGGACGTCTTCACCATCACCGGTCGCGGTACGGTCGTCACCGGCCGTATCGAGCGCGGTGTGCTGAAGGTCAACGAGACCGTCGACATCATCGGCATCAAGACCGAGAAGACCACCACCACGGTCACCGGTATCGAGATGTTCCGCAAGCTGCTCGACGAGGGCCAGGCCGGTGAGAACGTCGGTCTGCTGCTCCGCGGCATCAAGCGCGAGGACGTCGAGCGCGGCCAGGTCATCATCAAGCCCGGTTCGGTCACCCCGCACACCGAGTTCGAGGCCCAGGCCTACATCCTGTCGAAGGACGAGGGTGGTCGCCACACCCCGTTCTTCAACAACTACCGTCCGCAGTTCTACTTCCGTACCACGGACGTGACGGGCGTTGTGACCCTCCCCGAGGGCACCGAGATGGTCATGCCGGGCGACAACACCGAGATGTCGGTCCAGCTGATCCAGCCGGTCGCCATGGAGGAGGGCCTGAAGTTCGCCATCCGTGAGGGTGGCCGGACCGTCGGCGCCGGCCAGGTCACCAAGATCGTCAAGTGACCTGAAGCTCTTCGGAGCGGGCTGTTCAAAGGCCCCGCACCCCCGTTCGCGAGGACGGTGGAGCGGGGCCTTTGGCATCTCTGGCGGCGCTTTGGTCGTTACGGCGCTTCGATGTGCTCGATCAGGTGGTCGCGGAACGCCGCGACCGCGGGCGGCAGCACCCGGCGGGCCATGGACTGGATCTGCACGCTGCGGCGGGACAGCTCCGGATTGCTGATCGGGACGAAGGCCAGCCCCTCGGTGTGCAGCAGCCGCCGGAAGGTGAGGTACCCGGCGAGGGTCACGCCCCCGTGGTTCTGTACGAAGCCCTGAAGCGCGCCGGAGTAGTTGCTGACGAAGGCCGGCTCGAAGGCCAGCCCCTCCAGGCTGACGCAGATGTCGAACAGCTGCCGGATCGTCGTACCCGGCTCCATGAGGGCGAGCGGGTACGGCAGCAGATCCGCGAGCGACACCTCCTCGCGCTCCGCGAGCGGATGGCCCGCGGGAACCAGCGCGTGGATCGGCTGCCGCCGCGAGTACTCCACCCTGACCCCCTCCTCCGGGGCCACGGAGTAGGTGACGGCCAGGTCCGCGGTGCCCTCGCGGACCTCCCGGGTGGCCTCCGCGGGGGAGGTGACGCGCAGCCGGAACCGTACGCCCGGAAATGACGCGCGGAACGCGACAACGGCCTCGGGGAGAAAGTCCCTCGCGAACCCCTCGGAACTCGCCAGTTTGATGGTGCTGTGGCCCAGCGCGTCCAGGCCGCGCAGATCCGCGAGAATCTGCTCGGATTCCAGCTGGCTGCGGCGGGCATAAGCGGCCAGCATCTCGCCCGCGTCGCTCAGCACCATGCCGCGCGGCCGCCGCTCGAACAGCGGGACGCCGATGTCGTGCTCCAGCTTGGCTATCTGCCGGCTGATCGCGGAGGCCGCGACCCGCAGCCGCTCCGACGCCTGGCTGATCGAGCCGGTGCGGGCGACCTCCAGGAAGTAGCGCAGCGGGATCCCGGTCAGGTCCATGCCGCACTCACCTCGATCGCTCACATTCCTCGGGCCCGTCGGCCGCGGCCCCGTCGGCAGCGGCCCCGTGACCCTACCCGGCCGGTGGCGCGGGGGCGACGCGCACATGAGCCTTGCCCGGCGGGCAACGCAGCCTTCGGAAAACGGTAATTGTCCCGGCGATCGGGCCTCACTAGCCTTCTGGCCCATACCCGGATATTCATTTCCGGCCGGTATTTCCCGCGTTCCCAGAAACCTGAGAAAGCGTTCCCAGAAACCTGAGAAAGGGGCACGGTGGCGCGCTCCACGGCGATTCGTCATGCCTGCGAATACTTCGACTCCGGCGCATTCCGCGCGGACCTGGAGCGGCGGGTCGCCCTGCCCACCGAGAGCCAGGACCCCGAGGGAGAGCCCCGGCTGCACGCCTATCTGGCAACCGAACTGCTCCCGGCCGTGGAGCGGCTCGGCGCCACCGCCCGGATCGTCGACAACCCCGCCCCCGGCGGCGGCCCCTTCCTGATCGCCGAGCGCCACGAGGGCGAGGGGCTGCCGACCGTACTGATGTACGGGCACGCCGATGTCGTCCCCGGCGACGCGGAGCGCTGGCGGCCCGGCCTCCACCCCTGGCGGCTGACCGTGGAGGGCGACCGCTGGTACGGGCGCGGCACCGCCGACAACAAGGGGCAGCACACCATCAACCTGGCGGCGCTCGAACAGGTGCTGCGCGCCCGGGGCGGCCGGCTGGGCTTCAACCTCAAAGTTCTGATCGAGACCGGTGAGGAGACCGGCTCGCCCGGCCTGCGCGCGCTCTGCGCCCGGCTGCGCGACGAGCTCGCCGCCGATCTGCTGATCGCCTCCGACGGGCCCCGCATCCGGGCGGACCGCCCGACGCTCTTCCTCGGCTCCCGCGGCGGGGTCAACTTCACCCTGCGCGTACCGCTGCGCGAGGGCGCCCACCACTCCGGCAACTGGGGCGGGCTGCTGCGCAACCCCGCGACCGTATTGGCCGCCGCCCTGGCGACCCTGGTCGACGGCCGCGGCCGGATCCTCGTCCCCGGGCTGCGGCCGCCCGAGATCCCGCCGAGCGTCAGGCGCGCCCTCGCCGACCTCCCCGTGGGCGGCGGCGCGGACGACCCCGACATCGACGAGGGCTGGGGCGAGCCTGGGCTCACCCCGGCCGAGCGGCTCATCGGCTGGAACACCCTCGAAGTGCTGGCCCTGTCCGCCGGGAATCCGGAGGCGCCCGTGGGCGCGATCCCCGGCTCCGCGACGGCCCACTGCCAGCTGCGCTTCGTGGTCGGCACGGACGCGGCGGGCGTCGGCCGGGCCCTGCGCGACCACCTCGACGCGCATGGCTTCCCCATGGTCGAGGTGGAGGTCGGCCGCGTCATGGCCGCGACCAGGACCGACCCGGACGAGCCGTGGGTGCGGTGGGCCGCGGACTCGGTGGCGCGCACCTGGGGCGGCCGGCCGGCCATCATGCCCAACCTCGGCGGCACCATCCCCAACGACGCGTTCGCCGAGGAACTGGGCCTGTGCACGGTCTGGATCCCGCACTCCTACCCCGCGTGCGCCCAGCACGCTCCGGACGAGCACCTGCTCGCACCGCTCGCGCGTGAGGCGCTCCAGATCATGGCCGGTCTCTTCTGGGACCTCGGAGAGCCCCGGGACTGAAAGGGAGAACACCCATGGACACGTCGCCCGCAGACACGAGAACCGCCGAGGACGCCGCCGAGGACCCGGACGGCCCGCCGGGTCGGGGCATCCCGCCCAAGGCCCATCGGGTGATCATCGCCGCGTCCGTCGGCAACGCCCTCGAATGGTTCGACATCGCGATCTACGGCTTCTTCGCGGCGACCATCGCCAAGCTGTTCTTCCCGTCCTCCGACGACACGGTCTCCCTGCTGCTGACCTTCGGCACCTTCGGCGTCTCGTACGTCGTACGGCCGGTCGGCGCGGTGGTGCTCGGCCGGTACGCGGACCGGGTGGGCCGCAAGGCGGCGCTGATGCTGTCGATCAAGCTGATGATGCTCGGCACGCTGCTGATCGCCGCCATGCCGACCTATGGCGTCATCGGCGTCGCCGCCCCGGTCGCGATCCTGCTGGCGAGGCTCATCCAGGGCTTCTCGGCGGGCGGCGAGTTCGGCAGCTCGACGGCCTTCCTGGTGGAGCACGCGCCGCGGATGCGGGGCTTCATGTCCAGCTGGCAGTTCGCCAGCCAAGGGGTCTCCACACTGCTCGCGGCGGCGTTCGGCACCGTCCTCACCAGCTCGCTCTCCAGCGCGCAGATGGAGTCGTGGGGGTGGCGGATCCCGTTCGTCTTCGGGCTGCTGATCGGCCCGGTCGGCTACTACATCCGCCGTCATGTGGACGAGGCCCCCGAGTTCACCCGCTCGGCGTCGGAGGGGGCGGGGGCCGAGCGGGGACCGGTGGCGGAGGTGCTGGGACACCACAAGGCCCGGGTGCTGCTCGCCATCGGCGTGCTCGCCGTCTCGACCGCGATCACGTACCTCATCACGTACATGCCCGTCTACGCGGTCAAGGAGCTGGACCTCCCGGCCTCCACCGGCTTCGCCGCGACCATGGTGACCGGCGCGGTCCTCACGGTCGTCACCCCGCTGATCGGCCTGTGGTCGGACCGGGCCGGCCGGATCCGGATCATGGCGGCCTTCGCCGCGCTGATCCTGCTGCTGCTCTACCCGACCTTCGCCTTCCTGGTCGCGCACCCCGGCTTCGGGGTGATCCTCGCGGTGATGTTCCTGGTCGGCGTGTTGAAGGCGGGATACTTCGGGGCGCTGCCCGCGCTGCTGTCCGACCTCTTCCCGGTGAGCAGCCGCGCCACGGGCATGTCGCTCAGCTACAACCTGGGCGTGATGCTCTTCGGCGGCACCACGCCGGTGGTGGTCGTCTGGCTGGTCGACGCGACCGGCAGCAAGCTGGCCATGACCTGGTACCTGTCGGCGCTGGCCCTGCTCAGCCTGGCCTGCGTGCTGCTCGCGCGCCGACGCTACGCCGTGCGGTGAGTCTCCTAAGCGTTGGATGTGGCGCGGGGCCGCCAGATCCAGGGGACGGCGCCGGGGGACATGCCCACCACGCGCACCTGCTCGCCCTTGCCCGCCAGCAGCGTCGGCGTGCCCACCGGGACCAGCCGGCTCGTGGGGCGCAGCGGTTTGGCGGTGGGTGTCGCGCCGTACTGGACCTGGACCTCGCCGTTCAGGGCCCGGCCCAGCAGCAGGAGCGGACCCTGGCGGCCGCCGGACGCGGCCAGGGCGTGGGCGGTGACCGGCCCGTAGCCCTCGAAGTGGGTCAGCGGCACGGAGCTGCCGCCGTCGTGGAGATACGGCACCGCACTGGCGGGCGGGCGGTAGACCAGCGCGATCGACCCGTCCGCGGAGGGCGCCGCGCCCGGCTGCCCGCCCGGCAGCGGCAGGCCCGCGAGCGGCCGGAACGCCACCGGGTCGCCCGGCCGGTCCTGGGCCCAGTAGTGCACGGTGTCCCGGCCCGCCGCGACGACATGCACCCGCGCCTGCCGGTCCAGCAGCACGGTCAGCCCGTCCTGTATCTCGCCGCCCTCCAGCCGCTGCCAGGGCCCCCACGTCCCGGCCGCGTCCCGTATCCGGGTCGCCAGGCCCTTGTCGGCGGTGCGTACGAAGAGGTGGACCCGGCCGTCCGGGGTGGCCACGGCCGCCGGGCAGCCGACGCGCCGCCCGTACTGGGGTTCGGAGTCGGGGGTGCCTAGGCCGGTCCAGGCCCGGAACGGCCCGCCCGGGGTGCGCTGCTCCAGCGCCACCAGCTCCCGGGTGTTGGCGCCGCCCTGCCCGTCCAGCGCGGAGAAGCGCAGCGCGATCAGCACATGGCGGCCGCGGGAGTCCCGTACCGCGCACAGCGCCGGGGCCAGCGGCCCGCCGCCCAGCCCGTGCGGGGCGCCGAAGCGCTGGCTGCCGGGGGCGGTCTCGCGCCACCGCACGGCCTGCGCGCCCAGCACGCCGTACGCCACGAGGCGGCCGTCGGAGTCGGTCAGCGGCGTGGGCAGGGCGCTGGGGTAGCGGTAGTGGGTGGAGCGGATCCAGCCCTTGCGGTTGGTCAGCGACCGGGTGCCGCCCTGGCCGTAGTCGCCGCAGCCCGCCGCGTTGCCGCAGCTCCACTGCGGGCTGCCGCCGTACGCCGCCACGGCGCGGGCCTTCTGGGCGACCACGGTGGGCGGCAGATTGTGCGGCCAGCGCTGGTTGTAGTAGCCGCGGAAGGAGGTGACCGTGAAGCGCGGCGCCCGCTTCTCGCGCCGTGACACCTCCTGTGCCCACTGCGCGATGGCCTTCCAGGTGAACAGCGCGACCGGGGTGTGGTCCCGGTGGTCGGAGCAGCCCGGCTGGTCGTTGTCGCGGGGGTGGGTGGCGTCGTGGACCTGGAAGTCGGGGTCGGGGTCCAGGGTGTGGATCACGGTGGGCCGGTAGCGGTCCATGATCCCGGCGAGCACGTCGACGAGCGTCTGGTGGCGGTAGGTGCTGGGGGTCCGGACCGGGGAGCCGGTGGCCATGAGCGTACGCATGAGGACGCCCGGGAGATCCCACAGGTGGGGGATGCGCACGTTCCCCGCGGACAGCATGGCGATGTTGAGGAAGATCAGCCGCACGCTGCGCCCGCCGTTCCCCAGGACGTTCGTCTCCGCCGTGACCCCGCCCGGCAGTTCCAGCACCGAGCGCCGCCAGCGGGTGAACTTGTCGAGCCCCAGCAGCTGTGCGTACGCCTGGCGCAGCCCCTGGTGGCGGGCGGCGGAGTAGGCGGCCTTGTCGGCGGCCGGCCGGGGCGTACCGGCCTCGCGGTTGATCCCTGCCGCCTCGCCCGCCGTGACGTACACGCAGACCACGGGCACCCCGGCGGTGAGCATGTGCTCGGCGTCCGGGTTCATGAAGTACAGGTCGTCGTCGGGGTGGGCGAGGACCTGCAGCAGCAGCGCGTTCTCGGTGTTCGCGAACGACTCGGCGGCGCGCGGCGACAGCGGCCGGGCCGGAATGGCCGAGGTGGGCGAGGGGCCCGAGGAACCGCTGCAGGCCGCGGTGGTGGCGGCGGTGAGTGCGGCCAGCGCGGCGAGTGCCTGCCTGCGCGTGGCGGCAGGCGAGGAGGACCGAATGTTCAACCTGGTGACCCCGTCCCGTTGTGCAGCACGTTGTCTCCGGCTGCTTCTCCGTGCTATGGGACGGTCAGTGATCTTGGAAGGTTGTCCGTCCCGGGCATGGTGTCGGTCACGAATCGGGCAAGAGTTGGTTTGAGGGTGCCCGGTCCGGGCAGATGTGGGGGCCGTTTGTACGCGACTGGCGCGGCAGCGGGGAGGGGCCCAAGTGACGGCTGCGCCCTCGGCGCCTGACCGCTACGCTTCGCTGCATTCTGCAGGGGTGTTGGGGGGCACGAATGGCGGCGCGGGTTCTGGCCGGGCGGTACGAACTGGTGCGGTTCGTCGGCCGCGGCGGTATGGGCGAGGTGTGGGAGGGCCGTGACCGGGTGATCGGGCGGCGGGTGGCGGTCAAGCTGCTTCCGCACGACAGTCGCGACACCGCCGCTGCCGACCTGTTCCGCCGCGAGGCCAACACCGCCGGAGCGCTGAACCATCCCGCTGTGGTCACCGTGCACGACTTCGGCGAGGACGAGGCGGACGGGTCGCTGTTCCTGGTCATGGAATTGCTCGTGGGGCGGGACCTGGCCTCGGTACTCCGCGAGGACGGCCCCCCGCCGGTGGCCACCGCGGTCGACTGGATCGCGCAGGCCGCGGCCGGGCTGGCCCGGGCACATGAGTCGGACGTCATCCACCGGGATCTGAAGCCGGCGAACCTGCACCTGGCCGTGGACGGGCGGGTGAAAATCCTTGATTTCGGCATCGCCCGGTTCATGGAGGCGCTGCCGTCGAGCAAGGTGATGGGGACGTTCCCGTACATGCCGCCGGAGCGATTCGACGGGCACTCCGGCGATCCACGCTCGGACCTGTACTCCCTCGGCTGCGTCCTCCACGAACTGCTCACCGGACAGCTCCCGTTCAACGCCACCAGCCCGGCGTCGATGATGAGCGCCCATCTGCACCGGGCCCCCGTGCCGCCGGGGCGTATCCGGCCCGGGGTGCCGGAGGCCCTGGACGACCTCGTCCTGGAACTGCTCGCCAAGGCGCCCGAGGACCGGCCGGTCTCCGCGGCCCGGGTCCACGACCGCCTCCGCGCCCTCTCGTCCCCGGCGGCCCCGGCGGCGGCCCCGGCGTCCTCCGGCCCGAGCCTGCACGACATGGTCACGCGCACGGCCGACGCGAGACCGGCCCGAGCAGGGCTGGTCACCCGGCGCAGGGCCTTGTGGCTCGGTGGCGCCGCCATCGCGGCCGGTGCGGGCATCCCGACCGGCTTCGCCCTTCTCGACCACGGGGAGTCCTCCGACGACGGGAAGTCTCCCGACCGCGGGACGCCGCCAACCGGGGCATGGTTCGCCGCCGGTGGCCAAAAGCTCTCACCCCCGGTGGTGGACGGCGGGACGGTGTACATCACGGGGCGGGACGTCCAGGACGGCACGGTGTACGCGCTGGACGGGGCCACCGGGAAGAAGAAGTGGTCCCGCCCCCTCAAGGACGGGGGCTACGGCCAAGCCGGCGCCAAGGAAGGCGACTCCCTGAACGTCCGGGCTCCGGAGGTGATCGGCGGAGCGGTGTACGTCATGGGCACGGCCGACAAACTCTGCGTCCTGGACGCGGCCACCGGAAAGAAGAAATGGGACTACGCCCCCGGCGGCAGCGTCTCCCGGCTGGCGACGGTCGGCGGGGCGGTGCAGGTGTACGTCTCGGACGATGAGGCCATCCACTCCTTGAACGCGGCCACCGGGGCCGAGAAGTGGGCTACGCGACGCGGAATCGGCGGCGTCACGGACTACCTGGCAGCGGACGGCCGGGCGGTGCACGTCTACATCGACGACAAGGGCGACATGGGGGCGCTCGACGCGGCCACCGGGAGGAAGAAGTGGGAGTTCACCGGCCGCTGGGCCGAGCGGCTGTGGGCGGCCGACGGGCTGGTGTACACCCGTACGGTCGTCGAGCCCATCAGTATGTGTGCGCTGGATGCGGCCACGGGCGCGCGGAAATGGGAGTTCGTCAGTCCCACCAACGCCTTTGACGGCCGCTCCTCCAGCGCCCACATGGGCACGGAGGTGGTCGGCGGGGTGGCATATGTCGTCGGGTCCTCCGCCGAGACGTATGACCAGAAGGTACACGCGCTGGACGCTGCCACCGGGAAGCAGAAGTGGTCCGTGCGCGCGGGAGACGGAGACGACCTGGGCTTCGGCGCGCTGACCGCGATCGATGGGGCGTTGTACGTACGCGGACGCGATCAGACGTACGCCCTGAGCATGGCCTCGGGGGAGACGAAGTGGTCGATCACCAGCCCTGACCGTCAGGAGTTGGTGGGTGCCGACGGGGTGGTCTACGTCAGCGAGACCGCCGACAACCCCCACGTCCAGGCGCTCCACGCGGCCACCGGCACGAGGAAGTGGACCTCCCCCATCAGCGGCGGCTCCCTGCGGATCGCGGGCGAGGTGCTGTATGTCGTCAGCAAGAACAAAGAAGCCGTGTACGCCCTGGACGCGGCCACAGGAGCAAGGATTTAGTCCGGGCGGACAATGAGGCTTCTCGATCTCGTGTGGGGTCTCGAACATGGAGATCCCGGAGCGCGGGATCTCGACAGTGGAGAGATGATGACGGCCGACTTCCTCGTATCCGACCCGTCGAGCGCGCTGACGCCGGCGGCGAGCACCCCGGCGCTGCGGTTCACCAGCGGCGGCGAGACCTTGCAGGGGATTCTGCACATACCTGCCGGCCCCGGACCGCACCCGATCGTCGTCGTCCTGCACGGCTTCCCCGGCAACGAGCGCAACTTCGACCTGGCGCAGGCGCTGCGCCGGGCGGGCTACGCGGCTCTGGTGTTCCACTACCGGGGCTCATGGGGCATGGGCGGCACCTGGTCCTGGGGCCATGTCCTGGAGGACGCCGCCCAGGTGACCGCCGCGATCCGCACGGACGAGATCGCGGGTGCCCACCGCCTCGACCCCCGGCGGCTCGCCCTCGTCGGCCACAGCCTCGGCGGTTTCACGGCGCTGACGACGGCGGCGGGGGACCCCACCATCGGGGCGGTGGCGTCCGTGTCCGGCTTCAACTTCGGCGCGGTCGCCCCCACGTTCACCGATCCGGCGGTGCGGAGTGGGTATGTGGAGGCGTTCGAGGAGGAGTTGTTGCCGCTGCGAGGCACCAGCGGCGAAGCGCTGGTCGCCGAGATGGAGACGGCCGGGGACGCCTGGAGCCTGGCCCGGCTCGCCCCGCGCCTGGCCGACCGCCCCGTACTGCTCATCGGCACCAGCCGCGACACCGCGACACCGCACGAGATCCACCACGAACCGCTGGTGAAGGCGTACGAGGCGCACCCGGTCCCCCGGCTGGAACACCACGTCTTCCCGAGCGACCACGCCCTGTCCGACCACCGCGTCGCGCTGGCCCGTACGGTCATCGACTTCCTGGACCGGCGGCTGGTGGCGGCGGAGTAGTAGCTTCGCTTGTCAGGACTCCGCCGGGTAGCGGGGGAGGTTGTCCGTCGAGATCGTCCAGTCCCCGATCGTCACGTCCTCGCCGTACACGAAGTCTTTCCTCGTCGCGTAGCGGGGGCCGCTCGGCGTCCGATGGATATCGGACAGGACGGCGCCCTCGCCCGCGCGCGGGTCGAAGATGACGTACACCGGAATGCCGAGCAGGGGGTAGTCCCGCATCTTGCCCACCCAGTCGTTGTCCGGGTTGGAGCGGGACACCACCTCGATGGCGGCGATGAGCGCACGCGGATCGAGAGCCCCTTCGACCTCCATGTCCGCTTCGGCGATCACGATCACGTCCGGGTGACGTAGCAGGCCAGTGTTCGGGTCCTCCACGTCGGGCGTTCCCGTGTGGGCCATGAGGCCGTCCGGCATGACCTTCTCCAGCCGACGACTGACGCGCGCCGCTGTCAGCTCGTGCGGGCCCCCCGGCGACATCATGTCGTGAACGATCCCTTCCGTCGTGATCTCCAGTTTTCCGGGAACGCTCTCCTGCATCTGCTCGACGATGTCGCGCATCGACTGATAGCGGAAGGCGTCTCGGTCGGCGTGGTCCGGGGCGATTGTCATGGCAGCTCGCTCCTCTGTCTGTCGGCTCCGCCGGGCAGTCGAAGGCTTCACGGCCATGCTAACGAGCCGGGCGGCTCCGACTCCGGCTGATGAGACCCAGTCCGGTGCGTCCCATGACTGGGCCTGAGCGAAGTGGCGCATTCGCGCCTCGGTCCGCGAGCGCCGCTCCGCGGATTCATGTCCGTCGATGGTGTGCGTCTCCTTCTTCATTCAGGTGCGGACCTGCTCAGGCAGCGACACGCGTCGGGGACTGTTGGGTCTCTCGGCAGTCGCGGCAGAAGCCGGGGCGTGGGGCGCGGAAGGCGCGGTCGCAGCCGTCGCAGTTCTGGAGGGGAACGGGGCGCGACCTGGGCTGGGGCGCCGGGAGAGGCGGCGGGAGGAGCGCGGTGAGGCGGTGCGCGAGCAGGGCGGCCGGGTGGCGCAGGTCCGGTGGGAGGTCCGTGGCCAGGGTGCGGCGTACGGCGTCGGGGGCGGCGCCGCGCTCCAGCCAGGCGGCCACGCCCGGCGCGAGTCGGCGTACGTCGCGCTCGGCGAGCAGTAACCGGGCGTCGTCGCGGCGCAGCTCGGCGAGGAGCGCGGCGGCGGAGCGGTGGCGCTGCGGGGTGGGCGCGTTGGGCTGGGGGAGGGGTGGCGGTGCGGGGCGGCTGGGGCGCGCGGACGGTGGCGTAGGGGCGGCGTCGCTGCCCGGCGGTGGCGGTGGCGGTGGCGGTGGCGGGGTGGCCGCCGGGGGCCGTACGACGTGCTCGGGCGCAGGCGGGGCAGGCTGCTCGGCGACTGGCTCCTGCGCGGGCCGGGGTGCGTGCTGGGCGCCGGTGGCTCGGGGGACGTTGTAGGGCTTCGGTGACGCTTTGCTGGGCGTCGCCTCCCGAGCGCTCCCCGGTACGGTCCCGGAGTGCCGCATGGACTTTGCCGTGAGTTTGAGACGGCGACACGCCGAAGCGACGGCGTGTCGCCGTCTCAAACTCACCGCAAAGTCCAAGACCGCCCCCCAGGGCCCCCGGCTCGCGTTCACCCCGGAGGCCTGGACCCGCTTCGTGGCATACACGTCCGCACGCTGATTCCGTCTGGCCAATGGCGTCGCTATCGAGCCCCTATAGTGAAGCTATGGCAACGACGACGATCCAGGTCTCCCGGGACACCCGCGACCATCTGGCCCAGCTCGCTAAGGAACAGGGGCTGAGCCTTGGGCAGTATGTCGAGCAGCTCGCCAAGCAGCAGCCCACTGCGGCGCAACGCACCGAGCGGCTGGCCGCTGACCGTGAGTCCCTGCGCGCGCTGACCGGCTGTGACATCAGCGATGACGAGTTCGACCAGGCTCCCGATGTGCTGGGCAACATCTACCGCATCGCCGCGGAGAAGGTCCGGGCCGCGCGGGGCGACGCTGCGTGATCATTCTCGACACCGGCGCGGTGTGCGCCCTTGCCGGCGGACACAAGGCCCTGAACCTTCTCGCGGGCAACATGGCCCACACCTCGGGTGACCGCCTGCGCGTTCCCGCCCTGTGTCTGATGCAGGCCGAGACACGGGATGAGAGGGTGTCCCGCATCGTGCTCGCCCTCTCCGGGGTGGTCGTCGATGACCTTGACACGATCGCGGCAGTGAGTGTCGGCGCGATGATCCGCGATGGTTATGGCGGTCCTGACACCTGCCATGCCCTCTACTGTGCGCTTCCTCGCGCCGAGTTCACGGGCATGTCGATTCTGCTGACGGATGACGAGGCCGGGTATCCGCCCGGGGTTCTCACTGTCGATATCGACTCGCCCGGCATGCTGGGATTCAACTGAGCTCGTTGTCGAATGAGTCAGGAGAGCCAGTCGGCGTAGCGGGTGGGGGCGAGGTGGGCGTCCCTGTCGGTGAGGACGTCGCCCTTGACGGCGGCGAACATGCCGGCGGTGGGGTCGGTGACGACGGTGCGGTGGTCGCCCTTGTGGGACAGGGTGATCCGGCCCAGCTCGTCCAGGGTGAAGATCTCGGGGCCGGCGATGTTGCGGATGCCGTTCAGCGGGGCGCCCGCGGCGACCTCCGCCACCGCGTTGGCCACGTCCTTGGCGGCGATCGGCTGGATCGGCGTGGCGGGGAGCCGGACGGTGTTCTCGTCGGCGGTCCAGGACATCGCCGCGTCCATGAACTCCATGAACTGCGTCGCCCGGACGATCGAGTAGGGGATCGGCCCGGCCGCGAGGATCTGCTCCTGGAGTTCCTTGGCCCGGTAGTAGTCCAGCTCAGGCACCTGGTCCGTGCCGACGATCGAGAGGATGACGAAGTGGCCGACGCCGCCCTTGTGGGCCGCGGCCAGGAGGTTGTCCATCGAGGTCTGGAAGAAGGCCGGGGAGGCTTCGTCGAAGGTCGGGGAGTTCGTCAGGTTGACGACGACGTCGGCTCCCGCCACCGCCTCGTCCAGCCCCTGGCCGCTGATGACGTCGACTCCGGTGGACTGCGAGTGCGGTATCGCCTCGTGCCCGGCGGCGTTCAGATTCTTGACGACCTGCGACCCGATCAGACCGGTACCACCGATGACTGCGAACCTCATGATGTGCCTTTCCTTGTGATATGCATGTAATGCGCCACATGAACAACTATGCGGACGCGGCGAGAAACAGCGACTTGATCAGCTGAGGGCGGGCGCTGTCAGTGGCCGTCGACGAATGTGACCGTCTCGTCGAGCGGCGCCCGGCTCGTGCGGGCGTCCTCCACCGTGACGTCCTCGTACCCGATCGACATGCCGCAGAAGAGGATGAGCTCGTCCGGGGGCGACAGGACCTCCGCGACGCTCCTGTGGAACTTCGCCCATGCCATCTGAGGGCAACTGTGCAGCCCTTCGGCGCGGAGCAGCAGCATGACGGTCTGCAGATACATGCCGACGTCCGCCCATTGGGGTGAGCCCATGGCGCGGTCGATGTAGCAGAACAGCGCGGCGGGTGCGCCGAAGCAGTCCCAGTTCGCGGAAGCGGCTCTCTGGCGCGCCTCCAGGTCCTCGCGCGGAATGCCGAGTGCGCCGTAGCGCTGCTCACCGAAGGCGGACCGGCGCTCGCGGTACGGGGACTTCAGCGCGGGCGGGTACTGCTCGTACTCCGGCTCGTCCCAGGGGTCGCCCGCGGCCAGGCGCTCGCCGGCGCGCTTCTTGACCTCGGCCAGCGGCGTGCCGGTCAGTACGTAGGTGTGCCACGGCTGAATGTTCGATCCGGACGGCGACCAGGCCGCGGCGGACAGCACGCGCTCCAGCGTCTCCCTGGGGACGGGCCGGTCGGCGAATCCACGCACCGCTCGTCGGCTCGTGACTGCCTCATAGACGTCCATGGTCGCCTGCCTCCCAGCTGCTCGACGTGTCCGTCTCCGTTACACTCGCAATCGTATCATTCGATACCGTCGCGACCGTAACTAACGTCGAGCGCGAATCCTCAGCCCCGGGCTCCCCGCCTCGGGCGCCACTCTTTGGAGAAAGTCCATGGTCACGCTGTTGCACATCGACTCGTCCGTGCTCCCCGGTGAGGTGTCCTCGTCCCGTTCGATCGCGAACGTCTTCCGCAAGGCGTGGGAGGAGCAGCACCCGCAGGGCACGGTGATCTACCGCGACCTCGCCGCCGACCCTGTGCCGCACATCACCGCCGACGCCTGGTCTGCTGGTTTCACCGCCCCGTCCGAGCGCACTCCGGAGCAGTCCGCCGCGTTCGCCGCGCGCGAGAAGCTCATCGAGGAACTGGAGCAGGCGGACGCCGTCCTGATCGGCGCCCCCATGCACAACTACTCGATCCCGTCGACTCTCAAGGCGTGGCTGGACAACGTGTTCCTGCTCGGCCGCACCGCGGGTGAGGCCCCCTCCGCCCAGGGCACGCCGGTCACCGTCGTCGCCAGCCGCGGCGGCTCCTACGCGCCGGGCACCCCGCGCGAGGGCTTCGAGTTCGTGCTGAACTACCTGGAGGCCGTACTCAAGGGCGCCCTCGGCCTGGACCTCGACTTCATCGTCCCGGAGCTCACCATGGCCCCCCGCAACCCGGCCATGTCAGAACTGGTCCCCCTCTACGAGGCCTCCCGAGAGCGCGCCTTCGAGGACGCGGCCGTCAAGGCCAGGGAACTCGCGGAGCGCTTCGCCGCGAAAGCCGCGTGAGACGACAGCGCGCCCACGCGGCGGGCAGGCGCCCGGTGCGCGGGCGCGCTTACGCCTCGCCGCCTGCGGGATGGGCGAACCGGGTCAGCAGATCCGTCAGCCGCTCGGGCTCACCGGGACCCAGTTCGGCAACCAGGCGCTCGGCCAGCGGCTCCGCCGCCACATGAGCCGCTTCGAAGAGTTCGAGTCCCTGAGGCGTGATCTCCACCGCCCGCACCCGCCGGTCCCCCGGAACGGACTTGCGTACGACCAGCTCCTTGCGCTCCAGGTCGTCCACGACCCGCATGATTCCCGCTTTGTCCGACCCTGTTGCCGCCGCCAGGTCGCGCTGCACCGTGGCGCCACGGTTGACCAGCTCGATCAGCACGGCGAAATGCCGCAACTCGATGCCGAGCGGCCGGAGCGCCTCCGTCATCACCGAGGCCGCGCGCCAGTGCGCCCGGCGGAGCAGCAGGCCGAGAGCGAAGGGCGATTCGTCCCCGGGGCGGTCGGTCGCGCGCGAGGCGGCGGATCGGTGAGGAACGTCGGCGGTCATGTGGCCACGGTACAGCCGGCCGTTCATTCGATACGGTTTCGTCTGAAACTACATGCCGCTAGGTGTGCCCTGCGCCGGCTCGGGGCGACGGAGGTCGGCGAGCATGGTGTGGGCCTCGCGGGCGCGGCGCAGGTGGTCGGGGTCGAGATCGGCGACGAGTAGTTCCCGTTCGCTGGGGCCCGCTTCGGCGACGAGGCGGCCCGTGGGGTCCCAGACGGCGCTGGCGCCGCATGTGTCCCAGCCGCCGGTGGTGCCGACGTGGTTGGCCAGCAGCGTGTACATGGTGTTGTCGAAGGCGCGGGCGGGAAACCACATGCGGGATTCGTGGTAGCCGTTGCCCACGCTGAACAGGGCGCCGACCAGATAGGCGTGGCAGCCGTCGAGCGCGGCCGCGCGGGCGTGCTCGGGGAAGCCGGAGTCGTAGCAGATTCCCAGGCCCAGCCGCCAGTCGGCGACCTCGATCGAGCACCCTGCGCGTCCCGGGCGGTAGATGCCGCGCTCGGAGCGGAACAGCATCTGTTTGTCGTAGCGGGCCACCCAGCCGCCGTCCGCGTCGATCACCAACGCGGACACGTACAGCTCGCCGGCCCCGTGCACGGCGGCGCCGGCGATGGCCACGGTGCGGGTGTCCCGGCAGGCCGCCAGCAGCGGGCCCAGCCTTTCGTCACCGCCCGCCTGGACGGCACAGCGCTCCGGGTCCGCGCGGATGAGCTCCGGCTCGTACCCGGTGAGGAACTTCTCCGGGAAGACCACCACGCGCACGCCCGCCTCTGCGGCCTCCCGCACCATCAGGGCCGCGGTGGCGGCGTTCGTGACGACGTTGCCCGGGGCGGGGCAGGCCTGGGCGGCGGCGACGCGGAGCGGGCGAGACGGCCAGGGGGCCGGATCGTGATCAACCACGGATGGCGAGCTTATCCGCAGCGGGTGAACCGGTGATTCGTGGCGTCACGGCACCGCCGGGCCCTCGATGTAGCGGCCCTTCGCGTCGTAGGGCCACTCGTTCGCGACGCAGCCCTTCAGCCCGTAGATCTGCTGCATCATCACCGGCGCCCGCCTGCCCTTCCCCGGGCAGGTCTCGTGGCCGTGGCCGATGCGGTGGCCGACCTCGTGGTTGACGATCAGCGCCCGGTAGCCGCTGATGGGGCCGGAGAACTCCGGTGAGCCGGTGTTCCAGCGCTTGAGGTTGACCATGATCTGGGTTCCGGCGTCGCAGTTGACCTCGCCGTGGGTGTCCAGGCCCACGGCGCCGCAGATCTCGTCGACCGTGTCGGGGGTGGCGATCTTCACCTCGAAGTCGGAGGGGCCGTCGGCGACCAGCCGGAAGGAGTGCTCGCCGTCGTTGGTCCAGCCGCGCCTGTCGGCCAGGACCGCTGAGATCTCGGCGGCGGCCCGCTTCGCGTCGACGCCGGTGCCCTTCTCCACCATGACCTTGAACCGCAGCAGCTCGCTTCCCTTGCCGATCACCGTGCCGGAGGACTTCGCGGTGACGAATTCGCCGGTCGCGGTGGCGGGGGAGCCAGGGCGAGGGGGTCTCGAGGTGGCCGAGATGGCGTCGGGCAGCGGGGTCGCCGGGTCCGCGGCGCTCGCCGTGCCGCCGCCTCCGCCGTCGTCGCGCAAGGCGAACCCCACTCCGGCGATCAGGGTCGCGCCGGCGGCCAGCGCCACCGCCATGTTCCGGGGGCGGACGCTCCGGGCGGTGCGCCGCCGGCCCCGGGTGCGCGAGGCGGACGGGGCGGCGGGCTGCTTGCGGGCCTGCGCGGTGAAGGACATGGGGGCACTTCCAGCCGGTGTCAGCGGGGCGGGCGGGTCGGCCGCGTCGAGCATGTAGGTGCCCCGGAGTGAGAGTGCGTCGTGTGTTCCCCCGGAGAGAGACGTGCGGGGAGGGGCGCGGGTTGGGCCTTGTGGCCTGCTGTGCCCGGGGTCACATTCGGTGACTTCCCGCATCTCACGCTCGCACGTGAGAGGGCGCTGGGGCCTCGGGCGTGCGCTGAGTTTGAAGAACCCCCCTCAGGGGGTACGCTTCCCCGCTTCCTAATTGGCATCCGGCACGCCCCGTATGGCAGACTATCCGGGTTGCTCGGTTGAGTGCCGATGCTGCGCGCCTCCCGCCGGGAGGACCGGAAGCGAGTCCCACAGTACTCGTCGCCCCTCATCAGGGGCGGAAGTACGGGAATCTTCCGGGAAGTGTCAGCGGGGCCCCAGCCAGGCACCCGGTGGGTGTCCTTTCCCCCACAACCCCCTTCCACGAGGGAACTCTCCTGTGGAGATGTGCCGGAGGGGGCGCGACACGCCCGACCGCGTGGGTCGGAGGTGAGGCGGGGAAGGGCGTAAGCCGACCGGGTTCCGGAGCGTTACGAGAGACAGGACTACGAAGTAGCCATGGCGGGACAGAAGATCCGCATCCGGCTCAAGGCCTACGACCACGAGGTCATCGACTCCTCGGCGAAGAAGATCGTCGAGACGGTGACCCGCACTGGTGCGTCGGTCGCGGGCCCGGTGCCGCTGCCCACAGAGAAGAACGTGTACTGCGTCATCAAGTCGCCGCACAAGTACAAGGACTCGCGCGAGCACTTCGAGATGCGTACGCACAAGCGCCTCATCGACATCCTCGACCCCACGCCGAAGACCGTCGACTCGCTCATGCGTCTCGACCTGCCGGCCGGCGTCGACATCGAGATCAAGCTCTGAGGTGACGCGCGAGATGGCTAAGCAGATCAAGGGCGTCCTGGGCGAGAAGCTCGGCATGACGCAGGTGTGGGACGAGAACAACCGCGTCGTCCCGGTCACCGTCGTCAAGGCCGGCCCCTGTGTCGTCACCCAGGTCCGTACCGCTGACTCGGACGGCTACGACGCCGTCCAGATCGCCTTCGGCGAGATCGACCCGCGCAAGGTGAACAAGCCCCTCAAGGGCCACTTCGCCAAGGCCGACGTGACCCCGCGCCGCCACCTGGTGGAGCTGCGCACCGCCGACGCCTCCGAGTACACGCTCGGCCAGGAGGTCACGGCTGAGGTGTTCGAGTCCGGTGTGAAGGTCGATGTGACCGGCACCAGCAAGGGCAAGGGCACCGCCGGTGTCATGAAGCGCCACGGCTTCGCCGGCCTCGGCGCCGGCCACGGCACCCAGCGCAAGCACCGCTCGCCGGGCTCGATCGGTGGCTGCGCCACCCCGGGCCGCGTGTTCAAGGGCCTGCGCATGGCCGGCCGCATGGGCAACGAGCGGGTCACCACCCAGAACCTGACCGTCCACGCCGTTGACGCGGAGAAGGGCCTGCTCCTGATCAAGGGAGCGGTTCCTGGTCCGAACGGCGGCCTCGTCCTGGTCCGTACCGCGGCCAAGGGGGCCTGAGGTAACCGATGAGCACCATTGACATCCTTTCGCCGGCAGGCGACAAGGCCGGGACCGTCGAGCTCCCCGCGGAGATCTTCGACGCGCAGGTCAGCGTTCCGCTGATCCACCAGGTCGTCGTCGCCCAGCTGGCCGCTGCCCGCCAGGGCACGCACAAGACGAAGACCCGTGGCGAGGTCCGCGGCGGTGGCAAGAAGCCGTACCGCCAGAAGGGCACCGGCCGCGCCCGTCAGGGCTCGACCCGCGCGCCGCAGTTCGCCGGCGGTGGCGTCGTGCACGGCCCCGTGCCGCGCGACTACAGCCAGCGCACCCCGAAGAAGATGAAGGCCGCCGCGCTGCGCGGTGCCCTCTCGGACCGGGCGCGCCACAGCCGCATCCACGTCGTGACCGGCGTGGTCGAGGGCGACATCTCCACCAAGGCCGCCAAGACCCTGTTCGGCAAGATCAGCGAGCGCAAGAACCTGCTCCTGGTCGTCGAGCGGAGCGACGAGGCCGCGTGGCTGTCCGCCCGCAACCTGCCCCAGGTGCACATCCTGGAGCCGGGCCAGCTGAACACGTACGACGTGCTCGTCTCCGACGACGTGGTCTTCACCAAGGCCGCCTTCGAGTCCTTCGTGGCTGGTCCCAAGGCCGCTGAGAAGACCGAAGGGAGCGCCGCCTGATGAGTGAGGCGACCGCTGTCACCAGCAAGACCTTCACGGACCCCCGCGACGTTCTCGTCAAGCCGGTCGTGTCCGAGAAGAGCTACGCGCTGCTGGACGAGAACAAGTACACGTTCATCGTCGACCCGCGCGCGAACAAGACCCAGATCAAGCAGGCCGTCGAGGCGGTCTTCTCGGTCAAGGTCACCGGGGTCAACACGATCAACCGGCAGGGCAAGCGCAAGCGCACCCGCACCGGTTTCGGCAAGCGCAAGGACACCAAGCGCGCCATCGTGACCCTCGCCGAGGGCGACCGAATCGACATCTTCGGCGGCCCGGTCTCCTAACGGAGGCCGGAGCGTCCAGAAGTCCGGAATCTTCCGAGGACTGAGAAATGGGTATCCGCAAGTACAAGCCGACGACCCCGGGCCGTCGTGGCTCCAGCGTCGCCGACTTCGTCGAGATCACGCGGTCCACGCCGGAGAAGTCGCTGGTCCGCCCGCTGCACAGCAAGGGTGGTCGTAACAACGCCGGCCGCATCACGGTCCGCCACCAGGGTGGCGGTCACAAGCGTGCGTACCGCGTGATCGACTTCCGCCGTCACGACAAGGACGGCGTCCCGGCGAAGGTCGCACACATCGAGTACGACCCCAACCGCACCGCGCGCATCGCGCTGCTGCACTACGCCGACGGCGAGAAGCGCTACATCATCGCGCCGCGCGGCCTGTCGCAGGGCGACCGGGTCGAGAACGGCCCCGGGGCCGACATCAAGCCGGGCAACAACCTGGCGCTGCGCAACATCCCGGTCGGTACGACCATCCACGCCATCGAGCTGCGGCCCGGCGGCGGCGCGAAGTTCGCCCGCTCCGCGGGTGCCTCCGTGCAGCTGCTGGCCAAGGAGGGCTCCTTCGCGCACCTGCGCATGCCCTCCGGTGAGGTCCGCCTGGTCGACATCCGCTGCCGCGCCACCGTCGGCGAGGTCGGCAACGCCGAGCAGTCGAACATCAACTGGGGCAAGGCCGGCCGTATGCGCTGGAAGGGCGTCCGCCCGACCGTGCGTGGTGTCGTGATGAACCCGGTCGACCACCCGCACGGTGGTGGTGAGGGCAAGACCTCCGGTGGTCGCCACCCGGTTTCGCCGTGGGGCCAGAAGGAGGGCCGTACTCGCTCGCCGAAGAAGGCCAGCAACAAGTACATCGTCCGCCGCCGCAAGACGAACAAGAAGCGCTAGGAGCGGGTTTAGATGCCGCGCAGTCTCAAGAAGGGGCCCTTCGTCGACGACCACCTGATCAAGAAGGTGGATGTCCAGAACGAAGCCGGCACCAAGAACGTCATCAAGACCTGGTCCCGCCGCTCGATGATCGTCCCGGCCATGCTCGGCCACACGATCGCGGTGCACGACGGCCGCAAGCACGTCCCGGTGTTCGTCACCGAGTCGATGGTCGGCCACAAGCTCGGCGAGTTCGCGCCGACCCGCACCTTCCGCGGCCATGAGAAGGACGACCGCAAGTCGCGTCGTCGCTGATCAGCGGAACAAGCGAATGACTCAGACAGACACCGAAGGGACAACCATGGAAGCCAGGGCCCAGGCGCGGTACATCCGCGTCACGCCCATGAAGGCCCGCCGCGTGGTGGACCTCATCCGTGGCATGAGTGCCACGGAGGCTCAGGCGGTCCTGCGATTCGCTCCGCAGGCCGCGAGCGTGCCGGTCGGCAAGGTGCTGGACAGCGCCATCGCCAACGCCGCGCACAACTACGACCACACCGACGCCGACAGCCTCTACATCTCCGAGGCCTACGTCGACGAGGGCCCGACCCTGAAGCGGTTCCGTCCGCGTGCCCAGGGCCGCGCCTACCGGATCCGCAAGCGGACCAGCCACATCACCGTGGTCGTCAGCAGCAAGGAAGGAACCCGGTAATGGGCCAGAAGGTTAACCCGCACGGGTTCCGGCTCGGCATCACCACGGACTTCAAGTCCCGTTGGTACGCCGACAAGCTGTACAAGGACTACGTCAAGGAAGACGTCGCCATCCGCCGGATGATGACGTCCGGCATGGAGCGCGCCGGTATCTCCAAGGTGGAGATCGAGCGCACCCGTGACCGCGTCCGCGTCGACATCCACACCGCCCGGCCGGGCATCGTCATCGGCCGCCGCGGCGCCGAGGCCGACCGCATCCGCGGCGACCTGGAGAAGCTGACCGGCAAGCAGGTCCAGCTGAACATCCTCGAGGTCAAGAACCCCGAGGTGGACGCTCAGCTGGTGGCCCAGGCCGTCGCCGAGCAGCTGTCCTCCCGCGTCTCCTTCCGTCGTGCGATGCGCAAGTCGATGCAGTCCGCGATGAAGGCCGGCGCCAAGGGCATCAAGATCCAGTGCGGCGGCCGTCTCGGCGGCGCCGAGATGTCCCGCTCGGAGTTCTACCGCGAGGGCCGGGTGCCGCTGCACACGCTCCGCGCGAACGTCGAGTACGGCTTCTTCGAGGCCAAGACCACCTTCGGCCGCATCGGCGTGAAGGTGTGGATCTACAAGGGCGACGTCAAGAACATCGCCGAGGTCCGCGCCGAGAACGCCGCCGCCCGCGCCGGCAACCGCCCGTCGCGCGGTGGCAGCGACCGCCCGCAGCGCCGTGGTGGCGAGCGCGGTGGCCGCGGCCGTAAGCCGCAGCAGCAGAACGCCGCAGCCGAGGCCCCCAAGGCCGAGGCCGCCGCCGCTGCTCCGGCTGCTGAGAGCACCGGAACGGAGGCCTGACCGACATGCTGATCCCTCGCAGGGTCAAGCACCGCAAGCAGCACCACCCGAAGCGGTCGGGTATGGCCAAGGGCGGCACCGAGCTGGCGTTCGGCGAGTACGGCATCCAGGCCGTCACCCCGGCGTACGTCACCAACCGTCAGATCGAGGCCGCGCGTATCGCGATGACCCGCCACATCAAGCGTGGCGGCAAGGTCTGGATCAACATCTACCCGGACCGCCCGCTGACGAAGAAGCCGGCCGAGACCCGCATGGGTTCCGGTAAGGGCTCGCCGGAGTGGTGGATCGCGAACGTCAAGCCCGGTCGGGTGATGTTCGAGCTGTCCTACCCGAACGAGAAGATTGCGCGTGAGGCGCTCACCCGCGCTGCTCACAAGCTCCCGATGAAGTGCCGGATCGTGCGGCGCGAGGCAGGTGAGTCGTGATGGCGGCCGGTACCAAGGCGTCCGAGCTGCGTGAGCTGAACAACGAGGACCTCGTTGCCAAGCTCCGTGAGGCCAAGGAAGAGCTGTTCAACCTCCGCTTCCAGGCGGCGACCGGACAGCTCGAGAACCACGGCCGGCTGAAGGCCGTCCGCAAGGACATCGCCCGGATCTACACCCTGATGCGGGAGCGCGAGCTCGGCATCGAGACGGTGGAGAGCGCCTGATGAGCGAGACGAATGTGACTGAAACGAACGAGCAGCGCGGCTTCCGCAAGACCCGTGAGGGTCTGGTCGTCAGCGACAAGATGGACAAGACCGTCGTCGTCGCCGTCGAGGACCGCGTCAAGCACGCGCTGTACGGCAAGGTCATCCGCCGTACCAACAAGCTCAAGGCGCACGACGAGCAGAACGCCGCGGGTGTCGGCGACCGCGTCCTCCTGATGGAGACCCGGCCGCTGTCCGCGACCAAGCGCTGGCGCGTCGTCGAGATCCTCGAGAAGGCCAAGTAATCCCCTGAGGGCAGCAGCCCTCAGGCCAGTTCCGCCAGGCTCGGCAGGGGCCCGCACCGCGCGGCCCCTGCCGGGAACCGGCAGACGATCAGGAGATAGACGTGATCCAGCAGGAGTCGCGACTGCGCGTCGCCGACAACACGGGGGCGAAGGAGATCCTTTGCATCCGTGTTCTCGGTGGTTCCGGTCGCCGCTACGCGGGCATCGGTGACGTCATCGTCGCCACCGTCAAGGACGCGATCCCCGGTGGCAACGTGAAGAAGGGTGACGTCGTCAAGGCGGTCATCGTGCGCACCGTCAAGGAGCGCCGCCGCCCGGACGGCTCGTACATCCGCTTCGACGAGAACGCGGCCGTCATCCTCAAGAACGATGGCGACCCCCGCGGCACCCGTATTTTCGGCCCGGTGGGCCGTGAGCTGCGCGAGAAGAAGTTCATGAAGATCATCTCGCTCGCGCCGGAGGTGCTGTAACCGATGAAGATCAAGAAGGGCGACCTGGTTCAGGTCATCACCGGCAAGGACAAGGGCAAGCAGGGCAAGGTCATCCAGGCCTACCCCCGCGAGGACCGCGTCCTGGTCGAGGGTGTCAACCGGGTCAAGAAGCACACCAAGGCCGGCCAGACCGCTCGTGGCTCGAAGACCGGCGGCATCGTGACGACCGAGGCCCCGATCCACGTGAGCAATGTGCAGCTCGTGGTGGAGAAGGACGGCAAGAAGGTCGTCACCCGCGTCGGATACCGCTTCGACGACGAGGGCAACAAGATCCGCGTTGCCAAGCGGACCGGTGAGGACATCTGATGACTGCCACCACCACTGCACCGCGCCTCAAGCTGCGCTACCGCGAAGAGATCCAGGGCAAGCTGAAGGACCAGTTCTCCTACGAGAACGTCATGCAGATCCCCGGTCTCACCAAGATCGTGGTCAACATGGGTGTGGGCGACGCCGCCCGCGACTCCAAGCTGATCGAGGGCGCCATCCGCGACCTCGCCACGATCACCGGCCAGAAGCCGGCCGTCACCAAGGCCCGTAAGTCCATCGCGCAGTTCAAGCTGCGCGAGGGTCAGCCGATCGGTGCCCACGTCACCCTCCGCGGTGACCGCATGTGGGAGTTCCTGGACCGCCTGCTGTCGCTCGCGCTGCCGCGCATCCGCGACTTCCGTGGTCTGTCGCCCAAGCAGTTCGACGGCCGGGGCAACTACACCTTCGGTCTCACGGAGCAGGTCATGTTCCACGAGATCGACCAGGACAAGATCGACCGGGTGCGCGGCATGGACATCACCGTGGTGACCACGGCGTCCAACGACGAGGAAGGCCGCGCCCTGCTTCGTCTCCTCGGCTTCCCGTTCAAGGAGAACTGACCGTGGCGAAGAAGGCTCTGATCGCTAAGGCCGCCCGCAAGCCGAAGTTCGGTGTGCGCGGGTACACCCGCTGCCAGCGCTGCGGCCGGCCCCACTCCGTGTACCGCAAGTTCGGCCTGTGCCGCGTGTGCCTCCGTGAGATGGCTCACCGTGGCGAGCTGCCGGGCGTGACCAAGAGCTCCTGGTAATCCCCGAAGCGGGATGAACCAGGACTCTCGGTAAGCAAATGGATGGCGGGAGCCCGCCCCACAATCCCCTAAGCTTGTGGGGTTGGGCCCCCGCTGCCCAACCGTCCGCGGGCGTAGCCCGCTCTATGACGCTTACTACGCCGTAGGTCCCCGCGCCGCACCCGTGCCCACCAAGAGTTGGGTGAGAGGGATGGCGCAGACAGGAAACCCCGGCGAGAGAGGCCGAAGGCCATCATGACCATGACCGATCCGATCGCAGACATGCTGACCCGTCTGCGAAACGCGAACTCGGCGTACCACGACTCCGTCGTGATGCCGCACAGCAAGATCAAGTCGCACATCGCGGAGATCCTCCAGCAGGAGGGCTACATCACCGGCTGGAAGGTCGAGGACGCCGAGGTCGGCAAGAACCTCGTCCTCGAGCTGAAGTTCGGCCCCAACCGCGAGCGCTCGATCGCCGGCATCAAGCGGATTTCGAAGCCGGGTCTGCGGGTCTACGCAAAGTCCACCAACCTGCCGAAGGTGCTCGGCGGCCTGGGCGTGGCGATCATCTCCACCTCCCACGGGCTCCTCACCGACAAGCAGGCCAGCAAGAAGGGTGTGGGCGGGGAAGTCCTCGCCTACGTCTGGTAACCAGGGAACGGAGGAAGAGCCATGTCGCGAATTGGACGGCTGCCCATCCAGGTTCCCGCCGGTGTGGACGTCACCATCGATGGCCGTACGGTCGCTGTGAAGGGCCCCAAGGGTTCTCTCTCGCACACCGTTGCCGCGCCCATCGAGATCGCCAAGGGTGAGGACAACACGCTCGTTGTCACCCGCCCGAACGACGAGCGTCAGAACAAGGCCCTGCACGGCCTGTCCCGCACGCTGGTGGCGAACATGATCACCGGCGTGACCCAGGGCTACAGCAAGGCGCTCGAGATCAGCGGTGTGGGTTACCGCGTCCAGGCCAAGGGCTCCAACCTGGAGTTCTCCCTGGGCTACAGCCACCCGATCCTGATCGAGGCCCCCGAGGGCATCACCTTCAAGGTGGAGTCCCCGACCAAGCTGAGCGTCGAGGGCATCGACAAGCAGAAGGTCGGCGAGGTCGCCGCGAACATCCGCAAGCTGCGCAAGCCCGACCCCTACAAGGCCAAGGGCGTGAAGTACGCGGGCGAGGTCATCCGCCGCAAGGTCGGAAAGGCTGGTAAGTAAGCCATGGCATACGGTGTGAAGATCGCCAAGGGCGACGCCCGTAAGGCTGCCGCCGTCAAGCGCCGTCACATCCGCGTCCGCAAGCGGATCTCCGGTACCCCGGAGCGTCCCCGCCTCGTGGTGACGCGTTCCAACCGTCACATGGTGGCGCAGGTCATCGACGACATCGCGGGCCACACGCTGGCCTCGGCGTCGACCCTGGACGCGTCCATCCGTGGCGGCGAGGGTGACAAGAGCGCACAGGCCAAGCAGGTCGGCGCCCTGGTCGCCGAGCGGGCCAAGGCGGCGGGCGTCGAGGCCGTCGTGTTCGACCGCGGTGGCAACCAGTACGCCGGGCGTATCGCCGCTCTGGCGGACGCCGCCCGCGAGGCCGGGCTGAAGTTCTAGCCCAGGTCCCTACGCACAGCGGACAAAAACGAGAGAGGTAAATCCAATGGCTGGACCCCAGCGCCGCGGTGGCGGCGCCGGTGGCGGCGAGCGGCGGGACCGGAAGGACCGGCGGGACGGCGGCGCTGCTGCCGAGAAGACCGCTTACGTCGAGCGCGTTGTCGCGATCAACCGCGTCGCCAAGGTTGTGAAGGGTGGTCGTCGCTTCAGCTTCACCGCGCTGGTCGTGGTGGGCGACGGTGACGGCACCGTGGGTGTCGGTTACGGCAAGGCCAAGGAGGTGCCGGCCGCCATCGCCAAGGGTGTGGAGGAGGCCAAGAAGCACTTCTTCAAGGTCCCCCGGATCGCCGGCACCATCCCGCACCCGATCCAGGGTGAGGAGGCCGCGGGTGTCGTGCTGCTCAAGCCGGCTTCGCCCGGTACCGGTGTGATCGCCGGTGGCCCGGTGCGCGCCGTGCTGGAGTGCGCGGGCATCCACGACGTGCTCAGCAAGTCGCTCGGCTCGTCGAACCCGATCAACATCGTGCACGCCACGGTGGCCGCTCTGCAGGGCCTGCAGCGCCCCGAGGAGATCGCCGCCCGTCGTGGTCTGCCGCTCGAGGACGTCGCCCCCGCCGCTCTGCTGCGGGCGCGTGCCGGGGTGGGTGTGTGAGCATGGCCCGCCTGAAGATCACGCAGACGAAGTCGTACATCGGCAGCAAGCAGAACCACCGCGACACCCTGCGTTCGCTCGGCCTGAAGAAGCTGGGCGACACGGTTGTCAAGGAGGACCGCCCCGAGTTCCGCGGCATGGCCCACACCGTGCGGCACCTCGTGACGGTCGAGGAGGTCGACTGACATGGCGGACAGCAACAACCCGCTGAAGGTCCACAACCTCCGGCCCGCCCCGGGCGCCAAGACCGCCAAGACCCGTGTCGGTCGTGGTGAGGCGTCCAAGGGTAAGACCGCTGGTCGTGGCACCAAGGGCACCAAGGCCCGCTACCAGGTTCCGGACCGCTTCGAGGGTGGGCAGATGCCCCTCCACATGCGGCTCCCGAAGCTCAAGGGCTTCAAGAACCCGTTCCGCACCGAGTACCAGGTCGTGAACCTGGACAAGCTGGCCGCGCTCTACCCGCAGGGTGGCGAGGTCACGGTGGCCGACCTGGTCGCCAAGGGCGCGGTGCGCAAGAACCAGCTCGTCAAGGTGCTGGGCACCGGCGAGGTCTCCGTGGCGCTCCAGGTGACGGTCGACGCCGTCTCCGGCTCCGCCAAGGAGAAGATCACCGCCGCTGGAGGCACGGTCACCGAGCTCGTCTGAGAGCGGTGGCACACCTGGCCGGGGATGCCCCAGATTCGGGGCATCCCCGGTTGGTCGTTCCAAGGGGGGCCAGGTCGCCGGTAAGGTGGCGTGCGTTGTTACCTTCCGCGCGGTCCGTCTCGCGCGGGCCCTTGACCGATAACTATTCGTCGATCCTCAAGACCGTCACCTCTCGCGCCTGACGCGGGGGGCGCAGGAGGCACCGTGCTCACCGCGTTCGCCCGGGCGTTCAAGACGCCCGACCTGCGCAAGAAGCTGCTGTTCACGCTGGGCATCATCGTGCTCTTCCGGCTCGGGCAACACATCCCGATCCCGGGCATCGACTACCGCAACGTCCAGACCTGTATCGATCAGGCCAAGGGCCAGCAGGGGCTCTTCGGCCTGGTGAACATGTTCAGCGGCGGTGCGCTGCTGCAGATCACCGTTTTCGCGCTCGGGATCATGCCGTACATCACGGCGAGCATCATCCTGCAGCTGCTGACCGTGGTGATCCCGCGCCTCGAAGCCCTCAAGAAGGAGGGCCAGTCGGGTCAGGCGAAGATCACACAGTACACCCGCTACCTGACCGTGGCGCTCGCCATTCTGCAGGGCACCGGCCTGGTGGCCACGGCCCGCAGCGGCCAGCTGTTCCAGGCCTGCACGGTCGGCAACCAGATCGTCCGGGACGACGCGATCTTCACCACGGTCGTCATGGTCATCACGATGACCGCGGGCACGGCGCTGATCATGTGGCTCGGTGAGCTGGTCACCGACCGCGGCATCGGCAACGGCATGTCGATCCTGATGTTCGTCTCCATCGCGGCCGGCTTCCCGAGCGCCATGTGGACGATCAAGCAGCAGGGCAAGATCATGGGTGGCTGGCTGGAGTTCGGCCTGGTCGTCGCCTGCGGTCTGGTCATGGTCGGCCTGGTGGTCTTCGTCGAGCAGGCCCAGCGCCGTATCCCGGTCCAGTACGCGAAGCGCATGATCGGCCGTCGCTCGTACGGCGGTACCTCGACCTACATTCCGATGAAGGTCAACCAGGCGGGTGTGATTCCCGTCATCTTCGCGTCCTCGCTGCTTTACATTCCCGCACTGATCGTTCAGTTCAGCGGGTCCAAAGCGGGCTGGGCCACCTGGATCGAGACCAATTTCGTCAGGGGCGACCACCCCTACTACATCACCACGTACTTCCTGCTCATCGTCTTCTTCGCCTTCTTCTACGTGGCCATCTCCTTCAACCCCGAAGAAGTTGCCGACAACATGAAGAAGTATGGTGGGTTCATTCCTGGCATCCGGGCAGGTCGTCCCACGGCTGAGTATCTGAGCTACGTGCTGAACCGCATCACGTGGCCCGGCTCCCTCTACCTGGGGCTGATCGCCCTGGTGCCCACGGTGGCGCTGGTGACGCTCAAAGCCAATCAGAACTTCCCGTTCGGCGGGACCAGCATCCTGATCATCGTGGGTGTCGGCCTGGAGACCGTGAAGCAGATCGAGAGCCAGCTTCAGCAGCGACACTACGAAGGGTTCCTCCGCTGATGCGAATCGTCCTCGTCGGGCCTCCTGGGGCTGGCAAGGGTACGCAGGCCGCGTACCTCGCCAAGAACCTGTCGATCCCGCACATCTCCACGGGCGACCTGTTCCGCGCGAACATCAGCCAGGGCACGCCGCTCGGCCGGCAGGCGCAGGAGTACATGCGGGCCGGCCAGCTGGTGCCGGACGAGGTCACCATCGGCATGGCCGAAGACCGGATGCGCCAGCCGGACGCCGCGCAGGGCTTCCTGCTGGACGGCTTCCCGCGGAATCTGCCCCAGGCCGAGGCGCTGGACGAGTTCCTCCGGGAGAACCAGATCGCGCTGGACGCGGTGCTGGACCTCGAGGTCCCCGAGGACGAGGTCGTCCGGCGCATCGCCGGGCGGCGCATCTGCCGCAACGCCAGCAGCCATGTCTTCCACGTCACCGGCGCGCCGCCGAAGACCGAAGGTGTGTGCGACGAGTGCGGCGGCGAGCTGTACCAGCGCGAGGACGACAGCGAGGAGACCGTCCGCAAGCGGCTGGAGGTCTACCACCGCGAGACCGAGCCGATCATCGACTACTACAAGACCAAGGGCCAGGTCGTGACGATCCCGGCGCTGGGCAAGGTCGCCGAGGTCACCCAGCGGGCCATGGACGCGCTGGCGGCCAAGGCGGCCTGAGGTCGGTCAGGTCCTACGAGCCGGTCCACGGCCGCGGTGCCCATCGGGCGTCGCGGCCGTACTGTTGTGAGTCAGGCGTCGGCGTGGTGAGCGGCGGCAACGACGGAGAAGCGGGAAGGCAGTCCTAGTGGTGGAGATAAAGACCCCCGAGCAGATCGCGAAGATGCGTGAGGCGGGACTGGTCGTCGCGGCCATCCACCAGGCGACGCGCGAGGCGGCCGTCCCCGGCGCGTCGACCAAGGACCTGGACGACGTCGCCCGCAAGGTGATCGCCGACCACGGCGCCAAGTCGAACTTCCTCGGCTACGGGGGCTTCCCCGCGACCATCTGCACCTCGGTGAACGATGTCGTGGTGCACGGCATCCCGGACCAGGAGACCGTCCTCAAGGACGGCGACATCATCTCCATCGACGCGGGCGCGATCGTGGACGGCTGGCACGGCGACGCCGCCTTCACCGCCTTCGTGGGCACCGGCCACGCTCCCGAGCTGTACGAGCTGAGCCGGGTGACCGAGGAGTCCATGTGGGCCGGGATCGCCGCGGTCCGCAAGGGCAACCGTCTGGTCGACATCTCCAAGGCCATCGAGGGCTACATCCGGCGCCAGCCGCGCCCGGCCTCCGGCAAGTACGGGATCATCGAGGACTACGGCGGCCATGGCATCGGCAGCCAGATGCACATGGACCCGCATCTGCTGAACTACGTCTCGAAGAAGCGCGGCAAGGGCCCGCGGCTGGTCCCCGGCTTCTGCATCGCGATCGAGCCCATGGTGAGCCTGGGCACCGCGAAGACCCACGTCCTGTCCGACGACTGGACGGTCAAGACGGACGACGGCACCTGGTCCAGCCACTGGGAGCACTCGGTCGCGCTCACCGAGGAGGGTCCGCTGGTGCTGACCGCCGTGGACGGCGGGGCGGCCAAGCTCGCCGAGTACGGCATCCAGACCGCCCCGGACCCCCTGGCGTAAGATCCCGATCGGATTGATGATCTCCGGTTCCGGGCATGCTGCCCCGGATTCGTGTTTCCCGATGCGCTGACGTAGACTGACACGTCGGCTCACGCATGTCCTTCGGCATGTCGCGAACCGATCAAGGTAGCCGATCCCGAAAGCAGGACATGGCCAAGAAGCAAGGCGCCATCGAAATCGAGGGCACCGTGATCGAGTCTCTGCCGAACGCGATGTTCAAGGTGGAGCTCCAGAACGGTCACAAGGTCCTCGCGCACATCAGCGGCAAGATGCGTATGCACTACATCCGCATCCTGCCGGATGACCGGGTCGTCGTGGAGCTGTCTCCGTACGACCTGACGCGCGGACGGATCGTCTACCGCTACAAGTAGATCTCACGACCCGGAGAACCTCACACCCATGAAGGTCAAGCCGAGCGTCAAGAAGATCTGCGACAAGTGCAAGGTGATCCGCCGCCACGGTCGGGTCATGGTCATCTGCGACAACCTGCGCCACAAGCAGCGCCAGGGCTGATCCACGCCTGACCGCACGACCTGCACTTCGCAGTATCTTCGCGCGACGCAGCAACATACGTACATACGCAGTCACCCGTTCCCGCGTCCCGTGGGAACGACACCCCCGGTCGGAGGCCGGGGACCCGGCGGCCGCCGCGCGGCGGCCGGGAGTGGTGCTGCGGAAGACCTCCGACAACCATCTGGAGCCAGATTCATGGCACGCCTCGCAGGCGTTGACCTCCCGCGCGACAAGCGCGTCGAGGTCGCCCTCACCTATGTCTTCGGCATTGGCCGCACCCTTGCCCAGCAGACCCTCGCCAACACCGGCGTGAACCCGGACACCCGCGTTCGCGACCTGGCCGAGGAGGACCTGGTCAAGATCCGCGAGTACGTGGACAACAACATCAAGACCGAGGGTGACCTCCGTCGCGAGATCCAGGCCGACATCCGCCGCAAGGTCGAGATCGGCTGCTACCAGGGTCTGCGTCACCGCCGCGGCCTGCCGGTCCACGGCCAGCGCACCAGCACCAACGCCCGCACCCGCAAGGGCCCGCGTCGCGCCATCGCCGGTAAGAAGAAGCCGGGCAAGAAGTAGTCCGCACCGGACGCTGTTCAAGCGGTCCGGCTGTAGGACCGACCACCTCCACGGGAGATACACCGAATGCCTCCGAAGAGCCGTACGGCCGGCGCCAAGAAGGTGCGCCGCAAGGAGAAGAAGAACGTCGCCCACGGGCACGCTCACATCAAGAGCACGTTCAACAACACCATCGTCTCGATCACCGACCCGACCGGGAACGTGATCTCTTGGGCCTCGGCCGGCCACGTCGGCTTCAAGGGTTCGCGCAAGTCCACTCCGTTCGCCGCGCAGATGGCCGCCGAGTCGGCCGCCCGCCGCGCGCAGGAGCACGGCATGCGCAAGGTCGACGTGTTCGTCAAGGGTCCGGGCTCCGGCCGTGAGACCGCGATCCGCTCGCTCCAGGCCACCGGCCTGGAGGTGGGCTCGATCCAGGACGTCACTCCGACTCCGCACAACGGATGCCGCCCGCCCAAGCGTCGGCGCGTCTGACCAGCTGAAGTAGGAGAGATACCAGAAAATGGCGCGTTACACCGGGGCCGACTGCAAGCGTTGCCGTCGGGAGAAGCAGAAGCTCTTCCTCAAGGGGAGCAAGTGCGAGAGCGCGAAGTGCCCGATCGAGATCCGTCCTTACCCCCCGGGTGAGCACGGTCGCGGGCGCACCAAGGACAGCGAGTACCTGCTGCAGCTCCGTGAGAAGCAGAAGGCCACCCGCATCTACGGTGTCCTTGAGAAGCAGTTCCGTGGTTACTACGCGGAGGCGAACAAGAAGACCGGCAAGACCGGTGAGAACCTTCTTCGCATCCTCGAGTCGCGGCTGGACAACGTGATCTACCGGGCCGGCTTCGCCAAGTCCCGCGACCACGCCCGGCAGCTGGTCCGCCACGGGCACATCAATGTGAACGGCCGCAAGACCGACATCCCGTCGGCCCGCGTCGCCGTGAACGACATCATCGAGGTCCGCCCGAAGTCCCGGACCCTGACCCCCTTCCAGGTGGCTCAGGCCGAGGCCGGCGAGCGCACCGTGCCGGCGTGGCTGGAGGCCATTCCGTCGCAGCTGCGGATCCTCGTCCACTCGCTGCCCGAGCGCCAGGTGATCGACACCCAGGTGCAGGAGCAGCTGATCGTCGAGCTCTACTCGAAGTAACCACTACCTTCGGTAGTAGCTCCGGCTACGGGCGGTACGAGCCGTTTGGCCCGTGCCGCCCGTACCATCGTCAGTACAGAGGGCGTCATATAGCGGGCGCCCACGACTGAAGGATCAAAACACCATGCTGATCGCTCAGCGTCCTTCGTTGACCGAAGAGGTCGTCGACGAATTCCGCTCCCGGTTCGTGATCGAGCCGCTGGAGCCGGGCTTCGGCTACACCCTCGGCAACTCCCTGCGTCGTACGCTCCTCTCCTCGATCCCCGGTGCGGCTGTCACCAGCATCCGGATCGACGGGGTCCTGCACGAGTTCACCACCGTGCCGGGCGTCAAGGAGGACGTCACCGACCTCATCCTCAACATCAAGCAGCTGGTCGTCTCCTCCGAGCACGACGAGCCGGTCGTGATGTACCTGCGCAAGCAGGGCCCCGGCCTGGTCACCGCCGCTGACATCGCCCCGCCGGCCGGTGTCGAGGTGCACAACCCCGACCTGGTCCTGGCCACGCTGAACAGCAAGGGCAAGCTGGAGATGGAGCTGACCGTCGAGCGTGGTCGCGGCTATGTCTCCGCCGTCCAGAACAAGCAGGTCGGCCAGGAGATCGGCCGGATCCCGGTCGACTCCATCTACTCGCCGGTGCTCAAGGTCACCTACAAGGTGGAGGCGACCCGTGTCGAGCAGCGCACCGACTTCGACAAGCTGATCGTCGACGTCGAGACCAAGCAGGCCATGCGCCCGCGCGACGCCATGGCCTCGGCCGGTAAGACCCTGGTCGAGCTGTTCGGCCTGGCCCGCGAGCTGAACGTGGACGCCGAGGGCATCGACATGGGCCCGTCCCCGACGGACGCCGCCCTGGCCGCCGATCTGGCGCTGCCGATCGAGGAGCTCGAGCTCACCGTCCGCTCGTACAACTGCCTCAAGCGCGAGGGCATCCACTCCGTGGGTGAGCTCGTGGCGCGGTCCGAGGCGGACCTGCTCGACATCCGTAACTTCGGCGCCAAGTCGATCGACGAGGTCAAGGCCAAGCTGGCCGGCATGGGCCTGGCGCTCAAGGACAGCCCGCCCGGGTTCGACCCGACCGCGGCCGCGGACGCGTTCGGCGCGGACGACGACACGGACGCCGGTTTCGTCGAGACCGAGCAGTACTGAGCTCCGGGGCCCCGAGCTCTCGCGTTCGGGGCCCTGAGCTGTGCCTGAAGACTTCCGGCGGGCACTCGCCCGTCGGTAACTGACACCGGTACCTCGTACGGCCGGTGCAGACCAAAGGAGAAACAATGCCGAGGCCCACCAAGGGCGCCCGTATGGGCGGCAGCGCGGCGCACGAGCGGCTGATGCTGGCGAACCTCGCCACCTCGCTGTTCGAGCACGGCCGTATCAAGACCACCGAGGCGAAGGCCCGCCGCCTGCGCCCGGTCGCGGAGAAGCTGATCACCAAGGCGAAGAAGGGCGACCTTCACAACCGCCGTCTGGTGCTCCAGACCATCCGCGACAAGAGCGTCGTCCACACCCTCTTCACGGAGATCGGGCCGCGCTACGAGAACCGGCCGGGCGGCTACACCCGCATCACCAAGATCGGCAACCGTCGTGGCGACAACGCCCCGATGGCGATCATCGAGCTGGTCGAGGCGCTGACCGTGCAGCAGCAGGCCGTCGGCGAGGCCGAGGCCGCCACCAAGCGCACCGCGAAGGACGCTGCGGGCGACCAGGCGCTCGAGGGCCTGAAGAAGGACGAGGCTGCCGAGGCCACCGAGGCTCCGGCCGAGGCCGCCGAGGCCGAGGCCCCGGCGGAAGAGTCCAAGGACGCCTGAGCCTGTCCCCGCTCGCGCGGGGGTGAGTCGAACGCCTGAGCGCGTTCTGACGGCTTGAGGTGACGGGCCCGCTCCCAGCTACTTGGGGGCGGGCCCGTCCCATATGGAGAGGATTTCTGGGTGACGGACGAGGCGCCCGAAGGCTACGTACGCGTCCGGCTTGACCTGTCGTACGACGGCACGGACTTCTCGGGCTGGGCCAAGCAGCGCGGCCGGGACACGGTCCGCACCGTACAGGGCGAGCTGGAGAGCGCCCTGCAGGTCGTCATGCGCATGCAGGACCCGGTGGAGCTGACGGTCGCGGGCCGCACCGACGCCGGCGTCCACGCGCGCGGCCAGGTCGCCCATGTCGACCTCCCGGAACCCGTCTGGGCCGAGCACCACGAGAAGCTGCTGCGCCGCCTCGCCGGCCGGCTCCCGCACGACATACGCGTCTGGTCCGTCGCCGAGGCCCCGCCCGGCTTCAACGCCCGCTTCTCCGCCATCTGGCGCCGCTACGCCTACCGCGTCGTCGACCACCCAGGCGGCGTCGACCCGCTGCTGCGCGGCCATGTGCTGTGGCACGACTGGCCGCTGGACGTGGACGCCATGAACGAGGCCGCGCGGAAGCTGCTCGGGGAGCACGACTTCGCGGCGTACTGCAAGAAGCGCGACGGCGCCACCACCATCCGCACCCTCCAGCACCTCAGCTGGGAGCGAGGCCCCGACGGCGTCATCACGGCGACCGTCCGGGCCGACGCCTTCTGCCACAACATGGTCCGCTCCCTGGTCGGCGCCCTCCTCTTCGTCGGCGACGGCCACCGCCCACCGGACTGGCCCGCGAAGGTCCTGGCCGCCGGTGTCCGCGACTCCGCCGTCCACGTCGTACGCCCCCACGGCCTGACCCTCGAAGAGGTCGGCTACCCCCCGAACGACCAACTCGCCGCCCGCAACCGCGAGGCCCGCAACAAACGGTCGCTGCCGCTGGCGCATCCGGCGCCGGGGGCGGGCTGCTGCTGAGGCGCAGCGGCGCCCTGAACCCCGCCCGAGGGTGGCCCATTACCGCCTTGTATTCGCATATCTGTTCGGGAACCCTCTGTTGGGTCAGGTGAGCTGATCACAAGGGGTGGGGATGCGACAGCGGGACGGAAGAGACGGCCACAGACACAGACGCCGAGTGCGGGCCGGGTCGGTGACCGCAGTGCTGACCGTGCTGCTCGCGGCGGGGGTGACGGGCCTTCCTGCCGAGCTGCCGTCCGGCGTGACCGCGGCCGCCGCGGCGGACATCGAGTCGGTGACCATCACATCGGACCGGTATCCGGACGACAAGCAGTGGTATGACGGCGCGGGAGAATACGGCAGCTTCACCTTCGACGCCGCGTCCCCTGACGCGGTGAGGTACCAGTACGAATTGACCGGCCAGGGCCGGGCGACCGTAACCCCGGCTGTTCCCGGCGGTCCTGCGACCTTTCGTTTCATGCCGGAGAGCGCAGGTGTCTACCACCTGTCCGTGAGGGCGTACGACAGCGCGGGCTCCACCGTGGGGACGGGCACTTCCTGGTTCCGCGTCGCCTCGGGACGATCTCCCAAGGCCGCCTGGCGGCTCGACGACCCGAAGGGGTCGGAACGGGCCCAGGGCAGCGGGTCCGCCGAGTCGGCTGCGGCCGGGCCGGGCGTGACGTTCGGGCGTCCTGGCCACGGCTGGAACACCGGTACGGCGGCGGCCCTGGACGGCACGAGCGATGCGTACCTGGACGCGGGTGGGTCGGCGCTCGACCCGCGCAAGGCGTTCGCCGTGGGGGCCTGGGTGTATCTGCCCGACCGGCCGTCTCGCTCGATGACCGTGGTCAGCCAGGACGGCACCGACGGGCCCGGCTTCGCCCTGGAATATGACGACGAGGCGGGTGCCTGGACCTTTCGGGTATCTCCTGCCGGGGACAGGCCCCTGTCGTGGGCGGTATCAGGCGGCTCCGCGCCACGGCAGAGCTGGATCCATCTCCTGGGGGTGTACGACGCCGAAGCAGGCAGCCTCCGGCTGTATGTGAACGGCCGCCTGATAGAGGAGGACATCCAGCCCGGCCGTACGGTGGCCACCGGAACCGGCGGCCTGCAGATCGGGCGCGAGGGGTCCGGCTCCGGCTACACCGGCCATCTGCGGGGCACTGTGGCGGACGTGCGGGCGTACGACCGGGTCGTCCCGGCGCCCGAGGGCGAGGAGTTGGGCACGGTGAAGCCGCATCAGGTCGCTTACTGGCCCCTCGAGTCCGCCGTCGACGGTGTCGCCCCCGACATGGACCCGAAGAGGCCGGGTGAGTCGGCAGGGACGGGCCTCTCACTGCGCGGCGGCGCGTCGATCTACACCCCGCAGGCCCCCGGATGCGACCCCGGCACGGACCCGGACTGCGCGGTCGATCCGAACGCCGACGCCCTCAGAGGCAATGGACACCTGGCCCTGAACGGCACCAGCGCGTTCGCCGAGCGGATGGTCGGGTTGGTGGCCTCCGAGGACAGCTTCTCGATCGCCGCCCGAGCCCGGCTGTCGCCACAGAACACGGGCAGGGACCAGACGGTCCTGAGCCTTTCCGGTCACTCCGCCCAGGCCGCCGTGGTGCGCTATTCGGCCTCCGCGCGCCGCTGGGAACTCGCGGTGACGAGACGGGACGACAGCGGAGCCACGGTCAGCACGGTCCGGGACACGGCCGGGCTGCCCAGCACGGAGGGGCAGGGCGATCACCTGGCATTGGCGTACGACGCGACGACCCGTGAGGTCAGGCTCTACGTCAACGGTCAACTGGCCGGCGGGCAGACCCTGTGGGCCAACTCCTGGGACCTCTCCACGACGCGCATCGATGTCGGCCGATCCGCGACCGATTCGGACGGCGGCGGCCATTTCTCCGGGGCCATCGACGAGGTGCGTGTCTTCCAGGGGGCGCTCAACAAGGTGAACGCGTCAATGCTCTCCCTCCTTGAGTCCGGTTCGAGCCTTCCCGAACCCGGCGACTCCACTTCCGGGCTCACGTCCCGGCAATCGGGCATGTGACGGCCAGGTTGTTGGCCTTGGTCAGGTAGGGGCGGATGCCGTCGGTGGCCGGGTAGAGGTCCGTCTTGTTGCGGTCGACGATGTCGCCCAGGATCCGGCCGACGCGGAGCGGAGCCGCGTCGGCCGGGGCTGCGGTGTCCGGGGTGAGACGGAGCGTCAGGTCCCACACCGGCGCCTTCGGCGCTGGGGCCGTGTTGGCCTCGCGGATGCGCTCGTACGGGACGGTGAAGCGGAAGCCGTCCGGGCCGAGGGCCGTGACGGGGATGGTGAAGGGGCTCGACGCGGCTCCGCGCGGGATGGCCCGGACCGTGGGGGCCGCGTCCGCCGGGAAGGTGGTGCCGTGCAGGGTGCCCGCCACGTTGATCGCCTCGGCGTCGGCGCGGATCGTACGGGCTTCGGCGTGGGCCCGGCGGTGCCAGGTGCGCAGGGCGAGATGGCCGCCGGCGGTGCGGTACGGGATCCACCAGGAGAACGGGGCGTCCGGCAGCGGCTCCAGGCCCAGCAGGCCGCGCCCCTCCGCGAAGCGGCAGTGCACCCGGCGGCTGACGCCGTCGCCGGGCCGTAGGACGTGCAGGTCCCAGCGGCCCTCGGCGAGGGTGAGGGTGCGGCGGTCGAGCAGCGCGGTCCAGGGGGCGTCGTCGGTGGCGGGGGGACGCAGGGGCAGGGTGAGCGGGGCGACCCCCTGGCCGTCGTGGTCGTCGCGGCGGGTGAGGACGAGCGCGAGGTCGGCGCCGCGCATGTCCGTACGGTCGATCAGGACGGTCAGGTTTCCGTCCGCGTCGACGCGGCAGAGGGCGCTGGGGCGCAGCGGCTTGCGGATCAGCTGCTTCACCGCGCCCTTGAGGGTGGTCTTCAGGGGCGACGCCATTGCCAAGGGGCTGTGGAACCCCAGCAGCGGACCGCGTCCGCGCCGGGTGGCCGGGGCGGACGCGCCGCGTGCCTCGTACAGCTCCGTGAACAGCTGCTCGTACGCCTCCGCCACGCGCTCCGGCGCGTACCGCTGGGCGGCCGTGCGGGCCGCCGCGCCCATCGTGCGGCGCAGTTCGTCGTCCTCGATCAGGCTCAGCAGCCCCTTGGCGATGGCGTCGCTGTCGCCGACGGGGACGAGGAGGCCGTCCTGGCCGTGGGTGATGATCTCGCCGGGCCCATGGGGGCAGTCGGTGGCGACGACGGGGACACCGCAGTGCATGGCCTCCACGATCGTCATCCCGAACGACTCCTCGCGCGAGGTGACGGCGGCGATCGAGCCCTTGGCCCACTCGGTCTCGATGGGGGAGTGGGCGCCCATGAGCGTGATGCGGTCGGCCAGGCCGAGTTCGTCGATCCGGCGGCGGAGGACGGGCTGTTGGGGACCTCGGCCGTAGAGGCGCAGATGCCAGTCGGGGTGCTTGGCGGCGACCGTCGCCCAGGCCTCCACCAGCAGGTCGTACCGCTTGACGGGGATGAGCCGTCCGGCCGCCACGACCAGCTTGGCCGAGCCGTCGGAGGGTTCGACCTCCGTGGCGGGGACCCCGTTGGGCAGCCCGACGATACGGGTGGCCACGCCGGGCAGATGGGCGCGGTGCGTCGTCGCGTCGGCCGCCGAGACGGTGGTGTACGCGTCCAGGCGGGCGATCGCGGCGTCGCAGGCGGCGCGGAGCGAGGCCTGATGGGTGCCGTAGATCCGGTGCTCCTGCCCGATCCGCACATAGCGGCGCTGCCCGAGCTCGGCGAGGTAGATCACCAGCCCGGGGCGGGTCGCGATGACCACGTCCGCGTCGGTGTCCGCGAGGTAGGCGGCGATGCGCTGGTCGGTGAGCGCGTTGAAGTTCGTGGTGCCCTTCGCCTCGGCGGCCGGGATGTGCGAAGTGGGCTGCTGCAGGAGGGGGTTGTCCGCGTCGCTTCCCTTCGCGTCCGGGCGCCGGTCGATCAGCGGTGTGATCCGGACGGCGGGGTGGAGGGGGAGGCTGGGCGCGCTGTGGGTCCGCATGACGGTGACGATCTCGACCGTGTGGCGGGCGGCGAGCGCGCTTGCCATGTTGAAGGTCGTACGGATGGTGCCGCCTATTCCGTACGCGTTGTGCAGCAGGAATGAGATCTTCATGGTGGTGTACGCGCGGCCTGTGCGGACCGTCGCGCCGCTGCCTCCCCTTCGGCTCTCCGTAATGCGCTCAACTCACAAGCCACTCTGAAATACGCCCACATGGTCCCGGTATGGGGCCGGTATGGGTTCGGTAAGCATCGATCGGTCGGTAAGACCGTTGAACGCGGGAAAGGTTGCTTATGCGTATGGTGATATGAGATGGCGCACATCTGGACTGCGGAGGGCAACCTTTGGCGGGGGTTGGTTGTCTGTGGCCGCACATGCGGTGATTTGTGGCAGGAGGAGGGGGCGGCGCAGCGCTCAAGCCGCGATGTCGAAACCGTTTCGGCGTGGGGGGAGTTCGAACCACGGGAGCTTCCCGCTCGCGCCGGCCGCCGTTGTGATCTCGTGATCAGACGAAGGGCAACCTTTTCGGTGATATCGGATCGTCACGGAAACCTCTGTTCGATCGCGCGCAACCCGTTGTTTGATGACCCCACCCGCGATCGCGGGAGTGTCAATAAAGGGTGGATCAAAAGTGAGTAAGTCTGTGTCGCGCGTCGTGCTGGCGGTCACGGCCGTGGCGGCGCTGGGGTTGGTGACCGCGTGTGGCGGCGACTCCGATGGTGACAAGAAGTCCGACAAGTCGTCGGAGAAGCCGGCCGAGAAGACGCCGGCGGCGGAGCAGCAGGCCGCGCCGCTGCCGAAGGCCGCACTTGAGAAGGCCGTCGTCGTGAAGGCCGACGTCAAGGGCTTCGAGATCGAGAAGATGACGGACAAGGAGTACTCGGACGGCGGGGACGCGAAGGCCGCGGATGCCAAGTGCCAGCCGCTGGCCCAGTTGATGGGGGCCAAGACGGACCCGGTGCCGAAGGCATCGGCGTACGCGACGTTCTCCTCGGCCGGGGCGCTGTCCGGCACCGGCAAGGGCACGGGGACCGCCACGGGCTTCATCCGGGTGTCCGCCTACGCGGAGGCCGGCGCCGAGCAGACCGTATCGGACCTGCGGGGCGCTCTTACGGCATGCGCCGGTGGGTTCAAGGCGACCGACGGGAGCGGCGAGAAGGCGGACGTCTCGAAGGTGGAGTCGCTGACCGCGCCGAAGCTCGGCGACGAGGCGCTGGCGTACACCATGACCGAGGCGGGCAAGAAGGACGTCGCCACCGTGAAGTTCACGGTCGTGCGCTCCGGTGCGCACCTGTCCGTGTTCTTCGGCGTCGACATCGCCAACCCCACCAAGGCCCTCCTCCCGGACGCGGTGGTCTCGGCACAGGTCGCCAAGTTGGAGAAGGCGCTGAAGGCGTAACACAGCGCAGCCGTCCGCCTGTACCCCACCGCAGCCGGGTACAGGCCGGACGGCGGCTTCAGTTGGTGGCCGTCACCGCCGCCGACGCCTGCTGGTTGCCGCGCTCCAGAATGCGGCGGAAGGCGTAGTCCGCGATGTCCCGTCCCGCCCCCACCGCCTTGGTGTCGCCGGCGGTCACGTCCGCGCCGGAGGTGTAGCCGGCGATGGTGAAGTAGGCGTAGCGGCCGATGGCGTTGGCCGAGACCTGGCAGTCCGCCTGGCGGCAGAAGACGGGCACGCCCCCGCCCGCCAGGGACGCCACATTGGGCCCCGCCTGCTGCTTGGCCCGCTCCGCCGCCGCCTTGGTGTCGAAGACGGCGATGCCGACGGTGACCGCAACGCCGTCCTTGGAGTAGGTCGCGCGGAACAGCCGGCGGCAGCCGTTGTTGGTGAGGACGGAGCCGAGGCCGCCCTGGGTCGCCGTCGCGCAGCTCTTGGTGGCGGCGGTCGCGGCCTTGGTGTACTCGTGGCCGTTCCCGACGGCCTTCTTGCCGGGGAAGAGGGTGCCGGTGCTGATCGGCGCCTTGTCCCGCTTCGCGCTGGAGATGATGTCCAGCGGCTTCGGCGGGGCCGGCGGCGCGACGTTGGAGAACGTGGGCTCCGGGGTGGGGGACTCGCTGGGCAGGTCCTGGGGCGAGGGCAGCCGGCTGGCGGACTTGTCCGACTTGCCGGCGGACTCGCCCTTGTCGCCGCTGCTGATCACGGCCGTGGCGACGATCGCCGCGACGGCGGCCGTGGCGAGCACACCGCCGCCGGCGAACAGCAGCTTGCGGCGGCGGCCGCGCCTGGCGGTGTCGTCGGCGAGCGCCGCCCAGTCCGGCGTCGGCGGCTGTGATCCCCCGGGCCCCTGGCCTCCCCCGGGCCCGTACGGCCCCCCTTGCCCAAAGCTCATGGCGCAAATCTTAATCCGCACAGGTGATAAACCGGTTGGTCCGGTACCCGGCCGGAGGTCACAATCCGGTCCATGGGACATGTGGAGGCAGGCCATCTCGAGTACTACCTCCCGGACGGGCGGGTGCTGCTCGGGGATGTGTCGTTCCGGGTCGGCGAGGGCGCCGCGGTCGCGCTGGTGGGGGCCAACGGTGCGGGGAAGACCACGCTGTTGAGGCTGATCGCGGGGGAGCTCAAGCCGCATGGCGGAGCGGTGACGGTCAGCGGCGGGCTCGGGGTGATGCCGCAGTTCGTGGGGTCCGTACGGGACGAGCGGACGGTGCGGGACCTGCTGGTGTCGGTCGCGCGGCCGGGGATCAGGAAGGCCGCGGAGGCGGTGGACGCGGCCGAGTACGCGATCATGACCAAGGACGACGAGCCCGCGCAGATGCAATACGCGCAGGCGCTCAGCGACTGGGCCGAGGCCGGCGGGTACGAGGCCGAGACAGTCTGGGACATGTGCGCCATGGCCGCGCTCGGCGTCCCGTACGAGCGGGCGCAGTGGCGCCAGGTGCGGACGCTGTCGGGCGGCGAGCAGAAGCGGCTGGTGCTGGAGTCGCTGCTGCGCGGCGCGGACGAGGTGCTGCTGCTGGACGAGCCGGACAACTATCTGGACGTCCCCGGCAAGCGCTGGCTGGAGGAGCGGCTGCGGGAGACGAAGAAGACGGTGCTGTTCGTCTCCCACGACCGGGAGCTGCTGGCGCGCTCCGCCGAGAAGATCATCAGCGTGGAGCCGGGCCCGGCGGGCAGTGACGTATGGGTGCACGGCGGCGGCTTCGGCACGTACCACCAGGCGCGCAAGGAGCGCTTCGCCCGCTTCGAGGAGCTGCGGCGGCGCTGGGACGAGGAGCACGCCAAGCTGCGGCAGCTGATGCTCACCTTCAAGCAGAAGGCGGCGTACAACTCGGACATGGCCAGCCGCTACCAGGCCGCGAAGACCCGGCTGCGGAAGTTCGAGGAGGCGGGCCCGCCGCAGGAGCCGCCGCGTGAGCAGGACATCCGGATGCGGCTGAAGGGCGGCCGGACCGGGGTGCGCGCGGTGACCTGCCAGGGGCTGGAGCTCACCGGGCTGATGAAACCGTTCGACCTGGAGGTCTTCTACGGGGAGCGGGTGGCCGTGCTCGGCAGCAACGGATCGGGGAAGTCCCACTTCCTGCGGCTGCTGGCGGGCGACGAGGTCGCGCACACGGGCGCGTGGAAGCTGGGGGCGCGGGTGGTGCCCGGCCACTTCGCGCAGACCCACGCACACCCCGAGCTGGACGGGCGCCCCCTCGTCGACATCCTGTGGACCGAGCACGCCAAGGACCGGGGCGGCGCGATGAGCGCGCTGCGCCGCTATGAGCTGGAGCGCCAGGGCGACCAGCGCTTCGACAAGCTGTCGGGCGGGCAACAGGCGCGCTTCCAGATCCTGCTGCTGGAGCTCGCGGGGGCCACCGCGCTGTTGCTGGACGAGCCGACGGACAACCTGGATCTGGAGAGTGCGGAGGCGCTGCAGGAGGGTCTTGAGCGGTACGAGGGCACGGTGCTGGCCGTCACACACGACCGGTGGTTCGCCCGGTCCTTCGACCGCTTCCTGGTGTTCGGGGCGGACGGGGTGGTGCGGGAGGCGTCGGAGCCGGTGTGGGACGAGGGGCGGGTAGCGCGCAAGCGGTGAGCCGGGCTGTGCCGCGATGGGCTGGAGCGGGTGATCAGCGCTTCGGCAAGCTGTCCGGCGGGCAGCAGGCGCACGGGGGTCTGGGGGTGTCCCCCAGAGGGAGGGGTCAGATCCTGCTGCTGGAGCTCGCGGGGGCCACCGCGCTGTTGCTGGACGAGCCGACGGACAACCTGGATCTGGAGAGTGCGGAGGCGCTGCAGGAGGGTCTTGAGCGGTACGAGGGCACGGTGCTGGCCGTCACACACGACCGGTGGTTCGCCCGGTCCTTCGACCGCTTCCTGGTGTTCGGGGCGGACGGGGTGGTGCGGGAGGCGCCGGAGCCGGTGTGGGACGAGGGGCGAGTGGCGCGCAAGCGGTGAGCCGGGCCGCGGGCGTCACAGGGCGGGGCGTCGCGCTGCGTCGCGGGGCGTCGCGGGGTGGGGTGTGGCCTGGTGGGACGTCGTGGGGCGGGAGGGCGTTTTGACCCGTGCGGGGGCGGGCCGGTATTCTGCCAGTTCGTTATGCGTATTGGCTTGCTCGTTCTCACGTGAGAGGCCGTTACGCCGGTCCACCGGGCCGATGACCAGCGGCAGGCACTCGGTTTGCGTCACCGAGGTGCGGCCAAGGCTGTCGTGATCGTCCGGGTGGCCTTGTCAGGACCACACTCACTGAAGAAGCGAAGGCTACGACCGTGCGTACGTACAGCCCCAAGCCCGGCGACGTCCAGCGTCAGTGGCACGTCATCGACGCCACCGACGTCGTCCTGGGCCGCCTGGCCTCTCAGGCCGCCACCCTTCTGCGGGGCAAGCACAAGCCGGTGTACGCGCCGCATGTCGACACTGGTGACTTCGTCATCATCATCAACGCCGACAAGGTGCACCTCTCCGGTAACAAGCGGACCCAGAAGATGGCCTACCGCCACTCCGGCTACCCGGGTGGTCTGCGCTCCATCCGCTACGACGAGCTGCTGGAGAAGAGCCCGGAGAAGGCCGTCGAGAAGGCCATCAAGGGCATGCTCCCCAAGAACACCCTGGGCCGCCAGATGCTCTCGAAGCTGAAGGTCTACGCGGGTGACCAGCACCCGCACGGCGCTCAGCAGCCGGTCCCGTTCGAGATCACCCAGGTCGCGCAGTAGTCCCGGCCACCACCTAAGACGAAGAGAATCTGAGGAGCATCGTGGCCGAGACCACCGCCGAGACCCCCCTCGATGTCGAGGAGTACACCACCGAGAGCGTGGAGACGATCGAGACGGAGTACACCTCCGAGTCGCTCGCTTCCCGCTTCGGCGAGCCCCAGCCGGCCGCCGGCACCGGCCGCCGCAAGAACGCCATCGCCCGCGTCCGCATCGTGCCGGGCAGCGGCCAGTGGAAGATCAACGGTCGCACCCTTGAGGACTACTTCCCCAACAAGGTGCACCAGCAGGAAGTCAACGAGCCCTTCAAGGTGCTCGAGCTGGACGACCGCTACGACGTCGTCGCCCGCATCACCGGCGGCGGCGTCTCCGGCCAGGCCGGTGCGCTGCGCCTGGGCATCGCCCGCGCGCTGAACGAGGCGGACGTGGACAACAACCGCGGTCCGCTGAAGAAGGCCGGCTTCCTGACCCGTGACGACCGCGCCACCGAGCGCAAGAAGGCCGGTCTGAAGAAGGCCCGCAAGGCGCCGCAGTACAGCAAGCGCTAATCGCGCGGCTGCGCTGCTCATACGGCGGCTTCGCTCGCTCGTTCGAACGCCCCGGCGGCACCACCCGTGCCGCCGGGGCGTTCGGCTATTTGCTCCAGGGGGCGTATACCTACAAGCAAGCTTCCGCCCCCCAGCTCGTAATCTCGGAGGACACCAGTGGGACGACTCTTCGGTACGGACGGTGTGCGCGGTGTCGCCAACGCCGACCTGACGGCTGAGATGGCGCTCGGCCTGTCGGTCGCCGCGGCGCATGTGCTCGCCGAGGCGGGAACCTTCGAAGGCCATCGGCCGGTGGCGGTGGTCGGGCGGGATCCGCGCGCGTCCGGGGAGTTCCTGGAGGCCGCCGTGGTGGCGGGGCTGGCCAGTGCGGGTGTGGACGTGCTTCGGGTGGGCGTGCTGCCGACGCCCGCGGTGGCGTATCTGACCGGCGCGCTGGACGCGGACCTGGGCGTGATGCTGTCCGCCAGCCACAACCCGATGCCCGACAACGGCATCAAGTTCTTCGCGCGCGGCGGCCACAAGCTCGCGGACGAGCTGGAGGACCGGATCGAGACCACCTACCGCGCGCACGCCTCAGGCGAGCCGTGGGACCGGCCGACCGGCGCGGGGGTCGGCCGGGTGCGCGAGTACGGGGAGGGGCTGGACAAGTACGTCGCCCACCTCGTCGGCGTTCTGCCCAACCGGCTGGAGGGGCTGAAGGTCGTCGTCGACGGGGCGCACGGCGCGGCCGCCCGGGTCTCCCCCGAGGCGTTCACCCGGGCCGGCGCCGAGGTGATCACCATCGGCACCGAGCCGGACGGGCTCAACATCAACGACGGCTACGGCTCCACCCACCTGGACCGGCTCCGGGCCGCCGTCGTCGAGCACGGGGCCGATCTGGGCATCGCGCACGACGGGGACGCCGACCGCTGCCTGGCCGTGGACGCGGCGGGCGAGGAGGTCGACGGCGACCAGATCCTCGCGGTGCTCGCGCTCGCGCTGCGGGAGGCGGGCGGCCTGCGGAAGAACACGGTCGTCGGCACCGTGATGTCCAACCTCGGCTTCAAACTCGCCATGCGGCGCGAGGGCGTCGAGCTGGTCCAGACGGCGGTCGGCGACCGCTATGTGCTGGAGGAGATGAAGGAGCACGGCTACGCCCTCGGCGGCGAGCAGTCCGGCCATGTCATCGTCCTCGACCACGCCACCACCGGCGACGGCACCCTGACCGGGCTGCTGCTGGCCGCCCGGATGGCCGACACCGGCCGTACGCTTGCCGACCTCGCGGCCGTCATGGAGCGGCTGCCCCAGGTGCTGATCAACGTCCGGGACGTGGACAAGTCCCGGGTCGCCTCCAGCGCCGAGCTGGCCGCGGCGGTGACGGACGCGGAGCGCGAGCTCGGCGAGACCGGGCGGGTGCTGCTGCGGCCGTCCGGGACGGAGCCCGTGGTGCGCGTGATGGTCGAGGCCGCGGACATCGACCAGGCCCGGTCGGTCGCGGAGCGCCTCGCGGACGCGGTGAAGTCCGCGCTGGGCTAGACCCGGCAACTCGTGGTGAGTATGGGACAGCGACACGCCGACGCCACGGCGTGTCGCTGTCCCATACTCACTACAAACCGAACGCCGGGCTACAGCCGCCGCAGCGCGCGGTCGCGCTGCCTGGCCCACAGGAACTTCTGGGCCAGCAGCGTCAGCGTGCCCGCGACCACGATCCCGGCCAGGTTCAGCAGCAGCTGTTCCGTCGAGCCCCACATCTGGCGGATCTCGCCGTAGCCGAGCGCCACCGCCGCATTGGCCGCGGCCGGCACCGTGGTCACCGAGATCGCCACGCCGACCAGCGCCCCGGACTTCGCCGAGGTCAGCGAGAGCGTTCCGGCGATCCCGGCGAGCAGGGCCACGACGAAGGAGAACATGTCCGGCTTCCAGATGAAGTCGGTGTTCGGCCGCGGCCGCTCCAGCTGATCCTTGGTGAACAGCCCGAAGGCGTCCATGAGCACGCCGAAGCCCGTCGTGAGCACCATCGCCACCGCGAACCCCACGACCAGCGCGATCAGCGAGCGCGCCGCGAGCCGCGGGGCCCGCTGGACCAGCGCGGTGGACAGCCCGGCCAGCGGGCCGAACTCCGGGCCGACCGCCATCGCGCCCACGATCAGGATCGCGTTGTCCAGCACCACACCGCAGGCCGCGATCATGGTGGCGAGGGCGAGGAAGGCCAGGAAGGTGACGGAGAGCGTGGACTCCTCGTGGGTGGCCTCGGTCAGGTGCTCCCACAGGACGGCGTCCGCGCCCTCGCCCGGCGCCTCCTCCTCCGCCTTGTCGGCCCGCCTGGACAGCGACAGATCGATGTTCTCGACGGCGATCGAGCCGTAGGTGTCCAGGCCCAGCGCGCGCAACTCGCCCAGCAGGGCGTCGCCCGCCTCGCGCGCCACGTCGACCAGCACCACGTCCCCCGCCGGGTTGCGCGCGACGCCCGGCATGACCACGAGGTGGGCGGTGCCCACCGTGTGCTCCACGGCGCGCACCACCTCGTCGGTGCGGTCGGCCGGGACGATCAGCCGCAGATGCAGCACGGTGGTGCTCCTCGGGTTCTCAGGGGGTCGTCGTGTCAGAGTTTGCGCAGGGACAGCCGCTGGACCTTGTGGTCCGGGCCCTTGCGGAGCACCAGCGTGGCACGGCCGCGGGTGGGCGCCACGTTCTGCTGCAGATTGGGCCTGTTGATCGTGCGCCACATCATCCGGGCGTAGTCCAGCGCCTCCTCCTCGGAGACCTGGGTGTACTTGCGGAAGTACGAGGACGGGTCCTGGAAGGCCGTCTCGCGCAGCTTGCGGAAGCGGCCCAGGTACCAGCGCTCGATGTCCTCGGTGCGGGCGTCCACGTACACGCTGAAGTCGAAGAAGTCCGCGAGGCCGACGCGGGTGAGGCCGTCCTTCCCGGGCAGCGCGGGCTGCAGCACGTTCAGCCCCTCGACGATCAGGATGTCGGGGCGGCGCACGGTCAGCCGCTCGCCCGGCACGATGTCGTAGATGAGGTGGGAGTAGACGGGCGCCGAGACCTCCTCCTTGCCCGCCTTCACATCCGCCACGAACCGGGTCAGGGCCCTGCGGTCGTACGACTCGGGGAAGCCCTTGCGGGACATCAGGCCGCGCCGGTGCAGCTCGGCGTTGGGGTGCAGAAAGCCGTCGGTGGTGATCAGCTCGACGCGCGGGTGCTCGGGCCAGCGGGCCAGCAGCGCCTGCAGCAGACGGGCGGTGGTGGACTTGCCGACCGCGACGCTGCCCGCCACGCCGATCACGAAGGGCGTGCCGGGCTGGGTGCCGCTGCCCTTCTTGGTGTCGCCGAGGAAGGTGTTGAGCGCGCCGCGCAGTCTGCCGGTGGCGGCCACGTACAGGTTCAGCAGCCGGGAGAGCGGGAGGTAGACGTCCCGTACCTCGTCGAGGTCGATGACGTCGCCGAGGCCGCGCAGCCGCTCGACCTCCTCGGCGGTGAGCGGCAGCGGGGTCTTGTTCCGCAGCGCGCTCCACTCGGCGCGGGACAGGTCCACGTACGGGCTCGGCTCGGGGCGCCGCGGGGTGCGGGGAGGGTGCTGGGGCTGTGAGTCGTGCTCCGGGGGTGAGTCGTGCTCCGGGTGCGCGGGGTGCGCGTCCTGCGCGGGAGACGTGATCATCCTCTCATTGTCGGGGCTCGGCGCGGGCGCGTGGGGCGGGGCGGGGCGTGGGGTCCGTCACGCGCGTGGGGCCTGTCACACCGGGTGCGTCGCCGTCAGCCGGGCAGGACGCCGCCGTTCAGGGTCCCCGGGACGGTCTGGGAGGCATCCGGCGGCGAGACCCGCACGGCCTTCCCGAAGCCGGAGAGGTTCATCGTGACGTCGACGGTCGTCGCGGCCACCAGGCAGGACAGCTCAACCCGCGCGAGCCGTCCGTCCTCGTCCACCCAAGCGCGGGCGGTGACCGGGATGTCCCCCTGCGCGTCGCGGACCTGGTCCAGGGGGGCGCGGACCTTCTGGGCGAGCCCCATGGCGAGCGTGTCGTGGTCGATCGTTCCCGTGTAGAGGGCCATGGGGCGGCCGTCGATGGTGGTGCTTCCGGCGTCCGTCACCCCGCGCATGGCCGAGATCTGGCGCAGGACGTGCTCGGGGTCGTTGGCCGGAGCCCGCAGCAAGTGGTGCGCCTCGGCCTTGGCGCGGTCGGTCACCAGCCACTGGTCCTCGGGCAGATTGGAGAGCGGCCTGACGTAGACCTTGCCCCCGGTGAACACCTCGTCGATGTGGTCGATCGCACCGCCCGGAAAGTCGACGGACAGCTTGCCCTTGTCGCGGGCCAGGTCGAAAGGACCGGACACGGAGAGCGTGTATTCCTGGCCGCCGCTCCGCAGCACGATCGTCTCGTCGACGCGGGCGCTGGTCCTGCCGGTCTTCGTCGCGGCCTTGCGGACGATTTCGGCGAGGGATTTCTCGCCGGTCTCATCGGCCGTCGCCTTGCCGCGCTTGTTGGTCTTGGTGGTCCTGTCGGCCTTGGTGGCCTTGTCGGTCTCGTCGGATGAGTCCGACGAGCAGGCCGTGGCGAGCGCGAGCAGCGCGGCCACGGCGGCGCAGGCTCTGATGGCAGGAGTGGTGGTACGGCGCATGGCTTCCCCCCTGGAAGATGAGCTGGGCGGCCCCCCGGCCGCTGGCGCATTATGCCCCGGCGCGGATGCCGGATGTGCGACGGATGCCCCGCAGGTGGCGGATTGCGCGTGGGCGGTGGTCCGGGCGCGCGGCCACGGGCCGTACGCTGCACTGCATGTGCGGAATCGTTGGTTATGTGGGAGGGCAGTCCGCCCTCGATGTCGTCCTGGCCGGGCTGAAGCGGCTCGAGTACCGCGGCTATGACTCGGCGGGCGTCGCCGTGCTCGCCGACGGCGGGCTGGCCGCCGCCAAGAAGGCCGGGAAACTCGCCAACCTGGAGAAGGAGCTCGCGGACCGCCCGCTGCCCAGCGGCTCCACCGGCATCGGCCACACCCGCTGGGCCACCCACGGCGGCCCGACGGACGCCAACGCCCATCCGCACCTGGACAACGCGGGCCGGGTCTCCGTCGTCCACAACGGCATCATCGAGAACTTCGCCGCGCTCCGCGCCGAGCTGGCCGAGCGCGGCCACCAGCTCGCCTCCGAGACCGACACCGAGGTCGTGGCGCATCTGCTCGCCGAGTCCTTCTCGTCCTGCGGCGACCTCGCCGAGGCGATGCGGCAGGTCTGCCGCCGCCTGGAGGGCGCCTTCACGCTGGTCGCGGTGCACGCGGACGCGCCGGACGTGGTGGTCGGCGCGCGCCGTAACTCGCCGCTGGTCGTCGGCGTCGGCGAGGACGAGGCGTTCCTCGCCTCCGACGTGGCCGCCTTCATCGCCCACACCCGCGAGGCCATCGAACTCGGCCAGGACCAGGTCGTCGAGGCGCGCCGGGACGGTGTGACGGTCACGGACTTCGACGGGGCGCCCGCGGACATCCGTACGTACCACGTCGACTGGGACGCCTCCGCCGCGGAGAAGGGCGGCTACGACTACTTCATGCTCAAGGAGATCGCCGAGCAGCCGAAGGCCGTCGCCGACACGCTGCTGGGGCGGATCGACGTGGCGGGGAACCTGACGCTGGACGAGGTCCGGATCCCGGCCTCGGTGCTGCGCGAGGTCGACAAGGTCGTCATCGTGGCCTGCGGCACCGCCTACCACGCGGGGATGATCGCGAAGTACGCCATCGAGCACTGGACCCGCATCCCCTGCGAGACCGAGCTGGCCAGCGAGTTCCGCTACCGCGACCCGATCCTGGACCCGCGCACGCTGGTGATCGCCATCTCGCAGTCCGGCGAGACCATGGACACGCTGATGGCCCTGCGCCACGCGCGCGAACAGGGCGCCAAGGTGCTCGCCATCTGCAACACCAACGGCTCCACGATCCCGCGCGAGTCGGACGCGGTGCTGTACACCCACGCCGGGCCCGAGGTCGCGGTCGCCTCGACCAAGGCGTTCCTCACCCAGCTGGTGGCCTGCTACCTGGTGGCGCTGTACCTGGGGCAGGTGCGCGGCACCAAGTGGGGCGACGAGATCCAGTCCGTGATCCGCGAGCTGTCCGAGATCGGCACCCAGGTCGAGCAGGTGCTGGAGACCATGGAACCGGTGCGGGAGCTGGCGCGGACGCTGAAGGACAAGAACACCGTGCTGTTCCTGGGCCGCCACGTCGGCTACCCGGTCGCCCTGGAGGGCGCGCTCAAGCTCAAGGAGCTCGCCTATATGCACGCCGAGGGCTTCGCGGCCGGCGAGCTCAAGCACGGGCCGATCGCGCTGATCGAGGAGGACCTGCCGGTCGTGGTGGTCGTACCCTCGCCGCGCGGCCGGTCCGTCCTCCACGACAAGATCGTCTCCAATATCCAGGAGATCCGGGCCCGCGGCGCCCGGACGATCGTCATCGCCGAGCGCGGCGACACGACGGTCGCCCCGTACGCGGACCACCTGATCGAGATCCCCGCCACCCCGACCCTGCTGCAGCCCCTGGTCGCGACGGTGCCGCTGCAGGTCTTCGCGTGCGAGCTCGCCACGGCGCGCGGCAACGAGGTCGACCAGCCGCGCAACCTGGCCAAGTCCGTGACCGTGGAGTGAGCGGCCAGTGATCATCGGGGTCGGCATCGACGTGGCCGAGATCGACCGCTTCGACGACGCGCTGCGGCGCACACCAGGGATGGCCGACCGGCTGTTCGTCGAGGGCGAGCTGACCCTGCCGAGCGGCGAGCGGCGCGGGATCGCGTCGCTCGCCGCCCGGTTCGCCGCCAAGGAGGCCCTGGCCAAGGCGCTCGGCGCACCGCCCGGGCTGCGCTGGACCGACGCGGAGGTGCTGACGGAGGCCGGCGGCCGGCCGCGTCTTGCGGTGCGCGGGACGGTGGCGGCGCGCGCGGCGGAGCTGGGCGTACGGGCGTGGCACGTGTCGCTCAGCCATGACGCGGGGGTCGCGTCGGCGGTGGTGATCGCGGAGGGGTGAGCTCCCGGCCGGTGTGCGCTTGGAGCCGGTGAGCTCGTACGGGCTGGTGCGCCCTTACGGGCCGCGGTGCGCTGTCACGACAGCGTGTCGGCGACCACGGACGCCGCTTCCGCGATCAGTTTGTCGTCGGGTTCGGCGTCCTTCTGGTGACGGTTCGACAGGATCGCGATCACGACGGGGGCCGAGTCCGGGGGCCACACCACGGCGATGTCGTTGCGGCCGCCGTAGTAGCTGCCGGTCCCGGTCTTGTCGCCGACCACCCAGCCCTTGGGCACACCGGCCCGGATGACCTTGTCGCCGGTCTTGTTGGTCCGCAGCCACTCCGTGAGCCGTGCGCGTTCGGACTTGCCGAGGACGTCCCCGAGGACGAAGGCGCGCAGGTCCTTCGCGAACGCCCGGGGCGTGGTGGTGTCCCGCGTCTCGCCCGGGACCCATCGGCTCAGATACGGCTCGGGGCGGTCCATTCGGGTGACGTCGTCGCCGATCTCCTCGAGCGCGGCGTCGAGGGCCTTGGGCCCGCCGAGTTCCTTGAGGATCAGGTTGGCGGCGGCGTTGTCGCTGTAGCGGATGGTGGCGTCGCACAGCTCGCTCAGGGTCATACCGGTGGCGATGTGCTTCTCGGTCACGGGGGAGTTGGGGAGCAGCACGTCCTCGGAGTAGGTGATCTTCTTGTCCATCCCGCTGAGCGAGTGCTTCCGCAGCACGACACCACAGGCCAGGGCCTTGAAGGTGGAGTTGTAGGCGAAGCGCTCGCCGTCGTTGTACGCCACCTCCCGGCCGGTGCCCGTGTCGATGGCGTAGACGCCGAGGCGGGCGTCGAACCTGCGCTCGAGGTCCTTCAACTCGCGGGCGTACGGCCGCGACGCGGGAGAGGCCGTCGCTTTGGACGGCGGAGACGACGAGGCCGGGGCATCATCCTCGCCGCAGGCCGCGAGCGGGACGAGGGCGAGGACGGCGAGCGCACCGCGAAGGGCGCGCCGGACGTGGGGGTGCCGCATGCTCCAGTGCCGCATGTTCCATGCCTCCGGGGCGGTGGTGGGACGACTGCGAGCACCCTCGCCCGCCGGCGGCTATGCGGTCCAATACGCTTGAGTGGGATTCCATGCCGAGGGGACATAGGAGCGGGCGCCATGGATCTGGTGGGGGCGTGCCGCGCGTTCGTCAGCGTCAGCGAGCGCGGCAGTTTCACCGTCGGCGCGGCCGCCGCCCGGATGTCCCAGCCGGTGGCCAGCCGCCGTATCGCCGCCCTGGAGCAGCGCTTCGGCGAGCAGCTGTTCGAGCGCACCTCGCGGCGGGCCGTCCTCACCCCCTTCGGCCGGGACATGCTGCCGACGGCCCGTCAGCTCGTCCTGGCCGCCGACGTACTGGAACACGAGGCGAAGACCGCCAAGCGCAAGCCGTGGCGGCTCGCGGTGCCCGGGATCTGCTCCACCGCCGATCTCGCCCGCCTGGTCGCCGACGCACGAGGGCACGGCGTCACCCTCGAACTCCGCGCCGGCCCGCCGCCGCGGCGGCTGGAGCTCATCCGCTCCCAGCAGGTGCGCGCCGCCCTGCTCCCGGTGGTGCCGGACGAGGCGACATGGTCCGTGCCGCTCGGGCTGGCCGGCGCTCAGGACCCCGGCGTGAAACGCGTCTACCTCGACACCCTGCGGATGGGACGGGCCGACCCCGGGCCGGCCCGCCGTATCTGGATCCAGCCCGAGGACGACGCCCCGCACCTCCGCGACCCCCTGACCCGCCTGCGCGACGCCGTCGGCCTGCGGCCCGTACAGCTCGCCGTCGCGGCCGACCTCACCACCGCCGCGGCGGAGGTGCTGTGCTCCCGCGACCTGCTGCTGTGCTCGCCCGCGCAGGCCCGGGAACTCTCCCTGGCCTGGCGCCCCCTCGGCGACGCCACGCTCACCAGGGGGTACGCCCTCACCGCCACCGGTGATTCACAGCAGATCCAGGCGCGCCTGGGCGACGCGATCGCGCGCTGCCTCGGCGCCGAGGGGGCCGGCGCATGACGGAGGCGCTGCTGCGCGAGCTGCGCGGGCGGCTGCGCGACGGCGGTCTGCGCGGCTATCTCCTCGTCCGCGACCTGCGCACCGGCGAGGAGCTCGGCATCGAGCCGGACGCCCGACTGCCGGTGGCGTCCCTGGTCAAGATCCCGCTCGCGCTGGCGACGGCGGAGCGCATCCGGCGCGGCGAGCTCGACGGGGCGACGACGCTCGACGTGGCACCCGGCCGGATCACCACGCCCGGCCCCACCGGGCTGAGCCGCTTCCGCCACCCCGCCCGGATCGCGATCGACGACCTGCTCTACCTGAGCACCTGCGTCAGCGACGGAGTGGCCGCCGACGCGCTCTTCGACCTCACCCCGCCCGCCCGGGTCGCCGGCATCCTCCAGGAACTCGGCCTCCACGGCATCACCGTCCGGCACACCATGCGGGAGTTGACCGACACCCCCATGGAACGCTTCGACACCGCACAGGCGCACCTGGCCCACGCCCTCGCCATCGACGCGGGCACCAGCGGCCGCGGACATCGCGTACCGCAGCTCGACACCACGCGCGCCAACACCGGCAGCCCCCGCGCCTGCGTCGAACTGCTCCAGGCCCTGTGGACACCGTCGGCCATCCACCCGGACGTGGCCCGCCGCGTGCGCGAGCTGATGTCCCAGAACCTGATACGCCACCGCCTCGCCCCCGACTTCGTCTCGGACGCCACCACCTGGTCCTCCAAGACCGGCACCCTCCTCAACCTCCGCCACGAGATCGGCGTCGTCGAGCACTCCGACGGCCAGTCCTTCGCCATCGCCGTCCTGACCGAATCCCTCGTCTCCGCCGGCGCCCAGCCCGGCGTCGACGCCCTCATGGCCCAGGTCGCCCGGGCCCTGCGCGACCACCTGCGGCAGCTCTGAGAGCGCCGGACGAGCGGTATCGTCGGCAGCCGAGCGGACCGTTACGGGGGTGTTGGCGTGTACAGCTTCTACGTGTTCGAGGGCTCCTGCTGGCAGGGCGGCGGCGGTTGGGAGCACCTTGAGGTGGCCAACGACCTCGAAGCGCTCGACGCCTCGGTCGCGTACTACGTGCGCACGGGTTCGTGGGCGGCCGGTGCCACGTTCGTTGTCAGGGTTTACCGCCATGGCGAGCTGCTGCTCGAAAGGGAGCTCGACCCGTTCCTGACGGTGAAGGTCCCCGGGCTGACGGCGATGCGGTCCGCCGAGGACGGGCGAGCCAGCGGTGGCGTACCGGAGCCCGGCGGGCCGTACGACGGCATGGACGAGGACGCCGTCTGGGAAGTGCTGCCTCAGGAGATGTACGAGATCGCGTCGGAATCTCCCCAGGCCATCGACGTAAGCGTCGACTGGGACGGCCTTGCCCTGCCGGAACTGGTCTCTCCCGTGCTGCCGCCAGGGGCCGGCGTCGTACTCGACGGGCGCGAGTTGCGGTACGGCCGCAACTCGGACGTGGACGGCTGCATCTGACCTGCTCTCGGCCCAGGTTGTGGTGTGCGCCGCATACGGGCGGTGATGTTGGGTCGTTGTCGTTGGTGCGACCTGTCCGCGCCTACGGAGTGCGTCGCCGGGCCAGATGGGCCCGTGCATTTCGGGTCGCGCCGCTGCTCTCGCCGGTGACCTTGCTGAGCATGGCGATGACGGAATCCGCCAGCTCACGCGTTTCGGGCGGGTCGGTGATGGCCTGCCAAGTGGCCATCGCCCGGCGGGCCGAGGCGCGGGTCAGAGGATCGCCGACTCCTCGGGCATCGGCACGGGAGTCGGTGACGCTGAGGTATATGCGAGTGGCGGTGGCATGATCTCCGATGAGGTGGGCGATGTGAGCCTGCATCTCGCGCACGTTCGTGGTGTACTCATGCCGCTGTCCATAGGCCTTGGCGATACGTTGCTCCAGGATGCGCGCGATTTCCTCCGCTTCGGTCAGGTGGCCGTCGGCCATCGCCGCGGTAGCGGTGGCGAGCTGGTCCCGGTGCTCGGCGGGCAATGGCAGCGGGCCCCCTGGGGCCGGGGCCGGGTCTGGGGTGGCGTGCGGTGCCGCAGCTCCGGTCCAGAACTCGGGGGTCACTTCTCCCCAGGGGGCGTAGAGGACGTGATCGTTGTCGTGCATGGGCGGCTCCGGAGACTGAGTGGGGCGTGGCGTCGTCATCGGGACACGATCCGGCGGACGGCGACGATGCGAGTGATCGGACTCTTGGAATGACGCCAGCTGTCGTAGGTGACGATCCTCGTCTTCACACCAGTGCGGGGAGCCTCGATGATCCGGTTCTCGCCGATGTACATGCCGACGTGGCCGGGGCTTGAGGCGGTGCCGTCGGAGCCCGGCGTGAAGACCAGGTCGCCGGGCTGCGGGGCGTCGATGTTCACGGCCTCGCCCTCGTCGACCTGCGTGAAGGTCGTGCGACTGATAGTCACTCCCGCCGCCTTGTATGCCTGCTGCATCAGGCTGGAGCAGTCACACCAGTGCGCGGGGTTGCTCCCGTGGGCGTCGGTGCACGTGCCGCCCAGGCGGTACCAGCCGCCCTTCTGCCTCAACGCCCATGCGATCGCGGTGCGGACCTGGGGCGGGGTGTCGGTGGGCACGGTGTAGCCGGCGGGGAGGTCGACCGCCGAGGATATGCCGGCCGAGGCGGTGAATCGCTTGGCGCTCGCCATGATGTTCCGCACGTAGTGGTACGTCTGGCCCTTCGCGAAGGACTCGGGCGGCACCCCCCGGTACTTCTGCACGGCACCCCACCCGGCGTTGTAGCCCGCGAGGGCAAGTTCGATCGGCTCTCCCGGGTAGCCGGACCTCTTGGCTTTCTTCAGTAGGGAGCACATGAACCGGCCCTGAGCTGTTATGGCGTCCGGCGGATCGAGGGGGGAAGCGGCCCCGTCCCCGTCCGCGTCCGTCGCCCAGGTCTTCCAGGTGCCGGGCATGAACTGAGCTATGCCCTGAGCCCCGGCGTGGGAGCGCGCATTAGGGTTGAAGCCGCTCTCCTGCTTCAGCTGGGCGGCGAGGACAGGGGCTGGCAGACCGGGACAGGCGCCTGCGGCCTTCTCGATCCATGGTGCGTATTGAGGGGGTACGGATCTCGACTTGAGGCCGCCGCCGATGGCGGCGGTGTTGGGGTTTGCACTGGCCACCTCTGATGTGGTGGTGGTCTGGATGGCGACTCCGGCAATGAGGACGAACGGAGTCGCGATCAGTGCCCCCGCGGCTATCAGAACTTTCTTCGCCAATGCTCCCCCGTTTCCCCCCTCCAGGCGGCTTATGTTGCCTGGAGCCCCCTCCGTGTCAGCCTGATTCGCCCGGTGTGTCCTCTGGAACGGGATAGCGTCTCGGTCGCAGACGAGCCCCGTGCTTGTGTGTGTGGACGATCCGCCCCAATCGCCACCTGTGTTCGCAACTGCACCGCTCGCCGCATGCAGCGCGCAGGTGCAATTGCGTAACGAGGCTGCCTCAATCCCCGCCACGCGTCAAAGGACGTGGACAACACGTCGAGTCAGTTGTTAGACATGGCGCTTGGTCAACTCGCATAAGCGTAGCGTTGATTGGTCCAGGTCGATGGGGGTGTAGTGATGGCCAAGGCGGCGGCGCAGCCGGTTCCGCTGGCTTCGCGCACCCGGTTGATCGTGCCGGTGATGGCCTCGGCTGGGGGCAGCGGGCGTTCGGTCACTGCGGCGTTAGCCGCCGACGCCTTCGCTGTCCGTGGCACCACTGTCGTCCTTGACACTGTCCCGCGCCTCGCGTCGCCGTGGGCGGGTTGGTCTGCCACTTCCGGAGCCGGGCTTGCCTCGCTTCCGCCGGATCAGCCTCTCTACGCGCGTCAGGCACACGAGGCAGTCGGCACAGGTCCTGCGTCCGGGCCCCACCCCTGGCATGTCGTGACGGACTACCGCCGGTGGGACGCGCCTCCGCTGTCGCTGCCCGAGGACCCCGAGGCATGGCACCAGCTCGCCGCCATCGGTGGATGGCAGGCCGTCATTGTCGACACAGGCCACGACCTCGCTCACGACGTGGTGAGCTCCCGGCACTCCGGCCGGTCAGGAATCAGCGCCCGCTGGTGCTCCCTGCCCTACGCGGTCCCCGTGTTGTGCGCGGCCGCGACCGGTGAGGGCGTGGCCGCACTGCAGATCGCCGTGATGGCCGCAGAGGCCGACGGGCTGCCCTTGCAGCGCACCATCATCGTTCTGGCCGCGACCGGTGAAGGACGGTGGCCGGCGTCGGTCAAGGCGGCTCTGACCATGCTGGAACCCAAGGTCGGCGCGCTCCTCCGGCTGGAGTACGACCCGCGGATCCGTGCTCAAGGCGTACGTGACCTCGCTCGACTCAAGCCCCGCACCCGCGCCGTCGGCCGCGACCTGGCGCAAGCCGCTCTGTCATTGGTTCATGCAACCTGGGGCGAGCCGCTCCCTCCCGCTGCCGTTCCAGCGCCCCTTTCGGAAGGAAAGCCGTTACGTGTCCCTGTCCCTGGCCCTGCTCAAGTCGGCGGTATACCTCGCGGACAAGTGTGACAAGAAGAAAGAGGATTGCGACGACTCTGACGACCCGCTCATGCCGCGGTCGCCGGTCAGCCTGCCAGGGAAGTTGGGGAACGCTACCGACACGCTGATCGGCTGGTCTCTGACGGTCGCCCTGCTGGCCTGCCTCCTCGGTTTCATCTGGGGCGGGGCCCTGGTCGGTATCGGCAACAACACCGAGCGCCCGGACATGGCGGCGCGCGGGAAGCGCTCGATGCTGTGGTCCTGCGTTGCGGCCGGTGGCATCGGCGCGGTTTTCGCGCTCGTCGCGGCCTTCTACAACCTCGGCCGGGGGTAGCGCCTTGTCTTTCGACCACCACATGCAGCGCCGCCGCCGGGCGCGTAACCGCCTGCTGATGCTCGCCGCGCTGGTGGCAGCGGCGGCGATGGGCGCCGCGGTGTTCGCCTTCGTCAGCAACGGTTCCGACAGCAAGCAGGCCGGTAAGGGCGACCTCAAGCCCAGTCCCACGTCCAGCAGGTCGGCGGACCCGACAACTGGGACCACGACGCCGACGGTTCTGCCCACACCGCGTGACGTCGAGGACGGCGTTCCTGTCGGCTACCCCCACACGCGCGAGGGCGCGGTCTCGGCCCTGTCGCACTTCTACGACGTCTTCGATCCGCTGACTCCCGACGCCGCCGAGAAACAGGGGCGGGTCATCGCCGTGCCCCGGGAACAGGATCTGGTCGGCTGGGGGCTGCGGGATTCGTCTGAGAGGCTCCGGAAGAGCTACCAGCTGTCTGCGGACGGCGAGTCGGACGATGGCACCTATTACGCCAGCACTTCCCGGGCCTACCAGACCAGGGGGGTGAGCGCCAACAGGGTCACGGTGTGGATTCTGTCGGATGTCGAGCTCTCGATCAGAGGCGTTCCCCGGACCTACACCCAAGTGACGGGCAACGTCATGATCTGGACCGGCGGTGATTGGAAGCTCAGCGAGGTGAAGGAGACTGCTGGCGAGGAGCCTGCCAAGGCGACCCCGGACACTCCAGAGGCCGCCAGGGCTGGCTGGAGGACCCTTGTCTATGAGAAGTAGGACTGCCTGGCCTTTGGGGCTCCTCCTTGCTGTCGCCGCCCTGCTGACCGTCTTGGCCCCTCCTGTCAGTGCAGCCGAAGGTGACAGGCTCACAGTCCCTGTCACGTGCAAAGTGAAGGCGGATGGCAAGCCGGCTAAGACGTTCAATAAGAAATCCTGCTACGACTTCTGGACCAAGAATTGCGTCGACAAGAAAGCCAAGGATGATGAAAAGGTCTGCAAGGAGGTGGGGATTGTCGTCTGGCGCCACGTTATTGCGCCTGATAGGGAGTGTAAAGGAGGTGGACTTGGGAAGTTTTTCTGCGACACGCAGGAAGGCCTCATTGATATAACGGATGGCGGCCAGAAGTTCATTAAGGATCCCGCGAAGACCATCGCGACGGCTGCGTTTGATGCCGTTGCGGGAAATTTTGCCATAGCGGCGTCTGAAATCTTGTCGGGTCTGACGGATATGTTCTTGAACTTCTCCACGATCCGCCTGGAGAAAACGGGAATCAACGGTCCTTATGATCCGGATGATCCAGATGGTTCCGATAGGCCCGATGAAAAGGGTCCATATCAGCTGACGTGGGCTTTGTCAGCGCTTGTGGCTCTGCTTCTGCTGATCTGGCAATTCACGAAGGTCGGCATCAGCGGTGACGGGTCGTCTGCCGCAACGGCCATCATCGGACTGGCCAAGTGGGCCGTGATCTGCGTGGCAGCCCTGGCAGTGACACAAGCTGCGCTGGGGGCTTCCGACGAGGTCAGCAGGTGGATGATCAAGGAGTATAACGAAGAGATTGGCAAGGGTGCATTCCAGGAAAAGATGGAGACGTTGTTCCTGATCGGCGGTTGGAAGAACACAGCGCTGATCATGATCTTCGGCATACTTGCGGCATTGGCGTCGGTGGTCTTGTGGGGCGAGATGCTGCTGCGGCAGGCAGCTATCGTCGTGCTCGTGTGCTGCATCCCGATCTCGGCTGCGGGCGGCATCATGGACTCCACGAAGGAATGGTGGCCGAAGGCCCGTAACGCACTGATCTCGCTGATTCTCATCAAGCCCGTCGTCGTGCTGATCTTCGTGATCGGCTTCGCGACCACGGGTAGATCCACGGAGCCCAAAGACGTGATGGTCGGTCTGCTCACCATCGTGCTGGGCGCGTTCGCCTGGCCCGCGCTGGCGAAATTCATGACCTTCACGTCCGTGGGGTCCGGCGGCGGGCTTGCGTCCGGCCTGCTGGGGGCGGTCGGTGGCACTGCCGGGTCGATGTTCGGGTACGGCGGTGGAACGCCGTCCGGGGCGGGGGCGGTCGGTGGCGGTCGCGCGTTCACCCAGGCTCTGCAGTCGGAGAACGACAGCAACGTTGCCCAGGCGGCCGCTGGCGGCCGCGGGGGTCGCTTCGGCGGCCTGGGCAAGCTGGGAGCGACGGGGCTGGCCCTCCAGGGGGCCAAGGCGGGCAAGGAGTTGCTGGAGGGCGGCATGGAGGCGATGGCCGCCCATGCAGACCTGGGCCCCGGCAAGGACATGGGCGGACAGGTCAATGTTCCGCCGGGTGCCGGGGGAGAGGGCGGAGGTGCCAGTGCTCCGGCATCGACGCCTCCGCCACCGGAGCCGGGGGCTGGAGGCCCGCCTCCGCCACGGGTGGCAATGGAGCGCGGTTCCGCGCGACGCGCGGTAGACGCCGGAGACAACCCGCCGGCGGTTGACGGCGGCCGTGAGCCGACACCGATTTCGGCTGCTCCTGTGCGGCCGGCTCTGCCGCCTGCCCCGCGGGCCGTCGACGGCAGTGAGGGGTAGCCGATGAGCCAGAGCCAACCGGCCAACTATGCGGGCTGGCAGTCGGAGCGGCAGGGCTTTGTCGGATCCCTGTCGCTGACCGGCTGTGTGTTGCTCGCCGCGGCCGCGCTGTGCGTGATGCTGCCGGTCTATACGCAGAACTGGGCGGCAGAGATGATCGCGATCCCCGTCGCCGCAGTGCTCTACGCGCTGGCCAAGGTGCCCATCTACGGCATGACCGCCGAGGAGTGGGCCCGGCTGGCGATCCGTCACCAGATCAACGTGGCTGGAGGCCGCGACGTGTTCCTGAGCGGTGTGTTCGCTCCCCGGCGCCGGTCGGACGACCAGCAGCCAATGGACTTGCCGGGGATCCTGGCCCGGCTGAAGATCCTGGCCGCCCCCATCGGCGGGCAGGAGGAGATCGCGGTGGTCTACGACCCGCTGGAGAACACCTACAGCGCCGTGCTGGAGATCCGCTACCCCGGCCTGGCCCTTGAGGACACCGACCAGATCAACCGGCGGGTCGCCGCCTGGGGGGCTTTCCTGCGCACCCAGTGCGTGGAGGGCGGGCCGATCGTGCGGATCGCCGTCCACGAGCGGTCCCTGCCCGATGACGGCACGGCTCTGCAGTCCTGGACCGCCGTCCACGTCGACCCCGACGCTCCGCCCGCCGCGGTGGACGTGGTGACCGAGCTGGCCGCTCAAGGCGGCCCAGTCGCCAACGCCCGCGCCACCTACCTGACCGTGACCTTGTCGGCTTCTCGGGCCCGGCTGGCGGTCAAGGGAGCGGGCGGCGGTCGGCTGGGTGCGTGCGCGGTCCTGGTGCGTGAGATCACCGCCATGCAATCTGCTCTGGCCGCCGCCGACCTGAAGGTCGTCGCCCAGCTCAAGCCGCGGCAACTCGCGCAGGTCATCCGTACCGCGTTCGACCCGGACGCGGTCGCCGAGATGGCGATCCGCAACACCGCCGCCGAACAACCCGGCTGGGAAGGCGTCGAGCCGGGTGTCGACCCGAGGCTCGCGGGCCCGGCCGGCCACGAGACCGAACGCAGCCTCTACCGGCACGACGGTGCGGTCAGCGTCACCTACCAGGTGCGGAACTGGCCCGCCTCGGCCGTCTACGCCACGTGCCTGCAGCCCCTGCTGCGGCCGCGCCCGAACGCCCGACGCTCACTGTCGCTAACCTACGAGCCGATGGGGCCGCGCAGGGCTCGCACCGAACTGTCCCGCGCGCGCACGAAGAAGGACGTGGCGCGCAGGCTGCGGGCGAAGACGGGGCGGATCGAGTCGATGGACGAGCGCGCGGAGATGGTCCGAGCCCTGGAGCAGGACGCGGCCCGCGCCTCCGGGCACGGCATCGTGCGGTTCACCGGTCTGGTCACTGTCACCGTGACCGACACCGACGAGTTGGAGACCGCCTGCGCTGAGCTGCAGCAGGACGGGGCGGCGGCCGGTCTGGAGCTGCGCCGGATGTACTACGCGCAGGACTCCGGGTTCGCGGCCGCAGCCTTGCCGCTCGGCCTGGGGCTGCCCGAGCGCCGGGCGGTGATCTAGATGGCGTTCTTCACCCGGGCCAGGAACCGGGAGGACACCTCCGTCCCCTCCCAGGGGTTCGCGCACGTCCTGACCGAGGGCAGGCCCCGCAGCGCACCGGCTTCTGCTCCGGCCGCGGATCAGAAGCGCACGGGCATCGGCCCGGTACCGCCCCGGCTCGGGCGCAACGCCCCGTTCGCCGGTCGGGCCGCCAACGAGCCCAAGCCTGAAGTCCACCGCGCGGATACCAGCCAGGTCGCGGGCCTGTACCCGTTCCTGCACCCGGACACCCTGCCGCCAGTCGGCGCCTACATCGGCTACAACGTCCTGACGATGCGGGCGTTCAGCGCTCACCCGTCGGTTTGGGTCTCCGAAGGGCTGGTCACCAACCCCAACGTGATGATCACCGGTATCCCCGGCAGCGGGAAGTCAGCGCACATCAAGTCGCTCTGCCTCAGGCTGATGGCCTTCGGCACCAGGACGCTGATCGCAGGCGACGTTAAAGGTGAGTACGCCCCCCTGTGCCGTCACCTCGGCTACGAGCCGCTGCTGCTCGGCCCCGGCATGCCCGGCCGCCTGAACCCGCTGGACGCCGGGCCGCTCGGCGAGGGCCTTGAGGACATCACCGACCGGCACGTGCTGGCCACCAGGCTCACCGAGATTCACCGCCGCCGCATGTCCCTCATCAAGGCCCTGCTCGAACTCCAGCTGCGCCGACCTCTGTTGGCCGAGGAAGAAGAAGCGGTCTCCGCCGCGATCCGGGAGGTCACCGGCGAGTTGGCCCGCCGCGACACTCTGACCGCACCGACCCTGCCCACGGTGCACGCCGCGCTAATGGACCCCACCGAGGACATGGCGTACGAACTGCGGGTCCGGGACAAGGACATCCAGGCCACGCGCGAGCTCACCCGGTCCATCCGGGCCGCCCTCGGCCAGATGGTCAACGGACACCTCGGTGGCCTGTTCGACGCCGACACGTCCAGCGAGCTCGATTTCACCGCCCCGATCCAGTGCGTGGACATCTCGCGGATGAAGGACTACGGGGACGACATCGTGAGCATGATCCTCACCTGCGTCTCCTCCTGGGCCCAGGCGGCCATCGACACCCCCGGCCCGCCCCGCCTGGTGGTGCGGGACGAGCTGTGGCGGCAGATGCGCTCCGGCGGTGCCTCCCAGGTCCGGAAGATCGACTCCGACCTCCGCCTGTCCCGCGCGGACGGCACCATCCAGGTCCTGGCCACCCACCGGCTCGCCGACTTCGAAAGCGTCGGCGCTGCCGACTCGGAGGCGGTCGCCATCGCCAAAGACATGATCTCCAGCTGTGAGACCCGTATCCAGCTCGCCCAGGACACCCGCCCCCTGCAGCAGATCCGCGACGCTGTCGGCCTCACTGACGCCGAGTGCGACATGATCAGTTCCTGGGGCAAAGCCCACGTCGGCCGGGCCTTGTGGAAGGTCGGCAAGACCGGCTCCCACCCCGTCCAGCTACACCTGACCCCACTGGAAGAACAGCTGTACCACACCGACGAGCGGATGACGGTATGAGCGGCAGCTCATCCTCCCCGCGCCCCGGCGGCGACTCGCTCCTGGCGCCCGCCCTGCTCCTGATTGCCATCGCCGCGGCGGCCTGCACGGTGGTGACCGCCCCGGCCGCCGCAGCGCTCGCCGGGCGCGGCTGGGCGGACACCGACCGGGATCCGGCCACCGCCGCGCTGCTCACGCTCGGGCGCGGCCCAGCTGCGGCCTGGGACCCAGCCCCGCCTGCGTGGTTGTTCTGGACGATCACGGTCATCGTCTGGGGATTGCTGGTATGGGTCGGGTGGCGCCTGCGGCGGATCTTCGGCGGCGGTACGCGCCTGGGCGGCGCCCAGTGGGGCGGCGCCCGCATCGAGCGGAAGCTCGCGGTGCCAGGTGACCCGGCCAAGCGACCCAACCGCATCACTGCCGGCCGCGGCCAGCAGACGAAGAAGATCGTGGCCGCCAAGCCGAACATCTCGGCCACCGTCTTCGGCGTCCCCGGCTCCTCCAAGACCAGCGGCCTGGTCCTGGGCAACGCGGCCGAGTGGCAGGGCCCGGTCCTGGTGACCACCACCAAGGCCGCCGACCTGGACGTGATCTACGCACGTCGCAGGAACCTCGGTCCGGTCTGGGTGATCGCCCCCGCCGGGATTCCCGGACGACCCAGCCACCGCTGGTCGCCGGTCGACTACTGCACCGACGCCAAGGCCGCTGACCGGATGGCCGCCTGGATGGCAGAGGCCTCCGCCTCCAGCGCCGACAAGCGCTCAGCAGCCTGGGTCGACCAAGCCCGCAGCATCCTTAAAGGCGTCCTGCTCGCCGCACAGCTCAACGGCGGCGGCGTCAACGACATGCGCACCTGGCTGGGGCTGGGCAAAGACGCCGTCGACCACGTCCGCGGCGTCCTCCTCGCTCACGGATACGAAGAAGTCGCCGACGACTACGCCTCACCCTGGCTGCGCCTGCACGACGACGGCATCGGCTCCATCCAATTCACCCTGAACGTGCTCGCCCGCGTCTACGCCGACGAAGAAGTCCGCGAGTCGGCGGCCGGCACCGACTTCACCGTCGAGGATTTCCTTGACCAGAACGGCACCGTGTGCCTGGTCGCCTCGGAGTCCGACGCGGAACGCTTCGCCCCGCTCCTGACCTCGATCACCGCCTCGATCATCCACGGCGCCGAAATGCGCTACAACACCACCGGCAAGCCCCTCGACCCCGCGCTCGGAGTGATGGTCGACGAGGCCGGCAACATGCTCCGCTACCCGCGCCTCCCGAACATCCTCACCACCGGCCGGGGCATGGGCATCAATCTCCTCACCGTCTGGCACGACCTCTCCCAGCTCCGCGAAACCCTCGGCACCCAGAAGGCCAACACCGTCATGTCCGCCAGCGGCCTGCGCATGTTGCTGCCCGGCTGCGCCGACCCGGAGACGCTGAAGTTCTTCCAGACCCTGCTCGGCCGCACCGAGGTCGCCCGCACCTCGGTGGGCCGCTCACGAGGCGAATACTCCTCCAACACCTCGCCCACGGAAACTGACCTCGCTCCGGTGCACACCCTGATGCAGTTGGAGGACTTCACCGCCGTGGCTCAGTACTCCAACATGCCACCGATCAAGGTCAACATGCGGCTGACCTGGCGCGACAAGGACCTCAAGAAGTACCTAGCAGTGTCGGCGCCCGCCACCGTGGTCAGTCTCGACAAGGGATCCCCCGCGAGCCCGCTAGAGGACGCCGATGTCTGACACTGGCCCGTTCCCCGGCCTGGGAGTGACTCCAGATCCGCTGCACGACCCCGGCGCACTACGGCTCACACCGGCCGACAGACCAAACCCGGGGCGGCCACCAGCCGCGCAGAGCTGGGTCTGGGCAGCAATGGAACCGCCGGAGCGGCGGGCAAAGATCCGCGAACTCGCTACCTGGGTGGACTGGCTGACCACCGCCCACGAGCTGAACAACACCATCCCCGCCTGCTGGTACCGTCACCCTAAAGTCCTTGAGCATCTCACGGCTCTGTATGCGGGATGGGTACGCACCTATTGCCGCGAAGAGGACAACGGCCGGGATTTCGCCGAAGCCGAGTGGCTGTCGACATTGCATGCCATGGAGCCGTACCTGAAAGTCCCCGCCTGCGCCACGAGACATGTGCCGCCTCCTGCGCCGGGGCCAGAACGCGAGGAGCACGAACGCGAGGAACGCGCCCACGCCCTGGAGGAGTTCTTGCTGACCTCAACCTTTGGCACCGGTCCAGCCGAACACCCTGCTGAACCGCCGCTTTAGTCCGTCCACCTGTCATACTCCCTGCCAGGCCTGAGTTGTCGAGATGAGCTGCTCATCTTGTACCTTGACGGCTGGGTGCCCTGTCAGACGCCATAACCGCGTGACGGGGCCTTGTTGGACAGATTCCGGCTTTGCATAGGAGAGCCAGGCGCGTTGGTGAGGAGCCGCGCCTGGGGGCGCGGTGGGCGGGCAGCGTGCTCGGCGTCACGTTGCTGAGGAGTAAGCCCTGAACGACGCTGAAGCTCGGCCTTGGCGGCGAGAGCTGCGCGATTGAACCCATCTGCCTGCACACTTGAATTTTTCATCTGTTGTCGAGCGTGGGTCAAGTCCGCAGCGGCGCTACTGGCGGCTCGTTCGACGATTTCTGCATTGGCGCCGCGTTCACGCAACCTGGCGGCGGTAGACCCCCCCTCGTGCTGTCGCTGATCCTCGTCAAGTTCACGTGCTTTGTGGGCATACCGGTCAGCGGCCGTACGGGCGCGGGATGCGTCAGAGATAGAGCGAGATTGATGGTCGATCAACGCGGGATCGCTCAGTAGGGACATCGGCTGGTGGTCATATAGCCGGTGGGCCGCAGAGCGTGCCTGCTCGGCTGGCACACCATGGGCTTCGGCCGCGCGAGCATACATATCAACGGTCTCGCCTCGCCGACGTTCGTGCTCGGTGGGATCAGTGCGGTCTGCCGCGCGTAGATAAACGGTCTCGCCGGTGCGACGACTGTCGATACGCAGCTGACCATCCGCGCTGAGGTAGATTTTGTTTCCCTTGGTGGTGGCTTCCAGGCCGCCATCTGGGGTGTGGTGAATAAAATCTTCACGCGGAGGGTACATCCGGCCATCGAACTTTAGCCCGGGGTTGGGATCGCGTGGTACACCGCTGTACTCGTCCTCAACCTGATTTAGAACGGTGCTGAGCTGGTGCAAGGCAGCCCGTGCGGAGCGGGTCGGCCCCAGTTCTTCCAGACGCTGATAGACGATGGCGAGGCGTTCGGGCGGGCTGAGTCGACGCGGCATGGAATCAGGTGTGTGCTGTCGACTGTCGGACATGGTCCCCCCTGGGATCCTGTGTGGTCGAGAGAACGCTTCACGAGCCCAGTCAGGAAGAAGACTGCTGCCAAGCTTGCTGAACGGCCGTCAGAGCATCGGCCAAAGAGTTGAAGATATGCTGATGGCCGGTGAATCCACTGTCCTCTTCCGGGTCGTAGGTGAGCCCCCACTGGCCGCTGGTGTCGCCGTCGATCACGGCCACGCGATAACCTGAGCGCACCTCGATGGCTGTGCCGCCTGCGTCAAATTCAGTGACGGTGCTGGTGACCGTATCGCCAAGAATGTCTTGAATGGTCTTTGTGGTGTTTTCGGTGTTCGACATGGATCTATTCTGGCCCTATTGGGCGTCAATTTCCACTGTGCGCCCGTCGGGGTCGGTCAGTAGGTGTCGGCCGGGCTCCAGCGGTGGGGTGAGAGCTTGGCTTTCGACAGCGAAGCCGAGCCGTATGGCTCCGGTGTGGCGATGCTCGGTGGCTGGGTAGATCTCGAAGACGGTGCCACCGGGTAGCACTGCAGCGTAGTGCTCTGGGCCACTTCCGTGCTGCTCCCGCTCGAAAGCCAGGCCAAGGGCCTGATAGAAGATGCGACACCTTTCCAGATTGGGGGTGTAGATCACGAGCAGCGTGGCGCGAAGTTTAGGGATATGTGACGTCAAGAGGTTCCTTTCCGGCGGAGCGGGACCCTTGCTCTGAAGGTGCCACAGCGGAGCTGTCTTCATTTGTGCTCCCCGCCAGTCACCCGTCGGTCATGTATCGTCCGGTGTACCGCTCCAGGGTGGACAATCGCAGGCCGGGCTGCCGGGCTGGTCCAGCGCGGCGAACTGCGGCTGTTGTCATCCCACCGCGCGGTAGGCGGTGTAGCCGACGCCCTTTAGGGTCTCGGTCACGCCGACGTAGCCGTCGGTGAACAAGGGAGCGATGCCCGGCGCGTCTTCCTTGTCCTGGCCGGTTCTGGCGTCCACCACGACAGGACCGTTCTCGGTGGTGCCGTAGATCAGCCCCTGGCGGACGAGGGTCACCTTCGGTGCCATGCGGTCGCCGGACGCGTCGGGCAGCTTCCACAGCTCTTTGCCGCTCTTGGGATCGTACGCAGCGGCCTTGTCCACGTGCGCAGAGGCCTCGTCATCCCATCCGCTGCTCCAGCACACGGTGACCGAGAGACCGTCGTACGAGCAGCGCCCAGTAGGGGAGTCCTCCGGGAAGGTGCGCCGTACCCTGCCTGTGGCGGCGTCGAGGAGGTATTCCTGCCCCTCCGCCTCTTCGTCCTCTTCGGTGCCGTCGGCGTACTCGTAGGCCAAGACGGAGTCAGGCCCCGTCACGTCCAGTCCCGACCCGGACTCGGACGCGTTCACGCGTGGCGACTTCCACACCTGCTTGCCATTCGCCCCGTCGAGCCCGATGACCTGGTAGTCGCTTCCTGCGTTGTTTGTGACCGCCACGATCGTGTCGCCGACAGCGACGGGGCCGTTCCGGTACCACTCGTCGGCCTTCCATATCCGCTTGTGGCTCTTGATGTCGACACCGAAGACTTCACCACGTGCGAAGACGACCACAGTGTCCCCGCTCCGCCCGACCACGTAGGCCTCGTCACGATCGTCAGCGAACTCGTCCTCCTCCTCGACGAGCTCGATCTCCACGAACCACGACTTCGTGGCGGTGGCGGTATCAGTGGCCATGAGCTCTACGGCTTCGTGCCCCTTGCTCGTCCCGGAGCCCGGAACGTCGGTCACCAGCGCGTTGAAGGCCAACGTCCTGCCGCCCACGGAGGTGATGAGCGGTGCCTCGGCGGGGTTGTTGGCGCTGCCTCCGCCTACCTGCTCGATCTTGGTGACCGGTTCATGCTCGGGCGTGATGAGTACGGGATCGCTCGCCCGGAGAGCGTTGGAGACTTCCAGCCCATCGGGCCGGGAGATGAACGCCACTCCCTTGTGCAGCGCGATCGGAAGTGGGCGCTGATAACCGGCGAGGCCCGACTTGCCCGCGCCTGCGGAATCGGGAAGCGCCACGGCCTGCGCCGTTGAGAACTTCACCGGCGCGGCAAAGCCCTTGGGCCCGTGCGCAGGCGCCGAAGCGGGCTTGTCCGTATCTTCTTGTTCCGTCTGGCCGTCTGCCCCGTCGCCGGAACCGCACGCCGACAGGACTAAGGCGAGCACGGCCGCCGCCGTTCCGTATCGGACAGTCCGCTGGGCTCCCATGAACTTTCCTCCCCGCGATCCAACTGATCACGTGATAGTCAATCACCTCCTTCTTCGCTGGAGATGGGAAGTCGCCGCCCCCGCTCTCGGCCACACGCAGCGCGTCGCGCAGCGCCCCACACAGCCGCTGCGCATGGAGCTCGCCGTACGCGCCCCGTGGCGCCGCCTGGGCGCGTCCCGCCGACTGCATGAGGCGGTGCTGTCCGACACCACGGCAGAACGTGTTCTGCTGAACGCGCGGTTGGACGTCGAGGCACGCGGTCCAGGGTGACCGCCTCGGAGGCCCCGCCCTCGGCCCATCACGGACAGCAGGCGTACCCCCACGCACCCGCAGGGACCCCGCTCAGCCCAGCACGTCCCGCCAGACCGCCGGCAGCGCCGTCGCCACGTCGTACGCCGCGATGGGCGCGCCGGTGGGGCCCGTGGCGTGGCGGGCGGCGAGGCCGTGGAGGTAGGCGCCGGTGGAGGCGGCGTCGTGGGGGGACAGGCCGGTGGCGAGGAGGGAGCCGGTCAGGCCGGAGAGGACGTCGCCGCTGCCCGCCGTGGCGAGCCAGCCGGTGCCGGTGGGGTTGACACGTACGGGGCCGGGGCCCGGGCCGGAGCAGATGAGCGTCGTGGAGCCCTTGAGGAGGACCGTGGCGCCGTAGCGCTCGGCGAGGGCGCGGACGGAGGCGAGGCGGCTTCCTTCGACCTCCTCGCGCGGGACGCCGAGCAGCGCCGCGGCCTCCCCGGCGTGCGGGGTGAGGATCGTGGCGGCGTCGCGGGAGCGCAGGTCGCCGGGTGGGAGGAGGCGGAGGCCGTCGGCGTCGACGAGGAGCGGGACGTCGGAGGCGAGGACGTCGGCGAGGGACTGGCGGGCGGCCGCGTCGTCGCCGAGGCCGGGGCCGACCACCCATGCCTGGACGCGGCCCGCCTTGTGGGGCGGGCCGGAGTGGACGAGGGTTTCGGGGAAGCGGGCGATGACCGCCTCGGCGGCCGGGCCCACATAGCGGACCGCGCCCGCCCCGCCGCGCAGCGCGCCCGCGACGGCCAGGACGGCGGCGCCCGGGTAGCGGGCCGAGCCGGCCACGACGCCGACGACACCGCGGCGGTACTTGTCGCTCTCCGCGTCGGGCCGGGGGAGGAGGGCCGCGATGTCGTCGTGCTGCAGGGCCTCGGCGTCGGGGACGGGCGGCAGATGGGGGGCCAGGCCGATGTCGACCAGGCGCAGCGCGCCCGCGTGTTCGCGGGCGGGGTCGATGAGCAGGCCGGGCTTGTAGGTGCCGAAGGTGACGGTCGCGTCGGCGCGTACGGCGGGGCCGCGCACCTCGCCGGTGTCGGCGTCCACGCCGCTGGGCAGGTCGACGGCGACCACGGTGCCGCGCACGGCCCGGGTCAGGCGCTCGGCGTCGGGGCGCAGACCGCCCTTGCCGCCGATGCCGACGATGCCGTCGAGGACCAGGTCGGCCTGTGCCAGGGCCGCCTCGGCAGAAGAGTTGTCAGCGGGGAGCGCGCGGCCGCCCGCGTCGCGCAGCGCGCGCAGCCCGCCCGTGTGGGCGCGGTCGGGGGCCAGCAGCACGGCGGTCACCCCGGCCCCGCGGCGGGCGAGGCGGGCCCCGGCGTACAGGGCGTCGCCGCCGTTGTCGCCGCTGCCGATCAGGAGGGCCACCCGGGCCCCGTAGACGCGGCCCAGCAGCCCCGCGCAGGCGGCTGCCAGGCCCGCGGCCGCGCGCTGCATGAGCGCTCCTCGGGGCAGCCGCGCCATCAAGTCCCGCTCCGCGGCCCGTACGGTCTCGACGCTGTAGGCAATCCTCATGGTGAACAGTTTCCCGGACCACCGCGGCACCCGCCGGGCGCTGCGGGCCTGAGAGACTGGCGCTGATGAACGAGACACCGATGCGTGCCCGTGCCGTGGTCGACCTGGCCGCCCTGCGGGCCAATGTGCGCGCGCTGCGCGCGGCGGCGCCCGGGGCCGAGCTGATGGCCGTGGTCAAGTCGGACGCCTACGGCCACGGCGCGGTGCCGTGCGCGCGCGCCGCGCGCGAGGCGGGCGCGAGCTGGCTGGGCACGGCGACGCCCGAGGAGGCGCTGGCGCTGCGCGCCGCGGGCGACACGGGCCGGCTGCTGTGCTGGCTGTGGACGCCGGGCGGCCCGTGGCGGGAGGCCATCGAGGCGGACGTCGACGTGTCGCTGAGCGGGATGTGGGCGCTGCGGGAGGCCGTGGCCGCGGCCCGGGAGTGCGGCCGCACCGCGCGCGTCCAGCTGAAGGCCGACACGGGGCTCGGCCGCAACGGCTGCCCGCCCGAGGACTGGCCGGAACTCGTCGCCGCGGCGCGCGCCGCCGAGGCGGAGGGGGCGGTCACGGTGACCGGCCTGTGGTCGCACTTCGCGTGCGCGGACGAGCCGGGGCACCCCTCGATCGCCGCCCAGTTGGAGACGTTCCGGGCGCTGCTGGCGCAGGCGGCCGACGCGGGGCTGCGCCCCGAGGTGCGGCACATCGCCAACTCGGCGGCGGCGCTGACCCTGCCCGAGTCGCATTTCGACCTCGTACGGACCGGGATCGCGCTGTACGGGATCTCGCCGAGCCCCGAGGTCGGCCATCCGGGCGACTTCGGGCTGCGGCCGGTGATGACGCTGGTCGCCTCGCTCGCCTCGGTGAAGCGAGTGCCGGGCGGACACGGCGTGTCGTACGGGCACCGCTATGTCACCCCCGGCCCGACCACGCTGGCGCTGGTGCCGGTGGGCTACGCGGACGGGATCCCGCGGCACGCCTCGGGGACCGGGCCGGCGCTGGTCGCGGGCAAGTGGCGGACGGTCGCGGGCACGGTGGCGATGGACCAGTTCGTGGTGGACCTCGGCGGGGACACGGCGGCGCCGGGGGACGAGGCGGTGCTGTTCGGGCCCGGTGACCGGGGCGAGCCGACGGCGGAGGACTGGGCGCGGGCGGTCGGCTCGATCGCGTACGAGATCGTCACGCGCATTTCGGCGCGCGTGCCGCGCGTTTATGTCGGTCGGCCTGAGGGCACAGGGAACTGACCATGGAAGGCGAGCGCACGGCAGAGACGGCGGCACGGGTGGCGGCGGGGGCGACGGCCGTGGGATGGCGGCGTGGCGCGGGGTTCGCGGGCGTCGCGATCGGCGTCGTCGCGGCCGGCGCGGCCGTGGGCGTCGGGCTTGAGCGGCTGACGGTGGGCCGCGGCGTACGGCGCAAGGCGCGGCTGGAGCTGGACGCCGCGGGCCCCTTCGGCACGCTGCGCGGCACCCCTGGCACGGCGATCGCCGACGACGGCACCGAGCTGCACTACGAGGTCGAGGAGATACAGCCGCAGGCGCCGGCCCGCCGCAAGCGGCTGTTCGGACGGCGCACACCCGCCCCGGTCACGGTGATTTTCAGCCATGGCTACTGCCTGGCCCAGGACTCCTGGCACTTCCAGCGGGCGGTGCTGCGCGGGGCGGTCCGCGCCGTCTACTGGGACCAGCGGTGCCACGGCAGGTCCGCGCGCGGCTGCGCCCAGATGGAGGGCACCCAGGTCACCATCGACCAGCTCGGCCGCGATCTGAAGGCCGTGATCGACGCGGCCGCGCCCGAGGGGCCGCTGGTGCTGGTGGGGCACTCGATGGGCGGTATGACGATGATGGCGCTGGCCGCCCAGTACCCGGAGCTGGTGCACGAGCGGGTGATCGGCGCGGCGTTCATCGGTACGTCGGCGGGCAAGCTGAGCGAGGTCAGCTTCGGTCTGCCGGTGGTCGGGGTGAACGCGGTGCGGCGGCTGCTGCCGGGCCTGCTGAAGGCGCTGGGCTGGCAGGCGGAGCTGGTCGAGCGGGGGCGGCGGGCCACGGCCGATCTGTTCGCCGGCGTGATCAAGCGCTATTCGTTCGGGTCGAAGGACGTGGACCCGGGGGTCGCGCGGTTCGCGGAGCGGCTGATCGAGGCGACGCCGATCGATGTGGTCGCGGAGTTCTACCCGGCCTTCGTCGAGCACGACAAGGCCGAGGCGCTGCCGGTCTTCGACGGGCTGCCGGTGCTGGTGCTGGCGGGCGACAAGGACCTCATCACCCCGATGGAGCACAGCGAGGCCATCGCGGAGGTGCTGCCCGGCGCGAGTCTGGTGATCGTCGAGGAGGCGGGTCACCTGGTGATGCTGGAGCACCCCGAAGTGGTGAACGGACATCTGATCGACCTGCTGGCGCAGGCGGCCGGCACGGACACCCCGCGGGCCGCGTCCGGTGGGAGCGGCCGGCGCCGCTCGGCGCGCGGCTAGCCGCCCGGGTAGCCGCCCTCCGGGCAGGCGCTCCGGCGCGCGAGCCGGCGCCCCGACGCCCGGGCAGGCGCCCCGCGCCGGTGCGGCCGCCCCCGGTCAGGGCCCGGGGGCGGGGGCCCGAGCCGTAACATCGGCCGGTATGGACAACCCGTACGCCAACGACCCGTACGCCACTGCCCCGCGGATCACCGTCACCTCCCCCGAGCAGATGCGGGACCTGGGGCGCAGGCTCGCCAAACTGCTGCGCCCCGGCGATCTGGTGCTGCTCACCGGCGAGCTGGGCGCGGGCAAGACGACGCTGACGCGCGGCCTGGGCGAGGGGCTGGGGGTGCGCGGGGCGGTCACCTCGCCGACGTTCGTGATCGCGCGCGTCCACCCGTCGCTGGGCGACGGCCCCCCGCTGGTCCACGTGGACGCCTACCGGCTGGGCGGGGGCCTGGACGAGATGGAGGACCTGGACCTCGACGTGTCGCTGCCGGATTCGGTGATCGCGGTGGAGTGGGGCGAGGGGAAGGTCGAGGGGCTTTCGGAGAACCGGCTGCACGTCGTCATCGAGCGGGCGGTCGGGGAGGACGCCGCGGCGGATCCCGAGGACGTACGGGGTGTGGTGGTGACCGGATTCGGGCCGCGCTGGGCGGATGAGGACCTGGCGTCGCTGACGGGCTGAGGTTCCGGCCGGGCGGGGAAGAAGGTTCCGACAGGCCGTCGGCAAAATGTTGCGCGAGGGGCATCCTCCGTGGTCACATGGGAAGGGAGGGCAAGTTAGGTGTGCCTAAGTTGGCCGCCTGCTGTGCCTGTTCGACCGCCCCAGGACCCTCAGGAGGCATCCATGCCGTCCCAAGAGCCCGCTGCCGAGGCGGGCCGGCGCGATGACCGGCCCCCGACGATGAGGGAGCTGCTGGCGGCCTGCGCGGCGGCGAACGCGGTGTCCACTCCACCGGAGTCCACCCCGCCCACAGCGCAGTCCGCGGCGCCGGGCGAGGATCCGGCCGAGGGCGGCGACCACGCGGGCGAGGAGAGCGGCGAGCGCCGCGACGCGGCGTAGACGGGCTCAGGAACTCCGGCAGTCCAAAGAGGAGCGGGCTCAGGAACTCTGGCAGTCCAAAGAGGAGCCAGGGAGCTGCGCCCGTGGGCCGTCGGGGCGGGAGCCGTCGGGGCGGGAGCGACGGATCAGGCGATGACGACGACCCTCGTGCCGACCTGCGCGAACTCCCACATCGCCGTGGCGTCCGCGCGGCTCTCCCGGATGCCGCCGGTCTTCTTCGTCGCGTTCGGGTCGGGGGCCGAGCCGTCGACCGCCGCGCTGAAGCCGAACACGACCCCGTCCTCCGTGTCGAAGACGACGACGTGTTCGATCTGTACCCCGTCCGAGCCGACCGTGCTCGCCACCCGTGAGGTGACCTCGTACGTCCCCGGGCTCGGGCTCGCCGTGCTGGGGGAGACCTCGAAGGTGCGGGTCGGCTGCTCATTGGCGCCCACCAGCCACACCCGCCGGTCCTCCAGCGCGTACACCACGCGCAGCCCGGTGCCGGAGTCGCCCGGCAGCGCGGTGGACTTCTTCCCGCCGTCCTTGTCCTTGCCCTTGGGCTTGGACTTGGAGTCGCCCGCCTTCGAGTCGTGCACGGAGTGGGCGGGGCGGTCCGGAGCGGTGGCCGCGGCCTGGTAGGCGAGGACGCCGACGCCGCCGAGTGCGGCGGCGGTGAGCGCCGCCACGACGGTCCCGGTGCTGCTCCTTGGCACGGCTTGCCACCCTCTCCTCAGGTCCGGATCTCCCTGTCGCCGCGGGCCGGGCCGCGAGGGCCGCGGCGACCGTGAGGACAGGGGGCAAGCCGACCGTAGCACCGGCGCGCGGGTGCGTACGGTCGTGCGCGCCCTGGCTCGCGCTCCGGCCGCGCTCCGGCCATGCTTCGGCCGCGCTTCGGCCGCGCTCCGCCCAGGCTTCGGCCGCGCGCTCCGGCTCGCTGCCCCTCCACGCCCGGCCGGGCGCCCGCACCCGTACCTGTGCCCGGCACGGTCCCCTCCGCTCCCGCCCCGCGTCCGGCACGGCCCCCCGCGCGGGCGCCGTAGGCTGTCCTCGTGCTGTTGCTCGCGCTTGACACCGCTACCCCCGCCGTCACCGTCGCCCTGCACGACGGCACCGCCGTACTCGCCGAGTCGCGTCAGACCGACGCGCGGCGCCACGGCGAGCTGCTGCTGCCCGCCGTCGACCGGGTGCTGGCCGAGGCGGGCGCCGCGCTCGGCGAGGTGACCGATCTGGTCGTGGGCGTCGGGCCCGGGCCGTACACCGGGCTGCGGGTGGGGCTGGTGACCGCCGCCACCTTCGGGGCGGCCCTCGACATCCCCGTGCACGGGCTGTGCACCCTCGACGGGATCGCGTACGCCGCCGGGCAGGCGGGCCTCACCGGGCCCTTCGTCGTCGCCACGGACGCGCGGCGCAAGGAGGTCTACTGGGCGCGGTACGAGGACGCCCGCACCCGTGTGACCGAGCCGGCCGTCGACCGCCCCGCGGACCTCGGCGAGCGGGTCGCCGGGCTGCCGGCCGTCGGCGCGGGCGCCCTGCTCTACCCGGACGCCTTCGGGGACGTACCGGCCGGAATGCCCGAGCACCAGTCGGCGGGGGCGCTGGCGGCGCTGGCCGCCGAGAAGCTCGCGCGCGGCGCGGAGCTGCTGCCCAACCGGCCGCTGTACCTGCGCCGCCCCGACGCCCAGGTGCCCGCGGGCTACAAGGTGGTCACGCCCCGGTGACCCCCGCCACACCCCAGACCCCCCTGGTGCGCGAGATGCGCTGGTGGGACATCGAGCGCGTGCTCCGTCTCGAAATGGACCTCTTCCCCGACGACGCCTGGTCGCCCGGCATGTTCTGGTCCGAGCTCGCCCATGCGCGCGGCTCCGCCGCCAACCGCCACTACGTGGTCGCGGAGACGGGCGGCCGGCTGGTCGGCTACGCCGGGCTCGCCGCCGTCGACCGCACCGGGGACGTGCAGACCATCGCCGCCGCCCGCGACCACTGGGGCACCGGGCTCGGCGCCCGGCTGCTGACGAACCTCATCACGGCCGCCACCGCCTTCGAATGCCGCGAGGTGCTGCTGGAGGTGCGCGTCGACAATCTGCGCGCCCAGCGCCTCTACGAGCGCTTCGGCTTCGAGCCCATCGGAATCCGCAAGGGCTACTACCAGCCCGGGAACGTCGACGCGCTCGTGATGCGCCTGACCGACCCGGCGCCCCCGGCGCCCGCCGGGCCCCCGGCTTCCGCATCGCCGTCCTCCGTACCAGGCCCCGTACAAGGAACGAAGACCCATGGCTGACGAACCGCTCGTACTCGGCATCGAGACCTCCTGCGACGAGACCGGCGTCGGCATCGTCCGCGGCCACACCCTCCTGGCCGACGCCGTCGCCTCCAGCGTCGACGAGCACGCCCGCTTCGGCGGCGTGGTCCCCGAGGTCGCCAGCCGGGCGCATCTGGAGGCGATGGTCCCCACCATCCAGCGCGCCCTGAAGGAGGCCGGGGTCGCCCCCTCCGACCTGGACGGCATCGCGGTCACCGCCGGGCCGGGGCTCGCGGGCGCGCTGCTGGTCGGCGTCTCGGCCGCCAAGGCGTACGCGTACGCCCTGGGCAAGCCGCTCTACGGCGTCAACCACCTCGCCTCGCACATCTGCGTGGACCAGCTGGAACACGGCCCGCTGCCCGAGCCCACGATGGCCCTGCTGGTCAGCGGCGGCCACTCCTCGCTGCTCCTCGCGCCCGACATCACCTCCGACGTCCGCCCGCTCGGCTCGACGATCGACGACGCGGCGGGCGAGGCGTTCGACAAGATCGCCCGCGTGCTGAACCTCGGCTTCCCGGGCGGCCCGGTCATCGACCGCATCGCGCGCGAGGGCGACCCGGACGCGATCGCCTTCCCGCGCGGGCTGACCGGCCCGCGCGACGCCGCGTACGACTTCTCCTTCTCCGGCCTCAAGACCGCCGTGGCCCGCTGGATCGAGGCGAAGCGGGCGGCGGGCGAGGACGTGCCGGTCGCCGACGTCTCGGCCTCCTTCCAGGAGGCGGTGGTCGACGTGCTGACCCGCAAGGCCGTACGCGCCTGCCGGGACGAGGGCGTCGACCACCTGATGATCGGCGGCGGCGTGGCCGCCAACTCCCGGCTGCGCGCGATGGCCGAGCGCCGCTGCGAGGACGCGGGCATCACGCTGCGCGTGCCCAGGCCCAAGCTGTGCACGGACAACGGCGCGATGGTCGCGGCGCTCGGCGCGGAGATGGTGGCGCGCGGGCGGGCCGCGTCGTCCTGGGGCTTGTCGGCGGACTCCTCGCTGCCGGTGACCGACCCGCACGTCCCGGCCCCCGCCGGGCACGACCACGAACACGTACCCCACCACGATCATGTGCACGAGCTGAGCCGGAAGAACCTCTACGCATGACCGTCGCCCTGATGTGGGAGGCGCGGGCCGTCGACGGCGGTGGCGAGCGGCTGCTGTCCTGGGCCCGCCGCCAGGAGCTCGACCCAGCGCCGCTGCGCCGCGAGACCCTCCGCGCCCCTGCGGACCGCGTGCTGGTCATCACCTGGTGGGACGCCCCGTACGACGCCGAGCTGCCCGAACTCCCCGAGCCGGGGGAGGACTTGGTGCGCCGGGCCGTGCACCGCTGGCGGTTCGAGTCGGTCGCGTCCGACGAGCCCACCGTGTCCGCGCCCGCCGCGCCCGCCGCGTCCGTCGAGCCCGCCGCGTCCGTCGAGCCCGCCGCGCCTGAGGTGTGAGCCGAGTGCCGGGCCCCAGCCTTCCGCCCCCGCCCGATCCCGCCTCGGACCTGCCGTCCCGGCCCGCCGAGCGCGCCGCCCACCTGGCCGAGCGGGCGGAGGCGCTGCGGGAGCTGGTCCCCTCGTATCTGTCCCGGCGGCGGGCGCTGCTGCTGTGGCTGGCGGCCGGGCTGATCGCGTCGGGGTGGGCGGCGATCTGGGTGGGGGGCCGCTATGTGGGGATGGGCGATGTGGTCAGCGTCGTGCTGGGCGTCTTCTGCCTGGCGCTGGCGGTGGGGTTCGTGGTGCCCTCGGCGCTGGTCGTGGCCTCCGGCGTACGAGAGGACCTGGAGGCGCGCGAACGGCTGCGCGCCTGGGCCCGCTCGGCGCGGGACCGGGACTCGCTGGCCCGGTGGCACTCTCCGGGCCGCGCTCTGTTCTGGCTGCTGCCGTCCCTCGTGCTGTGCTGCTTCGGCTCGGCCTCGGCGGCCGTGGCGGCCATGGACGGCTCCGCCCGGGCCCTGGGGTTCGCTCTCGTCGCCGCGGGGGCGGGAGCGCTGGGGATGGGCAAGGCGGTCGGCTACTACCGCCTGGTCAGCCGCGAACTCACCCCCGCGCCCGAAGAGTCGGACGAACACGGGGACTTCGCAGAGCCCGACGAGCCCCGAGCGGACCCCAAGGGCGATCGGCCGGACGACATGTCCTGAGCGCCCGGCCTTGGTGGCGCCTCTCGGGGAGGGTCAGGCCGCGGGCTCCGGATCGTCGTGCTTCTGCAGCGCCTGGAACCGCTGCAGCAGGTCCAGATAGCGGGGGTCGGCGTCCACCCCCTGCGCCTTGGTCGCCTCCTCGACGGCGTTCAGCATCTGCCTGATCCGCACCGCGTCCATGCTCACATCGCGCTGCAGTTTCTTGTAGGCGGTGGCCGCGGGCCCCTTCCCGTCCTTGTCGACGGACTCGACCAGGAGGTTCAGACGCTCGATCTTCGTCTCGACGTAGCTCTGCATCTCCTCCAGGTCTTTGATCAGGCTTGTCAGATCCTGATCCGATACGGACAGTTTTTCTTTGCCCATGCCCCCTGCCACCCTCTCATCCGCCCATTAGCGGGATGATCGTGCCATGGGCGGGGGCCTGCCCGAAGGGCTACCTCTCCAATTGGGCGCCCTCGGGCGGCTCGATGCCGAATTCGGCCCTGAGCACCGCCAGCACCTCGGCCTCGTCGGCCAGTTCGCGCTGCTTTCGCGTGCCGTCGTGGTACGTCTCGGTGAGCGTGCGCCCGAAGAGCGCCAAGTGCCGGTCGGCGGAGCTGCGCTGGGCGACGAGGGTGTGCCGGAAGGGCGAGCGCGGGTTCGTCGCGATATGCCAGTTGATGACCTCGTAGTCGGGGTGCTCGTAGGGCTCGCGAGTGAAGGCGTACTGATCCTCCCAGACCCCGTCTGCCCCGCCGAGGAATGCCTGGAGCACCCACAGGTCCTCGAGGCCGGGGTGCGGCTCGCGGACGAAGCGGTGGCGGCGGGGCCCGTCGTGGAACTCGCTGTCCGCGACCAGCGGCACCGCCTCCAGGAGACCGCCGACGCTGCCGAAGCCGACGTCGGCCACGTACGGCCGCTCCTCGCCCGGGACGTCGACGAGCAGCAGCATGTGCGTACGGGGGCGGAGGGCGCCCCGGGCGCCGACGCGCACCCGGGCGGTCAGGCCCGTGACGGCGAAGCCGAAGGCCCTCAGGGCGGCGGTGAGCAGCGTGTTCTGCTCGTAGCAGTAGCCGCCGCGCCGACCGTGGACCAGCTTGGCCTCCAGGTCGGGGAGGGCAAGCGAGGGCGCCGAGCCGAGCAGCGGGTCGAGGTTTTCGAACGGTATGGAGGTCACGTGTGCGAGGGTCAGCGCGCGCAGCGTGGCGGCGCTCGGGCGGCGCTCGCCCGACCAGCCGACGCGGGTGAGGTAGGCGTCGAGGTCCAGTTGGGGTGCGGGCGGGGTGTCGGGCGCCGCGGGTGCGGTGGTCGCCGTGGTCACCGTGGTCGTCTCGGTCATGGTGATCAACGTAAACGAGGCCAGGCGGGGCGCGCGTCGGCCGTGGGGAGGCAGCGGGCCTGGTCCGATGGGCGTAGTGCTTGCGACCGCTGTCGGCGGGGTCACGCCGGTGTCGCCGGGGCGGACAAGCAGTCGAACTCACCGGCCTTGATGCCGGCGAGGAGCGATCCGAGCTCCGCGGGGGTGGTGAGCACGACGCTGTCGGGGTCATCGCTCTCGCGGAGCGCTATGTCGTCGCCTATGGAGGCGACCTCGACACAGGCGTCTCCTTCGCCCTGGCCGGAGTAGGAGGACTTCTGCCAGTTGATGGTGCACATTCCCTTTGCCTGTCGCCTTGCCTGGTGCCTTCATCTGAGGCGTCGCGCGACGGCGCGTACGAGATCCCGTGACTCCTCGACGGACAGGGCCACTTCCACGGTGTGGTCCAGGACCCCTCGGTACTTCCGCAGCTGCGACTCCGCGTCCAGGAACATCGAGCCGAGCGCCGAGTCGAACTGCACGGTGTCCAGCTGCGGCACGGGCCCCGAGGCATAGGTGACCGTGGAGCCGGCGACCGGGAATCCGTCCGTGACGAGCGGGATGACGCGCACGGTGATGTTGTCGCGCTCCGACGCCTCCAGCAGCCGCTCCAGCTGCGCCCGCAGGACCCGCGTCCCGCCGAACCGGGTGTGCAGGGCGGCCTCGTGGATGACGAAGGTGCACGGCGGGGGGGTGTCCCGGTCCAGGATGTCCCGGCGCTTCATCCGGTGGGAGAGCCTGCGGCGCAGCTCCGGCGGTGACCACGGGGGCACGGCCTGGCCCATCACCGCCTGCGCGTACTCCTCCGTCTGCAGCAGCCCCGGGATGTGGATGAGGCCGACGACGCGCAGGCGCGCGGCGTAGTACTCCATTTCGGCCAGGTCCAGTCCGCCGGTGGCGATCAGGCCCCGGTACTCCTCCCACCAACCGCCCTTGCGCTCATGGGTCATGGCGGCGAGCGCGTCGATGTACGCGCTGTCCGGGCAGGCGTAGATGGCGGCGAGGGTGCGTACGCGCTCCTCGCTCACGCCGAACCGGGCCAGCTCCAGATTGGTGATGTGGGTCCGGTTGATGCCCAGCCGGTCGGCGGCCTCCTGGATGCTGAGGCCCGCGTCCTCCCGCATCCTGCGCAGTTCGGTGCCCAGCCGCTGTTGACGGGCGGTGGGGGCGGTCCTGGGTGGCATGTCCCTCCCATACGTGTCACCCTCGCGGGCTATTTGTCGGGGAAATTCAACGAATCCGTAGCACTTGTTTGCAGCGCTGTCCTACGGTAGGTGGTGTCGCCACTACGAAGCGTTGATCATCGTAACGGTACGCGCACCAACGGCCGCGTCGCAGGGAGTTGACATTGGGACCCGACCACGAGCCCGACGACAGTCCTGCGGGCAGTTCGCCCTCCCCGGGCCCCGAAGAGCCGTATGTGTACACGCTGCAGAGCACCCGCCGGGCCACCTCCCCCAAGATCTGCCGGGATTTCGTCGCCTGTGTGCTGAACTCCGTTGGCCATGAAGACCTCGTCGAGACCGCGACCGCCTGCACCTCGGAGCTGGCCACCAACGCCTATCTGCACGCCGAGGGCGACTCCCTGATGCTGCGCGTGATGATCGAGCAGCCACGGCTGCGCGTCAGCGTGTACGACGCGAGCAGCGAGCTCCCCACCGGCGCGTATCTCCCGGAGGGCGACCGGATGTACGGGCGCGGACTGGGCGTGGTCGCGGCGCTGGCCGACGAGTGGGGGACGGCGGACGGGGACCCGGCGGGGATGTACGCCAAAGGCGTCTGGTTCGAGCTGAGGACGAGGGAGGGGAGCGGGGCGCCCTGAGCCCGCGCGGGGCCCCGGCGGCGGGCGTCCTGAGGCTGCGCCGGGCGTCCCGGCGGCGGCGTCCTCAAGCCCGCGCCGGGCGTCCCGGGAGCGGCGTCGCTAAGGCTGCGCCGGGTGTCCCAGGAGCATCGTCGGGGCGCCGCTCACCCGGGTGAGGAAGACCGTGCAGGAATTCACCCCTTCGAGGCGGAGCTTCTTCCGCAGCTCCTCCGGCTCGACGGCCGAGCCCCGCTTCTTCACCGTCAGGACGCCGACCTTCCGCTCACGCAGCAGCGCCTTGAGCCTCTTGAGGTTGAAGGGCAGCACATCCGTGATCTCGTACGCGGTGGCGTACGGCGTCGGGCGCAGATCGTCCGCCGTGACGTAGGCGATCGTCGGGTCGATGAGGCGGCCGCCGATCCGGGCGGCGACGTCCGCGACCAGGTGCGCGCGGATCACCGCGCCGTCCGGCTCGTACAGCCAGCGGCCGACCGGGCCCGGCTCGGGGTCCGGCAGCAGCGGGGTGCCGAGGAGGGAGTGGCGGTCAGGGAGCAGCGTGGCGCGGCGCATGCCCGGGCGGGCGGTGCCGAACCACAGCAGCGCCTCCTTCACATCGCCGTGGTCCGAGATCCACTCGGCCTCGGCGTCCTCGGGGACCGCCTCGTGCGGGATGCCGGGGGCGACCTTGAGGGCGGCGTGCGGGGCGGTGCGGGCGGCCTGGACGGCCCAGGACAGCGGCGGGGAGTACGCCTCGGGGTCGAAGACGCGGCCGCGGCCGCCGCGCCGGGCGGGGTCCACGAAGACCGCGTCGCATCCGGAGGTGTCGGTCTCGGTGACGTCCGCGTGGCGCACCTCGATCAGCTCGGCCAGGCCCAGGACCTCGGCGTTGGCCCGGACCACCGCGCAGGTCAGCGGGTCCCGGTCGACGGCCAGGACGGGGATGCCCGCGCGGGCCAGCGCGACCGCGTCCCCGCCGATGCCGCAGCACAGGTCGGCCACGCGGCGCACGCCGAGCTCGACGAAGCGGTCGGCGCGGTAGGCGGCGACGGAGGCGCGGGTGGCCTGTTCCACGCCGTTCGGCGTGAAGTACATGCGGTGGGCGTCATCGGCGCCGAACTTCGCGGCCGCGCGCTGCCTCAGCCGCGCCTGGGTGAGGGCCGCCGAGACCAGCTCCGCGGGGTGGTCGCGGCGCAGCCGGGTCGCCGTGGCGAGCTCGCGCGCCGGGTCGTAGTCCCTCAGCTCGCGGAGCAGTGTCTGCCCTTCGTCGCGGAGCAGTGAGTCGAAGGCGTCAACGTCCACGTCGCCCATTCTCCCCGCTCCAGCGAGCGCGTTCGCGCCACCCGGCTGAAGATCGCTTATGTGATGATGATCAAGAATGGCCTTACTCGCCTTTCAAGGTGTTTCGTGTTGGTCGCGGCCGCGGCTCTGCTCGCGGGCTGCTCGGACGTCGACGGAGCCGGTGCCGGGAAGGCGCGGGTGGACAAGGGCTCGGAGACCGCCGCCGCATCGTCCTCGCCGTTGTTCACATCGCCCTCCGGGCAGGGGACCCATGCCCCGGGCGCCGGTCATGGCTCGCCCCACGCGTCGGACTCGGGCTCGGGTTCCGGCCTGCCCTCGCCCTCCGCCGCGGCACCGGACGGCTACCGCCGCTGGGGGCTCGACGGGCCGCTGGAGACGGCGCCGCCGCCCTCGGCCAAACCGGCCCTCGTACCGCCTGCGGCCGGCGCGCCCGCCGGGCCGCCGATCATCGACCATGTGCCGACCGACGACCCGGTCGTCTTCGTGACCATCGACGACGGTGCCGAGAAGGACCCGGCCTTTCTGCAGCAGGCCCATGATCTGGGGCTGCCGTTCACCGGCTTCCTGACGGACGACGTGGTGGGCGGCGACTACGGCTACTTCGAACAGCTGCGCCGGCTCGGCAACGGGATGCAGAACCACACGCTCACCCATGCGAGGCTGCCCGATCTGGAGTACGACCACCAGGTCCACGAGATCTGCGGGCAGCAGGAGATCCTCACCCGCCAGTTCGGCGCCCGGCCGTATCTCTTCCGCCCGCCGTACGGGGCGGTCGACGACGACACCGTGCGCGCGGCGGCGGCCTGCGGGGTGCGGGCGCTGGTGATGTGGTCGGCCGAGATGAAGGCAGACGGGCTGGAGTACGCGGCCGGGAGCCGGCTGCACCCCGGCGACATCATCCTGGCCCACTTCCGCGGCCCCGCTCAGCAGGAGGGGCGGACCATGACCGATGTGATGACCTCGCTGCTGCGGGACATCCAGGCGCAGGGCCTCGCCGTGGCCCGGCTGGAGGACTACCTCTGAGGGGCGCCTGCCGGGGGCCTGTGAGGGGCGCCTGCCGGGGGGCCTGAGGGGTGCCTGCCGAGGCCTGAGAGGCGCCTGCCCGGGGCCTGAGGGGCGCCGCAGGGGACGACGGCCGGGGGCGCCGCAGGGGACGGCCTGGGGTGCGGCGCGCCGGGCCGCCGGGGCGCCGCTTCGCCCCGGCGCTTTGGCACTCTGGTTGACTGAGTGCTAACCGCGTCATAATGTCGTGGCTGGCACTCGGCATCGAGGAGTGCCAAACACAGCGACGGGCAGGTCCGGCACCCGCGACGACGGATCCACCTGGTCGCCACCTCAGACAGTTAACCCCGTGAGATCTCCGAAGGGGGAGGTCGGATCGTGACGACCGCCAGCACCAAGGTTGCCATCAAGCCGCTCGAGGACCGCATCGTGGTCCAGCCGCTCGACGCCGAGCAGACCACGGCTTCTGGCCTGGTTATTCCGGACACTGCCAAGGAGAAGCCCCAGGAGGGCGTCGTCCTGGCCGTGGGCCCGGGCCGCTTCGAGGAGGGCAACCGTCTCCCGCTCGACGTCTCCGTCGGCGACGTCGTGCTCTACAGCAAGTACGGCGGTACCGAGGTGAAGTACAACGGCGAGGAGTACCTCGTCCTCTCGGCTCGCGACGTCCTCGCGATCATCGAGAAGTAAGTCACCGAAGTTTTGCCTGTGAGCCGCGCCCCGGTGCCCCTGTCCATACCGGGGCCGGGGCGCGGTTCGTTCGAGAGGACATACGCAACCCATGGCGAAGATCCTGAAGTTTGACGAGGACGCCCGTCGCGCCCTCGAGCGCGGCGTCAACAAGCTCGCCGACACCGTCAAGGTGACGATCGGCCCCAAGGGCCGCAACGTCGTCATCGACAAGAAGTTCGGCGCTCCGACCATCACCAACGACGGTGTCACCATCGCCCGCGAGGTCGAGGTCGAGGACCCGTACGAGAACCTGGGCGCCCAGCTCGTCAAGGAGGTGGCGACCAAGACCAACGACATCGCGGGTGACGGCACCACCACCGCCACCGTGCTGGCCCAGGCGCTGGTCCGCGAGGGCCTGCGGAACGTGGCCGCCGGCGCCTCCCCGGCCGCCCTGAAGAAGGGCATCGACGCGGCCGTCAAGGCCGTCTCCGACGAGCTGCTGGCCACCGCCCGCCCGATCGACGAGAAGTCCGACATCGCCGCCGTGGCCGCGCTGTCCGCCCAGGACAAGCAGGTCGGCGAGCTCATCGCCGAGGCGATGGACAAGGTCGGCAAGGACGGTGTGATCACCGTCGAGGAGTCCAACACCTTCGGCCTGGAGCTCGACTTCACCGAGGGCATGGCCTTCGACAAGGGCTACCTGTCTCCGTACATGGTCACCGACCAGGAGCGCATGGAGGCCGTCCTCGAGGACCCGTACATCCTGATCCACCAGGGCAAGATCTCCTCCATCCAGGACCTGCTGCCCCTGCTGGAGAAGGTCATCCAGGGCGGCAGCAAGCCGCTGCTGATCATCGCCGAGGACGTGGAGGGCGAGGCCCTGTCCACCCTCGTCGTCAACAAGATCCGTGGCACCTTCAACGCCGTCGCGGTGAAGGCCCCCGGCTTCGGCGACCGCCGCAAGGCGATGCTCGGCGACATGGCCGCCCTCACCGGCGCCACCGTCGTCGCCGAGGAGGTCGGCCTCAAGCTCGACCAGGTCGGCCTGGACGTGCTGGGCACCGCCCGCCGCGTGACCGTCACCAAGGACGACACCACCATCGTCGACGGTGGCGGCAAGTCCGAGGACGTCACCGGCCGGATCGCCCAGATCAAGTCCGAGATCGAGGCCACGGACTCCGACTGGGACCGCGAGAAGCTGCAGGAGCGGCTCGCCAAGCTGGCCGGCGGCGTGTGCGTGATCCGCGTCGGCGCCGCCACCGAGGTGGAGCTGAAGGAGAAGAAGCACCGCCTGGAGGACGCCATCTCCGCGACCCGCGCCGCGGTCGAGGAGGGCATCGTCTCCGGTGGTGGCTCCGCGCTCGTCCACGCCGTCAAGGTGCTGGAGGACAACCTCGGCAAGGAGGGCGACGAGGCCACCGGTGTCGCCGTCGTCCGCCGCGCCGCGGTCGAGCCGCTGCGCTGGATCGCCGAGAACGCGGGCCTGGAGGGCTACGTCATCACCTCCAAGGTGGCCGAGCTCGAGAAGGGCCACGGCTACAACGCGGCCACTGACGAGTACGGCGACCTGGTGAAGGCCGGCGTCATCGACCCGGTCAAGGTCACCCGCTCCGCCCTGGAGAACGCGGCGTCCATCGCCTCCCTGCTGCTCACCACCGAGACGCTGGTGGTCGAGAAGCCGGCCGAGGAGGAGCCCGAGGCCGCGGGTCACGGCCACGGTCACGCGCACTGACGCGCCCACCGCGCACTCCCTCACGGCGCGGTCACCCCTGGCGGGGGTGGCCGCGCCTCATGCGTTCCGGGGCTGTGGCGGGCCCACCGCCCGTGCCGGACCTGGGGTCAGCGCCCCTTGGACGGTCCGTTGGAGGGTCCGTTGGAGGGTCCGTTGGACGGTCCCTTGGGCTGTCCCTTGGGCTGTCCCTTGGGGGGTCGTCCGACGTTCGACGAGACGACCGAGACCGCCGCCCGCGGCGCGATCTTCGCCAGCCCCGTCATGGCCTTGTACCGCGGATCGGGGATCGACAGCGCCTTGCCCCGCGCGAAGTCCTTGAGCGCGGCGGTCACCAGCCGGTCCGCGTCCAGCCACATCCAGCTCGGCACGCTGTCCGGCTTGATCCCGGCCCGCGCGTGGAACTCGGTCCGTACGAACCCCGGGCACAGCGCCATCAGCCGCACCCCCGAGCTCGCCAGGTCCCGCGCCGCGCCCTGGGTGAACTGCACGACCCAGGCCTTGCTGGCCCCGTACGTGCCACGCGGGAAGAACGCCGCGATGGAGGCGACGTTGATCACCCCGCCGCGGCCCCGGGCCCGCATGGTCTCGGCCGCGGCCGTGGTGAGCCGCAGGACGGCCTCGCAGTGCACCTTCATCATCCGCAGCTCGTCGGCCAGGGACACCTCGAGATAGCGGCCCTTGTTGCCGAACCCGGCGTTGTTGACGAGCAGATCGATCGGGTGCTTGCGGTCGCCGAGACGCGCCTCGACCGCCGCGATGCCGTCGTCCTCGGACAGGTCGGCCCGCAGCACGTCCGCCTCGACCCCGTGGCGGTCGTGGAGGTCGGCGGCCTGCTCGCGCAGTCGCTTCTCGTCGCGCGCCACCAGCACCAGGTTGTGGCCGTCCGCCGCGAGCCGGCTCGCGAAGGCGGCGCCGATGCCCGCCGTGGTTCCCGTAATCAACGCAGTCGTCATACGCGCACGTTAGCGGCCACGGCGGGGGTCGGAGCGCACTCGTCCGGATCAGTTCGTCGGGGTGATGGAAAGAGTTCTGGTGGAGGAGAGCGCTGATTCCCGGAATTCGGGGTGGAGTGCGTCGCCCGCGGCGAGCAGCCGTGGCAGCAGGGCGCGTTCGGTGGTGGCGGCGCGGAAGAGAAAGCCGACGGTCACCTCGTGGTCGGGGCGGTGCACGATCTCGACCGGGTCCCCGGCGCGTATCTCGCCCGGCTCGAGGACCCGCAGATACGCCCCGGGCACCGCGGCCCGGGTGAACCGCTTCACCCAGCGCTCCTCGCCCAGCCAGGCCGCGAAGGTCCGGCACGGGATGCGCGCGGAGGCCACTTCGAGCAGCAGATCGGGGCCGATCCGCCAGCGCTCGCCGATCCGGGCTCCGGTCACCTCGAGGCCCTGGGTGGTGAGGTTCTCGCCGAAGACGCCGTTCGGCAGCTCGCGGCCCAACTCGCGCTCCCAGGCGTCCAGGTCCTCGCGCGCGTAGGCGTACACCGCCTGGTCGTTCCCGCCGTGGTGGCGGGTGTCGCTGACGGTGTCGCCGACGAGTCCGCTCCCGGCCTCGCCCTTGGGGCCCGGGGCCACCACCCGCACCGGTCCGTCGGCGGGGCGCTTGTCGATACCGGTGCCGCCGGAGGGGGCGTCGGTGTACTCGACCGGCTTGAAGCGGCCGAGGTTCACGGTGAGCACGGTCGGCGGGCCCGGGGGCCCGGCTTCGGGGATACGGGTCATGACGGCACGCTAAGGGACCGCGGCGGCGCGGTTGAAGGGTTTCGACCCCCGGCTCCCCTGGTTCCGGCCCCCGGCTCCGGCCTCCGGTTCCGGCCTCAGGTGTGGGCCGTCAAAGCCTCGCCGCGATATTCCAGGTTGTACCCAAGGGTCGCTTATGCTCGAGGCATGATCGAGCCTCGCCATCTGAGGGTGCTGCGCGCCGTGGCCGCCACGGGCTCCTTCTCCGCGGCCGCCCGGGAGCTGGGCTGCACCCAGCCCGCCGTCAGCCAGCAGATGAAGGCCCTCGAACAGTCCACGGGCACGCCGCTGCTGATCCGTACGGGCCGGGAGATGCGGCTGACGCAGGCCGGCGAGGCGCTGGTGCGGCACGCGGCGGGGATCCTGGCCGGGCTGACCGCCGCCGAGGAGGAGGTCGCCGCGATCGCCGGGCTGCGGGCCGGCCGGGTGCGGCTGGCGTCCTTCCCCAGCGGCAGCTCGACGCTGGTGCCGACCGCGCTCGCCGAGATGCGCAAGGACTACCCGGGGACCCGGGTCTCGCTGGTGGAGGCCGAGCCGCCGCGCTCGGTGGAGCTGCTGCGCGCGGGCGACGTCGAGATCGCCGTGGCCTTCCGCTACCCGGAGGTCGAGCCGGCGGTGGCCGGCGCGGAGCCGGCGGCGGACGCGGAGGGGCCGGCCGGCCCGGCCGAGGGCCCGTGGGGCAAGGACGACCTGGTCGTACGGCCGCTGCTGAGCGACCGGCTGGTGGGTGTGGTGCCCGAGGCGCACCGGCTGGCGGGGGCCGGGGCGGTGGGCATCGGGGAGCTGGCCGAGGAGCCGTGGATCGCGGGGTGCCCGCGCTGCCGCAGGCATCTGGTGGACGTGTGCGAGGCGGCGGGCTTCACGCCCCGGATCGACTTCGCGACGGACGACTATCCGGCGGTGATCGGGCTGGTGGCGGCGGGGCTCGGGGTGGCGGTGCTGCCGGAGCTGGCGCTGGAGTCCGTACGGGCCAAGGGGGCCGCGATGGTGCAGGTGGAGCCGGCCGTGCGGCGGGAGGTCGTCGCGCTCACTCTGCCGGACCTCGCGCGGGTCCCGGCGGTGGCGGCGATGCTGGAGCGGCTGGAGTCGGCGGCGCGAGGCGAACCGCGGCCGTGACGGGCGGCTGAACGCGGGCGTCCAGGGGCGTCCGGGGGCGTCCACGGGACCGCTCGCGGCGGCGGCCGGGCCCACGGTCGGTGCCGATACGTTTCTTCAGTGTGTGGTGATCGCGGGCGCGATCAGGCGCCGGGAGCTCCGGCGCCCGAGGTGGCCACAGCCCGGTGGCGTGCCCGCCCCATGAGCTCCTCGCGTTCGTCCTCGGTCAGTCCGCCCCACACGCCGTACGGCTCACGAACCGCCAGCGCGTGCGCCGCGCACTCCGCGCGTACGGGGCATCGCATGCACACTTCTTTGGCTGACATCTCGCGTGCGCTGCGGGCAGCGCCGCGCTCTCCCTCCGGGTGGAAGAAGAGCGAGCTGTCGACCCCGCGACACGCGGCCAGGAGCTGCCAGTCCCACAGGTCGGCGTTCGGACCGGGAAGACGGGAGAAATCTGCCATTGCCTTATCTCCTCGAAGCGATCTGGTGCGGACGCTGTGTCCTGGGTCGTACACCTACTGTGTAAGTAGATGTAAATATGACTCATTGCGAATCTAGCCACAGAGACCGGCAAATTGGAAGCAAGGTCGCCAAATGCCATCGAAGAGGGCGGAAGTCGGGGTGAGGCGCGGCGGCCGCGATGAAGCAGCTCTGTGTCCGTTCCCTCACGTAGAGTGTCGAAGGTGGCCGCTGGACCCCGTAACTCTTTCGGGTGACCGTCGTTGAGAGTGCGGAGGCGGTTGATGGGTAAAGCTCTCGGACGGATGTCCGAGGCTGTCAATCGCACAGGTGACGATATGTACCAGCCTGGAGGCTCAAGGTGACGCGCATCAGCTGCGGAGGGCGGTCATGACATCCGTCCTCGTCTGCGACGACTCCCCGCTTGCCCGAGAGGCGCTGCGCCGCGCGGTGGCGACCGTGCCCGGCGTCGAGCGTGTGACGACGGCGGCCAACGGCGAGGAAGTCCTCCGCCGCTGGGGGGCCGACCGTTCGGATCTGATTCTGATGGACGTGCGGATGCCCGGCCTCGGCGGCGTCGAGACCGTGCGGCGGCTGCTCTCGGCCGACCCCGGCGCCCGGATCATCATGCTCACGGTCGCCGAGGACCTGGACGGCGTCGCGCTGGCCGTGGCCGCCGGCGCCCGTGGCTATCTGCACAAGGACGCCTCGCGCGCCGAGCTGCGCGCCACCGTGACCCAGGCGCTGGCCGACCCGACCTGGCGGCTGGCGCCGCGCCGGCTGCGCTCCGCCGAGATGGGCGCGGCGCCCACGCTCACCGCCCGCGAGATCCAGGTGCTGGAGGGCATGAGCCACGGCCGGTCCAACGCGGAGATCGGCCGTGAGCTGTTCCTGTCCGAGGACACCGTCAAGACCCACGCCCGGCGGCTGTTCAAGAAACTCGGCGCCTCGGACCGGGCCCACGCGGTGGCGCTCGGCTTCCGCTGGGGTCTGGTCCGTTAGTCCCGGCCCGGGCCCCGGCCAGGGGAAGCCGTAGCGCCAGAACGGGGGCACCTCCCAGCGGTGGCCGGGGAGGTAAAAGCCCAGAAAAAGGGGCCGACGGTCCCCGCCCGGCGGGTGGCGGGCGGGGCGAAGGGCGGCGGCTTATGTTGGTTCGCCGGGCGATGCCGCATCCTTGAAGGTGTGGAGTTCCTCGGGGACATGTCGGTCGGGCGTGAGGGGAGAGCGCAGGACGTGACGACAGCCGGCGCACCTGCTCATAACGCTTCAGCGCACAACTACGGACGCGGTGCCACGGAAGCCACGGCGCCAAGGCACCATGGACGGATGCGCGACGACGAGACCCAGGGGTCCCCGAAGGCCGGCGGCCCCGGGACCCAAGGGGCCATCGGCGCCCTTGTCCGGCGCGCCGCAGAGGGGGACGAGCGGGCCACCCACGATCTGCTCGCCCATGTGCATCCGCTCGCCCTGCGCTATTGCCGCACGCGCCTGTCGCGGCTGCCGGGCGACGCCCGCCATTTCGTGGACGACCTGGCGCAAGAGGTCTGCCTCGCGGTGTTGTGCGCGCTGCCGCGCTACCGCGACACCGGCCGGCCCTTCGAGGCGTTCGTCGTGGCCATCGCCGCGCACAAGGTCGCCGATCTGCAGCGCGCGGCCATGCGCCACCCGGGCAGCACGGCCGTGCCCTCGGACGAGATGCCGGAGCAGCCGGACGATTCGCTCGGCCCCGAGGAGCAGGCGCTGCTCAGCAGCGACGCCGAGTGGGCCAAGAAGCTGCTGGCGAATCTCCCGGAGCACCAGCGCGAGCTGGTGCTGCTGCGGGTCGCGGTCGGGCTGACGGCGGAGGAGACCGGGCAGATGCTCGGGATGTCGCCGGGGGCGGTGCGAGTGGCCCAGCATCGGGCCCTGAGCAGGCTGCGCGCGCTCGCCGAGCAGTAGTTTCGGCAGGCCACGGCGTTTTCCACAGGGAGGAATGGGGCACCAGTCGCGCCCGTTAGCATGGGAGTCCGCGCTGGGGCAAGACCATTGGAAGGGTGTCATGACTGTCAACGTCGACGGAGTGCCTGAGAAATTCGCGATGCTCGGGCTGACGTACGACGATGTGCTGCTGCTGCCGGGCGCCTCCGAGGTGCTGCCGAACGCGGTCGACACCTCGTCCAGGGTCTCTCGGAACGTCCGGGTGAATGTGCCGTTGCTGTCCGCCGCCATGGACAAGGTCACCGAGTCCCGGATGGCCATCGCCATGGCCCGTCAGGGCGGCGCCGGTGTGCTGCACCGCAATCTGTCGATCGAGGACCAGGCCAACCAGGTCGACCTGGTCAAGCGGTCCGAGTCCGGCATGGTGACCGACCCGATCACGGTCCGGCCGGACGCGACGCTGGCCGAGGCGGACGCGCTGTGCGGAAAGTTCCGGATCAGCGGCGTCCCGGTGACGGACGCGGCGGGCAAGCTGCTCGGCATCGTCACCAACCGTGACATGGCCTTCGAGACGGACCGGGGCCGTCAGGTCCGTGAGGTCATGACCCCGATGCCGCTGGTCACCGGCAAGGTCGGGATCTCCGGCGAGGACGCGATGCAGCTGCTGCGCCGCCACAAGATCGAGAAGCTGCCGCTGGTCGATGACGCGGGCGTGCTCAAGGGCCTGATCACCGTCAAGGACTTCGTGAAGGCCGAGAAGTACCCGCACGCGGCCAAGGACGCCGACGGGCGGCTGATCGTCGGTGCGGCGGTCGGCGTCGGGGACGAGTCGTACGACCGGGCGCAGGCGCTGGTCGAGGCCGGGGTGGACTTCCTCGTGGTCGACAGCGCCCATGGCCACAGCCGGGGCATCCTCGACATGATCGCCAAGCTGAAGTCCAACATCAGGGTCGATGTGGTGGGCGGCAATGTCGCCACCCGGGACGGCGCCCAGGCGCTGATCGACGCCGGGGTGGACGGGGTCAAGGTCGGCGTCGGGCCGGGCTCGATCTGCACCACCCGGGTGGTCGCGGGCATCGGTGTGCCGCAGGTGACGGCGATCTTCGAGGCCGCGCGGGCGTGCCATGCGGCCGGGGTGCCGCTGATCGGCGACGGCGGCCTGCAGTACTCGGGCGATATCGCGAAGGCGATCGCGGCGGGCGCGGACACGGTCATGCTGGGCAGCCTGCTGGCCGGGTGCGAGGAGTCCCCGGGCGAGATGGTGTTCATCAACGGCAAGCAGTTCAAGTCCTACCGGGGCATGGGTTCGCTGGGCGCGATGCAGTCGCGCGGCCAGGCCCGCTCGTACTCCAAGGACCGCTACTTCCAGGACAATGTGCTCTCCGAGGACAAGCTGGTGCCCGAGGGCATCGAGGGCCAGGTGCCCTACCGGGGCCCGCTCGCCTCGGTGGCCCACCAGCTCGTGGGCGGTCTGCGGGCGTCGATGGGGTATGTCGGCTCGGCGAATGTGGCGGAGCTCAAGGAGAAGGGCCGTTTTGTGCGGATCACGGCGGCCGGGCTCAAGGAGAGCCACCCGCACGACATCCAGATGACGACCGAGGCGCCCAACTACTCCTCTCGTTAGCGCGTACGAAGGGGCAGGGATACTGGGACGGCAGACCTGAAGAGCGAAAGGCACCCACGTGACTGAGATCGAGATCGGGCGCGGCAAGCGCGGCCGCAGGGCGTACGCGTTCGACGACATCGCCGTTGTGCCGAGTCGTCGTACCCGGGACCCCAAGGAGGTCTCAATCGCCTGGCAGATCGACGCCTACCGCTTTGAGCTGCCGTTCCTCGCCGCCCCGATGGACTCGGTGGTCTCGCCGAAGACCGCGATCCGCATCGGCGAGCTGGGCGGTCTCGGGGTCCTCAACCTCGAGGGCCTGTGGACCCGGTACGAGGACCCGGAGCCGCTGCTCGCGGAGATCGCCGAGCTGGACGAGCAGACCGCGACGCGGCGCATGCAGGAGATCTACGCCGCGCCGATCAAGGAAGAGCTGATCGGACAGCGCCTGAAGGAGGTGCGCGACTCGGGCGTGGTGACGGCCGCCGCGCTCTCCCCGCAGCGCACCGCGCAGTTCTCCAAGGCCGTCGTGGACGCCGGGGTCGACATCTTCGTGATCCGGGGCACCACGGTCTCGGCCGAGCATGTCTCCGGCGCCGCCGAGCCGCTGAACCTGAAGCAGTTCATCTATGAGCTGGACGTCCCGGTCATCGTGGGCGGCTGTGCCACCTACACCGCCGCCCTGCATCTGATGCGGACGGGCGCGGCCGGTGTGCTGGTCGGGTTCGGCGGCGGCGCCGCGCACACCACGCGCAATGTGCTGGGCATCCAGGTGCCGATGGCGACCGCCGTCGCCGATGTCGCCGCCGCCCGCCGGGACTACATGGACGAGTCCGGCGGCCGGTATGTGCATGTGATCGCCGATGGCGGCGTCGGCTGGAGCGGCGATCTGCCCAAGGCCATCGCCTGCGGTGCGGACGCGGTGATGGTGGGCTCGCCGCTGGCGCGGGCCACGGACGCGCCGGGCCGGGGCCACCACTGGGGCATGGAGGCCGTGCACGACGAGGTGCCGCGCGGCAAGCGGATGAACCTGGGCACGGTGGGCACCACGGAGGAGATCCTGCTGGGCCCCTCCCACACCCCCGACGGCTCGATGAACTTCTTCGGCGCCCTGCGCCGGGCGATGGCCACGACGGGCTACTCGGAGCTCAAGGAGTTCCAGCGGGTCGAGGTCACGGTGGCGCCCTCGCAGCACGACAAGCGCTGAGCGCTCAGCAGAAACGGGTTGGCCCCGACCGCGATGCGGTCGGGGCCAACCCGTTTGGTGGCGCGCTCAGCGCTTGCGCGCCATCGGCGTCAGCGGTTGCTGAGGCGGTAGGCGGTGGAGACCGCCGCGATCGGGGACAGCGCCATGAAGATCCAGGTCACGGCGTCGGCGTCGTCCTTCCAGGCGTCGAACAGGCTGGGGGAGGACTGGCCGCCCGACTCGAACACAGGCGAGTTGAAGTGGCTGAAGAAGATCTCGTTCGCGGACAGCGGCTCAATGCCGGCGGCGCTGAGCTCCTTCTCGAAGTTGCCGAACCAGTCGCTCATGACCATCGCGTAGCCGTACACCTCGCCGATGAACACCGCCACCAGGGCCAGAATGGCGCCGACCACCCACAGCGCGGGGTTGCGGCCGCCCAGCTTGGCGATGACGAAACCCACGAGCGCGCCGACGGCGACACCGGCGTAGGCGAACTGGGTGATCTTCGGCTCCTGGCCGTCCGTGTCGGCCAGCGCGCTCAGCAGGAAGGCGTAGAGGAACGCGCCGACCAGAGCGGCGACGACGGCGGCGAGGACGGCGACCGCGGGGTTGCCCTGGCGGCCGGCCGGCGGCGCCGGCGGCGGGAAGCCGCCCGCGAACTGCGGCTGCTGCTGCGGGCCGCCGAACTGCGGCTGCGGCTGCGGCGGCTGGGCCGGGTAGCCGTAACCACCGGGCTGCTGGGGCGGCTGCGGCTGCTGAGGCTGCTGCCAGTTCTGGCTCATGGAGATCCCCCGGGGATGAAGGTGATGATCCGCACTCCGGGGATTTCTGCTGATGGGAGCGCGGACGAAGAGTTCGAGCCATAAAACTAACAGCCGGGCACGACAATCAGACAAGTCGTGTCTGTCGTCCGTGACACGCCTGCGACCGGACAGAGACAACCTGTCCGTCCTTATGGTGATTTGACAGCCACTAATCCGTGACGTGTTTGTCGTCGAGGTAACTCTCCACCCCTGTAAACGGCGCAGCGTCCGATGGCGTTCCGCTGCGGGGTCTCCCTCCTGTCACATGATCATGAACGCACGGTAGCAGTGGTCGCGCCGCGCGAGGGCGCGTGCCCGATCGGCATCGGCGGCGGACAAGAATCCGGCATAAGCAATAATGTCAACTTATGGCGCAGAACAAGACGTTCACGGGACGTGATGTCGGTATCGACCTCGGCACGGCGAACACCCTGGTGTACGTACGGGGCAGGGGAATCGTGCTCAATGAGCCGTCAGTCGTCGCGGTCAGCACGACGGACGGGAGCGTGCTGGCGGTCGGCTCCGAGGCGAAGGAGACCATAGGGCGTACCCCCTCCAACATCGTCGCCGTCCGCCCGTTGCGGGACGGGGTCATCGCCGACTTCGAGATCGCCGAACGGATGCTGCGGCACTTCATCAGGAAGGTCACCGGCGGCCGCCGGCTCTCCCGCCCCCGCGTCGTGGTGTGTGTGCCCTCCGGCATCACGGGCGTCGAGCGGCGCGCGGTCACGGAGGCCGCCTCACAGGCCGGGGCGCGCCAAGTGCATCTGATCGAGGAGCCGATGGCGGCGGCGATCGGCGCGGGGCTGCCGGTGAGCGATCCGACCGGCTGCATGGTCGTCGACGTGGGCGGCGGCACGACCGAGGTGGCCGTGGTCTCGCTGGGCGGCATCGTCACCGCCCGCTCGGTGCGCATGGCGGGCGATGCGATGGACGCCGCGATCGCCACGCATGTGAAGAAGCGGTACGCCCTGGCGATCGGGGAGCGGACCGCCGAGGAGATCAAGGTGAGCATCGGCTCCGCCACCCCGGTCAGCGCCTGGTCCGCGCCCGGCGGCGGGTCCTCCGTCCGGCGGCCTGAGCGGAATGTGGAGGTGGTGTCCGCCGCCCGGGGCGGCGAGCGCCTTTCGCCCGGCAAGCCCGACAAGCTCGACAAGGGCGACGGACTCGACAAGGCCGCCGACCCGGAGCAGACGCAGACGCTGCAGCCGCCGGACCGCTGCACCATCCGCGGCCGCGACCTGGTCACCGGATTGCCGAAGGTTCTGGAGCTGACGGCGGAGGAAGTGCGGCACGCGCTCGCCGAGCCCGTGGACAGCATCATCGCGGCGGTGCGGTCCACCCTGGACGAGACCCCGCCGGAGCTGGCGGGCGACATCATGGACCGGGGCATCGTGCTGACCGGGGGCGGGGCGCTGCTGCGCGGCCTCGACGTCCGGCTCAGCCGCGAGTTGGACATCCCGGTGCTGGTGGCCGACGCCCCGCTGGACTGTGTGGCCCTCGGCACCGGCCGCTGCGTCGAGGACTTCGCGTCGCTGCGCACGGTGCTGGACGCCCGGCCCCGGGGGCTGGCCACCGCGCGGGGCTGACGCCGGGTCCGGGGAGGCCCGCTCGGGCGGGGCCCTTGGACGTGCGGCAGGGGCCCGCCCGTGGTGGTCTGGTGACACCGCGTCCGCCCACGGGGGCGGTACGGACCGACGTCGAGGTGGCGGTAGTGGCACGCGACGGGAGATGTGCGCGAGCGATCGTCGCGGTGGTCGCCGCCCTGAGCGCGGTCCTGAGCGCGGCCCTGGTCAGGCCGGCCCTGTCGCCGGTAGCGGCGGCGGCCGGGCCCTCGTACGAGAACTCCCGCGCCACCCCGTCCCGCCCCGGCCATGGCCCCGGTCGTGGGCCCGTTCACGGTCACGGCCGCGTCGGCGGTCACCGGGGCTCGTACGCCGTGACCGTCCGGCTGGCGTCCATGAGCCCAGCCGTCCTGCGGCGCCAGGACGGCTGGCTCACGCTCAGCGGTACCGTGGTCAACCACTCGCGGTACCGCGTCACCGGCGCGCATGTGGGCGTGCGGACCGGACCGGTGGCGCTCGGCACGCGCAGCGGCCTGGCCGTCGCGGCGGGGCGCACCGACCTCACCCGGGCGGACGGCGAGGAGATCTCCGGCCGCGTCCACCGGCTCCCCTCCCTCGCCCCCGGCGCCGGCCGCGACTTCCGGCTGCGGGTTCCGGCGGCGGAGCTGGGGACGGGCGGCGCGGGGGCGTACGGGCTGACGGTGGACGTGGCCCGCGCGGACGGGTCCGTCCTCGGGCTGACCCGTACCTTTCTGCCGGTCTATCCGGAGGGCATGGCGTACGAGCCGCTGCGCACCACCGTGCTGTGGCCGATCACCGACACCCCGCGCATGGAGGCGCTGACCGTGCGCACCCCGGGCAGCGTGCGGCCGGTGTTCCGCGATGACGCGCTGGCCGCCGCGTTCGCCGAGGGCGGGAGGCTGCGGCGGCTGGTCGAGACGGGCGCGCGGCTGCCGGTGACCTGGGTGGTGGACCCGGACCTGGTGGCGCAGGCGCGGGCGATGGCGGACGGCTACCGGGTGGCCCGCACCCCCGGCGCCACCGATCCCCGGCACACCACCGAGGGCAGGGGCGGGCGGGCGGCGGAGGCCTGGCTGGCCGCGCTCAGGCGGGCGGTGCACGGCCAGGACGTCGTCGCGCTGCCGTACGCGGACCCCGACCTGGCCTCGCTCGCGCGCGGCGGGCGCGACGGCGACGCGCTGGCGGGGCTGCTGCGCCGGGCGTCCCGGGCGGGCAGGGACGTGGTGGACCGGGAGCTGGACACCGCCGCCCGCGCCGATGTGGCCTGGCCGACGGGCGGCGCGGTGGACGCCGGGATCGCCGGTTACGCCGAGCGGCTCGGCCTGACGACGGTGCTGGCCTCCGGTGACGGGGTGCGCCGCTCCTCCGGCGCGCTGGTCACCGCCGGGGCCACGGACGACCGCGCGGTCGCGCTCGGCGAGCGGATGACCGCCCTGACGTACGACTCGACCGTCGCCTCGCTGCTGGCCCAGAGCCGGCCGGGCGCGGGAGCGGCCGGCGCGCCGCTCCTGCTGAGGCTGCGGCAGCGGCTGCTCGCGGAGAGCCTGACGGCCGTACGGGAGCTGCCGTACGCGCCGCGCGCCCTGACCGTCGTCCCTCCGCGCCGGATGTCGGCCGGGGCGGCGCGGGCGGTGTCCGAGGCGGTGTCCGAGGGGCTGGGGGCGGGCTGGCTGGAGCCGTCCCGGCTGGAGGAGGCGGCGCGCGACCCGGAGCCGGGGGAGCTGCGTGAGGCCGGGGGCTACCCGGTCGCGCTGCGCGCCTCCGAGCTGCCCGCCCGCTCGCTGGCGGTGGTCGCCCGGGACCAGCGGCGGCTGAGCACCCTCTCGAAGGTGCTGTCCGATCCTCGGGGCACCACGGCCTCCGCGCACGCCGCGATGGCGCGCGCGGTCTCCACGAGCTGGCGCGGGGACCCGGCGGGCGGGCGCTCGTACCGGCGCGGTGTGAGCCGCTATCTGTCCGCCTCGATCGGCTCGGTCCGGCTGGTGCCCAAATCGACGGTGACGGTCGCCGGACAGTCCGCGACCATCCCGGTCACGGTCGACAACGGGCTGCAGCAGGACCTCACCGGAGTGGAGCTGCGGGTGGCCTCCAGCCGGCCGGAGCGGCTTGGCGCGGTCGACCGGGCGGTCGGGGTGCGGGCGTCGCGGGCGGTCAGCCGTACGGTACGGGTCCGGGTGCGGGCGCACGCCAACGGGCCGGTGCGGCTCACCGCCCAGCTCTACACCAGCTCCGACGGCAGGCCCTGGGGCCATCCGATCACCTTCACGGCCGATGTCCGCTCGGTGCCCTCGGGGGCGGTGGCGTTCGTGGCGGGCGGGGTGGGGCTGATGATGCTCGCCGCGGCGTTCCGGCTGCGCCGGGCGCGTGCGCGCGGGGGTGAACCGCCGCGCCGTACCGGCCACCGGCCCTGAGCCGCCGGGCGTACGGGGGTGACGCGGGTTTACGGGCGCGGCGGCTCAGAGCCGGTACGCCGCGGGGCTCGGAGCCGGTAGCCGGTACGGCGCGGGGCTCGGAGTACGGCTCAGAGCCGGTACGCCGTGCCCGCCGGGCTCGCACCGCGCGTGTCCAGCAGCAGCTGCGCCTTCACGGCCAGGCCCTGCAGGTCGTAGCTGCGGTGGTGCTGCAGCAGCACGGTCAGGTCCGCGTCGGCCACCGCCTCGTACAGCGCGTCCGCGCGCGGCACCGGCCGGCCGAGCACCCGCCACCGCGCCACGAACGGATCGTGGAAGCTGAGCTGAGCGCCCAGCTCCATCAGCCGGGAGGCGATCTCGCGGGCCGGTGCGCCCTCCTGATCGCCCACATCGGGCTTGTAGCTCACCCCGAGCAGCAGCACCCTGGCCCCCCGCGCCGACTTCCCGTGCTCGTTGAGCAGGGCCGCGCAGCGCCGGGTGACATAGCCCGGCATCCGCCCGTTGACCTGCTGCGCCAGCTCCACCATGGCCAGCGGACGGCCGGGGCCGCGCCCGCCGTACGGCGGGCAGTCCGAGGCGATCGGCACGCCGTGGCCGCCGACGCCGGGCCCCGGCCGGAAGGCCTGGAAGCCGAACGGCTTGGTCTCGGCGCAGCGGATCACGTCCCACACGTCGACGCCGAGGTCCTGGCAGAACATCGCCATCTCGTTGACCAGGGCGATGTTGACGTGCCGGTAGTTGGTCTCCAGGACCTTGACGGTCTCGGCCTCGCGCGGGCCCCGGGCGCGTACGACCTTCTCGGAGAGCCGGCCGTAGAACGTGGCGGCCGCCTCGGTGCAGGCGGGGGTCAGCCCGCCGATGACCTTGGGGGTGTTGGCGTAGCCGTACGCGCGGTTGCCGGGGTCGAGCCGGCCGGGGGAGTAGGCGAGGTGGAAGTCGCGCCCGGCCCGCAGCCCGGAGCCGTCCTCCAGGATCGGCCGCAGGAATTCTTCGGTGGTGCCGGGGTACACGGCGGACTCGAGCACGACGGTGGTGTGCGGGCGCAGTTGCGCGGCCAGCGCGCGGGCGGCCTCGCCCACCGCCGACAGGCCCGCCGTCCGGTCCGCGCCGAGCGGGGTCGGGGCGCAGATCACGGCGGTGTGGACGCGGCCGAGCTCGGCGGGATCGCTGGTGGTCCGGAAGCCGCCGGCGGCCATCCGGCGCAGATCGGCGGCCGACAGCGCGCCGTCCCAGGCCCCGGACGGCAGCCTGCCCGCGCGCAGGTCGGCGGCCGCGCCGGGGTCGGGGTCATAGCCGAGGGTGCGGACGCCGGCGGCGGTGGCGGCCTGGACGAGGGGGATGCCGAGGTGGCCGAGTCCGATGACGGCGAGATCTGCGGGCATGACTTCGTGCCGACCTTTCCGAGGCGATTCCGGATGGCGCAGAATAGCGCGAAATGGCATGAATGCAGACTAAGCGGAAATATGACTCGTATTCAGTATTGATGGGTGGTGTTGGGGTGCGGTGTTGCGGCGCGCCGTTACGGACAGGGCCCGGCGCCGACTGCGCACCGGCATGGCGTGACGGAGGGAAAGCCAGGAAAATCGTTCACGAACGTTGTGATCTCGATCACCGTCTCGATCACCACGGGAGGCAGCGGTGAGGACACCGACACTGGGGCCGGCCGAGCGCCGCGAGGCACTGGCCCGGATGGCGGACCAGGAGCTGGACGTGCTGGTCGTGGGCGGCGGGGTGGTCGGGGCCGGGACCGCCCTGGACGCCGTCACCCGGGGCCTGGAGACCGGCCTGGTCGAGGCGCGGGACTGGGCGGCCGGCACCTCCAGCCGGTCCAGCAAGCTGATCCACGGCGGTCTGCGCTATCTGGAGATGCTGGACTTCGCCCTCGTCCGGGAAGCGCTGAAGGAGCGCGGGCTGCTGCTGCAGCGGCTCGCCCCGCACCTGGTCAAGCCGGTGCCGTTCCTGTATCCGCTCAAGCACCGCGCCTGGGAGCGCCTGTACGCGGGCACCGGCGTGGCGCTGTACGACGGCATGTCGCTCTCCTCCGGGCACGGCCGCGGGCTGCCCGGGCACCGCCATCTGACCCGGCGGCGTGCGCTGCGGGTCGCGCCCTGTCTGCGGAAGGACGCCCTGGTCGGGGCGTTGCAGTACTACGACGCCCAGATGGACGACGCGCGTTTCGTCACCACGCTGGTGCGCACCGCCGCCTCCTACGGCGCCCATGTCGCCAACCGGGCGCGGGTGGTGGGGTTCCTGCGGGAGGGAGAGCGCATCGTCGGTGCCCGGGTGCGCGACATGGAGACCCCGTCGGGCGAGGAGGGCGCCGATGTCGAGATCCGCGCCCGCCAGGTGGTGAACGCCACCGGGGTGTGGACGGACGAGACACAGGCGCTCGTCGGGGAGCGGGGCCAGTTCCACGTACGGGCGTCCAAGGGCATCCACCTCGTCGTGCCCAAGGACCGGATCCACTCCACGACCGGGCTGATCCTGCGCACCGAGAAGAGCGTGCTGTTCGTGATCCCATGGGGCAGGCACTGGATCATCGGCACCACCGACACCGACTGGGCCCTGGACAAGGCCCATCCGGCCGCGTCGAGCGCCGATATCGACTATCTGCTGGAGCATGTCAACGAGGTGCTGGCGGTCCCGCTCAGCCGCGCCGACGTCCAGGGCGTGTACGCCGGGCTGCGCCCGCTGCTGGCCGGCGAGTCGGACGCCACCAGCAAGCTCTCGCGCGAGCACACGGTCGCGCATGTCGCGCCGGGCCTGGTGGTGGTCGCGGGCGGCAAGTACACCACGTACCGGGTCATGGCCAAGGACGCGGTGGACGAGGCGGTGCACGGGCTCGACCAGTGGGTCGGCCCCTGCGTCACCGAGGAGGTGCCGCTGGCCGGCGCCGTGGGCTACCAGGCGCTGTGGAACGCGCGGGCGCGCATGTCCCGGCGCACCGGGCTGCACGTGGCCCGCGTCGAGCACCTGCTGAACCGATACGGCTCGCTCGCCGAGGAGATCGTGGAGCTGATCGCCGAGGACCCCTCCCTGGGCGAACCGCTCGCCTACGCCGACGACTATCTGCGCGCCGAGATCGTCTACGCCGCCTCCCACGAGGGCGCCCGGCACCTGGACGACGTCCTGACCCGGCGCACCCGCATCTCGATCGAGACCTTCGACCGGGGCACCCGCTGCGCGCGGGAGGCCGCCGAGCTGATGGCGCCGGTGCTGGGCTGGGGGGCGGAGCAGACCGACAAGGAGGTCCAGCACTACGAGAAGCGGGTCGAGGCGGAGCGCGAGTCACAGCTCCAGCCGGACGACCTGACGGCGGACGCGGCCCGGCTGGGGGCGCCGGACATCATCCCGCTCTGAGCTCTGAGCTCTGAGCTCTGAGTGCTGAGAGACGGCTTGCGGGGTGCGCGCGGCGCGTCAGGTGCGGCAGAACTCGGCCTTGAGGAGGTCCCGCCCGGCCGCGGAGGGCGGGCTCGCGTCGCTGTTGAGGCGGTAGACCAGCACATGGCGGCCGCCCGGGGTGGCGACGGCCTGGACGTAGGAGCCGCTGATCCGGCCGTTGTGCCCCCACAGCGTCACCCCGCAGGACAGCCGCACCGGGAAGAGGCCCATCCCGTACCACCCGTCGGAGGCGGTGGTGTCGCGCATCCGCCGCAGCGCCGCCGGCCGCAGCACATCGCCGCGCAGCAGTGCGGCGTAGAAGCGGGCCAGGTCGTCGAGGGTGGAGATCGCCTCGCCCGCGGCGCCCGCCGAGGACGGGTCGAGGTCGGTGACGTCGCGGAAGGCGCGGTCGTGGGGCGTGCCGTCGCGGGGCGTCCGGCCGCGGGGCGTGCGATGGCGGCGGGCGCCGTCTTGGGCAACGTAGGCGCGGCCGTGCGGGGCGGGGAGCGTGGTGCGGGCGCCGGGGAAGGACGTGCCGCGCAGGGCGAGCGGGGTGAGCACGCGGCGCCCGGTCTCGGCGGCGTAGGGGCGGCCGGTGACGCTCTCGACGACCAGGCCCAGCAGGACGTAGTTGGTGTTGGAGTAGTGCCACCCGGTGCCGGGCGTGAACCGCGGGCGGTGGGCGACGGCGACGCGTACGAGCTGCCGTGGCGTCAGGGGGGAGGCGCCCGGCGGGCCGGACAGCCGACGGGCCACGCGCTGGTCGCCGGCGAAGTCGAACAGACCGCTGGTATGGGTGAGAAGCTGCCGGAGGGTGATCTTCCGGCCGTCGTTGCCATGGCCGCGCACCAGCCCCGGAAGGTGCTCCTCGACCGTGTCGCCCAAGCCGAGCCGTCTCTTTTCGGCCAACTGCAGGATGACCACCGCGACGAAGGTCTTGGTGATGCTGCCCGCGCGGAAGCGGTCGCTTTGGTGAATTCGCCGGCCGGTGCGCACATCCGAGAGCCCCGCCGAGGCGAAGCGCGTCCCTCCGTCGTCCAGGGCGAGCGCGGCGGCGCCCGGTGCCCGGCCCTCGGCCGCCAGCCGCCCTACGGCCGCGCGCAGGGCCGTCTCGGGGTTCCGTCCGCCGGAGTGCCGGACCGTCGCCGCGCCGGGCGCGGGGGCCGCGCCGGGGTCCGCCGGGGCGCCGCAGCCCGGGATCGCGGCGCCCAGGAGCGCCGCCATCGCGAGCGCCGCCGCCCACCCGCGGCCCCGCCTCGTCCGCCCCGGGGCGCGGATCGGCATCTGGGAGCCCTTTCGTCGGCTGTTCGTCGGATTTCTTCGGGTTTCCCCAGGTCTCGTCGGCCTTCCTCAGGCCTCTTCGGGTTTTCGTTCGGCCGCGAACCCCCAGATGTTCGCAGGTGTGGCCGCGGCCGCCACGCCCGGCCCCGTACCCCGGGACTTCCCCCGGTCCGCGGATGAGAGACAATGGGGGCTCTCCCAGGGTGGGTTCAGGGCGGGTTGATTTGCAGAGGGGACGCATGTCGGAGGCGGAGCGGACGCAGGGCTCGACCGGGCGCCTCCTCGCCGGGCGGTACCGGCTCGGGGAAGTTCTCGGCCAGGGCGGGATGGGCACGGTCTGGCGGGCGAGTGACGAAACGTTGGGTCGCACCGTCGCGGTCAAGGAACTGCGCTTCCCGTCGAGCGTCGACGAGGACGAGAAGAGACGGCTCATCACCCGTACGCTGCGTGAGGCGAAGGCGATCGCCCGCATCCGCAGCAACGGCGCCGTCACGGTCTACGACGTGGTGGACGAGGACGACCGCCCCTGGATCGTCATGGAGCTCATCGAGGGCCGCTCGCTCGCCGACGTCGTACGGGACGACGGCCCGCTCACCCCGCGCCGCGCCGCCGAGGTGGGGCTCGCCGTCCTCGATGTGCTGCGCGCCGCGCACCAGGCGGGCATCCTGCACCGCGACGTGAAGCCGTCCAACGTCCTCATCTCCGACGACGGCCGCGTCGTGCTCACCGACTTCGGCATCGCCCAGGTCGAGGGCGACCCGTCCGTCACCTCGACCGGCATGCTCGTCGGCGCGCCCTCCTACATCTCGCCCGAGCGCGCCCGCGGCCACAAGCCCGGGCCGCCGGCCGACCTGTGGTCGCTGGGCGGCCTGCTGTACGCGGCGGTGGAGGGCGTGCCGCCGTACGACAAGGCCACCGCCATCGCGACGCTCACCGCGGTGATGACCGAGCCCGTCGAGCAGCCCAAGAACGCGGGCGTGCTGGAAGAGGTCATCTACGGGCTGCTCACCAAGGACCCCGAGCAGCGGCTCGACGACGCGGGCGCGCGGGCGCTGCTGAACCAGGCGCTGGACGCCCCCGACGAGGGGCGGTCGAAGGCCGCGGCGGCCAACGCGACCCGCACCATGTCCCTGCCGCCCGCTCCGCCCGAGGACGCCCCCGCGGCGTCCGACGCGGCCTCGGAGCGGGTGCGCGGCGCGCTGCGCTCCGTACGGAAGGCCTCGGCCGCGTCGGCCGGTGCCGCCGCCGGTTCGGGTGGGTCGGGGGCATCGGCCGACTCGGCGGCCTCCGCCGCGAAGAAGGCCCCGGACGGCCGGCCCGCCAAGGCGGCCAAGTCCGCCAAGGCCAAGGCGGCCCCCGCCGCGGGCTCCTCGGGTTCCGCGGACTTGGGGGGCCCGCCCGCCCCGCAGCCGCCGCGCGCCCCGCTGACGGACGTGGTGCCCAGGCGCACACTGGTGATCATCGCGGTGATCGTGGCGCTCGCGGTCGTCGGCACGGTGCTCGCCATCGCGCTGAGCGGCGGCGACGACGGCGGTGACCAGGGCAAGTCCGGTAACCGTGGAACGGCTTCGGCCGGTGCGAGCGGTGACACGAAGGACGGGGAGGATTCCGGCAACCAGTCCAGCCAGTCCTCCACCCAGTCCCCGGACGCGCAGACGTCCACCGACAAGCCGGCGGACGACGCGACCAAGGGCGGGTCCGGCAGCTCGGACGACGACGGCGACGACGACGGCAACAAGGGCAAGGGCGGTGGGGACGGCAAGGGCTCGCTCCCGGACGGGTACGAGACCGTCAAGAGCTCCGACTTCCCGTTCACCATGGCGATGCCCAAGGGCTGGAAGGTCCACGCGGGGACGTACGGCGGCAGCCGGATTTACTACGGCGGTTCCGGCATCCCCCGGATTCAGGTCGACTTCACCGACTCCCCGAAGGCGGACGCGGCGGCGGAGTGGCGCAAGAGCGAGCCCGCCGTGAGCAGGACCACGCCGGGGTACAAGCTGATCGGCATAGAGTCGGTCAAATGGCACGGCTACCCCACGGTCGCCGACTGGCAGTTCGAGCGCGACAAGGACGGCAAGCGGGTCCGGGTGCTCAACCGCGGCTTCAGGGCGGACAGCAGCCACGGCTTCGCCATAGTGATCATGTGCGAGAAGAGCAAGTGGGACGAGAAGGAGTGCAAGACGCTCCGCGAGACCGCGTTCGACACCTTCGACATCACGGACTGAGCACTCCGGTCGGCACGGCGCGCCCCGGGCACGTATCGTGAGAGGCCGCGAACCGTACGCAGCGGCAAGCGCGGGCAAAACGCCCCTGATTGACGGTTTCGTGCGGTGCGGATGAGGGTGTGGATCGCGCGCTCGGGGAGGCGTCGTGGACGAATACGCGGGTCGGGTTCTCGCCGACCGCTATCGCCTGCCCCTGCCGCCGGCCGATGAGTACGAACTCGCCGAGACCCGCGCCTTCGACACCTACAGCGGGCAGGAAGTCCACCTCCGGCAGATACCGCTGCCGGAGACCGTCGACGCGGAGGTCGTCGGCGACGACGGGCGCTACGGGGCGGGCGGCCCCGGGGCTCCGTACCGGGGGGCCTCAGGGCCGCGTACGAACGGGATGGGCCGCGGCGGCCGTTCCGGCGGCGCCGACCCGGCGGTGCGCCGCGCCATCGAGGCGGCGACGGCTGCCGCGCAGGTGCCGGACCACCCGCGGCTCGACCAGGTCTTCCACGTCTTCGTGGAGGCCGGGAGCCTGTGGATCGTCAGCGAACTGGTCGCCGGCCGGCCGCTGGCCGCGCTGCTCGCGGAGCGGACGCTGTCCCCGTACCGCGCCGCCGAGCTCGCCCACGACATCCTCACCGCGCTGCGCGCCCTGCACGCCGACGGCTGGATCCACCGCAACATCACCGCCCGGACCGTCCTGGTCTGCGACGACGGACGCGCCATGCTCACCGGGCTGGCGGCGGGCGCCGCGGAGGAGGCGCTGTGCGGATACGACCCGGTGCCCCGGCCGTCGTCCGGCCAGGGCGAAGGGGCTGACGCGGCCGACTGGCCGGAGCGGGGCGGGCGTTCCGCCCCGGCGGAGGCGGTCGGCGCCGAGGCCGAGGCCGGCGGCGGCGAGGGCGGGGGCCCGGCCGTCGAGCGGCGTTCCGGCGAAGGCGGCGCTCTGCCTCCCGGCGGTCCCACGGCCCGCCAGGCGCCGCCGCTGTACCGCGACCAGGGCGCGGCGGGCGGCTTCCCAGCGCCGCGCGATCCGGGTGTGCGGGGTGTGCCGGGCGCGGCGGGTGCCTCAGGTGCGGAGCCGGGCGAGGGCGAGCCGCGTCCCGGCCCGGCGGGCGGGTTCCCCGGGCCGCGCGGCGCGCTCGAACAGCCCGTCCCGGGCCCCGCGTTGCGGCTGCCCCCCGGCTCGGAGTGGCGGCCCGCCGAGCGCCAGGAAGGCGAGCGGACGGACGGCCCGAACGGCCTGAGCGGCCCCAACGGCCTGAGCGGCCCGAACGGTGCGAACGGTGCGAGCGGCCTGAGCGGTGCGAACGGCACGCACGGCGGCGGGCCGGGCGTCCCAGGAGCGCGGCCGGGCGAACCGGCCCCCGGCGACCCGCAGGGCCCCGCCGGGCGCGCCGCACGGGCCAGCGCGATCGCCGCCTACGCGGCGGGCGCCCGCGCCGCCGCGCGGGCGAACGTCGAGGGCTCCGCGCCCCGGAGCGCGCCCCCCGGCGCGGCCGACGGCCTGAGCGGCCCCGCCGCCGAGCGCGCGGAAGGCGCTCCGCGCCCCGCGCCCGACGCCAACGGTGCCGCCCCGGGCCTAGTCCCGTACGCCGACAGGAACCCGAGCGGGAATCCGGACCCGTACGCCGACCCGAGTCGGCAGGCCGACCGTGATTCCGGCGCGGCCCCGCACCGGCAGGGCGACCGGCACCCGCACGGGGCCCCGGCTCCGTACGCCGGCCCGGACCCGAACCAGTCGGCGGCCCCGCACCCCCATGCCGACCTCGACCCGAACCGGCAGCCGGACCTGGGCACTCGGGCCGATGGGAGCGCGGGCCCGGCCTCGAACCGGCCCGGCCGGCACCCGCACGCGACCCGGGCGCTGTACATCGACCCGGGCCGTCCGGACGCCCCGAACGGGGCCCCGGCCTCCGATCTGCGGGGGGTTCTGGGCCCGTACGCCGACCCGGCCCCGGCCTCCGACCGGCAGGCGCCCCGGGCGCCGTACGCCGCCCCGGACCGCACCGCCCCCGGCGGCGCCCCCCGTCCCACGGGGCCCGGCGCGGGCTCGTGGGACGACGACGGCCCGGCCGCCCATGGCGCGCGGCGCGGGCCCGCGACCGCGCTGGCCGCCGAGCGCGCGCGGCAGGCGCGGATCGTGGTGGTGGGGGCCGTCACCGAGCGGTGGGCGCCCGAGCAGGCGGTCCCGGTCCACGAGAACTGGCGGCTGGCGCCCCCCGTCGGCCCGGCCGCCGACCTGTGGGCGGTGGGCGTGCTGCTCTTCCGCGCCGTACAGGGCCACGCCCCGTACCCGGAGGAGAGCGCCGCCGAGCTGGTGCAGCTGGTGTGCTCCGAGGCGCCCGCGTACGCGGAGGAGTGCGGTCCGCTGCGCCCCGTCGTCGAGTCGCTGATGCGCCAGGACCCCACCGAGCGCCCGGACTTCGAGGAGCTGCGCGGCTGGCTGCGGTCGCTGATCCGCTCGGCGCCGGAGCCGGACGTGGGCAGCAGCACGGTCACGGTGCCGTCGATAGGGCCGGGTGGGCCGTCCGACCCGCGGCGGCTGCCCATCGTGCGCCGCCGCGGCTGGCTGGTGCGCAGGGGCCGGGCGGGCGGTGCGCCGGTCGCCGCCCACGCGCGGCACAAGCGGGGCAAGCAGCCGGGCGAGCGCCGCCCGCGCAGGCTGGGGCGGGTGCTGCTGACGCTGATACTGCTGGCTCTGGCGGCGGCGGTGCTGTACGCGATGATGTTCATGCCGCGGGCCGACGAGAAGAACGGCCAGGGCCGTACGGGCACGGCGGGCGCGCAGAGCGACGCGCCGAGCGCCTCGCGGGAGCCGTCGCCGCGGGATCCGCGGAACACGAGCGGCGGCGAGGCGGGTTCGGGCACCTCCTCGCCGGACGACCAGCAGGCGCAGTCGACGCCGCCCGCGGGCCTGGCGAAGGGCTTCGCGGTGCGCAAGGACCCCAAGGGGTTCAAGGTCGCTGTGCACGAGAGCTGGACCCGGCGCGGCGAGAACTCCCGCGGCCAGATCCGCTACATCGGCGGCGACTTCGAACTGGTCGTGGTGGCCGGGCGGGACAAGGAGTCCGAGTTCGGCGCCGACCCCATGGCCTACCAGCAGAACAAGGAGCCCGAGCTGGCCGCCTTCCGCTCCTCCTCCTGGGCCTCGTCCTCCGGGCTGCGCCGGATCGACGTGGGGCGGACGGCGATGGCCGAGGGGGAGTTCAGCTGGCGGGACAGCAGCGGGCGCAATGTGTACGCCCGCAATCTGGCGATGCTCATCGACGGCCGGTACCACGTCGTCCTGGTCATCGGCCCAGCCGACGAGCGCCGCGCGGTCGCCCGCTACTTCGAGCAGGCGACGGCGACGTACAGCACGACCGGCTGAACCATAAGGGCGCGCTTTAGGCGAACCGCTCCCGCAGCTTGTACTTGAGCACCTTGCGGAGCGTGTCGTTGCGCGGCAGCGCGTCGACGACTTCGAGCCGTTCGGGCAGCTTGTGGACGGACAGCCCTTGGGCGCGCAGATACCCGGTCGCGGCCTCAAGGGTGAGCGGTTCCGCGCCGGCGGGCTGTTCGACGACCGCGCACACCAGCTCGCCGCGCTCGGCGTCCGGCAGTCCGATCACGGCCACATCGCCGACGTCGGGGTGCTCGTAGAGCAGTTGCTCGATCTCCTTCGCGGAGATGTTCTCGCCCTTACGGATGATGACGTCCTTGGCCCGGCCGGTGAGGACGAGATGCCCCTCCTCGGTGAGGTGCCCGAGGTCGCCGGTGATGAGGAAGCCGTCGGCGTCGAACGCCTCGCGGGTCTGGGCCTCGTCCAGATACCCGGCGCAGACAGCCTCGCCGCGCAGCCGCACCTCGCCGTCCGCCCCTGAGGGCAGCGATTTTCCGTCCCGGTCCACGATGCGGATCTCCATGTCCGCTGGCGGCCGCCCTTCGGTGGTCGCGAGGTGGTGGGGGGTGTCGTCGGGCGCGCCCATGGTGATCATCGGGACTTCGGTCATGCCGTAGCCGTGGGTGAGCTGGCAGCCCAGCTCGCGGACGACCTCGTAGTACAGCTCGGGCGGCTTGGGGGCGCCGCCGCCGGCCAGCAGCCGCAGGGTGGGGATGAGCTTGTGGGCGGGGTCCTTGCGCTGTTCGGCCAGGAACATCGAGTAGAAGGCGGTGCTGCCGCCCGCGACCGTGACCTTGTGCCGCCGGTACGCGGCGAGCGAGGCGGGCAGCGCGAAGTGCTCGAGCAGCACGGCGGGGAAGCCGTACATCAGCAGCATCACGGTGTAGTCGGGTCCCGCCACATGGGCGTACGGAAAGGCCATGGAGCCGATGTCGTCCGGGCGCAGCCGCAGCGCGTGGCCCAGGCAGGCCCCGGCGGCGATGAGGCTGCGGTCGGTGTGCAGGACGCCCTTGGGCTCGGAGGTGGTGCCGGAGGTCCAGTAGATCCAGCGGACGGCGGTCCCGTCCGTGGGCGGCGGGGGCAGCGGCACGGCGTCCGGATCGGCCTCGGGGAGGGTGTCGTACGCCTCGAAGACCAGGGGTGGTTCGGGCAGCCGCGCGGCGAGGCGGTGGGCCATCGCGGTGTGGTCGAAACCGCGCCGGCGGCCGGGGACGGCGAGGAAGCGGGCGCCGGAGGCGCGCAGCGCGAAGCCGACCTCCCGGTCGCGGTAGAAGGGGATGAGCGGGGTCTGCACGGCGCCCAGGCGGGCCAGGGCCATGCTCAGGACGACCGTTTCGATGCGGGTGGGCAGCTGCCAGGCGACGCGGCTGCCGGGGCGCACCCCCATCCCGTACAGCCCGGCCGCGGTGCGTTCGGCGCGGGCGCGCAGCGCGCGGAAGGTCAGCCGCCGGTCGTCGCGGGCGGAGGCGGCGGCCTGCAGGAGGGCGGGGGCGTCGGGGGTGAGCGCGGCGCGCCGCTCGACCAGTTCCCACAGCGTCGCCGATGCGCCGAGCTCCTGTGCGGTGCCGGATTCCTGCGCGGTGTCGGTCATGCGGGACCTCCAGCTGACGCCTAGTCAGATTGTGCGGGAAGCGTAGGGCTCGGTGCCTTGTCGGTCCAGAGTCCGCGGGGCTAGCCTTGCCATTTATCTGACGTAGCGTCAGAAAAGCTGGCCGAGGGGGGCGCGGATGGACCTCGACTACACGGAGGCGGAGGAGGACTTCCGCCGGCGGCTGCGCGCCTGGCTCGCCGACGCCCTGCCCCGGCTTCCCGGTCCCCCCGACCCCGCCGACTGGCCCGGCCGCCGCGCCTACGACTGCGGCTGGCAGCGCGCGCTGTACGACGCGGGGTACGCCGGGCTGCACTGGCCGGAAGACGCCGGCGGCCAGGGGGCGACCCCCACCCAGCACCTGATCTTCCTGGAGGAGACCGAACGGGCCGGGGCGCCCTATGTGGGCGCCAACTTCGTCGGTCTGCTGCACGCGGGCCCCACCATCGCCGCCGAGGGCGACGCGGAGCAGCGGGCGCGCTGGCTGCCGCCGATCCTGCGCGGGGAGGAGGTCTGGTGCCAGGGCTTCTCGGAGCCGGAGGCCGGTTCCGACCTGGCCTCGCTGCGCACCAGGGCGGTGCGCGACGGCGACTCCTATGTCGTCACCGGCAGCAAGATCTGGACCTCGCACGCCGAGGTCGCCGACTGGTGCGAACTCCTGGTCCGCACCGCGCCGGTGGGCGACGGGGCGGCCAAGCACCGGGGGATCTCCTGGCTGGCGATGCCGATGGACGCCCCGGGGGTCACCGTACGGCCGCTGCGCACCCTCGCCGGGACCGCGGAGTTCGCCGAGGTGTTCCTGGACGAGGTGCGGGTGCCGGTCGCCAACCGGATCGGGGCGGAGAACGACGGCTGGCGCGTGACCATGGTGACCCTCTCCTTCGAGCGCGGCACCGCGTTCGTGGGGGAGGTGGTGGCCTGCCGCCGGGTGCTGGAGGCCCTGGCGCGCGAGGCGAAGGCCAACGGGCGGTGGGACGACCCGGTGCTGCGCCGCAGGCTGGGGCGGCTCGCGGCCGAGTTCGCCGCGCTGTGGCGGCTCACCCAGTGGAACGTGAGCGAGGCACAGCGCACCGGCGGGGTGCCGGGCGCCGGCGGCTCGGTCTTCAAGCTGCGCTATTCGCATATGCGGCTGGAGCTGTACGACGCGGCCGCCGAAGTGCTGGGCGCGGGGGCGCTGGACGCCGACCACGCGTGGGTGGCGGACCGGCTGTCCTCGCTCTCGTACACCATCGCGGCGGGCACCTCCCAGATCCAGCACAACATCGTCGCCGAGCGCATCCTCGGCCTGCCGAAGGGACGGTGAGCGGGCCCGTGGACTTCCGGCTCACGGACGACCAGCGTGTTCTGCGGGCGGGGGTCCGCGAGCTGCTGGAGGGACGGTTTCCGCGGGAGCGGCTGCGGGCGGCGGTGGACGCGGGCCCGCCCGTCGTGGACCGCGCGCTGTGGCGGGAGCTGGGCGGGGCCGGGTTCTTCGCGCTGCGGCTGGCGGAGGCGGACGGCGGGGTGGGGCTCGGCCTGCCGGAGGCGGTGCTGGTCTTCGAGGAGGCGGGCCGGGCGCTGCTGCCCGGGCCGCTGGTCGCGACGCATCTGGCGGCCGGGGTGGTGGAGGGAGCGGCCGAGGGCCGGGCCGTGGTCACGGCGCTGGACGCGGCACTGGACGCGGCGCCTGGCCCGGCCGGGCCGCTGGTCGAGCACGTGGCGTCGGCCGATGCCGTGTTGGTGATCGGTGACGACGGGCACGACCGCGACGACGAGCGTGACGGGGGCGGTGGGGACGGCGGCGGTGTCGGTGTGCTGTCCGCGGCCGGACTGGCGCGCTCCGCGCGGCCGATACGGTCCGTGGACCCGGCGACTCCGCTGCACCGCCTGGAGAGTGCGGACTGTCTGGAGAGTGCGGACCATCTGGACCGTGGCAGCCGTCCGGGCCGGGGGGATCGGGGGCCCGCCGGACTCGCGCGCTCGGCGGCCCGGCTCCGGCGGGAGGCGGTGCTGCTGACCGCCGCCCTGCAACTCGGCAGCGCGGCCCGTACGGTCGAGACGGCCGTACGCCATGCCCAGGAGCGCTCCCAGTTCGGCCGGGCGATCGGCGCCTTCCAGGCCGTACAGCATCTGTGCGCCGGGATGCTGGTGCGCGCGGAGACGGCCAGAAGTGTGGTTTACGCCGCCGCCGTCACCGAAGACGCGGGTGAAGTGGCCGCCGCCAAGCTGCTCGCCGACGAGGCCGCCGTCCGTAACGCGCGGGACTGTCTGCAGGTCCACGGCGGGATGGGCTTCACCTGGGAGGCCGATGTCCATCTGCACCTCAAGCGGGCCTGGGTCAGGGCCGAGCAGTGGAAAACGGCGGCCGAGGCCGAGGAGGAGCTCGCGGCCGGACTGCTGAGCGCCGGCGTATGAGGTTTGTGACCCGACTTCGTGGAAACGCCTGGATTGTTCAGGTGTCGCAATTGCTGGGGAAATCCCCAGGTCCTTCGAGGTGACTGAGCGTTGATACCGGGTTGTTTCCTAGGCGTGACTCGTCACAGGGGGGAGTCGGGCCCATGCTCGGGTACTCTCCGTTGCGTGCGAGTGGTTTTGGGGTGCAACTATCCCGGCGTGGCCCATGGGGCGACTCCGGGCACGCCAATGTGCCCCGCTCGCACGGGGTGCGCAGACTCTGCGCCCCGATGTTCGACTCCCCACGGTGCGCGTCGCACAGTATGCCGCACGCATACTCCTTGGCGCTGGAATATGACCGAAGCGCTTGTTGGGGTGACTGTACGTCAACCATGCTGTCTCGCAAGGGGGTACCTCCCGGCGGTAGGCGGGGAGGGAGAGTCACGTTCCGTGACCTCTTGGAGGTACGAGGCGATGTGTCCGCCGGTTCGGATGGTGTGAGCGGTGCAGGTGCTTCAGATGCAGATGGAGGTCCGGCCCGACCCCGCGGAGGTGAGTCGGGCCCGCCGATGGGCGCGCTCGCGGCTCGCCGGGTCCGGGATAGGAGTGGACGAGCCGCTTGCCGAGACGCTGATCCTGCTGATTTCGGAGCTGGTGACCAACGCCGTGGTGCACACGGGCTGTCCGGCGGTGCTGCGCATGCTCTTCCCGGCGCAGGGTGACAGCGGCGGGCCCGGTGCGGGCGGCCGCGGGGGCCGCGGGTCGGGCTCCGGCACGGTCCGGGTCGAGGTCGCCGACGCCAGCGGCCGGGCGCCGCGACGGCGGTCCGCGAGCGAGGAGGCCACCAACGGGCGCGGTCTTGAACTGGTCGACGGCCTGGCGGACCGGTGGGGCTGGCAACCGGAAGGCGCGGGCAAGCGCATCTGGTGCGAAGTGGACCGGGAAGCCCGTGAGGGTCATGCGATGCGGGAAAGCCATGAAGAACCGGTCCTGACGGGGCATGTGGGCTCTCACGCGTCATCATGAACCGGGCTTGGTCGACAAAGTCCAGACCAGGTGTTGACGTGATGTGGTGGCTTGATCACTCTAGGATCAGCGATTCGTTGTGAGGGGACGCCGAGGGCTCCGTGATCACTGTGAGCCGTGTGCTCGCGGCCCGGTTCCTCGGCGAGTGCGGGTCGCTGCCCGGCGCGTGACAGGGCATCGGCGCCGGAGCCGGGTGGCGGTGCGCCGTGCCGTGCTCGGGGTGTGCATGAGCGCGCCGCCGCCCGACAGACCCGCCCCTCGCCCCGCCGCGTGCGGGGCCGCGGCCCACAGCCCCGCGCGTCAGAGGACCGCCACGGGCGCGACGGGGCTCCCCGCGCCGCCGACGAACGGCTCGGGCGTGGCCGACAGCAGAAACGTGTAGCGCCCCTCCTCGGCGCAGGCTCGCGACAGCTCCTCCAGATTCCAGTTCTGGCCCTGCTGCATGCCCATCTCGACCAGATCGAGGGCGTGGACCGGCATCCACAGGTTCTCTATCTCCGGGGGGAAGATCTCGAAGGTGAGGGTGTCATTGGCCACCGCGGCCACGTCCCGGGCGTGGAACCACTCGGGGGTGCGGAGGGACAGGCCGGGGGAGGGGAAGGCGTAAGCCTCCTTCTCGCCCGCGAGATAGCGCTGGATCTGCCCGGTGCGCACCAGTGCGATGTCGCCGGGGCGCACGGTGGTCTTCGCCAGCGCCTCGGCGGCGTCCAGGTCCTCGGGTGTGACGGCGTGCCCCTCGGGGAGCCGGTCGAGGCCGTGGGCGCGGGCGACATCGAGGAGTACCCCGCGCGAGACGATGTGCCGCGCCTTGTCGATACCGCTGAAGGCGGCGCGGCCATGGGGGGTGACGGAACCGGCGGGGCGGCCGTTGTAGATCCGGCCCGAATGCGAGACATGGGGCAGCCCGTCCCAGTGGGTGCCCGCCTGCAGCCCCATCGTCACGGCGTCGTCGCTGGTGGCCACGGTGTCCGGGCCGAATATCTCCAGATTGACCGCGATCATGGTGTGCAGCGGGTTGACCCGGCCCGGGATCACGCCGGTCTGCACCCCGTCCTGCTGGAGCGGGACCGCGAGCGGGATGCGGCGGCCGCTTCGTACGGACGCCGCGGCGCCCCGGACCACCTCATCGGTGATCAGGTTCAGCGTCCCGATCTCGTCCGCCTCCCCCCAGCGGCCCCAGTTGTTGACGCGCTTGGCGATGTCGTGGAATTCGGGCGGCAGGGCCATGGAACCTCCTCGGTTCGGCTTCCGGGCGGGATTCCGCTCGGGGGGTTGTACTCGGGCCGTGTCTGCTCAAAAATCTAACGGACCGTCAGATACTCCGGGAGGGGACGCGACGTGGGCAACTTCTTGGGCGGCAAGGTGGTCGCCGTCACCGGGGCCGGGCGGGGCATCGGCAAAGCCGTGGCACTGGCCTGCGCTGCCGAAGGAGCCCAGGTCGTCGTCAATGACTACGGGGTGTCGATCGAGGGCGGCGCACCCAGCAGCGAGGTCGCCGACGCGGCGGTCAAGGAGATCGAGGCGACGGGCGGAGCGGCGGTGGCCGTCGCCGACGACGTCTCGACCATGGCGGGCGGGCAGCGGATCGTGGACACCGCGCTCGAACACTACGGACGGCTCGACGGTGTGGTCTGCGTCGCCGGGATCCTGCGCGAGCGGATGCTCTTCAACATGACCGAGGAGGAGTGGGACCCGGTCGTCGCCACCCATCTCAAGGGCACCTTCACGGTCTTCCGGGCGGCTTCAGCGGTGATGCGCAAGCAGGGCTCCGGAACCCTGATCGGCTTCACCAGCGGCAACCACCAGGGGAGCGTCGCGCAGGCCAACTACGCCTCCGCGAAGGGCGGGATCATCTCCCTGGTCCGCAGCGCCGCACTCGGCCTTCACAAGTACGGGGTGACCGCCAACTGCGTGGCCCCGGTCGCCCGGACGCGCATGTCCGCGAACGTGCCCATGGAGCTCAAGGAGATCGGCGAGCCGGAGGACGTGGCGGCGCTGGTGGTCTATCTGCTGAGCGACCGGGCCCGGGACGAGAAGATCACCGGGCAGGTCTACACGATCGCGGGCCCCAAGATCGCGGTCTGGGCCCAGCCGCGGGAGCTGCGCGCGGGATACGCGGAAGGCTCCTGGACCCCGGAGAAGATCGCCGACTTCCTCCCGGGCACGGTCGGCACCGACCCCATGCCGATGCTCGCGCAGCTCGACGCCATGGCCAAGGCGGCGGCCAAGGGCCAACGCCCCAACGCGTGACCCGCACCCCCGGCAGGGGCACCGCACCACCGCGAGGTGCCGGCGGGGGCCGGGGGAGCGGGGCGGCAGACGGGAGACGGGAGAAGCCGTGGACTTCGCTTTCGGACCGGAGGACGAACGTTTTCGCACCCGAGCCCGCGACTGGCTTGACGAGCACGTCACCAGCGCCTTGGCCGAGCCTGGTCCCCAGGACCGGCCGCGGCCCGGGCCCGGCCACGACGGCCCACCGGGACCGGCCCACCCGTACCGCGCCTGGGAGCGGGAACTCGGCGCCGGCGGCTGGATCGGGCTCGGCTGGGACCGTACGCACGGCACCTACGGCAACCGGCCCGCCACCCTCACCCAGCAGGTCGTCTGGGCCGAGGAGTACGCCCGCGCCGGGGCCCCCACCCGGCTCGGCCACATCGGCGAGAACCTCCTCGCCCCGACCCTGCTCGCCTACGGCGACGACGCACAGCGCGCCCGCTTCCTGCCCCCCATCGCCCGGGGCGAGGACCTGTGGTGCCAGGGCTACAGCGAGCCCGAGGCGGGATCGGACCTCGCCGGGCTGCGGACCCGCGCCGTCCGCGACCCGGGCGACGGCACCTACCGCGTCACCGGGCAGAAGATCTGGACCTCCCTCGCCCAGGAAGCCGACTGGTGCTTCGTGCTGGCGCGCACCGAGGCGGGCTCACAACGCCATCATGGTCTCTCCTTCCTTCTCGTGCCGATGGACCAGCCCGGACGGGTCGAGGTGCGTCCGATCCGCCAGCTGACCGGCGACGCCGAGTTCAACGAGGTCTTCTTCGACGGCGCGGTGGCGCGCGCGGAACACCTCGTCGGCGGCGCCGGCCAGGGCTGGCGCGTGGCCATGGGCCTGCTCGCCGTGGAGCGCGGCGTCTCCACCCTCGCCCAGCAGATCGGCTTCGCCCAGGAGCTCGACCGGGTCGTCCGGCTGGCGCTGCGCACCGGCGCCTCGCACGACCCCGTACTGCGCGACCGGCTCGTCGAGCAGTGGGCCGAGCTGAAGACCATGCGCTGGAACGCGCTGCGGACCCTGGGCGCGGCGGCAGGCCCTGGCGCGCCCAGCGTCGCCAAGCTGCTGTGGGGCGGCTGGCACCAGCGGCTGGGCGAACTGGCCGTGCGGGTACGCGGCGCCGCGGCCGCGCTCGGCCCCGGGCCGTGGACCGCCGAGCGGCCGTACGCACTCGACGACGCGCAGCGCCTCTTCCTCTTCTCCCGGGCCGACACGATCTACGGCGGCTCGGACGAGATCCAGCGGAACATCATCGCCGAGCGCGTTCTCAACCTCCCTAAGGAATCACGCGGATGACGACGTACGGGCAGACGGCAGACGGGCAGCGGGCGGAGGGCCGACAGCCGGACGGCCGGCAGCCGGACGGCCGGCAGCCGGACGGCCGGCAGTGGGACGGGCGGCAGTGGGACGGGCGAGCGGAGCACGGGCACTGGATCGCGGGCAGCCGGCGGCGGCCGGGGCAGGGGCACTATCCGGTCGTCAATCCCGCCACCGAGCAGATCGTCGGCCACGCCCCGGAGGCCGACGCGGCCGATGTCGACGCCGCCGTGAGCGCGGCACGGGACGCCTACGAGGGGTGGGCGCGCACCGCCCCCCATGAGCGCGCCGCCGTGCTCGACCGCGCCGCCACCCTGATCGCCGAGCAAGCCCGGGACCTGGTCCCGCTCGCCCAGGCGGAGACCGGGGCGACGATGCGCGTCGCCAAGGCCATGCAGGTGCCCCCGGCCGCCGACCGCTTCCGCCGCTACGCGCGAGGCGCCGTCGAGCCGGACACGGTCCCGCTCGCGCCCCTGCCCGTGGCCGCCTCGCCCCTCGCCCCCGGCGGGCTCATCGGCGCGGCCGCCGTCCGCCGCCCCGTGGGTGTGGTGGGCTGTATCACCTCCTACAACTTCCCCCTCGCCAACCTCGCGGGCAAGGTCGCCCCCGCCCTGGCGATGGGCAATACGGTCGTCGCCAAACCGGCCCCGCAGGACCCTCTGTGCTGTCTGGAACTCGGCCCCCTGCTGAAGGAGGCCGGGCTCCCGGACGGTGTCTTCAATGTCGTCACCGGATCGGGCGCTGCCGCGGGCGAGGCGCTTGTGGCGCACCCGGGCGTCGACATGGTCAGCTTCACCGGCTCCACCGCCGTGGGAAAGAAGATCGCCGAATCCGCAGGCCACTCGATGAAGCGCACCCTGATGGAGCTGGGGGGCAAGGGCGCGGCCATCGTCCTTGGGGACGCCGACGAGTCCGTGATCAAGTCGGCGGTCGGGGCGGTCGGTTCGACCTGGTCTTTCCACAGCGGGCAGATCTGCACGGCGCCGACCCGCGTGCTCGTCCATCGATCGCTGTACGAGCGGGTCATCGCCGCACTCACACGGTATGCGAAGTCACTGATCGTCGGGGACCCTGTGGATAACTCCACGATCGTCGGCCCGCTGATCTCCGCGGCCCAGCGCGACCGCGTCGAGGCGTACCTCGCCGGGGCCCGTGACCAGGGCGCCCGGATCGTGGTGGGCGGCGAACGCCCCGCGGTCGAGCCCGGCTTCTACGTCGCCCCGACCCTGATCACCGACGCGTCCCCCGACATGACCGTCGCGCAGGAGGAGATCTTCGGCCCGGTCGTCGTCGCCCTCCCCTTCGACGACGAGGACGAGGCGGTCCACATCGCCTGCTCCACGCCGTACGGCCTGTACGACTACGTCTTCAGCGCCGACGCGGGCCGCGCCTGGGCCCTCGCCGCGCGCCTGCGCAGCGGCAACGTCGGCATCAACACCGCCCAGCGCCACCCGGAGACGCCGTTCGGCGGCTTCAAGCACAGCGGGGTGGGCCGCGACGGCGGCTCGTTCGGCCTGCACGCGTACAGCGAACTCCAGTCGCTGGTCTGGGCTTCCTGAAAGGTGGAATGGTGATGAGAGGCGTCATCTTCGACGGCACCGCACCGCGCGTGGCCGACGACCTGGAGATCCGGGCGCCCGGCCCCGGTGAGGTGCTGGTCGGCGTCGCCGCCGCGGGACTGTGCCACAGCGATCTGTCCGTCCTCGACGGCACCATCCCCTTCCCCGTCCCGGTCGTGCTCGGCCACGAGGGCGCGGGCACGGTGCTGGAGGTGGGCGCCGGCGTCACGCATGTCGCCCCCGGCGACCACGTCGCCCTCACCACCATCGCCAACTGCGGGACCTGCGCCGACTGCGGCCGCGGCCGTCCCACCATGTGCCGCAAGGCGATCGGCAGGCCGCAACGGCCGTTCAGCCGCGCCGGGCAGCCGCTGTACAGCTTCGCCTCGAACTCAGCCTTCGCCGAGCACACGCTGGTCAAGGCCGTGCAGGCGGTCAGGATCCCCGAGGAGATCCCGCTCACCTCGGCCGCCCTCATCGGCTGCGGCGTCCTCACCGGCGTCGGCGCCGCGCTCAACCGCGCCCGGGTCGACCGCGGAGAGTCGGTCGTCGTCATCGGCACCGGTGGAATCGGGCTCAATGTGCTGCAGGGCGCCCGGATCGCCGGGGCCGGGCCGATCGTCGCCGTCGACTCCAACCCCGCCAAGGAGGGACCGGCCAGACAGTTCGGCGCCACGCACTTCGTCGCCTCGGCGGCCGCCGCCCGGGAGATCCTGCCGTCCGGCGCCGACCACGCCTTCGAGTGCGTCGGCAGCACCCGCCTCATCCGCGAGGCCGTGGACCTGCTCGACCGGCACGGCCAGGCGGTGCTGCTCGGCGTGCCGCCCGTCGACGCCGAGGCGTCCTTCCTCGTCTCCTCCATGTATCTGGACAAGGCCATCCTGGGCTGCCGCTACGGCTCGGCCCGGCCGCAGCGCGATATCGCCCTGTACGCGGACCTCTACCGCCAGGGCCGACTGCTGCTGGACGAACTGGTCACCCGGACCTACCCCGTCGAGGACTTCGCGAAGGCCGCCGACGACGCGCGGGCGGGCCGGGTGGCGCGGGCCGTGCTCGCGTTCTGACCGGCGAGGGCGCCCGCGGGGCTACCCGCGGGCGCCCTCGCCGGTAGCCCCGCGGGGCTACCCGCGCCGGAGGCGTCGGCGGTGGCGGCGGTGGCGTCGGCGGCGGCGGTGGCGTCGGCGGTGGCACGGAAGGTGCGCCGGTAGGCCGTGGGCGAGACGCCGAGCGCCGCCTGGAGATGCTGCCGCATCGACGCGGCCGTGCCGAAGCCCGCGTCCCGCGCCACCTGGTCCACCGACAGGTCGGTGCCCTCCAGCAGATGCCTGGCCCGCTCCACGCGCTGCTGCACGAGCCACTGCCCGGGGCTGCTCCCGACCTCCTCGCGGAAGCGGCGGGTGAAGGTCCGTACGCTCATCGACTCCTGGTCGGCCCACTCGCGCAGCGAGATCGGGCGTTCCAGGCGGCTCAGCGCCCAGGCGCGCGCGGCCGTCGTGGTCGCCTGCTGCGGCTCGGGGAGCGGCCGTTCGATGTACTGCGCCTGGCCGCCGTCGCGGTACGGCGGCACCAGGCTGCGCCGCGCGACGTCGTTGGCCACGGCCGCGCCGAAATCGCGCCGCACGACGTGCAGGCACAGGTCGATGCCCGAGGCGACGCCCGCGGAGGTCAGCACATCGCCGTCGTCGACGAAGAGCACGTCCGGGTCGACCGCGATGGAGGGGAAAAGGGCCTGGAAGTGGGCGGCGCTCCGCCAGTGGGTGGTGGCGGGGCGGCCGTCGAGCAGCCCGGCGGCCGCGAGCACATAGCTGCCGGTGCAGATGGACATCCAGCGGACGCCGGGCCGGGCGTGGACGAGCGCGGCGGCGAGCGCCGGCGGAAGTGTGCCCTCCTTGTAGACCTGCCCGATCTCGTAGCCGGTGGGTACGAGGATGGTGTCGGCTCCGGCCAGCGCCTCCGGGCCGCGTTCGACGACGATCGGGAAGTCGGCGTCCGTCGACACCTCGCCGGGCTCAGGAGTGCAGCTGAACACCTCGTAGAGGCGGTCGCCCTCGGTGGAGCGGGCCTTGCCGAAGATCCTGAAGGGGATGCCCAGCTCGAAGGGGATCACACCGGGCAGGACCAGCACGGCGATCCGGTGCCGGCTCCCGGCGTCCATGGATGAGGGCATACGGGCCTCCAGCGCATATCTGGTGGCCCGATCCTAGCGAATGCTGTCCCACGGGCCACTCGTACGGGCCGATCGAAGTATTGATGCTGGTCAGGTGACGCAGACAACCGAACTCCCAGGGACTCCGGGGCAGGACGAGCAACCCCTTCCAGCCGGGCGGCGGCCGAGGATTCACCGTGCGTGGTGGGTCGCCGCCGTCACCTTCGTGACGATCGTCGGCGCGGCCGGCTTCGCCTCGCTCCCCGGCCTGCTGATCGACCCCCTGCACGAGGAGTTCGGCTGGTCGCGCGGGCTGATCGGCTTCGCGGTGTCCGTGAACCTCGCCCTCTATGGGCTCACCGCGCCGTTCGCCGCCGCCCTTATGGACCGCTTCGGCATCCGTAAGGTCGTCGCCTGCGCCCTGACGGTGATCGCCGTGGGGGCCGGGCTCACGGTCTTCATGACCGCCGCCTGGCAACTCGTCCTGTGCTGGGGCGTGCTCGTGGGCCTCGGCAGCGGCTCCATGGCGCTGGCCTTCGCCGCGACCGTCACCAACCGGTGGTTCGTCAAGCGGCGCGGCCTGGTCACCGGCATCCTCACGGCGGGCGGCGCGTCAGGGCAGCTGATGTTCCTGCCCGCCCTGTCGTGGATCGTGGAGCACCACCACTGGCGCCCGTCCGTGGTCACGGTGGCGGTCGTCGCGTTCGCCGTCATCCCCTTCGTCTGGCTGCTGCTGCGCGACCACCCGGCCGACGTGGGGCTGGCCGCCTACGGGGCCGAGGGGCCGCCCGCGCGCAAGCCCGCCCCGCAGCGCGGCGCGGCCCGCCGGGCGGTCACCGCGCTGGTCTCGGCCGCGCGCACCGGCCCGTTCTGGCTGCTGGCCGGGACCTTCGCGATCTGCGGCGCCTCCACCAACGGCCTGGTCAAGACGCACTTCGTGCCCGCCGCGCACGACCACGGCATGCCGGTGACGGCCGCCGCGAGCCTGCTCGCGGTCATCGGGATCTTCGACATCGTGGGCACGGTGGCCTCCGGCTGGTTCACCGACCGGTTCGACGCGCGACGGCTGCTCGCCGTCTACTACGCGCTGCGCGGGCTGTCGCTGATGTTCCTGCCGATGCTCCTGTCGGACACCGTGCACCCCCCGATGCTCTTCTTCATCGTCTTCTACGGGCTCGACTGGGTCGCGACCGTGCCGCCCACCATCGCGCTGTGCCGGGAGCACTACGGCGAGGACAGCGCGATCGTCTTCGGGTGGGTGCTGGCCTCGCACCAGGTGGGCGCGGGGTTGGTGGCCTTCGTCGGCGGGGTGGCCCGGGACACCTTCGGGTCGTACGACATGGTCTGGTACGGCGCGGGTGCGCTGTGCGCGGTGGCGGCTCTGATGGCGTTGGTCATCCGGCGGGAGCGGGAGGAGATCCCCAGCGTCGCCTAGGGCCGAGCGCCGCCTAAGGCCGAGCGGCGCTTGGGCCGTGCGGCGCCAGGGTGGCGAATTCGCCGCGGTGGAAGAGGAGGGGGCCGGAGCGGGCGGCGAGGTCGTCCGTGCCCAGGGCGCGGACCCGGCCCACGACCACCAGGTGGTCGCCGCCGGTGTGCACGGCGTGGACCGTGCAGTCGATCCAGGCGGGGACGTCCGCGAGCCGCGGTGAGCCGGTCACCGGGGCCGGCCGGTGCCGGACGCCGGCGAACTTGTCCGGCCGCCGGGAGCCGCTGACCGCGAAGCCCCGGCACAGCTCGCCCTGGTCCGCCCCCAGGATGTTGACGCAGAAGACCCCGGCGCGGGCGATGCGCGGCCAGGTCGTGGACGTACGGGCGACCATGAAGGCGATCAGCGGCGGGTCGAGGGAGAGGGAGGAGAAGGACTGGCAGGCGAACCCGGCCGGGCCCTCGTCGTCCACGGCCGCGACGACCGTGACGCCGCTCGCGAAGTGGCCGAGAACCCGCCGGAACTCCGCGGGGTCCAGCGGAAGTCGTTCGTCCGCGCGCACGGCGCGCAGGGCGGGGCGGCCGGGGCGGGGTGGCGCCGAGGCCGCCGGCGGCCGGGGTTCGTCGCGGCGCGCGGCGGCGGTCGGCGAGCCGACCGAGCGCAGATAGCGGACCGCGGTGGCTGCCATCCCGGCGTGTCCCATCATGATTTGCATTGAATCTGATGCTGCGTCAGATAGGAAGTCCCCGGAAGGTGCCCTTTCAGCGGCCCCGGTACTCGGGGGCGCGGCGCTCGGCGAAGGCGCGGACGCCTTCCCGCGCGTCCGCCGTGGTCATGTTGATCTCCTGGGCCGCCGCCTCGGCGGCGAACGCGGCAGCGCGGTCGGCCTCCAGCGAGCCGTTCACCAACTGCTTGGTGAGGGCGATGGCGCGGGTCGGGCCGCCGGCCAGGCGCTCGGCCCACTCGCGGGCGGTCTTCGCCAGATCGCCGTCCGGGACGACCCGGTTGACCAGGCCGATCCGCTCGGCCTCCGCGGCGGACAGCGCATCGCCGAAGAACAGCAGCTCCTTCGCCCGCTGCGGGCCGATCAGGCGCGGGAGGAGATAGGCACCGCCGCCGTCGGGGACCAGCCCGCGGCGCACGAAGACCTCGATGAACCTGGCCGACTCGGCCGCGATCACCAGATCGCAGGCGAAGGCGAGATGGGCGCCGAGCCCGGCCGCGGTCCCGTTCACGGCGGCGATGACCGGCTTCTCGCAGTCCAGCACGGCGGCGATGAGCCGCTGCGCCCCGCGCCGGATCAGCCGGGCGACATCGCCGGCGACCCGCTCACCCCCGCCGGCCCCGGGGCCCGGCCGCGTGCCGCTGCCGGAGCCGGTACGTGTGCCCCCGCCGCCGCGCAGGTCGGCTCCCGCGCAGAAGCCCTTGCCGGTGGCGGTGAGCACCACGGCCCCGGCCGCCGGGTCGGCGGAGGCGTCATCGAGCAGCGAGATCAGGCGTTCGCGCTGGTCAGGGGTGATGGCGTTCATCGCGGCCGGGCGGTCGAGGGTGATCCGGACCACGCCGTTGTCAGTGGCGTGCCGTACAACGGACTCAGGTGATTCTTCGGGGGAGGAAGTCATGGGGGAGATCCCTTGGGCTGGGGCCGTGGCCGGAGCTGCGGCGCGGGCTCGGGTGGAGGGCCGGGCGCGCGGGCCGGGTGCCTCAGCGGCACACGGCCAGGGCGTCGAGGGCCACCGCGCCCTGGCCGCGCGGCAGCACCATCAAGGGGTTGACGTCCAGTTCGGCGAGGTCGTCGCCGAGCTCCAGGGCCATGCGCTGGACGCGGAGGACGACCTCGACGAGGGCGTCCACATCACAGGGGGGCATGCCGCGCACGCCGTCGAGCAGGGCCCGGCCGCGCAGCTCGGTGAGCATCGCGCGCGCCTGGTCCTCGCCGAAGGGCGGCACGCGGACGGCCGTGTCCCGCAGCACCTCGACGAGCACCCCGCCGATGCCCACGGTGACGGTGGGCCCGAAGAGGCTGTCGTGGGTGACGCCGACGACCATCTCCACACCGCGCTCGACCATCTGGCAGACCAGCACGCCGTCCAGCTCGACGCCTTCGTAGCGGGCGATGTCGGTCAGGTCCCGATAGGTGTCGCGGACCTGGCTCGCGGAGGTGAGCCCGAGCCTGACCAGGCCCAGTTCGGTCTTGTGGGCGAGCTGCGGCGCGGAGGCCTTCATGGCGACGGGGTAGCCGACCAGACCGGCGGCGCGTACTGCCGCCGCCGCGCTGGTCACCAGCTGCTCGCGCGGCACCCGGATGCCGTACGCCCGCAGCAGCTGCTTCGCGGCGTGCTCGCTCAGCTGCTCTCCTGGGCGCAGCAGCGCCTGGGCCTTGCGGACCGAGGGGGAGGGGGTGCGCGGGGCGTCATCGAAGGGGGAGCGGTAGCCGGCCGTGAAGCGGTGGTGCTCCAGATAGGCGCGTACGGCGGTGATGCAGTTGGCGAAGGTCCGGAAGGTGGCGACGCGCGAGGAGCCGAGGAGGGTGGTGCGGTAGGCGGCCTCGGTGCCGACCGGCGAGCCCCACACCACGCACACCAGCTTGTCCGTCTGTTTCGCCGCGTCCACCAGATCCTGCGCCAGCTTGTCGCTCATCGGTGGGAACGGCCCGGTGATCGGGCAGATCAGCACGCCGACGGACGGATCGGCGAGGATGGCGTCGATGATCTTACGGCCGCGCCAGTCGCCGACGGGGTGGCCGCCGTTGTCGACCGGGTTGGCGACGCTGAGGTCCCCGGGTATCCACTGGTGGAGCTCGGCCTGCTTCTCGGCGCCGAGCGTGGGCAGCGTGAGCCCGGCGGCCGTCGCCAGGTCGGAGAAGTGGGCGCCGGTGCCCCCGGAGATCGAATAGACCACGACGCCCTCGGCGCGCGGGGGCCGGGCGCGGGCGAGCAGCGCGGCCGTGTCCTGCAGCTCGTCGAGGCCGTCGACCCGGATCACGCCGAACTGCCGCATGGCCGCGTCCACGACCGCGTCCGAGCCGGTCAGCTTGCCGGTGTGGGAGGCGGCCGTGCGGGCCCCGGTCTCGGTGCGGCCGACCTTGACGGCCACGACGGGCACCTTGGCGCGGGCGGCGCGGTCGGCGGCCAGCAGGAAGCTGCGCCCGTCCTTGAGCCCTTCCACATACATCGCGATGGCGCCGACCTCGGGCCGGGAGGCGAAGTAGGAGATGAAGTCGGCGCTCTCCAGGTCGGCCTCGTTGCCGGTGGGGGCCCAGTGGCTGAGCCGGATGCCCAGCTCCTGGAGGGTGAAGACGGGGCGGCCCTGGTGGCCGGACTGGGTGATCAGGGCGATCGCCGGCCCGTCCAGGTCCTCGCGGAACTCCTCGAAGGCGTTGAGGTTGGTGTTGGGGCCCAGGAGGCGCAGCCCGCCGCGCCGTACGGCGGCGGCCAGCCGGGCCTGGGCGGCGGCGCCCTCGGCGCCGGTCTCGGCGAAGCCGGAGGCGAAGGCGACGGCGAACCTGACCTTGGCGGAGGCGAGTTCCTCGACGAGCGGGAGGGGGTCGCGGACGAGGAGGACGGCGAGGTCGACCGGTTCGGGCAGATCGGCCACGGACGGGACGCAGGGGAGGCCGAAGACGGCGGAGCGGGAGGGGTGTACGGGGTGCAGACGCGCGCCGACGCGCTCGGCCCAGGCGATCAGCTGCCGGGTGATGCCGGTGTTGGGGCGGCCCTCGGCGTCGGAGGCGCCGACGACGGCCACCGACTCGGGGCGGAAGAACCGGTCCAGATCGGGGACGGCGGAGTGCAGCGGGCGGCCGCTGACGTCCACGTCCTCGGCGGCCGCTGACCTGCCGTGGACATGGACGGCGGGGCCGGGAGGCCGGCCGCAGGCGGCGACGCGGGCGTGACGGGAGTTGGTGGTGAGGGTGCCGTGAGTCGATCCAAGCATCGGTATCCGCCACTCCTGCTCGTTGGCGACAAGCCAGATAACTGACGTCCAGTCAGATTACTCAGGAGTCAGATTAACGGAACTGACACCCTGTCAGGAATGGGGGTGCGTGGACGAAACGCAGGGTGACGGGGGCCGCCCCGGGGGCGGTGAGGTGATGGTGCCCGGCGGGCCCAAGGGTCACGCCGGGCGGGAGAGGCGATATCACGCCGATATGCGGTCGATGGCCCTGGCGATTTTGCGCGCGTCGATGGCGAGCTCGCGGAACATGCCGCTGATCGGGTTCGTATAGCCCGTGAAGTGCAGGCCCGGTGCCGAGGGGGCGGTGCGCGGGCCGTGGGCCAGCGGCTTGCCGTGTGCGTCGAGCACGCCCAGGTGGCCGACCAGGTCGTCCAGGCCGCGCCGGTAGCCGGTCGCCGCGACCACGGTGTCGGGGCTGATGCGGGAGCCGTCGGCCAGCGCCACCTTGTCGTCCTCGAAGGACTCGACCGCCGCCACCACCTCCACCTTCCCCGCCTGGACCGCGTCGATGAGGCCGATGTCCTGCACCGGGATCGCGCCTTGGCGCACCCGTGTGTACAGGCCGGTCTCCGGCAGGGGTAGCCCGTGCTCGGTGAGGTCCGGCATGGTGAGCCGGTTCAGTACCCGCGCCGCCCGGTCCACCAGCGGGGCGGGCAGCCGCCGCACCAGGATGCCGGTGGCCTGTGCGGGCCAGCCCGCCGTGGAGCGGCGCAGGATGTGCGGCACGGTGCGCACTGCGAGCCGCACCCGGGCCGCGCCGCCCTCGACGAGGTCGACCGCGATCTCGGCGCCCGTGTTGCCGACGCCGACGACCAGGACGTCCCGGCCCTGGTACGGGCGGGCGTTGCGGTAGCGGCTCGCGTGCAGCAGCTCGCCGGTATAGGTCTTACGGCCCGGCCAGTCGGGCACGCGCGGGGTGTGGTTGTAGCCGGTGGCCACGACCACGACGGGCGAGGAGGGCACCCGCCCACCCGTGGCCCGCAGCACCCAGCCCTCGCCGTCCGGGGCCCGGTCGATCCGCGAGACCTCCACCCCGGTGACGATCTCCAGCCGGTGGTGCTCGACGTACTGCTCCAGATAGCGCACCACGTCGTCCCGGGCGACCCACCGCCCGTACGCGCGGGGGATCGCGAGCCCGGGGAGGGCGGACAGGCGGCGCGTGGTGTGCAGATGCAGCCGGTCGTAATGGGCGCGCCAGGAGGCGGCGACCGCCTCCGACTTCTCCAGGACCACCGCGCGGATGCCGCGTTCGCGCAGGGCCGCCGCTGTGGCGAGCCCGCCCGGACCGCCGCCGATCACGTACACAGGTGAGGAGTGCTCGGGGAAAGTGTCGGCCATGGGCGCGAGCGTAGCCAGGTAATTGACGCGTTTTCGTCAAATGCATTCCGAATCGATTGCGGATCGATCACGGGCCGCTGTGCGACCCCTTGCGCGCCCGTACCCGCGTCCGCTGAACTGACGTACCGTCAGATATGGCGGGGGTGCCCGGCGGGACGGACGGAGAGGGGGAGAGATGCGTACGATCTGGCTCAGCGGGCCCGAATGGCTCGCCGTGCTGCGCATCGGGCTCGGCCTGTGGTGGCTGGAGAGCTGGCGCCACAAGGACAAGAAGGCCTGGCTGGAACGGAACACCGGCATCACCTGGGCGGCCGGGGTCGCCGCCAAACACCGGTGGGCGTTCGTACGCGGTGGATTCGACGCCGCCGTCGGGTCCCGCCCCAAGCTCATGGCGTATGTCGTCCTCTACGCCGAACTGGCCATCGGCCTCGGCCTGGTCCTGGGCTTCCTCACCCCGATCGCCCTGGTCGGCGGCGCGCTGCTGAACCTGCTCTACTTCGTGCTCATGATCCACGACTGGGCCGAGCAGGGGCAGAACTCCATGATGGTGCTCATCTCGCTGGTCGGCCTCTTCGGCATGAGCTGGCAGGCCTGGGCGCTGGACGAGGCGTGGGGCCTGTTCCTGTGAGCGCGCGCCCCGCGGGCGCGCCCCGCTTCGACCTGCCGGAGACCGACGCCTTCACCCGCCCCTACTGGGACGCGGCCGCGCAGGGGCAGCTGCTGATCCGCCGCTGCACGGACTGCGGCCGAGCCCACCACTACCCGCGTGAGTTCTGTCCCCGGTGCTGGAGCGAGAACGTCGTCTGGGAGCGGGCGAGCGGCCGCGCGACCCTCTACACCTGGTCCGTGGTGCACCGCAACGACCTCCCGCCGTTCGGCGCCCGTGTCCCCTATACCGCCGCTGTCGTCGAACTGGCCGAGGGCCCGCGGATGATGACCGAACTGGTCGGATGCGCCGGTCCTGATCTGCGCGTGGGGATGGACCTGTGCGTCGCCTTTCGCGCCCTGGATGGGGGCGCCCTGGGCGGGGAGGCCCTGGGCGGGGACGCCCCGGCCCCAGGGGCCTCGCCCGAGGGTGCCCCGGCGATCCCCGTCTTCCGCCCCGCCTCTCACGGCCACAGCAGCTCGCGCCGCCACCCTCCGCCCCCGCCCCCGTCCCCGCCCTCGGGCGCGCGGCGGTAGCGCAGCCGTACGTGCCGGCGGTGCTCCTCCTCCTGGTAGAACTCCACCTCGTCGGCGACCAGTACGTACAGCGTCCAGCTCGGCGCCGTCGCGTCCGGCTCCCGGGCGACGCGTTCCCGCGCCGCCTCGAAGGCCCGCTCCAGCTCCTCGGACGAGCCCAGGACCTCGCTCTGCCGCCCGGCCCCGGCCAGCGCGGCCGTCAGCGCCGCCGGTGAGCGCCCGCGCAGATCCGCCGCGCTCTCCTCGGGGCCGGCCGCCGTGACCCGCCCGCCGATCCGCACCTGCCGGCCCACCGCGGTCCAGTGGAACCCCAGCGCCGCGTACGGACGCGCGGCCAGTTCCCGGCCCTTGCGGCTGGTGCGGTGCGTGCCGAAGTGCCAGCCGTGCGCGTCGGCGTCGTGCAGCATCACCGTACGCACGGACGGGCGGCCGTCCGCGTCGGCGGTGGCCAGCGTCATGGTGTGCGGGCCCGGCACGCCCGCCTCGGCGGCCTCGCGCAGCCACCGCCGGAAGAGCGGAAGCGGGTCCTCGGGCGCCGTCGTCGGGTCGAAGGCGGGCAGCTCGCCGCCGTCACGCACGCGCAGTCCGCGCAGCAGCGCGCGGAATTCCTCGGCGGCTTCCTCGGCGGCTTTCTCGGCGGCCTCGTTGTCGGTTCCACCCATCGGGCTCCCTGCCTCCTCGTCCGTTCCCGAGGAGCAGGGTGACACGGGGCGGGGCGAGGAGCGCGCGGCGGCCCGCGCGCCCTCAGTCGCGTCCGAGCACCACCGTCCCCGACGAGCAGAACCAGCCACCCGTCCCCGACGCCACGGCCAGCTCCGGCAGCCGCCCGCCCGCCTTGCGCACCTGCCGCTCACCCGCCTCGCCGCGCAGCTGCCGCACGGCCTCCACCAGCAGGAACAGCCCGCGCATCCCGGGATGGCAGGCGGAGAGCCCACCGCCGTCCGTGTTCGTCGGCAGGTCGCCCGTAAGCCGCAGCCGCCCCTTGCTCGCGAACGCCCCGCCCTCGCCCTTCGCGCAGAAGCCCAGATCCTCCAGGGTCACCAGCGTCATATAGGTGAACGCGTCATAGAGCTCGGCCACATCGATGTCCGACGGCCGCACCCCGGCCCGCTCGAAGGCCTGCCGCCCGGAGGCCGCGGCGGGCGAGACGGTGAAGTCGTCCCACTCCGACATGGTGGTGTGGGAGATCGCGGTGCCCGAACCCAGCACCCACACCGGGGGCTTCGCCGTGTCCGGTACGTACTCCTCGCCCGCGAGCAGCACGGCGCAGCCGCCGTCGGAGCGGATGCAGCAGTGCAGCTTGGTGAAGGGATCGGCGATCATCGGGCCGCTCAGCACCTCGTCCACCGTGATCGGGGTGCGAAACATCGCGTCCGGGTTGTGCGCGGCGTTGGCGCGGGTCTGAACGGCGATGTCCGCGAGTTGTTCGAGGGTCGTGCCGTACTGGTGCATATGGCGGCGCGCGGCCATCGCGTACTTGGCGACCAGGGTGTGGCCGTACGGGACCTCGAACTGGAGCGGTCCGCGCGCCCCGAAGGAGAGGTTGGAGGTGCGGCGGCCCGCGCGGATGTCGGCGCGGGCGGTGGAGCCGTAGACCAGGAGGACGGCGCGTGCGTGGCCCGCGGCGATCGCGTCCGCCGCGTGGGCCGCCATGACCTCCCAGGTGGAGCCGCCGACGGACGTCGAGTCGGTCCAGGTGGGGCGCAGCCCCAGATACTCGGCCACCTCGACCGGGGCCAGCGTGCCGAGCCCGGCCGAGGCGAGGCCGTCGACGGCCGACCGGTCGAGGCCGGAGTCGGCGAGGGCGCGGCGGGCGGCCTGGGCGTGGAGGGCGTAGGGGGTCGCGCTGTCGACGCGGCCGCAGTCGGAGAGGGAGACGCCGACGACGGCGACCTTGCGGGCGCGCTTGCGCTTCGCTGCGGGCATGAATCTGACGGTACATCAGGTAAATGGCCGCCGGGACAGGGCGGGGTGGCGGGAGGGGGAACGTGACGGGGTTGCGGCGGTTTACAAGGGAGGCCGTGTGTAGGGGTGGGAAAGTGCTCACCGCGTCCCTAATATGACGGTCCGTCAGGAGCGGAGGTGCTTGACGATGGACGCCGCGTTCACCGATGAACAGGTCGAGATCCGCCGTACGCTGCGCAGACTGCTGCGGGAGCGGTGCGGCCCCGACGAGGTCAAGGCGGCGGTCCGCACCGCGCCGGGCCACGACGGAACGCTGTGGCGGCTGCTCGCGCGGCAGCTCGGGCTGCCCGGTCTGGCCCTGTCCCGGGAGGCCGGGGGCGTCGGCTGCGGGCCCACCGAGCTGGCCCTCGCCTGCGAGGAGACCGGGCGCGCGCTGCTCCCCTCCCCGCTGACGGCCACCGCGGTGCTCGCCGCGCCCCTCGTCGACCGGCTCGGGACGGGCGCGCAGCGCGCCGAGCTGCTGCCGCGCATCGCCGACGGCGGGCTCACGGCGTCGCTCGCCGTGCCCGGCGGTGAGCTGACCAGGGCGCTCGGCCTCACGGGCGGGGACGACGGCGGCGCCTGGGCGGGCGGCGGGCGCGCGGGGGGCGTCCAGGCGCGGGAGACCGGGGGCAGCGGTGGCGGCGGGGGCAGCGATGGCAGCGGGGCCGGCGGGGGCGGCGCGGGATGGCGGCTCTACGGGCAGGTCGACCAGGTCCTCGACGGGCACAGCGCGGGGCTGCTGCTCGTCGCCGCCCGCACGGGCGGCTATACGCGCGGTCGGACGCTGCTCTTCCTCGTCCGGGCCGGGGCGCCCGGTCTGTCCCGGACGAGGCTGACCGCGCTGGACGAGACGCGGCCGCAGGGCCGGATCGAGCTGCGGGACGTACCGGCCGAGCTGCTGGGCGAGCAGGGGGCGCGGGGCGCGGAGGCGGTGGGCGCGCTGGCGCGGCTGGGCGCGCCCGCGGCGGCGGCGCTCGCCGCCGAGGCGGTGGGTGCGGCGGACGCGGCGCTGGAGCGGACGGTGGAGTATGTGCGGACGCGGGTGCAGTTCGGCCGGCCGATCGGGTCGTTCCAGGCGGTCAAGCACCGGCTTGCGGAGGTGTATGTGAAGGTCGAGGCGGCACGGTCGGCGGCGTACTACGCGGCGTGGGCCGTGGGGCGGCCCACGGCGGCGAGCGGGCCCGGGGCGGGCCCAGGTGCCGGGGCGGACCCAGGCGCGGGGGCGGGCCCGGGTGCCGAGGCCGCCGAGGCGTCCGTCGCGAGCGGTCTGGCGCTCGCGCAGGCGTTGGAGGCGCAGCGCACGGCCGCGGGGGAGGCGGTACAGCTGCACGGCGGCACCGGCTTCACCTGGGAGCACGACGCGCACCTCTTCTTCAAGCGGGCCGCCTCGGACGACCTGCTCTTCGGCCCGGTGCACAGGCTGCGGGCGCGCGCGGCCGAGCGGGAAGGGCTGTTCGCCGAGCCGGATGCGGCGAGCGCGGGCGGGAGCACGAGCGGGAGCGCGGGCGCGGGCGCGGGCGCGGGCGCGAGCGCCGGCGGGTACCGGGCGCGGAAGGCGGTGGCGGTGTGATGGCGCCGCCCGCGACGCGGACGGGCTTGGGAGTCCGGCTGATCCAGAAGGTGTCGTCGGGCCGGGCCTTCGCGAAGGTCGCACCGCACCTCATCCCGGCGCTCGACCGTGCCGTGCACCGGCTGACGCGCGGCAAGGTGCTGCCCAGTGCCCGGATGCTGCCCGGCGTGATCCTCACGACGACGGGCGCGAGGAGCGGCCTGCCGCGCCGCACCCCGCTGGCCTGCATGCCGGAGGACGGCGGCACCTGGCTGCTGATCGGCAGCAACTTCGGCCGGCCGGGCCACCCGGCGTGGACCGCGAACCTGCTCGCCCACCCGGACGCCGAGATCAGCTGGAAGGGCCGGGACATCGCGGTCCGGGCGCGGCTGCTGACGGGTGAGGAGCGGGAGGCGGCCTGGGCGGCGGCGCTCCGCTTCTGGCCGCCGTACGCGACGTACCAGGCGCGGGTGGAGCGCCGGATCCGGCTGTTCCGCGTGACGCCGGCGCGGGACGGGGACGGGGGCGGATCCGACGGCGCGTAGGGCGGTCGGTGGCGCGAGCGGAGAAGACCAGCGCGCGGGCCGTCTCAAGACGGCCCGCGCTGCGGTGTGGCGCAGCGCGGACCCGAGGAGCGGGCCCAAGGAGCTGTGCGGGCCGTCGTAGGGCCGGTGGGTCGGGGGTTCGCCGTGGGGGGTGACAGGACGTGCGGGACCCCGGAGCCGACCGGCCCGCGCTGGTGGGCGAGCGATGACGGGCCCGAAGGGTCGGGGCCCGGGCGCTCATGACGCCGGCGCGACGCGGTGCGGGTGACTCGCCCTACTTGGGCGGCTTCCTGCCCGTGATGCCGAGGTGGATCAGAAGCGTCAGGGCGGGCCGGAGCTCGGCCTGCTTGACGCCCCAGCTCTGGAAGCCCTTCTGATGGGCGGCGACCGCGGCCAGCATCGCGACGATCGAGCCCGCGACGGCCGCCGGACTGACGTCTTTGTCGTACCGGCCCTTCGACTGGAGCTCCTTGACGGCTTCGGTCAGGGAATTGGTCACGGAGTTGAGGATCTTCATGCGGATCTTGTAGAACCGCTTGTCCCCCTCCGCCGCGCCAAGATCGACAACTCGCAGAATGGCGTCGTGTTTGCGCCAGAAGGAGAGGAAGCCCTCGACGAGCTCTTCCGCGGCCTGCGCCCCGGACTTTCCGGCCCAGGAGCGCCCGGCGACCAGGTCGGTCAGGCCCGCGCCCTCCTTCGCCATCTCCTCCGCGATCTCGAGGACGGCGCCCTCGACGTCGGGGAAGTACTGGTAGAACGTCGCGGGCGAGGTGCCGGCCTTGCGGGCGACATCGATGACCTTGACGTCTCGGTACGGGGATGAGCTGAGCATCTCACTGAGGCAGTCGAGCAGCTTCTGCCGCGTCGCCTGCCCGCGGCGACCGGCGACCCGCCCGTCGACGGTGCGTACTTGTCCTGTCATGACGTCAGCTTACCGAGGGGTGATCGAAGCGCGATTCGGCTGCGTGCAAATGGGGTCCGTGCTCGGCACGGGACTCCTGAGGCCGTGCTGATCAGGGACAACGCGTCATTGAGCGCCGTCTGGGCGGCTTCTCGCCCGGCCGTCGACGGCTAACCCGTTCGCATGAATCATATTATCAACAGCCTGTGGATAACTTCGGTGGACAGAGCGATGGCGGCGCGGCCCGAGAGGGCGGTGGGCGACCGGCGGGCGGCCTGAAATAGACCATCGGGGTACGTCCGGGTCAGGCCCCGCGCCCGCGTATCGAATCGGTCCTTCCCGGCGAGAAACCATTAGCGTGGCAAATGACGCAAAAGTGTTGTTGTGTGGCACAGAGGGGTATGCACGCGGGAGGACCGGAGCCATGGCCGCATTCACGGAAGGCGTGCCTTGCTGGGTGGACGCGATGCTCCCCGACCTGGAGGCGGGCAAGCGCTTCTACGGCGAGCTGTTCGGCTGGACCTTCGGGGCGGGCGAGCCGCGCTACGGCCACTACACCCAGGCGTTCCACGGCGGGCGGAACGTCGCCGCCCTCGTCCCCAAGCCGGACGGCCGGTTGCCCACCGTCTGGAACATCCACCTCGCCGCCCAGGACGCCGCCGCGGTCGCCGCGCGCGTCCGCGCCGCCGGCGGCCATGTGATCGCCGGGCCCGCGCCGGTCGGGGACTTCGGCGTCATGGTGACGGCCGTGGACCCCGGGGGCGCGGTCTTCGGCGTCTGGCAGGCGGGCAGCCACCCCGGCTTCGAGGAGCACGGCACCCCCGGTTCGTACGGCTGGACCGAGCTCCGTACCCGGGACCCGGAGCGCGTGGACGCCTTTTACCGGTCGGTCTTCGGGTACGGGACGGTGCGGCCGGGGAAGGAAACGGTGCGGCCGGGGAAGGAAGAAGAGTCGGGCGGGCGATCGGGCGAGGAGAAGGAGCCGAGTGGGGAGCCGGAGGGGGACGGGCGGCGGCGGGAGGCCGATGTCGTGTTCTGGACGCCGCGCGGGAGGCCCGCGGAACCGGGGCACGCGATCGGCGCCCGGACGGTCATGGGCGCCAGATTTCCGGTCGAAATGCCCGCGCACTTCCTCACCTACTTCGTGGTAGCGAATTGTGACGAAGTCGCGCGGACGGCGCGCGCGCTCGGCGGGCGCCTGCTCAATGACCCCGAAGATACGCCGTACGGGCGTTTCGCGGTGCTTGCGGACAATCAGGGCGCGCACTTCGCCGTCATCGACCCCTCGGCGGAGGGCGCTTCGCGCACGGAAAGCGGAGCGTAGCGGGGCCGGGAGCCCGGCGTACGGCAAAGTGGAGGTCGGACGGGCGCCGCCGGATGACACGACGAAATCGCCCCCGGGTTCGCAACCGCCGCCTTCGCCAGAGAGAATGCAGGTTGCGTGCCGCCGGTTGGTTTGTCGGTGAGACGCTGCAGCGGGGCTGTATTTTTTCAAGCCCCACGGGGAGGTGGCAGGCAAGTGGTGGAGCAGCTGACGCAGCACGATCCGAGGCGTATCGGCCCGTTCGAGGTGCTCGGCCGGCTCGGCGCGGGCGGCATGGGGCTGGTCTATCTGGCCCGCTCGGCGTCCGGCCGGCGGGTCGCGATCAAGACGGTGCGGACCGAGCTCGCCGAGGACCAGCTGTTCCGTGTCCGCTTCACCCGCGAGGTGGAGGCGGCGCGCGCGGTCAGCGGCTTCTACACGGCCGCCGTCGTGGACGCCGATCCGCGTGCCGCGGTGCCGTGGCTGGCCACCGCGTACGTACCGGCCCCCTCCCTCGAGGAAATAGTCAATGAGTGCGGGCCGATGCCGGCCCAGGCGGTGCGCTGGCTGGCGGCCGGGGTCGCCGAGGCGCTGCAGTCCATCCACGGCGCGGGCCTGGTCCACCGGGATCTGAAGCCGTCGAACGTGCTGGTCGTCGAGGACGGCCCGCGGGTGATCGACTTCGGTATCGCGTCCGGGGTCTCGAACACCCGGCTGACGATGACCAACGTGGCCGTGGGCACCCCGGCCTACATGTCGCCCGAGCAGGCGCGTGACTCGCGCAGTGTGACGGGCGCGAGCGACATCTTCTCGCTCGGCTCGACGCTGACCTTCGCGGCGACCGGCCACGCCCCGTTCCACGGCGCGAACCCGGTCGAGACCGTGTTCATGCTGCTGCGCGAGGGCCCGGATCTGACCGGCCTGCCGGACGAGCTGCGGCCGCTCATCGAGTCCTGTATGCAGATGGAGCCCGAGCGCAGGCCCACCCCGGCCGATCTGCAGTCGCAGCTCGCCCCCCATCTGTTCGCCTCCAACGCCGAGGACAGCGGTACGGCCTCGGCCTGGCTGCCGGCCGGCGCGGTGGCGCTGATCGAGCGCAAGCGCAACGGGCGGAACCAGATCGCGCGCCCCGCGCGGGGCGCGGACGGCCGCCACGGCGGCGACGGCGCGAGCGGTGGCGGCAGGAGCCGGCCGTCGGCGCCGCTGCCGCCTGAGCGCCCTTCGACGCCCGGGCCGGGGTACGAGCCCGCGCACGGAGCGGGTACGGGGCGCGGCCGGCACAGCGCGCCCGCCGGCGCCTCCGGCTGGGAGCCCATGCCCGCGGGCGACCCGCGCGGCGGGCTGCGCACCGACATGGGGAACCAGCCGCACCCGCCAAGCCCTCCGGGCCCGCTGAGCGCCATCGGCCCCGGGCGCCACGCCGCGCCCGCGGCGGCGGCCCCGACGGGCTCAGCGGCCGCGCCGCCCGCCGTCCAGGGCCCCACCGGCCCCGGCGTGGCCGCCGGTCCGCCGGGCGCGTCAGGCCCGACGGGTCCGCCCGGCCCGACGGGTCCGCCCGGTCCGACGGGCCCGGCGCCCGCCGGGGCCGACGCCTCGGTCCGCCTGCCCGGCTCCCAGGTGCCCATCGGCCCGGGCCGCCGGGCCACCGACGGGCGCGAGCCGCAGCCGCAGCACGAGACGGGCCCCGCCACCGGCTGGGTGCGGCCGCCGAGCGGCCTGACCGGCGCGGGGAACGGAGGCGAGGGCGGCCTCGTGACGGGCGCGGTTCCGCCGCCGTCGTCCCCGCCCACCTCCGCCCCCTCCCCGGACGCCTCCGAGGCCCCCGGCGGGGGCGGGGCGCACGGCCGCTGGCGCCCCTGGCGGTTCCGTATGTCGAACGACGTGTGGGGCACCCCGGCCGTCGCGGGCGATCTGCTGTACGTGACGTCCTTCGAGGTCCACGCCCTCGACGTGGCCACGGGGCGGCGGCAGTTCAAGACCCGCGACGTGGCCTGGGCCATGGCCGTCTCGAACGGCCGGATTCACGCCTCGGACGGCCCGACGCTGTACGCGCTGGACGCGGAGGACGGCGCCGAGCGGTGGCGGCTGTCCACGGACGGCTGGGTCTACTCCCTCAAGGTCGACCGTGGCACGGTGGTGACCGGCACGCGCGGCGGCGGCGTCCAGGCCTGGGAGGCCGCGAACGGCGAGCTGCTGTGGGAGATGCAGGGCGCTCAGACCGACTTCGAGACGCCCGAGTCGGGGCCGGCCGTCCACGACGGCACGGTCTTCGTCTGGGCGGACGCGCGGCTGCGCGCCCTGGAGGCGCGTACGGGCGTGGAGCGCTGGTCGTACCCGATCGGCGACGCGGCGTCCTGCGGCGGGGTCCCGGTCCGGCTGCTGGCGGCCCCTGACGGGTCCGTGTACGTGGCGGCGGGCACACGCGTGCTGGCGATCGACATCGAGCGCGGCGAGGTGCGGTGGCGCTTCGAGGCGCCCGCCGTCTTCCTGTGCGCCCCCGCGTACGCGCCGGGGCCCGCGGTGACGGGCGGCGGCGTGTACATCGCCGACTACCTCGGCACGGTCTACGCGCTGGACGCGGCGAACGGCCGCGACCGCTGGCGGATCGCCACCGAGGCGCGCCAGTCGAGCGAGCCGGTGCTGGTGGCGGACGGTTCGGTGCACCTGGGCAGCGGCTCCGCGCTCTACACGCTGGACGCGGTCACCGGCACGCCCAAGTGGCGCTTCGCGGCGGGCGGCGAGGTCATCGGCTCCCCGGTCGTCGCGGACGGCCGGGTCCACTTCGGCTCGGCCGACCACTGCCTCTACACGGTGGACGCGGCGGGCGGACAGCTGCGGTGGAAGCTCGCGACGGGCGGCGAGATCACGGGCTCGCCGGTGGCCGCGGGCGGTGTGGTGTACGCGTGCAGCAAGGACCGCTGTGTCTACGCGCTGGACGCGGTCAAGGGCACCGGCCAGTCGCGGGCGTCGGCGCGCCAGGGGTAGCCCGCCGGATCTCCGCCGGATCTCCGGAGGGCATCTGGCGGGCATCCGACGGGCAGTCAATCGTGTACCTGACAGGGACTGCTACGGTGGCGGGCGCTGCCCGGCCCCGGTGGGACCGGGAAGGTCGACGCGGAATCGGGGGCTGAACACATGATGCGGCGTGGTCTGCGGCTGACGGCCGTACTCGCGGTGGTGCTGGTGGCGCTGACCGGGTTCAAGGGCCGGGGAGGGCACGGGGGGCGGCACGGCTCGGGCGGCGGAGGCGGCTGCTCCAGCTCCAACTCCCACCACTCCAGCTCCAGTTCCGGTTCGGGTTCCGGCGGCTACTCCGACTCCGATGACTCCAACTCCACCTCGGGTTCCGGCGGCTACCGCTACGACGACCGATACGACAGCAACGACTCCTCGTCGAGCAGTGGTTCGTCGTCCGGCTCCTCCTCCAAGCCGGGGGAGCTCGCGCCGACCGCGACCGTCGTCAAGTGCGCCGGCAAGGACAAGAACGGTGAGCCGGCCGCGACCGTGAAGGTGGGCAACCAGACCAACAAGTCCCAGTCGTACGTGGTCATGATGGACTTCCGCGACAAGGACTCGAAGGTGACCTCGGGCAGCGCCTATGTGCGCCTCTCCGCGAAGCAGACGAAGAACGTGAAGGTTCTTCTGAATGATCCTGAGGTTGTGGGAACCGTAGTGACGTGTGAGGTCGTCTCCGTCGACTGAACGGGCCGGGCCGGTCCAGCGCTCTTCCTGAAGTGACTTTGGGGTAGGAAGCCCCACTGCCTAGGGTGGCGTGTACTCGTCAACAGCCGAGACCGGCCTGAATGCGTCTTTCCAACGGGGGTAATCCATGCATCGCCGCTCCATGCGTCTTGTCGCCGTCGCCGCGATCGGTCTGCTGGCACTGACCGGCTGCGGTAAGAAGGGCAGGCACAGCAGCGGGTCCGGCGGCTTCGTCTCCGGCGGCAGCGGCGGCGACGCGCCGCTGTCCGACCCCAGCGGCCTGCCGACCGATGTGCCCACGGACCTCCCGTCGTTCACGCCCTCGGACGTGCCGTCGTACACCCCCTCCGACCTGCCGTCGTACACCCCGTCGCCCTCCTACAGCTACTCCCGGCCGCCCACCTACAACTCGGACGGCACGAACGACGTCTCCGCCAGCGACTGCGACTACGACGAGTCCACCCACTCGTTCCAGTACACCCTCACGGTCCGCAACCCCGAGACGCAGACCATGCGTTACGGGATCAGCGTCACATGGAGCGACGAGTACACGACCAACCGGCTCGGCAGCGACTACGAGTCCGTCACGGTGTCGGCCGGCAGCAGCCAGACGGTCACGTCCACCTCCTACCGCTATCTCACCGAGCAGACGTCCTTCACCTGCAAGGTGGACTCGGTGCTCAAGTACCCGAGCTGAGGCGTACCCCGGCCGGCGCCCCTCGGCCGGCGCCCCTCGGCCGGCGCCCCTCGGCCGGCGCCGCCCCTCACCGCGTACGGAATCACCGCGTACGGAATCACCGCGTACGGAACCCCGGCGTCCGGGCCGCGAAGAGCCCGGCCTGGCGCTCCGGCGGCAGATTCCCCAGCGCGACCAGCTGCGGGGCGTGCGCCAGCGCCTGGCTCAACGCCGCCTCCTTGGCCGCCCACACCGCCCGTACCGTCCCCTGCACCGCCGCTGACGGATACGACGCGATGACGGCGGCCGCGCGCAGGGCGGCGGCGACCGGGTCGGCGCCGGCCGGGGTCACCTCGCTGACCAGGCCGATCTCATGGGCCCGCCGCGCCGTGAGGCGTTCCGCGGTGCCCATCAGCGCCATCCGCGCGACCTCCCCCACGGGCATGCGCTGCGCCATGTAGACCGCCTCGTAGGCGCTGACCATGCCGTAGCTGGTGTGCGGGTCGAAGAACGTGGCGTGCTCCGCGGCGACGATGAACTCCGCCTCGCCCAGCAGGTAGAACGCCCCGCCGCAGGCCATTCCGCCGACCGCGGCGACGACCGGCTTCCACAGGTCGTTCGCCTTGGGCCCGATGGTCAGCAGCGGATCGTCGAGCGAGTACGGCGACGAGGGCTGGTCCACCCGCACCGCGCGGTCGAGGCCGGTGCAGAAGGCCCGGTCGCCCGCGCCGGTGAGGACCACGGCCCGCACCGACTCGTCCATCCGGAAGCCCCGCCAGACGGCCGCCAGCTCCGCGGCCGTCTCCAGGTCGATGGCGTTGTGCCGCTCGGGCCGGTCGAGCGTGACGACCGCGACGCCGCCGTCCTCGATCCGCGTGCGCACCGTCATGGCCGCTCCAGGACCCAGCGCACCACCGTGACACCGCCCGCGGGCCGGTGGAAGACCGCCCGCACCGGGGCGTTGATCCGTATCCGTGCCGGGTCGACCGAGTCGAGGGCGGCGTCGACGGCGGCGACCAGATTGCCCACCAGCCGGATCCGCGGGGCGTCCACGAGCTCGACGAGGATCACGTTGTACGGCGCCTGCGCGGCGTACGCGGGCAGCAGCGGCGGATGCGGTACGACGTACGACCAGATCCGGCCACGGCCACTGGTCCGTATCCACTCGCTCTCGAAGGACTGGCAGTGCGGACAGCAGGGGCGGGGCGGGAAGCGGGGCTCGCCGCAGCCGGCGCAGGTCTGGACGCGCAGTTCGCCGCGCGCCGCGTAGGTGAAGAAGGGCGCCCCGTCCTCGTCGGGCACGGGCGCGAGAAGTCCGTCAGCGGTCTGTGTCATCTCCTTGATCAACTCCTCAGTTCCTCAGCAGCAGGGCCGAGGTGGGCACCCCCTCGCCCGCCGTGACCAGGCAGGTCGCGGCGTCCGGCACCTGTGCGGTGCTGGTTCCGCGCAGCTGTCTGACCCCCTCGGTGATGAGGTTGAAGCCGTGCACATACGCCTCGCTGAGGCCGCCCCCGCCGGTGTTGAGCGGCAGCCGCCCGCCGATCTCCAGCGCGCCGCCCTCGGTGAAGGCGGCCCCCTCGCCGCGCGCGCAGAAGCCGTAGCCCTCCAGCGACAGCGGGATCAGGGGGGTGAAGGCGTCGTAGATCTGCGCCACGTCCACGTCCTGCGGCCCGAAGTCGGCCGACTTCCACAGCTGGCGGGCGGCGGTCCAGGCGGGCCCGGTGAGCGGGTCGTCGTTCCAGTAGTTGACCATCCCGTGGTGCTGGGCGGGCAGCCCCTGGGCCGTGGAGTGGACGTACACGGGCGGGCGCCGGCAGTCGCGGGCCCGCTCGGCGGAGACGACCACGCAGGCCAGCGCGCCGTCGGTCTCCAGGCAGTTGTCGAACAGGCACAGCGGCTCGCTGATCCAGCGGGCCGTCATGTACATCTCCCGGGTCAGCGGCCGTTCGTACATCACCGCGGCCGGGTTCTGGTTGGCCCGGTTGCGGCAGGCCAGCGCGACGTTGAAGAAGTGGTCGCGGGTGGCGCCGTACTCGTGCATATAGCGGCGGGCCAGCAGGCCGATCTCGTCGGCGGGCCGCAGCAGCCCGTACGGCCGGGTCCACTGCGCGGGGGTCGGCAGCTGGACGCGGGTGTTCGTCCACGGGCGCGGGCCGCTGCCGCGCTTGCGCGAGCGCCAGGCCACCCCGACGTTCGCCTGGCCGGTGGCGATCGCGGCGGCCAGGTGCGCGACGGTCGCGCAGGAGCCGCCGCCGCCGTAGCCGACCTTGCTGAAGAAGGTCACGTCCCCGGCGCCGATGGCCTTGGCGACCTCGACCTCGTCCGTCTCCTCCATGGTGTACGAGGCGAAGGCGTCCACCTCGGAGGGGGCGAGACCCGCGTCGTCGAGCGCGGCGAGGATCGCCCGGCAGGCCAGGGTCTTCTCGGACTCGGGGAGGCGTTTGGCGAACGGGGTCTGGCCGATGCCGGCTATCGCAGTCGCGTCTTTGAGGGTCGCCCCCATCGCCACCTCCGTGGTCGCGGTCATCGGCGCATCGGTGCTGACAGCGGGGAAGGCTACCGCTAATCTGACGTACCGTCAGCTACGCGGAGTGGGATTGCGGGAGGTGACCCGATGCGCGAGACCATCCCGGCGCTGGTACGGGCGGCGGCGGAGCGTTACGGCGGCACGGAGGCGGTCGTCGAGGGCCGCACCCGGATCTCGTACGCGGAGCTCGGCGAGCGGGTGGAGCGGGCCGCGGCGGCCTGCCTCGCCTCGGGCGTCGAGGCGGGCGACCGGATCGCGATCTGGGCGCCCAACACCCTCGACTGGATCGTGGCGGCGCTGGGCGCGGTCACGGCGGGCGGGGTGCTCGTCCCCGTCAACACCCGCTTCAAGGGCGCGGAGGCGGCGTACGTCCTGCGGCGCACCCGCGCCACCCACCTCTTCGTCACCGGCACCTTCCTCGGCACCTCGTACGTCGCCTCGCTGCGCCGGGCCGCGGGGGAGGGGCCGGGCCGCGGCCCGCTGCCCGGTCTGCCGTATCTGCGTGAGGTGGTCGTCCTGGCCGACGACGCCCCCGCCGACTTCAGCGCCTGGAAGGACTTCCTGGCGGCAGGCGAGCGCGTCCCGTCCGAGGCGGTACGCGCCCGAGCGGCCGCCGTACGCCCCGGCCACCCCTCCGACATCACCTTCACCTCGGGCACCACCGGCGACCCCAAGGGCGTCGTGATCACCCACGCCCAGACGGTGCGCGTCTACACCACCTGGAGCGAGGTCACCGGCCTTGAGGAGGGCGACCGCTACCTCATCGTCAACCCGTTCTTCCACACCTTCGGCTACAAGGCGGGCATCATCGCCTGTCTGATACGCGGCGCGACGATGGTCCCGCAGCCCGTCTTCAACGTGGACACCGCCCTCGCCAACATCGCGGCCGAGCGCATCACCGTCCTCCCCGGCCCGCCCACCCTCCACCAGTCCCTCCTCGACCACCCGGCCCGCGCCGGGCACGACCTGTCCAGCCTCCGCCTCGTCGTCACGGGCGCCGCCGTCGTCCCCCTGGAACTGGTCGAACGGCTCCGCTCCGAACTCCGCGTCGCCACCGTCCTGACCGCCTACGGCCTCAGCGAGGCCTCCGGCACCGTCACCATGTGCCGCCGCGGCGACCCGCCCGAGACCGTCTCCGCCACCTCCGGCCGCGCCATCCCCGACACCGAGGTCAAGGTCGCCCGCGCCGGCGGCGCCGAACTCCCCCCGGGCCGGCCGGGCGAGATCTGGGTCCGCGGCTACCACATCACCGCCGGCTACTTCGAGGACCCCGTCGCCACAGCCCGGGCCATCACCCCGGACGGCTGGCTGCGCACGGGCGACGTCGGCGTCATGGACGCCGACGGCAATCTGCGGATCACCGACCGCATCAAGGACATGTTCGTCGTGGGCGGCTTCAACGCGTACCCGGCGGAGATCGAGCAGCTGATCGCCCGCCACCCCGATATCGCCGACGTCGCGGTCATCGGCGTCCCGGACCCGCGCCTTGGCGAGGTGGGGAAGGCGTACGCGGTGCGGCGGGCGGGGGCGACGCTGACGGCGGACGACCTGATCGCCTGGTCACGGCGGGAGATGGCCAACTACAAGGTGCCCAGGCAGGTGGAGTTCCTGGCGGAGCTGCCGCGGAACGCGAGCGGGAAGGTGCTCAAGACGCGGCTGCGCTCGCGGTAGCGGTGACCGGGAAGCGCCTTGAACCGCGTGACCGGGCCGTCGTTAGCGGGACGTTAGCGAGGCGCCAGCGGAGCGCGGAAAGCTCATAGCCGTACCGAGCAGGACCGGCTTCGAGTCGGCCGGCCGCCGACCTTCCGGGGGAGCCCACCATGAACGCCACCGCCTTCCGCCGCACCCGCGCCGTCCGTACCACGGTCGCCACGGTGGTCGCCGCATCCGCCCTGGCCCTGACCGCGGCCATCAGCAACGACGACGCCTCCGCCGCCTCGACTCCGCGCAAGGCCGACACCTCGGTCACCGACACCAAGCCGGCCATCAAGGCCGACTCCACCGACTCGGGCACGAGCGCGCGCTAGCGCGCGCATGGACGGTCCGGCGCCTAATGCGGGTTGAGCGCCCCGCCCGCGAGCACCTTCCAGATTCCTGCCGCGGCCGCCAGCTGGGCAACGAGGTAGGCGAGCTGTACGGAGAGCGCTCGCATCTGGTAGATCGAGAGCAGAAGGCTGAACCGGGTCGGCCAGAGTTGTCTCTCGCTGCTGAAAGTCGCCGCATCCATCGCGATGCTCGTCAGCGTCAGGACGATGAGCATGAGCGATGCGCTGAGGATCGCGTTGCCCAGCTCCGTGTCGGTGATGCGGTTGACCACGCCGCCCACGCCGATGGGAATGGCGTAGGCGACCGTCAGGCTCAACGCGCGCGCCGGGCCGCGGCGACCCGGCAGCATGCGCCACAGAGCACCCAGGACGAGTCCCGCGCCGGCCCATGCGATCTGCCAGGTGAGGAACCTCGCCACGATCTCGGGCAGCGCCGTGGAGTTGGCGTTCGTCTGCATGAGTTGCTTGGCACCTTTGAGGTATGTGGCCCACACGATGGCGCCACTGGCCGGAATCCCGAAGAGGAACGCCAGGCGTGCCGCATGCCGTGCGTTGTCCCACCAGCTGTCATACGGTCCCCAGCTCAGGGCCACGTCCATGACGGACACCTGGTCGGGCAGACAGTCGCGGTCGCATCCGGCGGGCCGCCAATGGCGCAGCCGGCGCAGTCGGACCTCCAGCTTCTCCCTGGTGGCGCCCTTCTCCGCATGGCCCTGGTCCACCAGGCGCAGCTGGCTGTGCAGATTGCGGTACTGGTGGGCCTTCTCCAGCATGTCGCCACGGCCTTGCGCGGTCCCCAACGCCTGGGTGAGAAAGTCTCCTCCTGCCTGACTCAGCACGGACCATCGTCGGCCGAACGCCCGTACGGCATAGAGAGCGGCGATGTTCAGCAGGAGCCAGACGACGAGCAGCAGGGAGGAGCCCGCGAAGAGCGACTGCCTGGTCGCCACGACAATGGCGAAGACAAGCGAGGTCAGCCGCATGTCGTTTTGGGAAGGCCCCAGGGAGACCTGCTCCGAGGAGAGGTCGGCCTTGTGCTGCGCGGCCTTCGCGCGGGCATTCAGCAGGGCCACGAGGGCGATGTCCGTCAGCACCCATGTGTAGGCGTAGGCCCACTGAAGCCCGGTCGGTCCGAAGCTCACCAGAGTGTCCCGGAGATACTGGGCGTGTTCGGAGCTGTACCTGTGGACGTGCTCGGAACTGAGCCAGGTGGCACGTCGCCAATTGATCTCGGCGGACCGCCAGTACGAGACCAGCATCAGCACCGCGACCACGCCCAGAAGCGCGCCGGCGACTCCCAGGCAGCGTCCGGGCGCCCTGTTCGAGACGTTCCTCCAGGATCTGGGGAGCAACCCGCCTTCCCCGGCGAACCGCCATGCCCAGGCCGCCATCGCGGCCAGCCACCCCCACACCATGACCAGCTGAAGAACCATCCGCCCGGCGGCACCGGAGTCGGGCGGAGCCATGTGCGCGGGCAGCTGGAAGCGTTGGGGGATCACCACCATCAGCAGTCCGAGCACGGCCACCGCTGCCGAGGTCAGGATCATGCTATGGGCCGGCGTCCACCTGCGCCGGGCAGGATTGTCCGGCTCGGCCTGTGGAGCATCGGACGACGTGATGGCACCCCAGGGGCGGGCGCCGACGATGAGGGCCAGACTTGCCGCGATGCCAAGGAAGGTCTGCCACAGGGTGAATGAGCGGAGTTTCGGCGAGAGCAGTGCGAGAGTCAGGCCAAGTCCAGCGCTGAGCCCGGCCCACCACAGCAAGGCCGCAGGCGTCGGGAGGTCGCTAACTTCCCTGCCGGCCTCGCGCGTCCACCACCGTGGCCGTCGCCCGTGGGGCCGCGACGGCTCGGGTGGGGTGGCCGGGCGCGGCTGGGGGCACCGCAAGCCCGTCGTCCTGGGCGCCCTGGGACCCATTCCCACCGCGCGGGCCAGCCGCCCGGGCAGCTGCCGGCACCACACCAGCCATCTCGGCCGGACCGACGAGCGCGTGCGGGTATGGAGCACCGCCAGCGCGAACACCGCCGAGCCGCACACCCACCACAGGCCGATGCCCAGTCGGCTCCAGAAGGGCCGATTGGCGCTTTCCAGCGCGAACGAAGCGTGCCAGGGCGGTGCCAGGCCGACCGACACATCCGGCCGCTGCCGGCCTTTCCAAGCCCGATATTTCTCGTTTACGAGCGACGCCTTTTGTTTTTCGTTGCGAACGCTGAGACCGCCCGGCCTGATTTCGATGTTTGTCCATCGCGCTTTCTTCAGCGTTTCCGGCAGCTTCTTCTGCGGCAGGGTGACCTGCCAGACATCTTTTCCTTTGCGGACTTCGATTTGCCAGGGCCCGATCCAGGTCGTCCCGAATTTACTGATCCAGGCATACGCCTCGTAGTGCACCGTCACCCAGTGTCCCTTGGCTTTTACCCTAGGGGGATCGAGACGCCATTCCTCCGGCCGAGGGGACGGAAACCCCTCATTTCCGCGCAGCAGACAGCGCATCGCCCGCCGGTAGTTGTCGGATTCATCGCTCAGCGTCAGCAAATCCGCGAGGCGCCACGCCATGGGCACCTTGACCTTGGTGATCGCATGTGCCTGGACGAACGTCTGCCGGTGATGGGTGAACTGGATGATGGCATCGACGCTGGGTTTTCCGATGGAACCCGCATCGCAACCCTTATGGGCAGTTGCCTGCGCCTCTGTCGGCCACCATGCCCACCACCCCACCACCACGATCAACCGCGCCAGCCAGCGCCACCACCGGATTGCCATCATCCTCCACTCCTACTCATGAGGGGAGGAGCGGAGACGGCAGACGCGCAGCAGGGGGCCGATGTTCAACCCTGTTGGTCGCGCCCCGGACGGACCGCCCCGGATTGCGGGACCCGGTCCGGCGGCTTACGATCTTTTGGGGCCGCACAGGCCGATCCGTAATCCGTAGCTGATCCGTAATCCGTAGGAGAGGGCTATGGTCGATAAAAGGGCGACCAAACAGAGGCCGGCGCTTCCCCGATTCGAGGACGCCGAAGGATTGGGCCCACGGGACGCCGAATTCGTACGGGACCTGATCGCGGTACTGAAGAAACACGGAAACATCGACCGCTTCGGCCTGTGCCTGCTGCACGACCATTTTCCGCTCGAAGCGGACGAGGTTCTGGTCGAGACGAACAACCCGCAGGCCCGGACACTGAACACCCACGTGGAGAAGGCGGACCGGACGAGGCACATCAAACCCTCGCAGTGGCGGTTCCTGCCGGATGTCCGCCATACGCGTGCGGCGGAGTTCGAGGGGCAGCCCTACCAGGCGATCCTGCAGTGTGACGTGGTCAGTCTGTGTCCAGGCCGTGAGCGATGACGGGCGGCGCGCGCCAGGGGTGACCGCGGCGGGGCCGCCCATCGTGGGTTGGGCCGTCAGAGACGGCCGGTACGCACCCCGCTCACGAAGGCGGCCCACGCGGCGGGGGGTATGAGGAGGGCGGGCCTCGTGGTGTCCTTTGAGTCGCGGACGCCGACGGTGGTGGTCAGGTTTGCGACCTCGACGCAGGTCCCTCCCTGCTGGCCGCTGTAGGACGACTTGAACCAGGCGTCTTCCGGTGCCGCATCGACGGTGCTTGTGCGTGATGGCATAGCTAGTCCAACTCCCGTGCTAGTTGTTCAAGGAAACGAATGGTCTCCGCTGGCGCCAGGGCTCCCTCGCGCATGGCGTCGAAGCGTCGATTGTGCTGCCAGACCTCCCGCTCTTTGTCGGTGACGCTGACAGTCGTCGGCAGATCCATTTGGACGACCGACCCCACGTGACCGTCGAAATCCAGAACGATGAAGTTGCCCTCGGCCCGGTAGGTGGCCAGAGACTGCGGCAGGACCTGGACCGTTACGTTGTCGCGCTTGCTCAGCTCGGCAATGGTCTTGTACTGCTCCCGCATCACCTCCGGACTGCCGATGACACGGCGGAGGGCCGACTCGTCGAGGACGACCCGGAGTTCCACGGGGCTGTCCTTGCGGGTGATGATCTGCTGACGCTCCATACGCACCCGCACGTTGTATTCAACGAACTCCGTGGTCGTCTCCTCAACGGGTTTTGCCGTCAGGAACATCGCGCGCGCGTAGTTTTCGGTTTGGAGCAATCCGAAGACGAGCTGTGAATGCCACGCACGCATCGCGCGGGCGTCCGCCTCGAGGCCGACCCACATGGGCATTCCGGACGGCATGACGGCTCGGTAGGGGGTCCACCAGTCACTGCTCAGCGACTCTCTGTGGAGCGTCAGCAGGGACTCCCGGTCGTCGATGTCGGTGACGCCGTAGCGGTCGAGCAGCGCCTCCATGTCCTTGACCCGTGGGAGGGCGTTGTGGCCCGTCTCCACCCGGCCGAGCTTGGTTTCCGAGAAGCCAAGTCCCTCGGCGGCCTCATCGATGGTGAGGCCGCACTTCTCTCGTAGGCGTCGGAGTTCTTTCCCGAGCTCCCTGCGCCGGAACGTCGCACCTCGTCGTGCAGCCACCTGTGTGCCCTCCACGTCCCTCTGCTGGCCCTCGGCGCGCTCGTGTGCCGAGTCTGCCATTCCCTGTTCCCCCTCGGACGACCCCTGCTTACGCAGTGGCATGTACCAATTTTAAGACCCGTCGCGGATCGCTTGCACCTTAATTCGCGGATGCGCCAACGTGGTTACGTCAGATATGACGCGGGATGGCCTTTGTGCCATCTCGCTGCGGGCGCGCCTGTTGCGCCGCAACTCCTCACACAGTCAAGGGAGTTACGTGGTCACTGTCATCTCGGAACAACGGCTCATGCGCGTTTTGGCCGCCACTAATCCGAAAAACGTTCGAGAGGAGGAGACGCCGGAGGGTTCCCGCCCGCGCCCCACGCTCAAGGAGCTGGAGCAGCGCGCGGAGGCTCTGGCCAAGGCGATCCGCAAACACCTGGAGCGGGGGAGGCGGCGGTGAGGTCGTTGATCTGCGCGAAGTGCAAGGAGTACACCGCGTTGCGGGAGAAGGCCAAGCAGGACGGGGACTACGGCAAGGCGAGCACGTACGAGATCTTGCGCCGCCGTCATCCTTCCCACGAAGGGCCGAGCCCTACGGCTCGTTGGGGGTTGCCCGCATGAGCCGGCCGACGCCGTACAGGGGCCCGAAGGTGGGCCAGGAAGCGTACGACGTTGCCACGGGGCGCATCGGCGTCCTGCAGGACGTCTGTCACGTTGACGATCTCGCCTTCGACCACAGGATGCCGGGGCCCCGCGTCGCCTTCCTGCGCCCGGCCGAAGGCGGACGGGAGTGGATGACCGACGCCGGAAACGTCACGTTCCCGGAGGAGGCGAAGAAGCACCCCGACGTCTGCGACGGGCCACGGCGGGAGTGACGCCGGCATGCAGCCCTCTGTCCCTCGCCCCCACCCCCTCGCAAAAAAATGCTTGCTCTACATCAAGCGTTTTTTTGCAAGGGGGTGGTGCCGCGTGTGAGCTCGGGTTGGCTCAGGACGTCGGTGCTGTCGATGAACTGGTCGACGGCTCCGATCGTCGGCAGGGCGCGGATGGCGGGGTCGGTGATGCGGGCGGTCAGGGCGGCGGTGAAGCGTTCGGCGTGCAGGACCTGGAAGGGGCGGCTGTGGTAGGGGCGCGTGGCCGGGTCGACCGGGTCGGTGAGGGCGAGTTGGTTGTGCAGGGCGGCGATGGTCTCGTAGGCGTGGGCCAGGTGCTGTTCGCGGGTGTGCCAGTCGGTGGCGGCGAGGGCGGCGGTGAAGCGCGGGGTGAGTTCGGGGGCTTGGGGGGTGCGGGCGAAGGCGCTGCCGAGCCATTTGCTGTAGGGCGGATAGCGGCGGTCGAGCAGCAGGCAGAGCCGCATCAGATCACGCACCAGCCGGGCGGCGACGACGGCGGAGCCGAGTTCGTCGCCTACTTCGCCGCAGCGGCCGACGAAGGCTTCTTCCTGGGAGATCCGCTGCCACTGGCAGGCGAGCAGGTGGAGCCAGAGATCGTGGGGATACCAGTCGAGGTTGGTCCGGGCCGGGGCGAGCTGTCCGAGCCCGTCGTGGAAGACGGCGCCGGCGGTGACCTCGGCGAGGCGTTGGGTGGGGGTGGCCAGCCAGTCCGCCAGGGTGACGCCCTTGTTCGGGTCGAAGCCCAGGTGCTTGGTGAACCAGGTGGCTGGATCGGTGACGTCGACGCGGTGGTGGACGGGCCCGGCGGTCGTCCGCATGACCCCGATGCCCACCTCGCCGGTGGGGGCGAAGTGGGTCGGGTAGCCGTAGAAGGTCTTCGGCAGGCGGTCGGAGAGCAGCGCGTTGAGCCGCTCGCCGTGGCGGGCGGCGTCCTGCGGGCTCAGGAAGATCTGCAAGCGGGGACCCCACTCGTGGTCCGCGGAGCGGGCGGTGTCGAATCCGAGGACTTCCGAGCCGCTGCCGAGACGGGCGGCGGAGTGCACCATCCCCCGGGCCGCCTCGTCCAGCACGGGGCGTACGGCTTCGAGGTAGAAGCGGCGGGAGAGCTCCAGGCCGGGAATGAAATCGGGCGTGGTCATGCCGGGCAGGGTGCCGGATCGGCGTGTGGATGGTCGAAGGGTTTCCCCGCCCTGGAGTCGGACGGGGACATCCGGCGCTCGCTCGACGCGTACGCGGCCCCCGTCTGAGCTTTGTGGGGATTCGCCAGACCTTGACCTCATCGGCCGTCTACTCTACGGATGCGCCGCGCTACCCACTGCGGTCACCTGAGGAGGAATGCCGTGTCATCGCCCTGCGACCCCAAGTACGCTCCCGCCGGCGACGTGGGTGCGGCGCTCATGATGATCGACTCTCGGCTCAAGAGCGTCTACGACGGCAAGACCGAGACCGACCCCGAACAGCAGGCGCTGATGGACCAGTTCACCGCGTCCCTGGGCCCCGGGGGAGCCGATGCCGTGCTGGACGGCGCGTGCACGCTCATCTTCATGTTCATGAAGTGGCTGCGGATGTGCTACGAGGATCACGACAAGGACGTCATCGAGTACGTGGTGCCCAACCTCGTGGCCACGATGCGCATGATGCCCAGGAGCGTCAGCCCCGAGGCCATCCCCACCATGGCCGGCCTGGTCATCGCGGCGGGCACCGGCCTGAGCCCCAGCCTGTGGCGCAAACAGTACGGATACTGGACCAAGGACGAGATGACTCCCCTGGAAGCCACCGCCTTCCTGCTCGCGGAGCACATCAACCGCCTCACCGACGACCGCGACTTCGCCACCCGCATGATCACCGAGGCTCTGTCCAGCGCGGGCGAGGACTGACGTCGGCGGGGTCCAGGAGTAGCGCGAGAAGCTGCTCGGCGAACTCCTTCGGGTGCTCCGTGGCGCCCACGTGCCCGCCCGGGAACTCCGCGAACTCGCCGCCGAGCAGCTGCGCCAGCCGCCGGGCCGGCCCGTACAGCGGCTCCTGCTGACGGGAGTCCCGCCCGGCCGCGAGCACCAGCCGGTCCGCGGCGGGGCGCAGGGCGGCGAGGTCGGGGACGGTCGCGGTGAACGGGCACAGGACGTGTTCCAGGAAGACGGGGAGGTTGGCGTGCATGCGGGCGGCCATCTCCTGGATCTCGGGCGGCAGTTCGGTCGGCCGGTCCGACGGCCGTCCCCCCAGCCCTTCGTTGAACCGCGCCATCGCGGGGCCGGCCCCGTCCCTGCGGAACGTCTCGCGCACCTCGGCGAAGAGGCGGCGGTGCGGTGCGGGGTCCTCCAGGGTCTCGATCAGCGGGGGTTCGTGGGCGACCACGCGGCGCAGCCGCTCGGGGTGGCGGGCCAGGAGGTCGAGCGCGACGATGGCGCCCGAGCTGCAGCCGAGGACGTACGCGCTCTCGTGGGGCGAGAGCAGTTCGAGCAGCCGGTGGGCGTCGTCGCTCCATACGTCCACCCGCTGGTCGGTGAGCGGGCCGTCGAGGGGGCTGCGGGACAGACCGCGCGGGTCGTAGGAGACCACGGTGCAGTGGGCGGCGAGGCTGGGCGCCATTCCCTCGTACAGCCCGGCGTCGGCGGCGCCGCCGGGGATCAGCAGCAGGACGGGGCCGCTGCCGCGGGTCTCGTAGTGCAGGGTGGCGCCGGGGACGGCGAGGGTGCCGGTCGTGGGCTTGGGCATGGCTGGCCCGCCTCTCTTCCTAGGGGCTCTAGGTTTAACCTAGCAGGCCTAGGTTTGCGTCGCTCACGCCGCCCTGAACCACCTGCCCAGCGCATCGCGCAGGCCGTCGTCCGTCGTGCCCTGCCAGGCGACGTAGCAGTCGGGGCGCAGCAGCAGCGCGGTGTCGAGCTCCGGGACGGTCAGGGTGTCGACGTGCGGTGCCCAGGGGCCCGGGTCGAGGGTGCCGGTGGGGTCGAGGAGGAGTGCGCGGCCGGTGCGGGCCGCCTCGCGCAGGCCCGGCAGGTCGGGCGCCCAGCGGCCGACGAGCGGCCCGGTCGCCGGACCCATGTCGTACGTGATGTCCGCGCCGGACAGCAGTTCCGCGAGGTACTGCCGGGTCGTGGGCTGGGCGAGCAGCTCGCCGAACAGTTCCCGGAAGGCCGTCACTTCGCCGCCCGGGCGGATCAGCAGCGACTGCGCCTGGGTGTGCATGGCGACGCGCCGCGCCACCGGGGCGCGTTCCGCCTCGTAGCTGTCCAGCAGCCCCTCGGGTGCGTGGCCGCGCAGCTCCGCGGCCAGTTTCCAGCCGAGGTTCACCGCGTCCTGGAGACCCATGTTGAGCCCGGGGCCGCCGATCGCCGAGTGCACATGGGCGGCGTCCCCGAGCAGGAGGACGCGGCCCGCGCGGTAGCGCTCCGCGATGCGGGTGTTGCCGCCGAACAGCCGCCTCATCACATGCGGCCCCTGCCCGGTCGGCGGGGCGAGCGGTACGTCCGCGCCGAGCACCCGGGAGGCGCTGGCCCGCAGTTCGTCGAGGGAGGCCTCGCCTTCGGCCGGCTGGTCCCACTCCACCGTGCTGAGCAGCGGATCGCGGTCCGGGAACGGCGCCCAGGCGATCAGGCCGCGCTCGGTGCGCAGATGCTGGAAGGGGGGTACGACGCCGAAGCCGGGCACGACCAGGCTGCCGTCGGCGCCGACCATGCCCGGGTCCACGCTCACCTGTCCCATGCGTGAGACGGAGTCGTCGGCGGTCACGCCGGGGAAGCCGATCCCGGTGGTCTTGCGGACCACGCTGCGCCCGCCGTCGGCGCCGACCAGGAACGCCGCTTGGATCGGCTCCCGCCCGCGCAGTTCGACCGTCACCGACTTCTCGTCCTGCGTCAGACCGGTGACCTCGTGGTCACGGCGTATCTCGACGCCCAGTTCGGCGGCGCGCTCGGCGAGCATCTGCTCGATCCGGCGCTGCGGCACCATCAAGGTGTAGAGGGGGTTGTCGGGCAGGTCGCTCAGTTCGAGCGGGAACGCGCCGAACACGAAACCGGGCACCGGCTCGGGTGTGGCGCCGGGCGCGGTCAGCCGCTCGTAAAGACCGCGCCGGTCGAGCATCCGCACGACCTGGCCGACCATGCCGTTGGCGCGCTGCTCGGTGGACGGTTCGGTGAGACGTTCCAGGACGAGCGGGCGCGTGCCGGCCAGGGCGAGCTCGCAGGCGAGCATCAGGCCATTGGGGCCGGCGCCCGCGATGACGACATCGATCATGAGAAAAGTCCCTTTCGGGCAGGGGGTATCGGCCCGGTCGGTCGCCGGGCTTCGCGTGCGTAGGGGATGCCTAGGGCGTGGGCGCGGGGAGCCCCGCCGCGATCATGGTGATGGCGTCCGTGAGCAGCCGGCTCATCGGCACCGGCGGATCGGTGCGGAGGTGGTGCGCCATGGCCGCGTTCGTCGCGGCCATGACCGCGGACGCGACGAGGTGCGGATACAGGTCCTGTTGCGGATCGGTGCCGGTGCGCTCGGCGACGGCCGCGGCGATCTCGGCCTCGGCGATGGCTCCGGCCCGCAGGAGCTCGCCTTGCAGGGTCGGTTCGGCGAGCACCACGCGCACCCCCGCCGTCCACTGTGCCGCGTCGGGAACGGGGTGGGCGGCCACCGCCGCGTCGGGCTCGAACTGCGGCAGTACGGAGTGGAGGACCGCGTCCCACAGCGGCTCCGCCGGGCGCTCGCGCAGCGCCTCCGCGATGCCCAGACACCGGTCGAGATGGCGGGCGGCGATCGCCTCGCCCTTACTGGAGAAGTAGTTGTTGAACGTGCGCGGCGAGACCCCCGCGGCCTCGGCGATGTCCTCCACCTTGACGCTGTCGAACCCGCGCTCGACGGTCAGCCGGATCGCCGCCCAGCTGAGCGACGCGCGGGTCTCGGCCTTCTTCCGCTCTCGCAACCCCATGCCAGGAAGGGTAGCAAAACTTGCGCGCTACGCAAAGATGCGTGGTGCGTAAAGATGCGCACCACGCAAGATTGCCTCACCCGCCGCCCCCGTCCTCCGGTCGGCTCAAGCCAGGTCGCCCTGATCCGCCGCCCCGGCCAGCGCCCGCATCCGCCGGCGGAAGCCACCGCCCTCCGGGGAGCCGAACCACACGGCCAGATGGTCCGCGTCAGCCGCCCGCCAGGCCTCCACCTCCTCGCGCACCTCCCGGACATCGCGCCCGTCGTCGTCCCAGTCGATTCGCGCCCCGGCGTTGATCTCCCGCCCGCCGCTCAGCTCCCGCAGCCCCGCCCGGCGCCCGGCGAACTCCCGCGGGTCCAGGCCCACCCCCTGCCACCAGTCGCCGATCTGCGCGGTCCTGCGCAGCGCGGCGGGCGAGTTGCCGCCGATGAGGAACGGCACGGGGCGCTCGGGCACGGGCTGGAAGACGGCGCGCTCGTCGAAGGAGTGGAACGCGTCCTCGTACGGTCCGCCGCCGCTCTCGTGCAGGTGCCGGATCAGCCGCAGCGCGCTGGTCGTCCGGACGCCGCGGGTCGCGAAGTCGGCCCCGGCGGCGTCGAACTCGTACTGCTCCCATCCGCTCCCCACCCCCAGGACGAACCGGCCGCCGCTCATCCGCGCCAGCGTCGCCGCCTGCCGGGCGACCAGCAGTGGGTCGCGCAGCGGGAGGATGAGGACCGAGGTGCCGAGCGTGACCCGGCGGGTGACGGCCGCGAGATAGGAGAGCGCGGTGAGAGGTTCGTGGACGCCGCCGTACTTCTCCGGGCCGTACGGGCCGGGCGGCAGCAGGTGGTCGGGCAGCCAGACGCCGTCGTATCCGAGGCGCTCGGCCTCCTGGGCGAGTTCGGTCAGCTCGTGGATGCCGGTCTCGGGCGACTCGGCGGGCAGGATGACGTGGAGTCGCACGGCGGGGCCCTACCTTTCTGGTGGGTTCGAAATGATCATTCGTAAGATCAGCGGGACCCAGGGGCTCTGGGTATGGCAGATGGTGGGGAGACCGCTGGATGGCT
>NZ_JBIBKK010000012.1:0-307131 GCF_042959105.1 Streptomyces sp. NPDC007917
GGGTCGAGGTCGGTGACCTGCAGCAACCGGACCTCCGAGCTGGAGGCACCGTGGAGCAGGGCGAGCATGCCCACCAGGGCTTCGTGCGGGTGGACCTGTTCGTCAGTGGTCCAGCGGCGGAAGAGCTCACGCTGCTGGTCGAGGGTGAGGGTTCTGCCGCGGAAGCCGTTCGGCTCCTTCGCGGTCAGGGTGAGGGTCGGGTCGACCAGGACGATGTGCTGGGAGCGGGCGAAGCGGAAGAACTGCCGCAGTACGGTCAGCCGCCGCTTGCGAGCTCGGGGCAGGGTGGCCAGGAAGGCTTCGACGTCGTGCACCTCGGACAGGGCCCAGTCGTTCTTGCCTCGATGATCCACAAGAAAGAGGGCCAGGTCACGCAGGGTGGCCAGGGCCGTTTCCAGAGTGTGGTTGCTGCGGGGTCGGGTGCCAGCCCGGCGGGCCCGCTCCTGGGCCCGCATGCGGGAGGCGTCGAAGGCGGCGACGGCGGGACGGAGAGGTTCAGGGACGGCATCGATGCGGCGTTTGCGCCGCCCGGCGGCGAGCCGTTCGGCCTGGTCGGTGGGCACGGCCAGGCCGTTGAGGGTGAAGAAGTCCTCCAGCGCGCGGGCGAAGGACCCCATCGAGCGTCCCAGGCGGCGGGAGCGTGACACCCGCGTTACCTGAGCCCCAACCCGTGACAGTCCCGGCCGCGGGCCAGACCGAGTCGCCATGGCCACCTGGAGGCAGGCCACAGCCAACGCTCGATCCAGCGACAACTCGGGATGACCTGGCGGACCGTCAAACAGTTCGCCGATGCCTCGAAGCCGGAGGACCTCTTCACCGGCCAATGGCAGAATCGGCCCTCCGTCCTCGACGACTACAGGCCTTACCTGGACGACCGCTGGAACGAGGGCTGCACCAACGCCTGGAAACTCTGGGAGGAGATCCTGCCCCTCGGCTACAAAGGCAGCTACCAGCGCGTCCGCGCCTACCTGCACGACAAGCGCACCTCGCCACGGCCGGTGACCGCACGGCCGCTCTCGCCCCGAACGGTCGCCGGATGGATCCTTCGCCGCCCGGACACCCTCACCGAGTCCGAGCAGATCCAACTCAAGTCCGTCCGGACTCACTGCGCCGAACTCGACGCTCTGACCCGCCACGTCCGGTCCTTCGCGACCATGCTCACCGAGCGCCAAGGCGAACGACTTCCGGACTGGCTCGACGCCGTCCGGCAGGACGACCTTCCCAGCCTCCACACCCTCGCCGCCGGCATCGACCGAGACCGCGATGCCGTCATCGCCGGCCTCACCCTGCCCTGGAACTCCGGAGTCGTCGAAGGCCACGTCAACCGGATCAAGATGCTCAAGCGCCAGATGTTCGGCCGCGCAGGCTTCAATCTTCTTCGCAAACGGGTCCTGCTCGCCCCGTAATCGTGTTGTCAGTGCCTGATGCGAGGATCCGGGCGACCATACGCAAGGAGATCAGCATGGGCACCTGGGATACCGGCCCCTTCGACAACGACACAGCCGCAGACTTCGCCAACGCACTCGACGAAGCCGGGCCCAAGGCACGAGAAGCCCTGATCCGAGGCGTCCTCGTCCGAACGATCGACGCAACCGGCTATCTCACGGAAGCGGAAGAGGCAGTGGCCGCCGCCGCCTTGATCGCGGCGCAATGCCCGGAAAGCGACCCCGTCGTCACGCCCTACGGCCCCGAAACACCTATGCCCCTGTTCCCCTCCGACCTGCGCGCACTCGCCGACGAAGCCCTCGCCCGCATCGTCAGCGACGAGGATGGGCCAGCCTCAAACTGGGTCGACCCGGAGAACTGGAAGCAGTGGCGAGCCATACTCACGCGCCTTCGCGCAGTGCTTGCCCCGCCACCCCCTTCCATCGCTCTCTTCGATGTCCAGCCGTAACGGAGCGTCACTCAGCACGGAACTTGAGTCAGAACCCGAGAAATGACGTCGCTGCATGGTGCCGGCCCGCCGCCCGGGTGTCCACTGTCGCTCAGCGGACGACTCTTGACACCAAAGCGGGTCGCCGCGGGTCAGCAAGGCGGCGGCGACCGACTTCACTGGCAGCCGAGTGGAGGCAGCACGTTCCGCTTCACATCCGCTGTCCCAGCCAGCGCAGCGAGGCAAGGCCCAGGGCGGTCATCATGGCCACGAGGTGGCGATCGGCTGCCGGTCCAGCCGCGGCGGCCACTTGCAGCAGGAATCCCGCCTGCAGTGCCAGCACTTCATTGACGCGGACGGGATCGAGGTCACGGATCAGGGGGTGGCGCTCTGCGATCGGCTGTGGCTCTACACCGCTGAGCCACGCGCTCGACAGCAGTGTGACCGTGTCACAGTGCCGGGGTCCGATCCAGGCATGCGGCCAGTCGACGACGAAGACACGGTCCGCGGTGAGCATGATGTTGAACGGATATAGATCTCCGTGCAGGAGGGTGCTGCCGACGAGGGAGGCGTTCTGTTCCAGGGCGACGAGGTCGTCTAAATGGCGGGCCGCCCACGGTGACAACTCCCCTACCTTGGCCCTGACGGCGGCATCCGCAGCCACCTCCAGCCATCCCCCGAGGCGCGGCTTGCTCAAGATTGCCTTGTCCACGGGCGATGGGGTCAGGGCCTCGGTCATGTCGGTGACCGCCGCGAGCACCCTGTCGAGTTCGTCCGGCTGCCACGGCTGGGCGGGCAGACGTCCAGGGATGTCCTCGAAGGCCAGCACCACCCAGGTGCCGTCGTCGTACGCATCGAGCAACCGCGGTGCTGGCGCTTCCGCGGGGAGTCGCTGTGAGACCGCGGTCTCCCGGCGGTGGAAGTCCGCCACTGCCGGCGCCACCAGCGAGCTCGCTGCCTTGATGAACGCATGCTTGCCGTTCGCCAAGTTCACTCGCGCGGCCAGCCCTTCGGAAAAGCCGCCTGGCTGGCTGGACGCGCCAGCAACTGGGCTGCCGAGCATTTGCTCGATCCGGGCCGTCACCTCCCGGGGCAGCGCTGCCCAGGCCATCCTTCGGCTACCTGTGGCCTCGGGCATGACCAAGCCCCGCGCGAGGTGACGTTCGTCGCGGTCGCCTGTCATCGTGGTCTTCCCCCGTCTTCAGCGGATAACGATCATTTTGTGTGAGAACGCTGCCCGGCCTCAACGTCCCACGCGATCTGAGGCAGCCCTGGCCGACGGCGCTTTCCCCCTCCTCGACGTGACCACCCGACGGGCGACGCAGTGATGTCCAGAACATGTCGCCGCGCCCGGCCGCTGTCCTCGCACGGCCATCCTCGACAGGGAAGTTGGTCGCAGCACGTCGGACGACCGCCGTCGACTGACTTCCCCGTCCAAGGACATCGGAGAGCGGCGGGCCGTCGGACAGAAACCTGGAGTGGTCAGCACCATCCCCGCGGGCGCGGGGAGCAGGACCCGGCGTCGTACATCGCATCGGCCATGGTGGGACCATCCCCGCGGGCGCGGGGAGCAGGACGGTGGAGGCGGCGCCGGCCCGGTAGATGAGGGACCATCTGCCCCTGCCAGAAACCTCATCCGCCCTGGTAGGGGCCGGTGCATCGGGTTTCCCGAAATCTGGCCGCGGTCGTCTGAGCCGACGCTCTCGCGCAGCTGCCGTCAGCACGTCATGATGATCGATCGTGCTGCTGCGACTGGCTTACCTGGGCGTGTCGAACGCGTTCGCGATGCTTCGCCTGCTGCCGATGACCGACCGAAACAAGGACGCTGAGATCCTCGCCCTGCGCCACCAGATCACCGTGCTGGAACGCCAACTCGGCAACGAAAAGATCCGGTTCACGCCGAGCGATCGGGCCTTCCTGGCGGCGCTGCTGCACCGGTTGCCGCTGCACGTCCTGCGAAGATTACGGCTGCTCGTACGCCCCGACACGGTGCTGCGCTGGCACCGCAGCCTCGTCGCGCGCCGCCATGCCGCCGCCTGCCGGTCCAAGCGCCCGGGACGGCCGCGCACGGTGCGCTCGATCCGCGTCCTGGTGCTGCGGCTGGCGAAGGAGAACCCGAGCTGGGGGTACAGGCGTCTGCACGGCGAGCTGCTCGTGCTGGGTGTGAAGGTGGGCGCGTCCACCGTCTGTGAAATCGTGAAGGAGGCTGGCATCGACCCAGCACCCGAGCGGACCTCCAGTACCTGGGCCACCTTCCTTCGCGCTCAGGCTGATGCCCTGCTGGCCTGTGACTTCATGGAGACAGTCACCCTGTCAGGCATGCGGATGTATGTGCTCGTAGTAATCGAACACAGCAGTCGCCGGATCCGCATCCTGGGCGCCACCGCGCATCCGACCGCCTCCTGGGTAGCGCAAGCAGCGAAGAACCTCGTCATGGACCTCGAAGACCTCGGCTGCCGGGCACGGTTCATGATCCGGGACCGGGACGGGAAGTTCCCCGCCCTCTTCGATGCCATCCTCAAGGACGCAGGAATCGACGTCGTCCTCAGCGGCATCCAGACGCCCAGGATGAACTCGATCATGGAAAGGTGGATACAGACCTGTCGCCGCGAGCTCCTGGACCGGACGTTGATCTGGAACCAGCGACATCTCCTCGCCACCCTGCGCGAGTTCGAGCAGTTCTACAACGGACACCGACCACACCAAGGCATCGCGAACGCCAGACCGCTACACCCCTTGCCCCCACCCATCGACGACCCGGACACGTTAGCCCGCCTCCCCATACGTCGACACGATCGCCTCGGCGGCATCCTCCACGAATACCGACATGCAGCGTGACCTGCACGGATGAGATTTCCGGCAAGGGCACTGTTCACCGGACCGCGCGGGGGCCGGATCACGACCGCTGTCCTGCGGGATGCTACCCACTGGGATGAAGTCGTGGTCCGGCTCGGGTACGAGCATCTGCGACGCCACGGCCTTCGGCACACCGGACTCACCTGGATGGCGGACGCCGGGGTCCCCCTCCATGTGCTCCGGAAGATCGCCGGACTCGGCTCGCTCACCACGACTCAGCGCTACCTGCACCCCAACCGCCGCTCCATCGACCTGGCCGGGGCCGCGCTCAGCGAGCATCTTGCGGCCGGCCGGACCGCGACTGGTCCCAAACTGGTCCCAGAAGATCGCCCGAAACGGCATCTGCGGCTGGTGAAGTGACCGGCCTCGTAACGTGCGAAAGCCCGCTGAGCTGGGGATTCACTCCCCACCAGCGGGCTTTGTGCACCGTCGGGACGACAGGATTTGAACCTGCGACCCCTTGACCCCCAGTAGCAGTCTGCTTGGGATCCGTACACCGCCGCACAGAGAAACAGAACGCCACTCTCAGCGGCTGTCCCAGCGAATTCTTAGCCGCCATAAACGGGCCACCGAGCACACTCCGGTCGGACAGGATTTCAACTCTCCTCAGTCCTCACCTGATTTCCACTTACGATAATCGTGCAACGCTCCCCAAACTCCCCGACTCCCACCACTTCGCCATCCAGGGTGTGATTGAATGTAAATTCCAGGAATTCAGGTGCATAGTATCTGTTTTTTATCGGCGCCGCCATCTCGTCAGCCAGAGCAGCCCCAGGCTTAAGGAATTGGTCAATTATATAAGACATCCACTCCGCCGCAAACGGAAATTTACTGCGCCGACTCCATTCCAGTGAAGCACCCGATTCGTCGGGGGTCCATTGGCAATATAGACCAGGCTGCCCGGCAGGGGGCTCATTAACGTCCAGGATATCGCCGTCCGGCACAACAAGACGTCCAGTTTCAACGGTGGAGTAAGGACCAGAGGTGCGCGCCATCCTGCGAGTATTCGAGAACCTTTGCAGATAGAGGACTTCACTCTCATTCAGCAGCGGATCAATCGACACAGATCCAATGAAGTTCGTAAACTCGCTCATGCTATTTCCTATTTCAATGACAGGGGAGTCATCAACAGCAGTCGAGCCAATTCAACCGCTGTTGACGCCTTCCGCAAGATCGGAAATCACTGCCACACCTGCTGAACAGTGTTGGCCCTCCACGCCCTCTCTGCCCTACTGAAGGCCTTGGCATTCCGTCGCAGGGGAGCCAGGGGCTACAGGGGTCTTACGGAGTCGCAGCACCGCCAGTCAAAATGGTGAGAGCGATGCCTGCAGCCGTTGCAGTCCCATAGGCAATGCCTTTTTTGATGTTTTTCACCGCACTTGGGCTGGGACTCCAGTCCCAGACTCTGGCCGGGACGGTTCTGGGATAGGGTTTCAACGACGGATCCTTGGGGCCAGAACTCCTGCGGGTCCACCAGCTTATTGCCCCGTCGTGCTTACCCTTACCCACGAGGTCGGCCCGCTTCTTGTTTGTTGAAACAGTCACCAGGACGCGGTCCTTTTGCACCACATCGGGGGTCACAAGTTGAGGGATGTCGAAACCTGCCTTAACTTGCAAATGTTGCCCTCCCGGACCGTTTTGGAGAATTCTCTCCATTTTAACATAGTGCGCTACCTCGGCCGCAGCCACCTTCTCATCCTTACCGCGTCGCCCGGACTTCACTTCCCATATGTACAGAACACCGGCCTCCAGCATCACAATGTCGGCCGAGCCATCGGTTGCACCATTCTTCCCTGCACCTAAAATCTCGTACTCAGCCTGCACCGTAGCCCCGGGGTGAGTCAGACGTAAATACTCAATAGCGACACGCTGAGCTTCATTGTGTCGCTTGTTGGCTTCAGAACTATTTATAAGTTCACCTGTACTGCTCGACTGAGCAGTACCCGCGCCTGAACTGCGGCCGGTGCCGTTACTGCTGCCTCGAGGGTAGCGGTCCTCCGGTGGTGCGTCTTTGCCTGCATCGCCGCCGTTGGTCGGCATGCAGCGTCCGTTGCCAGGGTCCATGCACAGGCCGGTGGGGTCGGACGCGGTGGCCGGGTTCTGGTTGGCGTAGCTGTAGCCGTTGAGGGATTGGGCTTGCCCGGGGCTCAGGAGTGGGTCGGTGCTGAGGAATTGACCGAGGATCGGATCGTATTCGCGGGCGCCGATGTGGGTGAGGCCGGTGGTGGTGTCGGCGGGTTTGCCGAGGAAGGATTTGTCGTCGGGCCAGGCTTGTGGTTTTTGGCCGCGTGGGGCGCCGAAGGGGGTGGTATAGCGCTTGGTGATGGCGTAGGTGGTGGCGTCCAGGGCGATGCTGGAGGTGCCGTGGTGGTCAGCGGCCAGGAAGGACAGTTTGGTGCCGGTGGTCGCCGTGCTGGCGGTGCGGACGGCGATGGTCTGGCCGTTGGCCGTGTAGTAGCGGGTGCCGGACAGGGTCTTGGTGCCGCCCTTGACGGTGAGGCGTACTTCGGTGGCGCCGAGGTAGAGGACGGTGTCGCCGTCGGTGGTGGTGGCGCGGCGGATGAGGAGTTCGCCGTCGGCGTCGTAGAGGTAGCCGGTGGCGGTGGCGGGTTTGCTGCCGGCGGCGGGTTCGGTGGTGGTGGCGAGTTTGCCTTCGGGGTTCCAGGTCAGGGTCTGGGTCGCCTGGGTGCCGGGGCGGCCGGTGGTGTTACCGGTCTTGTCGTAGGTGTAGGTGCGGGGTGCCCTGCCGTTGGTTTCGGTTTTGGTGAGAGGGTGGGGCTGGCCGGTCTGGGTGCCGTAGGTGTAGGTGGTTTTGGTGTCGCCGGCTGTGGTGTGTTCGGTCTGCTCGTCCCGCTGGCCTGCGGTGTTGTAGTGGTAGCTGGTCCAGTAGGGGGCGGCGCCGGCGAGGTTGGCGGTGGTGCGGCCGGTGGTAGCGCAGTTGGCGGTGGCCGGGGTCCAGGCCTCGGTCATGCGGCGGTAGCCGTCGTATGCGAAGCACTGATAGTCGGCCTTGCCGGTGCCGCCGAGTGTCGTACTGTCGAAGATGGAGGTGACGTTGCCCGCGTCGTCCTGGGTGAACTTCAGCTCCTGCGGCATGTAACCGTGGACGTCGTCGGTGACGTAGGAGCGGGTCAGGCGGCGGGTGCCGGGCTCGTAGTCGTAGTTGAGGTAAGCCTTCTTCGCCGAGCTGGTCCCGGACATGCCCACGGTCAGCTGACGCAGGTCCCCTTGCGGAGAGAAGGTGGCGCCTTGGAGGTATCCGGTGGTGCCCAGGGAAGTGAGCTGCTGGCCGGTGGCGTTGTACGTGTAGGAGACGGTCTCGGCGGCGAGTCCGCCGACGGCCGGTTCACGACTCTGGCTGATGGTGCCGTCGAGGCGGTAGCCGGTGGTGAAGGCCAGGGTCTTGGGTACGCCCGCCTTGACGAGCGGATCCTCGTCGGGCAGCGTGAGCTCGCTGCCCTTGACCTGGTAGAGGCTGTCGTACTCGGTCACTTTCCGCGTGTACGCCTTGCCGGCCAGGCCTCCGTCATAGCGGACGGCGGTGTCCTGCTGCCCCTTGGCCAGAGTGTCGAAGGTCCAGGCGGCGAGCTTGTTGGCATCCGTCTTGGTGCCACTCCACATGCCCGTCTGGCGGCCGAGTTCGTCGTAGTCGTAGACGAGGGTCTGCTTCTCGGCGTTGGTGCTGCTGGTGACCTGGTCGAGGGCGTTGTAGCTGGTGGTGGTCTTGCCCTTGTCCGGGTCGTCTGCCTCGACCTGCCGTCCGGCCAGGTCATAGGAGTAGGACCAGGTGGCCTTGTCCGGACCGGTGATGGTCTTCTGCAGACCGCCGGGGGTGTAGGTGAAGCCGGTGGTGGCGAATTCGGTGCCCGTCGGCTTGGGGCTCGCGTATTCGCGGCGCTCGGTGGTCTGCCCGCGGACATCGGTGACCTCGGCGACGCCCTGGCCGCCGGCGGGGGCGCTGGTGGTGACGGTGTCGCCGGTGTAGGTGGTCTCGGTGGTCCAGCGGGTGACGCCGTAGTTCTTGGTGACCGTCTTGGTGGCCCGCCCGGCGCCGTCGTAGGTTGTGTCGGTCTGGACGGGGGCCTGGCTGCCCTCGGTCTGCACGGGTGTGCCCGAGGGGGACGCGGTCTCGTCCCAGATGTCCACCTGAGAGCTGACCGCAAGTCCCCGGTCGTCATACAGGGTCAGGCCGATCAGCCGGCCGCCGACCGGGGTGGGTGACTGGACCTGGCGGGCACGCAGGAGCGAGTCGTAGATCTCGTAAGTGGTGTTGTAGCCGGAGCCGTCGCCCCTGAGTGCGCTGGTGGAGATCCAGGGCAGCGAGGTGCTGTTGAGGTGGTAGCCGTAGGTGTAGTTCGGTGTGGTCGGCCACAGGACCTTGGTGTGGTTCGGCAGCCAGACTTTGGTGACCCGGCCGAGCGCGTCGTACTCGCTCTCGGTGATCTTGTTATTCGGGTCGGTGACCTTGAGCGTGGCTCCGGTGGCGAAGTCGAGGGTTGTGGTGGTCTTGAAGCTCTTGGCGTCAGCCACTGTGGTCGACGTCAAGGGTCCGGTGCTGGTCGGTGTGTAGGTGCTGGTGGCGGTGGTGTTGTCCAGCGCGTCCTTCACCACGGTGGGCCGACCCAGCGTGTCGTAGGCGGTGGTACTCGTCTGCTGCCACACGGGGGCGTTGTCGGTCCCGTAGCCCTTGGCCCGCCCGGTCCACCGGGCCTCGCCCTTGGTGGGCTTCTGTGATGCGCTCCAAGTGGTGGTGTCGTAGGCGGTGGCGGTGTCGGAGATGACGTCGCCCTGCCGACTGGAGTCCGCGGGCAGGTCGAGGTCCGCGTCCGGGGTGTCGCAGGGCTGTGAGGTGGTGCGGGTGCGGGAGACCAGCGCGTTGATGCCCTTGTCGTCATTTCGCGCGTACCACGTGCGGGTGCAGGTCTCGTCGTTGGACTTGGCGTCGTCGCCGCGGTCCTCGACCGTCTGGGCCATGCCGTAGTCGTCGTACGTGGTGGCGGTGGTCCGCACACGGTCCACGGGGGTTAGGCCGCTGGTGATGCGGGTGCGGGTGTGGGTGGCGGCGGTGCGGACGTAGTAGGCCTCGGTGTCGGCGTACGACTTGTGCTGGGTGGCGGTGCGCTTGGACCACGGGTCGTTGACCGTGCCCGACACCTCGGTGTCCCCGCTGTAGGTGACGGTCTCGCGGGTGAACCCGGCGTACTGGTCCGAGTCGGTGATGGCCTCGCCCTTGATGCCGGTGACCTTGGCCTGTCTGCGCTTGTCCGGGTCGGGCGTCTTGCCGTCCGCCCCCAGGACGCGGTCGCCGTTCATCCCGCGCAGATAGACGGTGACCGTCTTCAGCTGCGTGTTGTCACGGTCCCCTGTGAGGTGGGTGACCTTCTCGAAGCCGCGCCAGATGGACCAGGTGCGTTCCTTGGCCGGGGTCATCGGGTCGTCGTTGTAGTGCCAGGCGGCCCCCCCGTCCTCATAGCTGTAGGTGTTCTGCACGGCCTCCGAGCCGCCGTATGGGTCGGTGGTGGACACGGCGGTGACCGGGTACTTCTGGAACCAGTCCAGGACCGGGTTCTTCTCGCCGTTCGGCGACCAGTACACCGGGTAGCAGAGGCGGGTGTTCTCGTCGGCCTTGGGCATCGTCTGCCCGGCCACGCAGTCGGCCTCCGCATAGCTGACGATGGTCTGGGCCCCAGCCTCGGAGGTGACCGTCTTCAGGCGCGGCTTGTCGAGGGAGAGGATGTCGTCGCTCGCCCCGTCGACGCGGTTGGGCAGGAAGACGTGGGTGAACTTCACCGGGTCCAGGGCCAGATCGCTGCCGTGTTTTCCGGTGTGCTTGATCTCGTCCAGCCAGAGGGACTGGTCAGCGGTGTCGCCAGTGTCGCCCGGGTCGAGGTAGAGCTGCTTCAGTGTCCAGGTGTCGACGGCGGCATAGCCGGGGGTGGAAGCGGCGGCGTTCCACGCGTAGGTGGTGATGCCCGTCATCCTCTTGCGGGTGAAGAAGAAGGGGCTGACCGTACCGGTGCACTTGTCGTCGTCCTTGCACACCGCGTCGAAGGGAATATCCGGCCAGTTGTCGCGGGTGTCCTTGGTGAGCGAGTCGCAGCCGGTGCCGGAGGCCAGGCACCGCTCGGCGTAGTCGAAGACGACCTTGTTGGAGGCGGCGGGGGCTGCGGAGAACAGGGCATCCTTGCGCTGGCCGTAGCGGATCTCCTTCAGGTAGCCGCCGCGGATGTAGCCGGTGCCGGTGTTGTCGTCGCCGAGCTTGTCGTAGTTGTTCTCCTCGGCCTTGTACCAGTAGGTCATGGCGTTGCCGTGGGTGTCCTCGACGAGGTCGAGGTTCCACCGCCAGGCCTGCTTCTTGTCCCGGCCGGAGAAGCTGCTGCCGTCCGCGTAGCCGGGCTCCCCCTCATCGTCTCCGAAGACCGGCACGGTCCACACCGACGCGGTGCGGTCGTCCGCGCCGGCCCCGTCGAGCTTGTTGAGGCCGAAGGTGTAGACCGTGCCGTCGCCGGTGGTGACGGTCCAGTACTCGCCGTTGTCGTCATCGTTCTCGGCGCCGGTGTGGTGCTCGACGGTGGAGGCGTCGTCGTTCTTCAGCCGCCATCGGCCACTGGTGTCGTCCTTGACCAGCTCGGTGGCCTTGCCGTTCAGGACGAGGGAGGCGTTGTCGTACTTCCAACACAGGTCGAACTTGTCGTCCTGCCCGTCGTCGTCGCAGGAGCCGTACTTGCGCTCGATGAAGGACGAGGTGAGGTCGAAACCCTCACCGATGGCGGTTCCTTGGTTGTTCGTGGACGCGGTGCGCCCGTCCACGCTGCCCGAGTCGTAGGAGATCGACAGGTCCGGGGACGGCCCCGCCGCGGCGGGCGGGGTCCGCAACGGGTACGACCAGGTGAAGCTGCCGGACGAGCCGCCGGCCTCCCAGGTCGAGGAGGCCGCGAGCGGAGTGGCCTTGTAGTCGCCGGACCCCGACTTGGTCCCGGCTGCCAGGGCCAACACCACTGACTGCCCTGCGGGTGCGGAGGCGAAGGACAACGTGGTCTCGAGACGCCGGCCGGCCCGGTCATTGGTGAAAGGCACGGTCTCGCGGCTTCGGCAGTGCGCTTCTGCAGGGGCTTCCAGAGCGCAGTCCGCAAGCTTCACCACCTGAAGCCGTCCGGCCCAGTCACCGCCGTAAGCGGAAGCGAACGCCGAGTAGTCAACGCTGAGCCGGGCCCTGCCCCCGTCCGTGGGGCCCGTGGCGGTGAGCACGACGCCCTTGACACCGAGCTCGCCGGCCGCCTTCTGGTCGAGGACCTTGACGGTGACGGTGCGGGCGACGTGTCCCTTCTTCCCGTCCTTCCCGACCGTGGGAGGGGTCAACGTCACAGGGAGGGCGCCTGGTTCTGCCTTGGCGGTTTTCTTGGCGCCGAGTGTGAGTGTTTCCTGGCCCTGCCGGGGCCAGGACACCGACCGTTTCTGATCCGCCTTCGCCCGCCTGGCCGCGGTCAGGTCGGCGGCTTCGGACGCTTTGACCACGCGGGCGTTCTTGTCATTCGCCCTCTTGGTCAGCGGGGAGACTGTTGAGGACCGGGGTGCCTTCAGCTTGGGCTTTCCGAGCGGGTCCGGAGCGTCAGCGAAGGCGACCGGAGACAGCAGCCCCGGCACCAGGGCGAACCCCGCTAAGACGGCGAACCGTCTCTCCCAGGATCGTCTCCTGCGTGCCGTGCCGCCTATCCGGGGCATGCCGGACCCGAACTGGTTCATGGCAAGTCTCCTCGTGTGCGGGCGCCGACGCGCCCGCACACCGTCAAAGGTCTACAAACAGGTGGAGTACGAGGGCCGAGGCGGCTATGTCGAAGGTTGCGCGATCTGCGAAGCCACTTGCTCGGGCGTCATCGCGCCGGTCCACACACGTATCTTCGCCAGATCGCCCGGAAGGTAGTGGCCCGTGGCGCCGACGGCCGAGCCCCTGCCCGCGGAGAGAGCTCCACCGCCCTGCTGGGGCATCTCAAGGCCGACGTCTGATGGGCTCTGCTGAGCGAACTGACCGATGAACAACTGCGCTACGCCGAATCGCTGATCGCCGTCACCATCGGTGAACGGGAGTCCCGCGTCGAAGACCCCGGTCACATCGACCCAGGTGTCCCATTCCTTCTCGCCCACGGTCTCCTGGGCGGCGGCCAGCGCGGTGTCCGTCACTTTCCCGGTGCCGTCGACTGCCGTCCGGCCGAACTTCCACTGGTAGGTGCCCTCCGCGGGCTTCTCCACCCACAACGCCCACGACGACTCCTTGCCGACCGGTGTGGCCTGCGCGGCAACCAGTCCCCGGTAACCGACCGGCTTGACCGCGAGCAGCGCCTTATTCAGTCGCACCCGCGCCGACACCGTAAACGAACCGGTCTCATCAACCACCGGACCCGTGGCCGAGGCGTAACCGGAGCTGCCGTTGAGTACCAGCGCCGTCGCGTCCTCGCCGCTCAGAGTCGCGCCTGCCCCGGACAGTGTCATGGGGCCGCGCCGGTAGGGGAATGTGGTGCTGGCCGGGTCATCCGGATCCTCCGGGCTCTCCACCACCTGACTGCCCTGGGAGATGGTGGCGTCCCAGTGCGCCACCAGTTCGTTCGTCGGCGCTCCATCCTTGTCCAGTCGGTCTTCTTCCCGGATCTGCTCAGGAGTACGGGCGTCCTGCCAGACGGCGATCTCATCGACGCGGCCCAGGAAGTACTCGCCGTACGCTCCTGCCACCTTGGACCGTCCGATCATCAGGTTGCGGTCGACCGTCCACGGCTCGTACGTGGGCGCCACGTCGGCCAGGACGATCGGGTCGCCTTGAGGTCGTCCGTTGATGAACAGATGGATCGTGTCGTTGCTCTTGTCGGCGTCGTTCTGTGTGTCGAAGACACCGGTCAGGTGTGTCCACACCCGCAAGGGAGGACTTTCCGCATCCGCCAGCGAGCGAATGTACACCGGATCGTTCTTGTCCCGGTCAGTCCGGTTGAAGACCCACTTCTTGTAGGCGGCCGAGTAGTACAGGGTGAGTGCCGAGCCGTACTCCCCCGGTGCCGACAGCACCACGTGATTAGTCGACGCGTCGGTGAGATACGCCCAGGCGGAGACGGTGAACGAATCCTGCGTGTTCACGGCCGCGCCATCCGTCGAGGCATAGCCCACCTGCCGGGATGGATCGCTCACGTTGTCGTTCAGACGCAGCGAATAGTCGCCGGCACCTCGCCTGGCGAGGGTCGACCAGCCAGTGCCGGCCTCGTCCCGCAGTACGAGGTTGTGGCGGGTGCCCACCTCGCCGGTGTCCTTCGCCACCGTCAACCCCGACCCGGGGCCGCCGTCGTCGAATCGCCACCGTCCGGTCGGCCCGGGAGCAGCCGCCACCTTGAAGGCCAGTTCAGCAGGGGGTCCCCAGCGCACCCGCCCTTCCTTGTCCAGCTTCAGATCACTGGCCTCCACCGACAGCGTCTGCGTGCCAGGCAAACCAGGCTTGACGTCCTTGACCTGCACCGAAGCATTCGTGGTCGGGGCAGTCACCCGCTTGGTCGCATCGGCATCCGAGGTCAGCAGCCGCCACCGGTAGGCCTTCACGTCCTTGTCAGCAGCGTTCGGTTTGAAGGTGAAGGTCCCCGGTTTGCCCGGGCCACCGTGTGCTGCGCAGTCGTTGGCCGTGCACTCGGTGTACGGGGCGCCGGGAACGATGACCGGCACCTTGGGCGCGGTGGAGTCGATCCGCAGATAACACCATGCCGAGTAGGGCGAGAACAGATCGCCCGACTTGCCGTTGTACGCCCAGTGCGACTGGGTCCGTGCCCGGAACCGGTACAGCCCGCCATCGGCCCGCTTGTCCGTCGTCGTCTTCTCTAGCGTGCCGTCCGGATCCCAGCCACTGTCCGGCTTGTAATCGCTCCACACCTGCGACCAGGATCCCGAGTTCGTGTCCGTGCTGCTGCGCTGCATCACGAACTCCGCCTGCAGGGATCCTTCTTCATCGCCCTCATGGGCTTCGACCTTCGTCTGCACACGCGCCTGGACCGTTGGCGTGTCCACCGTCACCGTCAGCGGATCCGATGAAGAACGGCACTGCGCTTTGGTGCCCGTGCCCGGGATGGCCCCGACCGACGTCGGCACGCCGGGCTTGTGCGCGTACCACACCTTCAGCTCCGCGTTGGAGTCGAACCGCTTCCAGGCCCGCGGCTCGCCCTCGTCCTTGGCCCGCAGCATCAGCGTCAGCCTGGATATCTTGCCGTCCGCCAATGACCGCACCGTGGAGGTGAGGTTCTCATCCGGCTCGTCCGGGTTGTCGTTGAACTCGATCCACTTGTTCGGCTGCTCCGGGCTGCACAGATCCCCCCGCCCAGCCGATACATAGCGGTCGCCCATCTGGTCCAACTGCTTCGGGCCCGGCCAGCGCGTCCCCTCGGAAATGTTGTCGGTCCGCTCGAGGTCCACCCAGTACGGGTTGCAGTTGAACGACCACGTCTCATACGCCCGGAACGTCGCGTCCAGCACATGCTTACCCGCCAGCTTCGACGCGCCGAACTCGAAGTACATCCGGTCTCGGTAGCCCGACCCGCAGTAGTAGCCATCCGCGCTGCCGCACAAGCCGACACCCTTCGGCTCGTCGAACTTCCAGAACCTGTCCCCGTCGGACGACAGCTTCGTCCACTCCGACGCCCCCAGACCCACGGACGGATCGATGAACACCGGATACGCGGTCTTCTCCCCGCGCAGCAACTCCAGGTCCGGCTCCACCGAAACACTGCCGTTCCCGACGGTCACCGGCAGTTCGGCGGTCGCATCACCCTCGCCCGGCTGAGCCAATTCATCTTTGGTGTTGCTCAAGCTCCGCTGCTTCCCGGACGGTACCGACCGGGACTGGGTGCGCGCACCCACGGTGTCTTCCCCTGCCGAGTCCCACATCCGCCCCGCCGGGCCCCGGAACACCGCGTTGCCATCCGCGTCAACCGCCCGCACACCACCACCGGCACCCGGCACCACGCTCAGGCCGTCCCCAGTGGCGGTGAGCTTGATCTTCTCCAGTTCCGGGTTGGCCGCCGCCTCAACCGTCTTGACCACCAGCACCTCGCGGTAGCCCTCGGCCGTCGCCGTGAGCTGCAGATCCACCCCCGCAAAAACATCCGGGTATGTGGCGGTGGCCCCATCCAGCGTCGGCGCCGGCAACGAGCCGGGCCAGCCCAGCCGTAACTCCTGCTCACCGCGCCCCATGGCCAACATGCCCGAGCCGCTCCCGCCACCGGAGAACGACAACTCCACCACGGCGGACTTCGGCCCCACTCTGCCGTCCGGGTACCTCTGCAACGTGACATCGATGTCGCGCCACGTACCGTCAGCGGCACGCGCACGCCGCGGCTCCGTCGACTGGGTGAGGGTGAAGGTGCCGTCCGGGTTCGCCACCGTCTGCGAGTACTCAGTCTGCGCCGAGGTCACTTCCACAGGCTCGCCGGATGCCACTGCCCGTGCAGACGCCGACTCCTCCGACAGCTCCGACGCGGGTGCCGCCGCATGCGCGACAGGCGAGAGGGACGCGACCGGCGACAGGACGGAGAGCAGCATCTCCGTCGCGAGCGCCCCACCGACCACAGGAAGTAACCAGAGTCTTCGCGCTCGCGCACGCCTCGGTCTCCACCCCAACTCCACAGTCCCCACCCCAGAGTCACAAGATTTTCAAATGCGCAGCGAGTTAACGGCCCTCTGATTCCCTCCGTCAACGTGAAGCAGATCACGTTTCCACTGGACGGGTGACTTACAGCCACCCGTCTGACACGACCTCCAGCACGACTTTAGTGATCACTCGAAACCCCGCCCCGCTCCTCAACCGCCCACTAACGATCACTGACCGAGGCCCGCCACTCTTGCACCCCGCCCCTCGGCCGTAGGCAAGACACCAGAGATGTGCGGGCCCCCTTCCACAGCGAGGGAAGAACCCCATCCTCGGATGACCAGCGTGAACAACTGGTCGAACCGGGAACCCGGCGCCAAACCCCGCCCGAGTTTCCGCCGCGGTACAAGCTGCGCACAGTGACCGAGGCAGCTCCGTCCGGACAGAGGAACGAGGCAGTGCTGCACCGAGAGCGGTGAAACCGCTCCCCCATCGTCGAGACATCCAACGCCTGGCAATAATTGCTCTGACCGGCGAGCACACCAACCCGAGCCCGGCCGAAAAAGACCACGTCCCCGCCGAGCCGACGTGGCTGCATAGGGATGTGGCCTGGCTGGAAAGCTCTGGGACCCGGGCAGCCGAGGCCACAGCCACGGAGTAGGGCTTCGCGCGGTTCGGAACTGTTTGCCGTGAGCAGCCGGCTGAGGAACATCGCAGACACGGGGTGGACGAGCGATTGCGATCAGGTCGGCGGCCCCCTGGCCGGCCTTCTCCGGAGCCACCTACTACCGGCCCCTCAGACCACGTTCGCGGTGAGGCCCGAGTCCGATGCGCCTGGCGCGGGCTACTGCACCTGTTGCCGAGCAGCTGCCCAGCTCACCACGTCCGACACCGCTCCTTCGAGCCCGCCCGCTGGCGGCCCCATGAAGCACGAACAGCGCGACGAAGCCTGGCGCTGCCGCACGCACCCGAAAGGGGGCGCCGCCGGTCAGATTCCTCGATGAGCCTTGGGTGATGGCAGTCGCCCTTGCTACGCGTGATCGAGGGCAAACCCGCCTGGCGCGAAGGCCCGGACGGCTCCCGCGAGGTGTGGCAATGGGACACCGAAGGCGACCTCGCCCGCCCCACCGAGCAGACCGGACACATCACTCAGTCCGTAGCGTCGGGCAGCATCTCACCTCTCGGCATATTGCAGAAACAGCACACCCAGGACGACGAGTCCGGCGGCTTCCAGGATTGAGACCGCGACCAGAAGGGCGCTGTCCACGCTGTGGCACCAGAAGGTGATGAGTGCGGCAAAGGGAGTGACGAGGAAGGCCACCAGATCGACGACTGTCTGTGTGATCTTGCGCGAGATGCGTCTGTCGTCGCTGCGATGGTAGGTCTCCCAGCCGAACAGCGGTTCCTCCACGTTTGTGGCCTCTGCGAGCCGGGACGCGAGCTCGGTGCGGACGTAGCGTCCGATGGCTGAGATCTTTTCGTCGTTGACCAGGTGCGTCCATCCGAGCACAAGACACACCACCGGAAGGGCCAGGATCAGCTGCGGGTAGTCCGTCTGCGCGGCGACAGCCGCGACGGCGGTCACGGCCGCGAGCGTCACGTACAGCAGGTTGTCCCGAAAGCTGATACGTGCACGCTGCTCGTCCTTGATCTGTGCGTACTCGGCAAGGAGTAGGGCGCTGGTGCTCCGTTCTCTGTCCGTCATGGCTGGCTGTCACCCTCGTTTTCGCGACACCTTGACAGGGGGTGGCTCGGTGGTACCCGTACTCGGCCCATAGTGCCTGGACATTCAGGGAGCTGCAGTGCTCTCGGCAGCTCCCTGGCCGGTCGGCCTCCGCATCCGGTTCGGGAGGACTCAGTCGGTGCTGTCCGCGGGCGGTGGACTGTCGGCGTTGTTCCGCTCGATCCATGCCTTCCCGTCGGCGGCGATGCCCTCCAGGAGACGGAACGTATGGGCGAAGCCGGCCGCGTCGAGGTTGATCTGCGAGAGGTCCCGGGCGTTCTCGTACGGTTCGAGCTGGTGGCTGTCGGCGTCCTTGATCCGGATGGTTCTGGCCGGGCCGTTGGAGAGGAGCAGCACCATCTCGTAGCCGATGCGATCGTCCTCGGTGACCTGCACGGAGGAGAACGCGTTGAAGCGGTAGTTGGTACGTTGTTCGCCCGGGCGAGTGGCGCGGGCGAAGTCGACTTCGGTGCTGATCTCGCGGATACCGTTCCGTGTAGCCAGGAACAGCCGCAGGGTGTATCGGGAGTAGCGCCAGGGGCCGCCTCGGCGCCGTGCTCGTCTGTAGGGGCGTGCCGGTGTCGTCAGGATCGTGTGGGCGATGATGTCGTGCCAGGTGAGCTGGTGGTGACGGAGCACATCGGCGGTGAACAGGACCTTGTCGTGGCTGAGCCACGCCTCCATCTCGGCGTCGGAGGGCCGGATGGCGTCCAGGTGCTCCTTCCAGCGCTGGAACTCCTCCTCACGCGCGTACATCCGCCGGTGGTACTCCTGCGTCTCCTCGGCAAACCGCTGTTCCTCGCTGCGTATGTCCAGCCACACCGCCGCTGCCCGGCGCCCGCTCCCGATGCCGCCGAAGAACACAGCGACGGTCAGGAAGCCGTGGAACGCACTCGCCGAACCTGTCGCGGCGGTGACGGTGACGGCCAGGGATGTGACGCCCAGGACGGCGAGGGCGAGCACGCAGGCCAGTTTCGTCGTCACCGGAGTCCGGTACTGCTGCCGGTGGGCGAACAACGTGCCGTTGTTATGGCGATCCTTGGCGTCCCGGGCCAGGTAGCGGATCAGCCAGTTGACCCGGTCGACGCTGATTCTGCTCTCCCGGTAGAGGAACGCGACCTCGGCGGCCAGAACAGCGCGGATGCCGGCGGTGTGGGCGAGCCACTCGAGCCGGTCGCACCCGTGCGGCAGGTACTTGCCGAAGTAGTGCTCGAAGGACTTGCGGACACGGCTGGTGAACCCGTCCGCCGCGGGGACTCCGCCGCCCGCGGATGCGGGGGAGGGGGCGGCCGAGGAGCGGGCCGGATCGGGTACCGGCTCCTGGTTCGACGCTTGGCCCAGCTCCTGCTCCTTGGCCTGCAGCCGGTGCTTGTTGTGCCACCATCGCTGGCCGAACCGGGCGGCGAGGAATCCGGTGCCGAGCGCGATCAGCAGCTCGACGATCGCGGTCACCGGCTCCGCGATCACTGCCGAGATCCCCAGGAATCCCCCGGCGACGACGAACAGACCGGTCCAGGCCGCCAGGCGAGGACGGTAACGGAAGGCGGTGCTCTCCTCGGGAGGCCGGGTCCGTGCCCCGATCGGATCGGGCTCGAAGTAGTACCGGACCCGCCGGGAACGGTCGCCACGGAACTGCCCGGCCTTGGCGAGCTCGCAGACCTCGGCCCACAGGCTGGCTTTTGTCCGGCTGGTGAGCACGAGGTCGAGGTGGTGGACGATCAGGTCACGCTGGGGCGGTGCCAGATCCCCCAGCCGCTTCAGCACAGCGGCGGTCTCACTGTCAGCTTTGCCGGGCAGTGCCAGCAGATCGAAGACGACCTGCAGACCGGGTTTCCAGTCCTTGTCCTCGGCGTAGCCCTGCATGACGTCCCGCGTCCGGTCCAGCTGACGGCGCTCCTCGGCACTGAGGTCATGGTGGGCGCGTTTGCTGAGCATGGCGAGCGCCCAGTAGAAGCGGATCTGCGGGCCGTCGTGGTTGTGGGTGATCGCGTCCCAGATCAGCTCCCGCGCCCGGCCGGGTAAGCCTTCTTCCAGACAACGGACCCCGACCTCGTACTTCTCCTGGGGCGAAGCGTCCGGCGGGACGATGTTGATGGTGGAGTCGTGTACGGCCGAGGCCTGGACGGCGACGAAGGAGCCATGCGCCTCGTTGTGCGTGGAGGGAAAGCCCTCTGTCATACCGGGTCACCCGCCGCCGCGATCAGGGCCGCAAGACCGGCGGCCAGTTCCGGGTAGTCGGCGAGCAGGCCGCGTAACTTCCTGAGCGCCAGAGCTGCCTTCTTCGGAGGCGCCGGGGCGTTCGCGGCGCACTTCTCCGCTACACGCCTCGCGATGCTCAGTTCCGCCTGTGCCTCCTGGTGAATGTCCGCGTCGAGGGTCCCGTCGGCGTGGTGCCGTGTGAGGTCCTCACGAAAGCGGTCCAGCATCGCGACCAGTTCCATTGGGGTGGACGCCTTCGGAGTTGCCCCGCTGACGTGGACGGTGCTGCCGGTGACCTCTCCGGCCATGATTCCCACCGTGCTGGAGAAGGCCGTGTTGACGACACTTCCGCCGCCCCTGCCAGTTCTGTCTTTCTGGGCCATGACGATCTGCTCCTCTTCTTCTGCTTTCTCTGCCAGCTCTGCTTCCTTGATCAGTTCCGCAGCCAGCCGTACCGCGAAAGCCGCCGCGTTCGCCGCGGCGCGCGGTTGCCGCTCGCGGTCCTCCGCGCCGTTCTTCGTGCCGTCCGCCCGGTCACTGATGCCACGGATGACGCCGACCGGCAGGCCGCTGAGATGGCCGGCCTGTGCCACGCCGGCGGCTTCCATGTCGATCGCGAACGCGTCGTTGTAGTGCTGCCGGAGCCATGCGGCCTCGGCGGAGTTCCGCGAGTTCTGCAGGACCTCACCGGCGGCTATCGGGCCGAAGTGCACCCGCGGCACTCCCCCGTTCTCCGGTGCATGGCCGGCCCGGTCCGTCATCCGGGCCAGATGCTGGCCGAGCTGGATGATGGGGTGCGGCGCCTCCCACACCCGGGGCCGCGCCTTGAGCCCGTCGTCCTCGCTGGTCGCGCCGTGGTAGGCGTACACATAGGTGGCCATCACCACGTCGCCCAGCGCGATCGAGCTCCGCATGCGCCCGGCGACGCCGACGAACAGCACGGCTGCCGGAGAGAAGTGCTCGATCGCGCGCTCCGCCAGCACTGCGGCCGAATGGTTCCCCTTGCTCGTCAGGCCGAGTGCCACCCGGCACGACGTGCCCGGCACGGTCCCGACCTCAAACCGCGTGCCGCTCTTGTGCACGGTCACCTGCGGTTCGGCCAGTTTCCGGTGCACGGCCTCGTATTCGAGATTGAGGGCGGTAAGAATCACCACCAGGTCATTTGGCATGTGTTCTCACTCCTTTCCGTGTTCCTCTGTTTGTTCTTCCACCTGCTGTTCCGCCGGTGCCGGCACAGGCCGGACCAGCGGAGGCGAGAGCACCGTGGTCGGTCCCGCGCGGAACAGGCGTGCGGGGCGCCCCACCGTGGTCCTACGTCCCATCCCGGCCGGAACGATGAACCCGTCCACGGCCTGGATCTTCCGGTAGAAATTCCGGGTGTCGAGCGTGACGCCCCACACCGCCTCGTACACCTGCCGCAACTCGGCGATGGTGAAAAGGTCTCCACAGAACGCCGTGGCCAGTGAGGAGAACTCGAGTTTCGTACGGGCGCGTTCAATTCCGTCCGCCACTATCCGATCGTGATCGAAAGCAAGCTTCACCTGCCCGGAAAGGACCGTGTCCGCCGGAACCCATGAGGCATTCGCGGCATCCGTTCCCGCGACCGGCTCAGGAAGGCGCGGTGCGATCGCCAGATGCGCAACCGAGACGACCCGCCCACGCGGATCACGCCCTGGATCCCCATAGGTGGCCAACTGCTCCAGATGAAACTGCCGGGCATCAACAGCGGTCTCCTCGCCCAACTCGCGGCGAGCGGCCTCCGGGATCGCCTCACCGGCGTGGTTGAGGAAACCGCCGGGCAGCGCCTGCATGCCCGCGAACGGTTCCTTGCCCCGCTCAACGAGCAGGACACACAGCCGCCCCTTACGCAACGTCAGGATCACAAGGTCAACTGTGAGCAGAACGGACGGCGGCGCCCAGGAATCATCACGCATGGTGCCGACCGTAGCGAATTACTGTCACATTGACAATATATTTCCTCGATCTACCCTCTGTGGCAGATCACCTCCACGACTCGGACGGGCAAGAACCGGGCGAGTGGTGTAACCCCCGGTAACGTGCGGGTGTATCTACTGAAGGCGAACGGGTGCGTCATCGGCTACCTGACCGCCCACGACGCCAACCGGCACCGCCGCTGGGATCTGATCGAGGAGTCCTCGCCCGGCGACCAAGGCGACACCCTGCGCCCGCGCGTCATCCTGATCTGGGTGGCGGACGTCTACCGCCATCGGGGAGTCGACGCCGCGCTCGTGCAGGCACTCGTGGACGACTTCGGATGCCACGTTGCCGATGTCTACTGGTCGACCCCGATCGGTGACGCTGGCCAGCGCCTCACACGCCAGCTCTCGTCCGAGGGCATCTGGATCAGCTGGCCCGCAGGCAGACTTCAGCGCCGCTGATCAGCGGACACCAGCCCGAACAGCGGCCGGTCCACCACCTCGTGCGGTGAAGTCCAGATATTGAGCGAGCCTGAGGCTAATGTTGTGCCTTACGTCGGCGCGTGCGCAGCCCGGGAGTCGTGGTTGCCAGTGGGCGCACCCGCCGCAGGGGGCGATCATTGACCAGGGGGGCAAGTGGAGCCGAGAAGCGCAGCCGCTGCAGGAAGAGACTTTCCCTATGCGGCGGGGACGACCTGCTATATCGAAGTCCATGAGGACGGCAGAGTCACTCACGGGGACTCACGGGCCGGATACAAACGGGCCGTTGCGGGCAAGTCCCGGCTGTTCGCCGTATGGCCTGGCCAGTGGTCGAGCGACCTCTTCCTAATCGACGACCTCGACGAGTACGCCAAGGCACATGGGATCAAGCACGACCAGGTTCGCACCGGGCTCAGCGAGCACGTCCACGATGTGGAGTGGACCGAGGAGGTGGCCTACAACACCAACCCTCGCAGCCCGTACATCACCATCCGCCTCACCATGAAGTGCGGGTGCGAGATCCGAAACTTGGACACCTTCGCCAAGCAGATGCGGGAGCAACAAGGCTGGAGCGTAGCGACCAGCGTCGGCTGGGGCAGTAGCAGCGGCCCGGAAGGCACGTCCTATTCCCTGCGGGTGCGGCGGAAGAGTCTCCGCGCCTGATCAAAGGTGCGCTTACCGAGAATGTCATCCGCCCTGGTCGGAGGTCTGCACCGAACCCTGTGCCGTTCGGAAACTCATCCCTCCTGCTCGCGGGTGGTCTGGCGCGCCATCACCGTCTGCTGGAACCCTGTCCGGGTGATCGTTTCGCTCGTATACCAGGTGACTCGGAAGCTGCTCAAGGTCGCGGCGGTGCCCTCGACCACCTCTTGATCTGGAACGAGACGCACGCTCGGCAGGTCCTCGATGCTTACGCCCGGCATTACAACCCTCATCGCCCCTACCGGGCTCGCGGACAGCTCCCTCCCCTCCTCCAGGAGCACCCGACGTCCATGGTCGACCCGTCCGCTCACCGGGTTCTGCGCACCCGAATACTCGGCGGCGTGATCAACGAGTACAGATACGCCTGAAAGGTGTCAATATTCCGATCAGGCTGCTGAGCTGGGCGTTTCCTGTGGATGGTGAGGCGGTCGGGGTGGCGTGGTGTGGTACTCGTTGAGCTGTCCACCAAGGACCTGGCGGCGCCTGACTGTGCCAGCAGGTAGGGGGATGATGTGCGGGTCGTCGTCGGGGGCACGTAGGCCCAGGCTGCGGTGGGCTCGTCCGGTGTTGTAGTGCTCGGCGTACTGGTCGAGGACCGTACGCAGGTGTCGTTCGCCGGTGATGAGGAGTCGGTCGGTGCATTCGGCGCGGGCTGTGCGTATCCATCGTTCGGCGAACGCGTTGGAGCGGGGGCTTTGCGGCGGTGTCGGGATGACGGCTGTGCCATTGCCAGCGAAGACGGCATCGAACGCGGCGGTGAACTTGCTGTCCCGGTCACGGATGAGGAACCGAAAGCACCCAGCCCTCTCTTCGAGGTCCATGAGCAGATTGCGGGCGAGTTGGGCAACCCATGCACCGGTCGGATGGGCGGTGACACCCAGGACATGAACGCGCCGGGTCGCGATCTCCATGACGAAGAAGACATACAGACGTCTCAGGAAGACGGTCTCTACGTGCATGAAATCGCAAGCCAGCAGCGTGTGTGCCTGGGAGCGGAGGAAGGAGCGCCAGGTCTGCTGGGATGCGCGCTGCGGTGCGGGTGGCAGGCCGGAGCGGCGCAGGACGCGCCGGACCGTGGCGGCGGCGACACGATGGCCAAGCCGTCGCAGCTCGCCCTGGATCCTGACGTACCCCCAGGTCGGGTTCTCTCGCGCCAGGCGCTGGATGAGCGCCGCAATCTCTTCCGGCAACGGTGGCCGGCCGGGCCTGGCCGGTGCCTGCCGCCACTTCCAACGCACCAGACGGCGGTGCCAGGCCAGCAGCGTCCCCGGGGTGACCAGCCGATGGCGGCGCAAGGCGGGCGGAAGGTGCCGTGCGAGAGCGGAGAGCACAGCACGATCAGCCCACGACAGCCGCGGCCGCTCTACCTGCCGGCGCAGCACGGCGACCTCATGGCGGAGAGCGAGGATCTCGGCGTTGTTCGCGGCAGCCGACCGGCCCAGCAGGAGGAGGCAGCCCAGTAGGCGGCAGAAGATCAGGTAGAGCAGTCGCAGACCCACAATCACTGATCATGCCCATACGTGGGCAACCACAAAGCCCCAGGTCAACCACCCTACGGCAATAAAGACACCCTTCAGGCGCCAAGCACCGGTCAGACCCGGTCGTCCGCCGTTGTCCGAAGAGACGGTCGCGCTCATCCAGCGCCTGGCGAGAGAGAACCCGACCTGGGGGTACGTCAGGACCCAGGGTGAGCTGCGACGGCTCGGTCATCGGGTTGCCGCCGCTACGGTCCGGCGCGTCCTGCGCCGCTCTGGTCTACCGCCCGCACCGCAGCGCGCCTCCCAGCAGGCCTGGCGTACCTTCCTCTGCGCCCAGGCCCACGCGCTTCTGGCCTGCGATTTCATGCACGTGGACACCGTTTTCCTCAAACGCCTCTACGTCTTCTTCGTCATGGAGATCAAGACCCGGCGCGTTCACGTGCTGGGTGTCACCGCCCACCCGACCGGCGCATGGGTCAGTCAACTCGCCCGCAATCTGCTCATGGACCTCGAGAACAGGGCTGATTGCTTCCGGTTCCTTATCCGTGACCGGGACAGCAAGTTCACCGCCGCGTTCGACGCCGTCTTCGCCGGCAACGGCACAGCCGTCGTCCCGACTCCGCCGCAAAGCCCCCGGTCAAACGCGTTCGCTGAACGATGGATACGCACAGCCCGCACCGAGTGCACCGACCGCCTCCTGATCACCGGTGAACGACACCTGCGCACGGTCCTCAACCAGTACGCCGAGCACTACAACGCGGGACGGGCCCACCGCAGCCTGGGCCTACGAGCACCCGACGACGACCCGAACGTCATCCCCCTGCCCGCTGCCGCGGTCAGGCGCCGCCAGGTACTTGGCGGACTACTCAACGAGTACCGCACCACGTCACCCCGGCTGCCTCACCGTCCACAGGGAAAGCCCAGTTCAGCAGCCTGATCGGAATATTGACACCCTTCAGGGATCAACGGGGCAATCCTCTGCTGCGACCACGGCAATGTAAGGAGAAGACGCAGTGGATCTGGCTTTGGCGCCGGAGACCTTGGCGCGATGGCAGTTCGGCATCACGACCGTCTACCACTACCGCGGACCACCGACCCGCGCACCGCGATGCTGCTCGGCGTCGCCGCATGGCGCACGTCCGCACTGCCGGAGTCCCGCCGGGCCGTGCTGGGTGCGCTGGCCCAGCCCGAACTGGACAACTTCACCGACCCGGCGCCCGGTGACGAACCGACGCGGGTCCTCGACGTCTCCGGGCGCACGCTGCTCAGCATCGGCGACAGCACCGCCTGGCGGACGTGGGATGTGGGAAACCACCGCCGTATCGCCTCGGGGCCGCTACCGCACGGGTCGGTGCTCGCCGTGGGCCCGGGCGGCCGGGTACTCGTCATCCAGACCGCTGACAGGACCCAGCGGCTGTGGGACACCCGAACGAGGCGCTGGATCGGGGGTCCCCTGCCGGACACGTACACCGTGAGCTTCGGGGCGAGTGGGCGCAATTACCTGGTGACGAGCCTGTTCGACGACCGGGTTGGGCTCTACTCCGCCACCGACGGCCATCTGGTCTTCCGGACCCCGTCGGCCGGCAGCGGGGAGCGCGCCGCCGCGGCGGCCGACGTCCGGCTGCTGGTCGTCTGCCCGCGCGGCCGGGCCCCGCAGGTCTGGGACACGTCCACGCGCAGCGTCCGCTCCGGTGCCTGGACGAACGCTCGCGGCGTCTGTGATGACGGAACCCTCCTCCTCGACCTCACCGGCGGCCGACTCCTGGCTCTTGCCGGGGGCCGGGTGCGAGTGTGGGACACCGCTTCGGGACGAAAGCTCGCCGACGTCGCCCACCCGGGTGCCCTTTCGGCCGTCGTGAGCGCGGACGGCTCCTTTCTGGCGACCGGCGGCGGCCAGGAGATCAGAGTGTGGCGTCTGTCCAAGGGCGGCGCCCCCGTTTTCCGACACCCCTTGGACAACGAGTCGCTCTCGGGTCTCGCCTGGGACCCCTCGCGGCCCCTGCTGCGGTACCTCGAGGGAGGCACGGTCCACACCCTCGACCTCACCACGACGCTCACCCGCGCCTGGCGCACGAGTCCGCTCGCAGGGGTCAGGCTCAGCCCCGACGGCAGGACGCTCGCCACCGCCGAACGTATCGGTGACCGCTACGTCTTCCATCTGCGGAACACGCGTGACGGCCGTCTGCTGCGAACCCTGCCGACCCCGTCACGTCCTTCCTTCCGCACCGGCGCCCCGAGGGTCCCCGGGGACATCACCGAGCCCTTGCTGTCCTTCAGCCCCGACGGCGGCACGTTCGCGTACGGAGTCTCCGCCCCCTGGGACACGGCGCCTCAGCGTCTGACGGTGTGGGACGTGGCCGCCGGACACGCGAAGGCCACGGTAGACCTGGCGACGGCGTCCACCACCTCCACGGACGCGATCGCCCTGGGACCGGGCGGTCGTACGCTCCTCACCGCACGTCTGACCGAGGGCGGCTACTTCAACGAGACATGGGACACCACGCGGCAGCGGAGGACGGCGCTTCTCCCCGACCAGCGGCGGTTGCCTGTCGACCACCCCCGATCGGTGCCGTCTCGCTCGTTCACGCCATCTCAACCAACGCCGCCCCGGGACACCCATGAACCCAACCGGCCCGACAACACGACGCTTCCCGTTGATCGCCCGCTTCCGCACCGCCTGCCTGCCGCTGCCCGACCGCGTACGCGCCCTCGCCGAGATCGCGGAGAAGGCCGCCGCAGGAAGCGACCAAAGCCCGCCCTTCCAGGTCGGTCAGGAACTTCTCGCCGTCGCGCATCACTCCGGCGAGCACCCGTACGGTGGTCTCGCCGCGGCTCCGGAGCCCACCTCGATGACGCCCTGCCGTCCGGCAGGACGACGTCGGCCGTGGTGTTCGGAGGGACGACGGCCTCCACGGTGAGTTCACGCCCGGAGAGCGCCCAGGACACCTCGGCGGTGCCGTACGGCGTGCACAGACGTGCTCCGGCCTGGGTGACACCGCCACCCGGAGGGGGAACGATCCGCAGGCGGCGATATCCGAGCGTGGCGGGAGCCAGGCCGGCCGCCGTACGGTGACGCGGCCCCGGACGCACTTCAGCGGGCGAGCAGTCCGCGGAGAACCACCCTTTCCACAGCTGTGACGAGTTCCGTCAAATGGGAGGCGTCGGCGCGGAGTCGGTCCGCGCGCCAGGAGAGGCCGAGAACGCCGTTCATGGCAGCCCACAGCGCGGTGGCGGTGGTGACGGGGTCGAGGTCGGCGGCGAGCGAGCCGTCGGCCACCCCGTCGGCCAGGGCGGCGGCGAGTTTGGCGTTCTGCTCGTCGACGAGCGCGGCGACCCGTTCCAGGGCCGCGGGTTCGTCCGGCGGCTCGGCCAGCAGGCGGAACTGGTGCGGGCGCTCGGCGGCGAAGCGGACGTACGCGGCCGAGGCGGCCCTGATGCGTTCCACGGGGGTGCCCGGGGCAGCGTAGGCGTCGTCCATGTAGGTCCGGTTGTCCTCGAGTGCCCGCTCGGCAACCGCGATGAGAACGGCCGCGCGGCCGCCTACCCGGTTGTACACCGTCTGCACGGCGACATCCGCGCGTTCGGCGATGCCTTCCAAGGTGACCGCGTCGGGGCCTCCGGCGGCCAGCAGTTCCTCGGCGGCGTCGACGATGGCCGCACGGGTTGCGGCGGCCCGACGTGTCGTGCGTGTGACCTTGATTGCCATGGTCTCCGCTACTTTACGAGGTGCCCGAACGGCCGGACCCCCTGGGCCGCTTCCTCCAGCCCCAACTTCAGCGGGCACCGGCCTGGTGGCGCTCATGCACCGCCGGGTCGTGCCAGCCCGACGCCGAGGCGAGGCCGAGGGCGCGCCGGACCGTCTGAGGGCGGAAACCGACACGCTCGAGCATCGGCCGGAACAGACCGGGAGCGTTCGCGGTCAGGGTGAGGGACCTGGGGACAACGACGCGGTCCGCACGGCGCTCGATGCCGCTGACGATACCGGCGATGACCTTCTCCAGCGACACCATCTTCCACAACCCCTTGGAGTTGCCGCCCCAGAGGGCGTGCCCGGCCGGGTCCGCGGTCACGTCGTCCATCATCGGAGTGCGGAAGAACGTGGGGTGGGCGCTGCCCACACCGACACCCAGGTGACGAACCTCCAGGCGAAGGCTGTCGCACATCGCCCACACGCCCGCCTTGCTCGCGGTGTAGGAGATCTGGAGCGGCGAGTGCACGAAGGCGGCCATGGAGGAGATCGCGAGGAGATAGCCCCGTTGGGCCTCGACGTGGGGCAGAGCCGCGCGGAAGGTGCGCCAGACGCCGTTGAGGTTGATGTCGATCACGCGCTCGTAGGCGGCAGGGTCAATCGTCGCCAGGGGGGCCACGGTGTCGATGCCCGCGCCGGCGACGGCGACATCAAGGCGCCCGAAGTGCGCGGTGGCTTCGTCCATGGCCGTCTGCAGTCCGGCCAGGTCGCGGACGTCCACGCCCCACCCCCGCGCGACTGTGTCGCCACCCAGTTCCTCCGCCTGGGCCTGGGCCGCCTCGGCGTCGAGGTCGAACAGCGCGAGGTTGGCACCCCGCTCGCGCAGGGCGTTGGCCAGGGCGATGCCGAGGCCGCCGGTGGAGCCGGTGAGGGCGACGGTGCGCCCGGTCAGGTCGTAGCGGGTCATAGCAGCCTGCCTCTGTTCAGCGGTGGATGCGGAGGTCTGGTCCACATGACGTCTGGAGCCGGTTCCCGGGTCATCGAGGGGATGTTTCCTGCGCGACAGGGACGTGGGCGGCCAGGAAAGCCAGCTGGTCGTGGAGGACACGCTCGAAGGGCTCACCGCGGTAGATGTCGAAGTGACCGTCCGGATAGCGGCGGATCTCGCCGCGGGGTGCCCTGCGGGCGTACCTGAGCGTGGGCCCCGACGGGGCCACGCTGTCCGTCTCGCACACGCAGAACAGCACCGGGCAGACGATCCTCCGGGTCCTGCGACCGGGCCGGTACCGGACGATGTCGAGGGCGAAACGCGCTGCCACCCGGTTCTCGAACGGGGCATCGCCGGGCACCAGGGCGAGGTACCCCGGCTCGGCGTCCGGTGCGGTCATCAGTGCCGCCGAGCCGGGGTGTCCGGCGGTTGCGACCAGGACGGGTGCACGGCCCAGACACATGCCGACCACATCGCGCATGGCGCGAGCCATGACCTTCACCGAGCTGATCGGACGCATCGCGAGAGCGGAGGCCACGCCGTCGGTGAACAGCCCCTGAGCGATGACCGCGGCGATATCCGGGTCCTGCGCGGCGGTCGTGAGGACATGGCCGCCGCTGAAGGACGTGCCCCACAGGATCACGTGCCGGGGATCGGTCTCCGGCCGGGAGCGCGCGTACGCCACGGCGGCCCGCCAGTCCTGGAGCTGTCGTCTGATGCTCAGGAGCTGTCGCGGCTGGCCGCCACTGGCCCCGAAGTGCCGGTAGTCGAACACCAGACACGCGTAGCCGGCGGCGGCGAAACGCTCGGCGTAGGCGTCCAGCCGCATCTCGCGGACCCCACCGAGACCGTGTGCCATGACCACCACGGGACGCCGCCCCCCGCCCTCGGGCAGGTACAGCCAGGCGTGACACTCGTCCGGCCCCGAAGGAAACGTCACATTCAATCGGTCGGTCATCGGACCTCCGTAACAACCGCTCGCCTTGTTGGGATCGCGAAAACTTGGAACCACTTCCAACATTAGAAGTTAATCCAACATTGCGGGGCTGTAAAGCAAATCGACGGCAACGAACCCGTCACGTCTCCACTGGGCTCTGGAGCCACGCTCTGCCCTTCGAGGAGGATGTGCCGGCCTGTGGGGCGATCACCGATCGAGGGCGCGGAGTACTGCACGCGGGCCGCGCCCCTCATGGCAGGTGCATCGCCGGTTGAGCCCTCAAGTAGTTCCCCGCGGGCCCAACCTTCTCGGTCCGGGAGGTGTCGTGCGGTCAGATGTTGTTGCCCCCCTGCGCCTTCAGCGGTTCTTTGGGCGCGGCTTCCCGTCGAAGGAAACCGTGATCCTCGACATCTGGGAGCAGACGAACGCCCGTCTCATGGAGCTGATCGAGACCGTGGGCAACCTGAGGCCGAGGTGCCGCCGATGCTCACCGAGGCCGTCGTGACCCGGTGTCGCGTATACGGGGGGCCTCTTCCCCGCCCCGGCTCCGGTGATCGAGCAGTCCGAGACCCTCATGGCGACCGTCAACCTCCACACGGTCGTCCGGGAGGACCATCTCGCGGACGCACTGCGTGTGCGGTACCCGGAACTCGACGAGATGGACGCCAAGGTGTGGAGTTCCGCCCCGCTTACGGCCTCCGTTGCGCGGAAGCCGCCCAGGACGTCTTCGACCGGCTTTCCGCACTGACGTCAAGGAACTCGTCGCATCGCACCACAGCAGGCTCCCGTCGCCCCGGCGGCATCGCCTGGCGCCTCGACTCCGGGCTCAGCCCTCTGCCCAGTGGCGGTCGAGGGGCTCGTTCAACATCTGCAGGGCGTGCTCGCGCAGCCGAGCCAGATCCTCCGCCGTGCCCTGAGGAAGAGCCGCCCAGTGGTGATGGGCCGCGCGCAGGGCCGTGCCGACGGCACCGACGACGAGGAAGGGGCGCAGGTCGGTGTCCGGGTCGACACCCTCGCGCTCGGCGAGCTTGCGCGCGAGACGGTCCTCGATCGATAGGGCACGCTGGTAGTGGGCGGCCAGCAGCGGCGGGGAATTCTCCAGCAGCCACACGATGCGCGTCCACAGCTCCCCAGTGCTGTCGTCGGCCTGCATCAGCTGCTCCACGACGGTACGGGCCGCGTTGGCCAACGCGGTGACCGGCGGCTCCTCGGCCGGGCGTGCCTCCAGGGCGGGAAAGATAGCCTCGTCGACCTCGGTGATCAGGGCCAGGGCGACCTCGTCCTTGGTGGCGAAGTAGCGGAAGAAGGTGCGGGGAGCAACCTCGGCGGCTTCGGCGATCTCGGCGACGGTGGTCTCGTCGTAACCGCATTCCACGAAGAGAGTCACGGCGGTCGAGATGATCGCATACCGGGTGCGCATCTTCTTGCGCTCCCGCAGACCGGGCTTCGCCGCAGTCGTCATATCGTCCTGCCTCCGCTCTTTCCGCAGGAAGTCTGCCACAGGTCACAAGGAGAGGCCGGGGCCCGCCGTCCCCACGAGGGCCCCGGCCAAGCGGGGAGCGCCAGAAGAAGACCCGCCCGGCGCCGCTCAGACCGGGCGGTACGCTCCCCGCGTCTAGGGGCGGGCCGCTAGACCCGCCTGGCAGGACGTCAGATGTGCACTGCCGTGCCTTCGACCTTGCGGCCCTGCCTGGTCAGCAGACCGATCGCGGCGCCCACGATGGCGACGACGCCGGCGACGACGAACGCGAGACTCATGCCGTCCATGAAGGCGTGGTGCGTGATGTTCGTGATGACCTCGGCAACGGGCGCCGGGGTCTTGGGGGCGACCGGGGCGACGCCGACGGAGACCGCCTCCTTGGCCTGGGCGAGCTGCTCGCCGCGGAGCGGGGGCAGGTGGGCGTCCGACCAGCGTTCGGTGAAGACGTCGTCGACCTTGGCGGTCATCACCGCGCCCAGAACCGCGGTGCCGAGGGTTCCGCCGACCTGCATGGCGGTGGACTGCAGACCGCCGGCCACACCGGCCAGCTCGACCTCGGCGTGGCCGACGATGACCTCGGTGGCGCCGACCATGATCGGGGCCAGGCCGAGGCCCAGCATGCCGAACCACACCAGGGTGTCGTTGGCGCCCGAACCGGTGTCGAGACCGCCGAGACCGAACAGGGCTCCGGCCGTCACGAGCATGCCGACGACGATCGGCGGCCGTGGACCGAACCGGTTGATGAGCACACCGGCCAGCGGTGAGCCGACAACCATCAGGCCCGTCAGGGGGAGCATCCGCACGCCGGCGTCGACGGCGCTCATGCCGTGCACGTTCTGCAGGTAGAAGGTCATGTAGAACATGGCGCCGAAGAGGCAGAAGGCCAGCATCAGTATCAGTACGGTGCCCGCCGACAGGGGCAGGGAGCGGAACAGGCGCAGCGGCAGAAGCGGCTCCTTCGTCCGGCTCTCACGCAGCACGAACAGAAGGCCCACGACCAGGGTGGCGCCAAAGAAGCCAAGGGTCTTCGTGTCGCCCCACCCGTAGTCGGGGGCCTTGATCAGGGCCCACACCAGCAGGAACAGGGTGCCGGACAGCAGCACGATCCCGGGGACGTCGAAGGACTTGGAGTCCTGGTCGCGCTCGGTGTCCTTCAGGAACAGCAGACCCATGACGAGGGCGACGATGCCGACGGGCACGTTGATGTAGAAGCAGGACTCCCAGTTGACGTGCTCGACCAGCAGACCGCCGACGATCGGGCCGGCCGCGGTGGACGCGGCGACCACCGCGCCCCAGATGCCGATCGCGGAGTTCAGCTTCTCGGGCGGGAACGTGGAGCGGACGATGCCGAGCGCGGTCGGCTGGAGCATCGCGCCGAACAAGCCCTGCACCACGCGCAGGCCGATCATGACCTTGATGTCACTGGTCAGGCCGATGCCGACGGAGGAGGCGACAAAGCCGACCGCGCCGATCAGGAAGATCCTCGTGTGGCCGAAGCGGTCGCCGAGCTTGCCGACGGTGATCAGGCTGACCGCGAGGGCCAGCAGGTAGGCGTTGGTCACCCACTGGATGTCGGACAGTGAGGCGTCCAGGTCCTTCTGGATGGCCGGGCTGGCGATGGCGACGATCGTCCCGTCCAGCGCGACGAGCATCACGCCGAGCGCGACGGCCAGCAGCGACAGCCACGGATGGCCGCGCAGTCGGCGAATGCCCGCGGCGGCTGGGGCCGGCTTCTGGACGGAAGCCTCGGCAAGGGTGGGCTTGCTCACGGTGAGGGGTCTCCTGAACTCACGGTTCGATCGGATGAGTTCAGGTTATGGCATTAAGTGCCATGTGACAGTCGAGTGCCACATTAATTCGGAGTGACATATGGCACGTGATGCCGTCAGGGTGGGAGGCTCGGCGGCTGCACAGCGAGGTCGGCGAGCAGCTCCGCGGCCCGGCAGCGGCAGGTGCGCAGCGGCATACCCAGCTCCCGTGCGTCTGCCTCATCGATGGCGCCGACGCACAGGACTACGGCGGTCCGGTCATCGATGCGGGCCCTCGTGAAGCGTGGACGGCGCAGACGTCCGCCGCGAAGCTCTCGGCACAGCACTCCTACCTGCGGAAACGCGGTTCTGAGGTGTGCCGTCCGAACAAGATCCTACGCATGCGAAATCCCGTAGCGCTCCAAAATGGCTTCACCGGACCTGACCTGAGGTAACGAACCCGACCACCAGATTCCAGCATGATCAGTCCTCATGCTGGTGCGACTTACCTACCTGATTGCCACACGGATCTTCGCGTGGCTGTTCCTGATGTCTCGATCCTCTGCGGCCAAGAACGCGGAGATACTGATCCTGCGGCACGAGCTCGCGGTCCTGCGTCGACAGATCACCGCACCCAAGCCCGACTGGCCGGACCGTGCAGTGCTCGCCGTCCTGACCCGACTGGTCCCCCAAGTCCTACGCGAACGCCGGATCGTCTCACCGCGCACCCTGCTGGCCTGGCACCAGCGTCTGGTGAAGCAGAAATGGACGCAGTCGCCGTCTACCGGACGGCCGCCCCTGCCGGAGGAAACCGCGACCTGATCATCCGGCTCGGCGCCGAGAATCCCCGATGGGGCTTCCGACGCGTGCACGGCGAACTGCGCCGCCTCGGGCACAAGGTCAGCCCCGCCACCGTCCGGCGTGTGCTGCGAGCCGCCGGTCTCGGTCCCGCCCCGCGTTCCTCAAAGCCCAGGCCAGCGGCCTGCTCGCCACCGATCTCTTCCATGTCGACACCATCAACCTGCAGCGCCTCTACGCGCTATTCATCATGGAGGTGCGCACCCGCACCGTCCATATCCTCGGAGTCACCGCCCACCCAACCGCCGCATGGGCCACTCAGCAGGCCCGGCAGTTTCTGTGGCAACTCGGCGATGGGGCCGCAGAATTCACCCACATCATCCGCGACCGGGACGCGAAGTTCACCGCCACCTTCGACACCGTGTTCGCCAGCGAGGACATCACCGTGGCTAAGATCCCTCCACGCAGCCCCAACTGCAACCCACACGCAGAACGCTTCATCCGATCAGTACGGGAAGAGTGCACCGACCGTGTCCTGCTCTTCGGCCGTGGTCACGCCGAGAAGATCCTCCACGACTACGCACACCACTTCAACACCCACCGGCCTCACCAAGGCCGTGACCAGCTCGCGCCCAGCGACAATCCGAACGTCATCCCCCTGCCAGCAGCCAGGATCAAACGCCGACAAGCCGTCGCCAGCCTCATCAACGAGTACCACCGAGCCAGCTGACCATAGGAAAAATCCCAGCTCACAATCGGTGAAGCCTTTTTGAAGCGCTACGCATGCACCCGCCTCCAGCAGCGCGAACCCGTCCCGGCCGTAGACCAGAGCCATCTCCTCGCGCTTGCTCGTGGAAGCCGGCGGATGCCAGGAGTGAGTCTGCGGACCGTAGCGTTCTGCCCATTCCCGAACGGGCACCGCCTGGGCCAGCCAGTCCGGGGCCGCGCAGGCCAGCGCCTCCAGCGTGGCCCGCAGTGTCTCCCCGCCAGCTCCAGCCTGTTCAGGTCGCGTACCGCCGCCAACACGCGGGTGAAGTCGGTGCGCTGCTTGCCTCCGGCATTCACCAGGCCCCGGTCCTTGAGCGCGGTCAGCAGCAGGTCGAGCACCTTCTCCTCCATCCCGTGCTCGACCAGGCGCGTGCGGAACTCGGACAGCACCGAGGCGTCGAACCCGGGATCATCCAGCTCCAGGCCGAGGGCGTATTTCAAGTCCATGCCGTACCGCACCCGATGCGCTGCCGCCCGGTCGGTGAGGTTCTCGGTGAACTGCACTGCCGTCACCAGCGCCAGCTGGCCAGGTGACCAGCCCGGCCTCCCTCGGGTTCCGAACGCCTCGGCGAACTCGGCGTCCGCGAACAACTCGCCCAGTTCGTCACGGACCCGCATCGCCAACGGGTACGGGCCCCGTGCCGCCACCGCCCGCGCCACCTGCGCGGTCAGTTCGGGCACCTTCGGCCACGGCCTCGGCCGCATCGACATTCCACACCCCACCCGCGACCGGAACGCCAAGACGGCCGCTGCTGTCCCAACCAACGAGCCGCCAGCCCCGCCGGGCACGGAATAAGCCAGCAGGATCGTCACCAGCCGCAAACGGCGGTAATCAGTCCTTGGATGGTGATCTTCCTGGGCTGGGCGGCTCGTACACTGACGAAAATGGAGGACCACACGGCCACTGGGATCGGTGCACGTCCGGCGCCCGTCTTGCGGCAGTACGTCGACTCGTATGTCGGCTTCGACCTCCGCGGGCTCCCGACGGGGGTGCACTGCGGCCCGCCGAGCCGCGCGCTCACTGCGGTGATCAGCCTGTCAGATCCTTTGGAGATGGCGGCGGGCGTTGACGACGGGTCACCGGTCACCCGATTCGGCAGCGTGGCCGGCGGTCTGATGTGCCGGTCCGTCGCGATTCACCACGACGGACGCCAGCAAGGTGTTCAGGTATCGCTGACACCGCTCGGGGCCCGGGCCATCTACGGCATGCCCGCCGCCGAGCTCGTCCACCGACTGGTCCCACTTGACGAGCTTCTCGGAGCGCTTGCCGTCGAGGTGGTCGACCGGCTCCGATCGGCGACAACGTGGGCGGCGCGGTTCACCGCGCTGGACGAATTGCTCCTCCGAGCTGTCGGCCGTGGCGCCTGCGGCGACCATGTGCGCTGGGTGCGCCCCGAGGTAGCCGAGGCGTGGCGCCGCCTCGTCGCCGCGCGGGGTTGCGTCCAGGTTGGTGCGGTCGCCGCGGAACTCGGCTGGAGCCGTCGGTACCTCACCGACCGGTTTCGCGGTGAGGTGGGCCTGTCGCCGAAGACCTTCGCCCGAGTCTTGCGCTTCGAGCACGCGCACGAACTGGCGGCGGCGCAGGACCCGCTCCCGTGGGGCGATGTGGCAGCCGTCTCTGGCTACGCCGACCAGGCCCATCTCGTTCGGGACTGGCGCCAGTTCACGGGCCGATCGCCGACGGCCTGGCGTCGCAGCGAAGTCCTCCTCGGAGCCGGGTAGCCGCCAACCGTCTGCCCGTCGCGTCGGCTCTTCCCTTTTCTTCAAGACCGCCCGATCGCTGTCGTGGACGATCGTCGGCATGAGACTCGTCAACCACGAACGCAATGCCATGGACCTGCGGACCACCCCCGTGCACCTCGGACTGGGATCGAGAGCGAAACCCGTCAAGGGCTTCACCTGGGACCCGGAGGTGCTCCAGGCCTACAGCGCCGCGGTCGCGGCAGACGGCGCCGAGGGCCGGATGGTGATGATCTTCGACGGCGACGGGCTCGGCGACCATTGGGAGAGCCACCCTGCAGGCGACGAACTGGTCGTTTGCCTCAGCGGGTCCGTGACGGTCACCCGCGACGTGGACGGGGTGCCCGACCGCGTTCTGCTCGGGCCGGGCGAGGCCACCATCAACCCGGCCGGGGTATGGCACGTGGTCGACATGGAGGGGCCGACGTCCATCCTGGCCATCACTGCGACCCTCGGCACCGACCACCGTCCTCGGACCGACACCCGCCCGACCGAACGCGTCGGCACGCCCAGCCCGGAGGAAGCGCCGTGACGACACGCATCGCGTGCCTCGGCGACAGCCTCACCCGCGCGCAGGTCAGCGTCGACTACCTGGATCTTCTCGGACGACGCCACCCTCCCGGTGACGTGCAGCTTGCCCGTTTCGGCGCCAACGGCGACTTCGCCTACAACCTCTTGCAGCGCCTCGATGCCGTCGTCACGAACCCACCCGATGTGATCACCGTGTTGATCGGGACCAACGACGCCCGAGCGAGCCTCGCCGGCTACCCCGTCGAGCAGGCCATGAAGCGCAAACAGCTCCCCGATCGCCCGTCGGCCGGCCGGTTCCAACAGTGCCTGGGAGCCGTCGTCGCACGGCTGCGAGCGGAGACCGACGCGACGATCGGTCTGCTGTCGCTAACGGTACTCGGCCAACAACTCGACGGAGCAGCGGCACAGGCACCGCAGGCGTACAGCCGGATGATCGCCGAGGTCGCCGCCACCAACGAAGTGGCCTACCTTCCGCTCCACGAACGCCAGATCGAGGAACTACGCCAAGCGGACCCGCCGCCGATTTCATACCGGGAGGTGACGCCCGCAGCGGGCCTCGGCGTCCTCGTCCAGCACGCAGTGCTGCGCCGCAGCCTCGACACGATCTCGCGGCGGCGAGGTCTCGTGCTCACGACCGACCACATCCACCAGAACAGCCGCGGCGCCGCCCTTATCGCTGAGGTCATCGACGCCGGTCTGCTGACCCAGAGCGCGTAGCTGGTTCCGGCGCCCGGCCAGTCGGATGCCATCTACCGCGCCGAGGTGGCATCCGATCCAGGCGGTCAACGCCTACGCCATCCGGCTCGTCTGGCTGCGTGACCACCGCGAGGGCACCTGGCTCACGGTCCCGTGGCGGCTGCTGTCGTCGACCGCGACCCCATTCGGCGAGCCGGTGGCTCCGTCGATGACGAGGAGCAGCATTTCTCGGGCAGTTCGGGAGGCACTGCCCGTGCTGGATGTCGATGGCTTCGGGCAGCAGCTTGGTGCCCGGCCTTGGTACTGGTGGGCTCGCATATTCAACTGTCGTCAATTCACCATGGAACCCACCCTATAAATGACCGTGCGTGGTCGCCGGAGGCATGCTGGTTCCGGGTTCCACCGAACTCGGATGCGAAGCGGGATGTGAGGACGCGGTGGCAGACAGGGGCGGCAATGGAGGCGGACGTCCCGGGGCCTGCTTTCGGATTGCTGCGGTGCGGCTGGCAGACTTGGGGAGGCCGAGATCGTTGATCAACTTGGAGAGCACGAAGGGATGCAGCGGCTGACCGGCCCGCCGGCCGGGAAACAGCCAGCGCTCAACGGAGGCTCAGACCGAAGGGTCTCCGGCCTGAGCCTTCTGGGCTTGCTGGGGGATAGATGATCCTCCTGAGAGTTACTTCACGTCGACGTAGTCCGCCGCGGAGGCAACCGCCGGGGTGGTGGACGTGCCTGCGAAGGAGTAGCGGAAGTAGCCGTCCGCCGTGGCCTTCGTCGTCGTCCTCAGGTTGCCCTTGCTGTCCGTCGTGACGGTCTTGAGGGTCTTGTAGGTGCTGGTGCCCCTCTTCTTGAACTGCAGCTTCACCGGCTGCTTCGTGTAGCCCCCGTACTTGTAGGTCTCCCAGTTGGCGCGGGTCAGGGCGCCCGTGACGGTGATCGTCTTGTTCTTCTTCACCGGTTCCGGCGAGGCGTTGACCGTCAGCCTGGAGTTACGCAGGACCTTCGCCTTCGCGGCGGAATCCTTGGTGATGTAGTCACCGTCGTTCGCCAGGGCGTGGGCGCTCACGGTCCAGGTCCCGGCCGTGGTGTTGTCGAGGTCGATGCGCGGGTTGATTTCCAGTGTGTAGGTGCAGGTAGTCGTGGTGAAGCTCTCGCGCACGCACTTGCCCGCGATGTCGTCGGGCACCACGAGACCGTAATAGTCGCCGTTCGGGAGGGGCCTGTGCCACATGACCGGGAAGGTCCTTCCGACCTCGATGCCCGAGTCGTCCGTGGCGGTCACCGCGATGGTGAACGTCTTCACGCCCGTGGTCCCCAGGACGATGTTCTTCCCTCCGTTGACGACCACCTTCGTGATCCTAATGTCGCCCGAGACCTCATCTGCCTGGGCGGCCCCCGGAATCGCGAGCGCGGACAAGGCGAGGGCCCCGGCGAAGCCTGCCACGATGGTGCGGTGATGCATGAGGCGTTTCCCCCATGTTTCAGCGCCTCAGGAACGTCCCGAGGCGGAGCTGACAATGCCCACCCAGTACGCGGGTGGCACGGACATGACCATCAGGTCGCAGGAATGGTTGCCCATCGATCACACGGCTGCCAGGACGAGCACGAGGCTCACGCCATCTTCCCGCCTCGGTTTACTGGTGGGCTCTCGAATTTAACTGTCGCTGGTTCCCCGAGGAACCCAGCCCGCTGGTGACCTTGTGTGATCACCTGGGGCGTATCGGCTCCAGGTTCCGCCGGTCTCGTTGCGGAGGCGGCTGGTGGTCTTGTCGTGGTAGCCGAGAGCATCCGCGACGACGGGGGCGGGCAGTTCGAGGAGTTGCTGTCGGATAGCGGCGCCGCGGGCGGCGGCGATCGGGATTCCGACCTCGTTCAGGAGCGCGGACAGGTGATTGGGGCCAAGTGGCTGGCCGGTCCGGCGACCGGGGAAGAGCCAGCGGGACGCCGGGTTGGTGGCGGTGTTCATGTTGCCGCGGTTCGTGATGTGTTCCAGCAACAGGGTGGCGACCGGCGCCGGGACGGGTGAGGGCGGCTCGCCGAGTCGTAGCAGCACGGCGTCGCCGTCCCGGATGACATCGTCGTGAGTGAGCCGGACGACGCGGCTCAGCGGTTGTGCGTAGAGGAGAACGATGACTCCGGCGACGCGGAGTCGCATCGGGATCTCCGTATCGGTCAGAAGCCTGCCCAGAGCGGCGAGGCGTTCGTCTTCGCTCAATGCGGGCCGACGGGAGATCTTCATCGCGGGGATGGTCAGGGAACGTCGGCAGTGACCGCCCTGCATGGCCCAGTTGAGGAAGCCTCTCAGACGGATGCGGGCGTGCTCGGCGTGCTCGGCGAACCAGGCGTCGATGTCGACCTGGCCGCATGCCGCAAGGGTGGTGTTCCGCTCGCCGAGCCAATGCAGGAAGGTGGTCGCGTACTTGATCTGTTCGCCGGCGAAGCGTCGGATGCTGGGTGTGATGTGGCTCCTCTCGGCGCGGGTCCGCAGCCCGGGGAGGATGTGCCAGGTCGCGAAGAGTCTGATCGTCTTGGCGTGCTCGGGATCGGCGATGTCGGCCAGGTGGCCGGGAAGCCAGCGCTGAAAGGAACAGATGTGCTTGTCGACCGCGGGCAGGACTCCGCATGCCATGAGGAGTTCTTCCAGGTGAGAGGCCGCTCGCCAGGGCTGGAGTTCGTGGAACGCGTCGTGTGTCAGCGGAATCTCGCCCAGGGCGAGCTGGCGAAGCAGCTGTGAGGCGCTTCCCATCTGGCCGCGGCGTATGTCCAGCCATGCCAGTCCGCTTCCGGGCTTGTCCATCGTCACGAGCAGGTCGAACAGCGGGACCAGCGCGGGACGGACGCAGCCGGTGCCGTTGTCGAGGAGGTCGGTGAGGCGGTTGGTGAGCGTGCAGCGTTCGCAGAGCCGACCGCGCAGGAGCTTGCCCTCGAAGCCGCAGCGTGAGCAGTCGAAGGTCTGGGAGAAGCCGGCGCAGCTGGTGCAGATCGCAGCCCTGTCGCCGGGGCGGAGCCCAGGAAGGGCACGGTCCTGGCCGCATCCCGGGCAGGTGCCTCGCGTCCTGACGGCTCGGTCCGAACAGGTGCGGCAGACGTATCCGTCCGGCCAGCTGCCGGCCTTGTGCCTGTGGCGGCCGCAGCGGCAGCACTCGGCCATGAACCAGCGTTCGTACTGTTCGTCGGTGGCGTAGGAGCGGGTCATGCGTCGGGCAGGATGCAGGCTGCGCGGGGGCGGAGCGTGGCGACGTTCGAGGGCGGGGTGGGAAGGTCTCCGGTGGCGGTCTTGCGGACGCCGGCGTTCTCGGCGGTGGTGGCCACCAGGTCGGCCGGGGTGCAGGACAGGATGTCGCAGAGCGCGGCCATGACCTGCAACGACAGGCGTTCGGGGGTGCCGGAGACCAGGCGGTGCACCTGGGAGGCGGACAGGTCGATGCCGCGTTCGCGCAGCAGCGGCACCAGTTCGGTGGCCGTGAAGATCTGGTGCTGGGCCATGACCTCGCGCAGCCGCCAGGTGTAGCCGACCTTGCGTTTCATGCTTGCCTCCCGGTCTGGGTCTGGAGGGCGGCGGTGATGGTGGAGTCCAGATGCCGCCGCAGGGTGCGGGTGCGGAAGTCCGAGGACACGCAGGTGTAGAGCGAGGTGGTGCTGGCGTGTTCGTGGCCGACTTGCTCCTGGATTATCTTGAGTTCGCTGACTCGGCAGGCTGTTGACCTGTGTGTTTGCGTCGCGGTGGTTGTCCGTGACGTAGCGGATGAGGGCATTGGGGGTCCTTTCAGCACGGGCCGATCGTTGCCGACCTGGGATCGCCTGCGCCTGCCCGTGGTGGGCTGGTGCGGGTCCTCGCGGCGCGTTGTTCACCGAGTGCACGGGCGAGTTGGTCGCGAAGTTGCTGGTTCTCCTCGGTGAGCCGCTGAATGCGGGCGTTGGCGGCTTCGAGGCGCCGCAGCAAGGACGCGTTGGATGTGCGTTGGCGTGCGGGAACCGGTGATCTGGGTTCCCGGCGGTGTGCTGCCCGTAGTCGCTCGATCTCCGCATGCAGGTCCGGCTGGACATAGAGCCACGACCGGGACACTCCGGCCTGCTTGGCGACGGTCTCGAAAGTGACCGGCTCGCCCGCCGCGTCGAGGGTGCGGAGGGCCTGGATGGCCTTGGCGCGGGTGTACTCGCTGCGGCGGCGGGCGGCATCGACGATGTGCTGGCTGTTGTCAGCTCGCATCGGCGGTCGCCTCCGGCTGCCCGGGGTCGTCTTCCAGACCAGTGATGATCTTTGAGCTGCCCTGAGTTTCGTAGCGGCCGGTTTGCGTGTCTTCAGGCGGCGTTTAAGATGGCCAGGGACCGGTAGTACGCGGCTTCGAATTCCTCGGGTGGGACGTAGTCGAGGGCGGAGTGCAGGCGCTCGGTGTTGTACCAGCCGACCCACTGGACGACGGCGTGTTCGACCTGGTCAGCGTCTCGCCATGGGCCCTGGTGCTCGATCAGCTCGGCCTTGAAGGAGCCGTTGAGGGCCTCAGCCATGGCGTTGTCGTAGCTGTCGGCGACGGAGCCGACTGACGCGCTCGCGCCCGCTTCCAACAGCCGTTCGCCGTAGCGGATGGATACGTATTGCGAACCGCGATCACTGTGATGAATCAGCCCCGAGCCCTTCTTGATGCCACGCCGCCACAGGGCCATCTCCAGGGCATCCAGCGGGAGATCGGTGCGCATGTGGGTGGCGAGCTGCCATCCGACGATCACGCGCGAGTACACGTCCAGGACGAAGGCGGCGTAGACCCAGCCTGACCAGGTGCGGATATAGGTGAGGTCGGCGACCCACAGCTGGTTCGGACGATGGGCTTCGAAGTGGCGGTTGACCAGGTCCGGCGGCCTGGGTACGGACGGCTCGGAGATGGTGGTGCGGCGCCGCTGTCCGCGGATGACGCCTTCCAGGCCGTCTTCGCGCATCAGCCGTTCGACGGTGCACCGGGCGGCGTGCACGCCTTCGCGTCGCAGCTGGCGGTGGACGCGCCGGGCTCCGTAGGTCTCCCCGGAGGCGGCGTGGATGCGGCGGATGTGCTCGACGAGCCGTTCGTCACGCAGGTGCCGGGCGGATGCGGGCCGCCTGCGGCGGGCGTTGTATGCCGAGACCGACAGGTCCAGTTCCCGGCACACCGGCTCGACCCCGAAGTCGTCGCAGGAGGTGGTTGATCACCGCGTCGGCCTCGTGCGGGGCTGGTCGAGCTCCTTCGCGAAAAACACCGAGGCGGCTTTGAGGATCTCGTTGGCTCGCCGCAACTCGGCTATTTCCTTGCGGAGTTGCGTAAGTTCGGTCCGCTCGGCGGTGGTCAGCAGGTCGGGCCGGCTGCCCTGGTCGGCTTCGGCCTGGCGGACCCAGCCCCGCAATGCTTCCTTGTGGATGCCGAGGTCTCGGGCCACGTGGGCGACCGGTCGACCGGAGGTCTGGACTTCGCGGACAGCCCGCTCACGTAGCTCGTCCGGGTACTTCCTTGGTGCAGGCATCGGACCTGTGTTCTCCCATCTGCCGAGGCGATCATGCCTGGCTTCAGGGCCGCTACAAAATCCGGTTCAGCTCAGATCTCGGCGTTGTTCACGGCGGCCGACCGGCCCAGCAAAAGGAAGCAGCCCAGGAATCGGCAGAAGATCAGGTACAGCAGTCGCAGACCCACGATCACTGATCATGCCCATACATGGGCGATCGCAAAGCCCCAGGCCAGCCACCGTACGGCAATAAAGACACCCTTCAGGGTGCCGGGTTCCACTGCTCCGGCTGGGTTGAGCTGCTCGTAGGACGGAAAGTTGCTGGTCAGCCAGGGTTGGGCAGTGCTGAGAGCCGTTGCAGAGCTTCGGTGATCAGGCCCGCCCAGGGCCAGTGCTTGGCCAAGCGGAGGATGCGGCGTCGTCCGGTGGTGATGAGCTGCGCGGCGGCGGAGAAAAGGCGAAGCCGCAGGCGGCGGGGCTCCCACAGGCGGGCTTGGCCGGTGAGGGCGAGCAGGGGCATCCAGGCCAGGAGGTCGCGAGCGATCTGGACGATCTCCACCTTTCACGGCTGCTTGGATGTGACGTTTTGTGCGGCCTTTCGGAGGGCGGTGACGGTGGGTTTGTCCCGGTCTTGGGCGCGCCATGCGAGCGCTGTCCAGCAGGGGGTGAGATCGGTGACGTCGACGTAGGCGACGCCGTGCCGCTGGTAGAGCCATCGGGATGGTTCCGGGGGGAACATGATGCCTTCGCCGAGGCCGATGGCGGTCAGGGCGGGTTCCCATTCGGTGGTCTGGTAGGCGGCGTAGCGGATAGGGGTGCCGTCGGGTCTGGGGTCGACGGACCAGAAATCGCGCCAGGCCTTGGGGATCCTTGGCGACCAGCCGACTACGGGCCGGTCGGCGAGCTGCTGGAGGGTCAGTACTCCCTGGTTGGCGAGGGGGTCGCGGTCGTGCAGGCACACGACGCGGTCCATGGTGGCCAGGCGGTGGGTCTGCACTCCCGGCGGCACGGGCGGGAAGACGAACGCCACGTCCAAGTCGCCGGCGAGAAGCGCCTCGGCCCAGTCGGCGAATCCCATACGCAACACCTCGATGGATAGGCCGGGGTGTGCCGCCTGCAACTCGTCGAAGATTTCGGGTATCGGCGGTATGGACGTCGTGGCCTCTAAGGAGCCAATCACGACGCGGCCAGAGACAGCGCGCTTCTGCACGGCGACGGCCTGCTGCAACCGATCCGCCGCCTCCACCAGGTCGCGGATACCAGACAGCAGAGCCTGTCCTGCCTCAGTGAGGCCTGCCGTACGGGTGTTGCGTTCGACCAGCTTCAAGCCCAGGCGACGCTCAAGAGAACGGATCTGCTGAGAGAACGCAGGCTGCGTCATGAACGCCCGCTGTGCTGCACGACCAAAGTGCAACTCATCGGCCAGCAGCAGGAACAAGCGCAGCTGATGCGTGCTCGGGTCCCCTGATCGACCGGGTTCGCGACCGGCTGGTATCCCCGCCTCACCCATACACGAAAGTGTATCAATGACATTCGAGTTCGACTCAGGAGTGCCTTTACCTACCGCGTGCCAAGCGGGAACCCTTAACTACGCGAACGCAGAACCGCGCGACCGCATAGAGCGGCTCTCCCGCTGGCCCCACAGCTGATCAGAGGAGTTTCACATGTTCCGTGCATTAGCTCCGATAGTCGGGGCCGGAACGGCCTTGGCTGCGACTATGGCCTTGGCCACCCCGGCGAATGCGGCACTGTCACCGGCTGGCAAAGACAGTGCCCAACGTATCGCTGCTTCGTGCCAGCATGAGCAAGGCACAAACCGCTGGTGGCGCACCAACAAGTGGGGGCCCCGGTGGTCGCCGACAACACTACCGATGACGTTGTGGGATTCATGTTCACCCAGCCTTCATGGTTCATCTGTCGCAACGAGGGCCTTGACACGGGTGGCGGTGGGCCTCACCCGAATCGGTGGCTGTACACCCAGGCCGACAACGGCGCATGGGGGTGGATGGCAGACAACTACATCTACGAGGAGACCGACCCCGTTCCCACCTGCCCCTAGCCTCGGGCTTTCGTCCAGGCGGCTCTGAGACGGGCACCCAGGCGGGCAGGGGAGGCATTTGGTCAGCGCAGAGGGGGACTGTGTCGGTTCCCTTGGCCAACCTGATCACAGTCACCTCCCAGGTGAGTACCGCGACCGCGGGGGTGTCGACGGGTGGGTCTGATCTGGATCGTTGCGGGGTTGCAGGGATCGCCCCCGTTGGCCTGGTGATCGATTCGATGGTTTCTGTGGTGCTGGAACCTTGTGGTCTTGCTGTTGTGTCGGTGTGGGTGGGTAGGGTCCGGGGATGGGGAAGATCGAGGTCGTTCCGGAGAAGGTGGCCTGGGTTCTGGTGCGTGACGGTGCCCTTGCCGGAAATCTCATCCGCCCTGGTGGGGACCGCTTGTTCGGGTCCCGAGAGCTTGGCCGCGGTCGCTCGATCCGACGCTCTGGCGCAGCTGCCGTCAGCGCGTCATGGTGATCGATCGTGCTGCTCCGACTGGCTTACTTGGGTGTATCGAACGCGTTCGCGATGCTTCGTCCGCTGCTGATGACCCACCGGGACAAGGACGCGGAGATCCCCGCACTGCGCCACCAGATCACCGTGCTGGAACGCCAGCTCGGCAAGGACAAGATCCGGTTCACACCCAGCGATCGGGCGTACCTGGCGGCGCTGCTGCACCGACTGCCACCGCACGTCCTGCGCAGATTACGGCTGCTCGTACGTCCCGATACGGTACTGCGTTGGCACCGCAACCTCGTCGCACACCGCCATGCCGCCTCCTGTCGGCCCAAAAAATGCCCGTGACGGCCCTGCTCTCGTATAGCTGCCGCCACCCGACAAGTAGCTCTCTGTAGCAAATCAGGGGTGAGCTTGTCTCGGTTTTCGATCTTCCCGTCCCCTTCCCTGTGCGGCGCGGTCACGGTGGTCCGGTCATGACGACCGGGAGGAGGCCGGAGTGCGGCAGGAGTGGGAGCCGGAGGACCTGATCGAGGTCTGGACGCTGCTCGAAGACGACATGAAGCGGCTGCGGAACAAGTCCGGCGCGAACCGGCTGGGGTTCGCTTTGCTGCTGAAGTTCTTCGAGGTGGAGGCCCGTTTCCCGGAGAGCGCCGGGGAGATCCCGGAGCCGGTGGTGTCGTACGTGGCCCAGCAGGTGAAGGTGCCGGCCGGGGAGTGGGCGTCGTACGACTGGGCGGGGCGGGCGATCACGCGGCACCGGTCGGAGATACGGGCCGCGTACAAGTTTCGGGAGTCGACCGAGGAGGACCAGGCGGCGCTGGCGGAGTGGCTGAGCGCGGAGCTGTGCCCGGTGGAGCTGTCGCGTGAGCGCCTGGTGGCCGCGGTGGTGACCCGCTGCCGCAACGACCGCATCGAGCCGCCCGCACCGGCGAAGGTCGACCGCCTGGTGGGCCGGGCGATCCGGGCGTTCGAGGAGCGGTTTTGCCGCACCACGATGGAGCGGCTGCCGTGGGCGACCCGGGACCGGTTGGATGAGCTGATCTTGGGTGAGGAGCCCGCCGGCGGCGAGGGCGAGGCCGATGTGGTGGGCGGCGGGCGGTCGTTCTTCTCCGAGCTGAAGGCCGATCCGGGTGCTCCGGGGCTGGAGAGCCTGCTGGCGGAGGTGACCAAGCTGGAGCGGGTCAAACGGCTGGAGCTGCCGGCGGACCTGTTCGCGGACGTGTCGGAGAAGCTCGTGGACGCCTGGCGGGCGCGGGCGTCGAAGGAGTACCCGGCGAACCTGCTGCGGATGAAGCGGCCGGTGCGCCTGACGCTGCTGGCGGCGCTGTGCCACGTACGGCAGACAGAGATCACCGACTCAGGCGATGCTGCTGCGGGTCGCCGAGGCGGCGCTGGCGGAGCCTGCGGGGGTGGTGCGGCGGGTGATCTACCCGGTGGTCGGCGGGGAGAAGACGCTGAAGGCCTTGGCGGCGGAGGCCGCGGCGAACGAGGCGCGCTACAAGGCCAGGGTGCGCACGGTGCTGCGGTCGGCGTACTCGGCGCACTGGCGGCGGATGCTCAAGCCGCTTTTGAAGGCGCTGGAGTTGAAGTGCAACAACACGGCCTACCGGCCGGTGATGGACGCGATCGGCCTGCTCACCCGTTATCTGGACCAGCCGCTGAAGGAAGGTGCGTTCTTCGACGAGGCGGAGCGGATTCCGCTGAAGGAGGTGGTGCCCGAGCAGTGGCGGGCGGCCGTTGTGGACGAGCGGGGCCGGGTGGAGCGCATCCCGTACGAGCTGTGCGTGCTGGTGTCCCTGCGGGACGCGCTGCGGCGGCGGTCGATCTGGGTGGCCGGGGCGAACCGGTGGCGCAACCCGGAGGACGACCTGCCGCCGGACTTCGAGGACAACCGGGACGTGCACTACGCGGCGATCCGCCAGCCGCAGGACCCGGAGGAGTTCATCGCCGCCTTGCAGGGACGGCTGCGGGCGTCCCTGGACCGGCTGGAGATGGCGCTGGTTCAGGACACCACCGGCGGGGTGAAGATCACCCGGCGGCACGGCGAGCCGTGGATCAAGGTCTCTCCCCAGCCGAAGCTGGAGGAGCCGGAGAACCTCGTCGCCATCAAGGCCGAGTTGGAACGCCGCTGGGGGACCATCGACCTGCTGGACATCATCAAGGAAGCCGAGTTCGACACCGGCTTCACTGGCGAGTTCACCTCGGTGGCCACCAGCGAGCGGCTGCCGCGGGAGGTGCTGCGGCGCCGGCTGCTGCTGGTGCTGTTCGCGCTGGGCACGAACATGGGCATCAAGCGGGTGGTGGCCACCGGCAAGCACGGCGAGTCGGAGGCGGTCCTGCGCCGGGTGCGGCACCTGTTCGTCAACCGGGACAACCTGCGCGCGGCGGTGACGAAGCTGGTCAACGCCACCTTCGCCGCCCGCGACGAGACGTGGTGGGGCACCGGGACGGCGTGCGCCTCGGACAGCCGCAAGTTCGGGGCCTAGTCGAGCAACTTCATGACCGAGTGGCACCAGCGCTACCGCGGGCCCGGTGTGATGATCTACTGGCACGTAGAGCGGAAGTCGGTGTGCATCTACTCGCAGCTGAAGTCGTGTTCGGCCTCCGAGGTCGCCGCGATGATCGAGGGCGTGCTGCGGCACTGCACCGAGATGGTCGTCGACCGGCAGTACACCGACACCCACGGCGCCTCGATCGTCGGGTTCGCCTTCGCCCACATGCTCGACTTCAAGCTGATGCCGAGGCTGAAGAACATCGGCTCCTCCCGGCTGTACCGGCCGGCCGCCGGGGAGGACGACAACTGGCCCACCCTGGCGCCGGTGCTGTCCACCCGCACCATCGACTGGGAGCTGATCCGCCAGCAGTACGACCAGATCGTGAAGTACACCACCGCGCTGCGGCTGGGCACCGCCGAGGCCGAGCAGGTGCTGCGGCGCTTCACCCGCGGCGGACCCAAGCACCCGACCTACCGGGCGATCGAGGAGCTGGGGCGGGCGGTGCGTACGGCGTTCATCTGCGACTACCTCGCAGACGCCGAGATGCGCCGGGAGATCCACGAGGGCTTGCAGGTGGTGGAGAACTGGAACAGCGCGAACAAGGACCTGTTCTACGGCAAGGACGGTGACCTGACCGGCAAGGACAGGGAGTCGCAGGAGGTGTCCATGCTCGCCCTGCACCTTCTTCAGTCCGCCCTGGTCCACGTCAACACCCTGCTGCTTCAGCAGATCCTCGCCGACCCCGAGTGGGCCGAACGCCTGACCGACGCCGACCGGCGGGCCCTGTCCCCGCTGTTCTGGACCCACATCAACCCCTACGGCCGGTTCGAGCTGAACATGAGCTACCGGCTCGACCTCAACCCGGCCGCGACCATCCCCAGCCAGCGGACCAGTCAGGACCAGCCGGCCCCCGCGCCGTGACACCGCGCTGGTCCTGCTGCGGCAGCGTGCGAAGGGCGGCCCCGAGTCGGGGCCGCCCTTCGGCGTGCTGGTGGTGCTCACCAGGTGGCCGGCACGCTGGCGGCCTGGTGCATGTCGGTGAGGGCGGAGGTCAGGCGGGCGGAGCCGACGGTGGCCGCGAGCGCGCCGTGAGACGGATGCAGTCGGGTCGCGGCCGGAATCCCGGTCCGTTAGTGCGGGAAGACGTCAACCGGGTTAGGCGTACGACGTGGTGGTGGTTGGTGTCGATGACGTACTCGACCAGGCCGCGGCCGTGAGGGATCGGGAGTCGGCGCCAGTCGCCGGCGCTGTCGCGCGCGGTGCTGTCCGGCAGCCACGGGTCCTCGACGACTTCGACGGTGAGCGCGACGATCGCGGAGAACAGTTCGACGGGCAGTTTCGGGTCAGCGAGCATGTCCTGGATGGCCTCGGACGGCTCGACCGGCCACAGGTCGTCGGGATCGGTGTCACTCACCCGGCAGCTCTCCGCCTCGCTCGTGGCGCAGGCGTACGACGTCGGCCATGGTGACCGTGGGCAGGGTGCCGGCGATGATCAGGTTCTGCTTGGGATCGGAGTCCAGCTCGGCCTCGCACCACCAGAGGGTCAAGACAGCCTGAACCCGGTCGATCGGGTCTTGGCCGAGGTCGCGGTAGAAGGCCATGCGACGGGCGCCGCTGAGCGGCTCGGCGATGCCGGGTTGCTCGTCAGAGTGGCTTTCGGCGCGTTCCAGGGCTACAGCAGTAGGGGCGCAGTCAGAGATACTGCCTCAGCCAGTCGGGCATGCTCGGCTCGTCAAGTCCCCAGGACTCCACGATCGATTCGTCCTTGTCCCAGACGTTCTCATCGCCATCGAAGAACTTCTGCCGGTGGCACTTGTACTTGACGACGGTGTCGCCTTCGAGTCGGTACTCGTGCCAGTAGTAGTTCTGCTTCCCGTAGCCGTTCCACTCCCGGGTCGTGTAGATCGTCGTCATGAAGGCGGAGTGTAGCCGGGGCGCTGAGACGGCTTGCTCAGCGGCTGAAGTCGACCGTGACCTCTTTGAGCGGAGCTGTGAAGTACGGGACTGTCTCGATCTCCGAACCGCACTCCTCGCAGACCCGGGTCTCGACCGTCTCGGCACCGTTCAACGTGCCGGGCGGAAGTCATGGCGTGGTGCCCGGTCAAGGCGTGATCTTGACCGGCACCCGGGCACAGGCCTGCTTCAGTTGGTCTTCGTGTTGGTCAGGTGGGGCCCGATGTAGCCCACGATCACCCGACCTGTGATGCCTTGCGTGTCGTCCAGGAAGTAGATCCTCGGCGAGGTGCTGCCCTTGGAGCCGAGTTTCAGGTGGGCCTGCATCTCCGTGCGCCCCGAGGGGTCCACATCCTCGGGCACCGCGAAGATCCGTTCCGCGCCCCACCGGTTCATCGTCGTGTCAGACTCGGCTGGGGCAAACTGCTTGAGCGGCCAGTTCACCGCCCCCGGCCGGTCCGACGTGCAGTGCTGGTAGAAGCCTCCGTTGAAACCCTCCCGGGCAGCCTGTGTGTAGGAGTCCAGTGCCCGAAGCGCGTTCCACGCCTTCGCCGCCCACACACGAGCCCGTTCCCCCTCGTCCAGTTCGAGCGCCTTGCTCCTGTCTGCAGTGACCAGGACCCCCTCGAAGTCGTCCAACCGCTCCCACAACTCCTCGAACGAGTCCGGCACTCCCCGGGGCTGCTCGACGACGACGGTGTCGTCGTAGCGGCCTGCATCGCGGAGCCGACGCCGCAAAATGTCCGCCTCAGCTCGCGCTCGCTCCACGTCGTCCAGAGCACGCAGGGCCTCCTCCATGTCCCCGTCCGCCCGATCCATTGCGCCGTGAAGCTGCTCTTCCAGCGAGGCCACGGTCAGTGTCGACAGCTCGGCGGTCCGTGCCGCCTCCTTCAGCTCCTCGTCCGCTTGGGCGAGTAGGGCCTTGAGGTCTTCGACGTCCTTGCGCATCACCGCCAGCTCGTCGGACGGCCGTACCGTTGCCAGCGCGACCTGCCGCTCCTGGCGGTGGCGCCGACTCGCGTCGTCCGGGAACGCGAGAGTACGCAACGCGTCAGGCAGCGGGGCCTCGGTGGAGAGCCGCTGGACGGTTCGGGCGAGGCCGCGCCAGGCGTGATCCTGGGAATCGCTCATCCGGGCCACGGTCAGGAACCGGTGACGGGAGGCATCCTTCGGCCATGCCGGATCCACCTCGGTCAGGAACGTCCGCACCGCGCCCGGGGCGACGCGGTGGTACTCGCCGATCGCCGCACGGAACACATCGACGGCTTCTGTGTCCACGAGGAGGTACAAGGCAGCAGCGCCGGCACAGTCGCGCATTGCCTTCGCCATCCGCTCCGACCACAGCGGATCGGGGCGGAGGGGGCGAGCCGCGACGATCACGGGCATGTGCCGCGCAGGGTCGCAGAGCACCTCGATCAGAGCATCGACTCCTTCAGCGCTCACACTCTGGGCATCCAGGGTCAGCGGCGCCGGACCGTCGATGGGCTTCAGGTCCCGGACAAGGTCGCGAACCAGGCCCGGTCGTACGGGGGTCAGTGGCGTGTCGTCGTTGGGAAAGACCTCCAGGCTGACCGAGAGCAGCGCAGAGGAGTCCTCGAACGCAACGGCGGTGATGGTAGTGCGCCACGTGGCCTCGGGCTTGTCCTCGCGCAGCTGAAGGCGTATCGCGTGTTCCGCGCCGTCTGCGAGGTAGGCGGCATGGTTGGTCAGGACCGACATCTGGTCGAGATGGTGATGTCCGGACGTGAGGGGAGCGCTGCCGAACTTGCGGGTCAGCCATCGAGAGCTGATTCGGCGGACGTCCCGGAAGGGGTTCTCGGAGTGGGGGACGGTGAGGATCGTTCTGTGGGCGAGTGGGTTGCTGCTGGGGTTCATGACGGTTCAGTTCCTCCTGGCGGAGACGCTGGCGGGTCGGCGAACAGACTGATCGCGGGGCTCGGCCGCATGGTTGTGCGGTCGAGCCCCGCGAGTGGGTGAGGACAGCGTCGGCACGATGACGTGGTGCGACGAGCCGTGTCAGAGCTGGATAGTCTCCGCAGGGGAGGGCAGGCGGCTCTGAATGAGCAGGCTCAGTCGCCGACGGCCGGCGTCACCGCTGAATCCGGAGGCGACCGATCCCACACGCCAGAAGTCAGCTCCCGAGCGGATCACCCGCTGACCGTCGTTGTCGACGGACTCGCCTTCGAGCGTGGGCAGTTCGGCCATCACCTCAGCGTAGCCCTCGGGCTGGCCGAGCCGTCCGCCAGTGCTCCGGACTACCTCGACCACCTGCGGCAGTACGCGGTGCAGGGCCACGGCCCCGTTGCCCTTCTGAAGGACGAAGTCCGACGCCTCGTCGAAGGGCTCGGGCATGACCTGCTTGATGCCGGTCCAGTAGGCGTTGAGCACGACGGCAACCGTCGCGGCATCCGCCCGCTTGAACGACGGCATGTCGAGCACGGGCTTGAGGGAGCGCGCGAACTGCGGCTTGGGGATGGTCACCCCGTCGCCACGGGTCTTGCGCCGGTTGGCTTCCTGGAACCTGCCCTTCCAGGGGCCGTCCAGCTTCTCCAACTCGTCCACCACGGCGTAGGCGCGGGTGATCCAGTCCTTGTCCTCTGCCGCGAGCATCTCCCTCAGCTCGGGGTCGTCCTCCGCCATCTTGGTCAGCAGTTGCCAGGCGAGGTCGGTCTTGACGCTTGCCGCGTTGGTGTTCACCTCGTAGAACTCGCGCATCTCCTCGCCCGGGTCGAGCCCGAGCGTGAGGCTGATGGGCACGGGAAAGTCCTCGAAGTCCTCCTGCTCGCTCAGCAACTGGTTCAGGCCGCCGGCGCGGTGCTGCCCGTCGTAGATCCACAGGGAGAGGTCGTCGGTGAACTCGATGCGTCCGGTACCGATCCAGTTGCCGCCTTTGAGGACCGCGTTCTCGTACCCGGACTGGTCGGCATCCACGACGACGACCACACGCTCCGCGTCCATGTCGTCCTTGCGGATGTTGACGAGGAGCGGGTTGGGCATCCGCCCCCGCTTCTCGTCGTAGTAACGGGCCGCCTTGCGAACGCGCGCGGTGACCGGTGCCCGCTGGTAGCCCTCTCCGGTGTCGGGGTCGAAAATGTCGACCTCCTGGTGGTCCGACACCGTGACGGCGTCGGCGAACGCCTGGAGCATGCGCGTGCCCCGCTGCACACACAGAGCTCCCGCGATTCGAACAGTTGCCTTGTCCTGCTTGTCCATGCCGCTCCCCAAGTCCCGCGAACGAAGATGACAATCCATCAGTCGGACCTAGATGCTAGATCCGACCTGTAGATCCGTCAAATAGATCCCGTCTGCGAGATCTGACGAATAGATCCGGACGGCAGCCTTCGCCGACCCTCGCTCTCGCCGTCTCACAAACGGTCCTTTGCGCGAGCAAGATCAATCACGCGCCGTCGAACCCCCGCCGACCCTGGATTTGTTCTCAGAACCCGTTCTCACTCAAAGCGGGAGTCACCCTGTTCTGAGACTTGCATTGTGCGAAAATCCGGGCCCATGACGGACCCTCAGCAGCCCTCCCCGACCGACCGGTCGGACGCCGACGACGTCGAACAGCATGCCTGTCCGAAGTGTGACGCCCAGCCCGGCTCACCCTGCCGCTCGCGCGGCGGCGCGGTGGCCTCCGCCTACCACACCCGCCGCTTCACGAAGGTGCCCCGGCTCGCGAAGCTGCTGCGGGTACCGGCCCCGGCCGACCGGGGTCCGGGCCGGCCGTGGCGGCCGGGCACCCCGCCGCCGGCACCGATCGATCCGGACCTGCCGAGCGCGGACATCCGCATCGGCTACGCCCGCTGCTCGACCCTCGGGCAGGAACTCGACTCCCAGCTCGACGCGCTTGCCAAGCACGGCATCCCCAGGGACAAGATCTTCGCCGAGAAGATCAGCACCCGCGTGCGGGTCCGCCCGAAGTTCGAGGAGGCGCTGAGGACGGCCCGGGAGGTCAAGGCGCACGCACCGCACTGCCGGGTCATCTTCACCGTGTACGAGATGAAGCGGCTCGGCCGGGACGCCGCCGAGCTCACCGCGCTCGCCGACCACCTCACCGCCCACGGCCTGGTCCTGGAGATGCCCGCCGGGCCCCTGCCTGGCATCTACGACCCCACCGGACCCGGCAAGCTGCTGTTCGCGTTCTTCGCGGCCATGGCGGAGACCGAGCGGGAGAACATCCGCGAGTCCACGCTGGAAGGGCTCGACACCGCGGCCCGCAAGGGCAAGCACGGCGGCCGGCCGCCCGTCATCACCGACGACATGCTCCACACCGTCCTCCGCCGGCGGGCGAACGGCGAGTCCGTCGAGCAGATCCAGCCCGACCTGATCATCCCCACCGGCAAACGCAAAGGCCAGAACCCCTCCGTCGCCAGCATCTACCGGGCGCTCGCCGAGCACGCCAAGCGCGAGGCGTACCCCGAAGCCATCGAGGCCGCGCACGCCGACTTCGCCGCCCTCCAAACCGTCGGCGACATCCCCCAGCCCCGCCCGGAGCGCATCCTCACCACTGAAGAGACCGTGTAAACACCGTAAACGTGCTGGTCAAAGCGTTGACGGCAGGGACATGATGAGGCCCGTTCCATTTTGTACGACGAGAGGACCACTCCTCATGGCTCTGCCCCCGCTTTCGCCCGAACAGCGTCGCGCCGCACTCGACAAGGCCGCCGCCGCGCGCAAGGAGCGGGCCGAGGTGAAGGACGCCCTCAAGCACGGCAGGCTGTCGCTGCGCGAGGTGCTGGCCAGCGACTCCGAGGCCATCCTCAAGATGACGGTCCGCGCCCTGCTCGAATCCCTGCCTGACATCGGCAAGGTCCGGGCCCAGAAGCTCCTCACCGAGATGGAGATCTCCGACAGCCGGCGCGGGCGCGGCCTGGGCATTCAGCAGCGCGAGCGTCTCCTCGAACGGTTCGCCGCCAAGGGCTGACTACCGCTGGCGCAGTTCGTACGGAGCGATCTCTTCGTACCGGTCATCCTCATCGAGACGGCCAAAGCTCTCTCCCCAGCGCTCCGGCCAGTTCCCCGGGCCGCCGACCCGGAACCGGTCGTCGGCCCAACGGGGTTCGGCCACACAGAAGGCATGCACCTGGGGCTGCTCGTCACCGTCCCGGCGGACGAACTTCTCGTCGTAGATGAGGAAGTGGCCCATGTCGTCGCGGTCCTCGCGGACCTCCTCGGGCAGCGTGACCACCCGGGTCACCTTGTCCTCCTCAACGTCGACCTCGACCATCACCGGCACCACGTACCGGACCCACCGCTTCGCCACCGCGGCCCCGCCCTTCGCATCGCGTCGTCGGCGGCACGCTACCGGCACCGAGCCCACCTCGGAGACCGGTACCCAGGGCTTCACGCTCAGCTACTTGTCGGGTGACGGCAGCTATACGAGAACAGGGCCGTGACGACCACGCACCGTGCACTCCATGCGCATCCTGGTGCTGCGGCTGGCAAAGGAGAACCCGAGCTGAGGGTACCGACGCCTGCACGGAAAGGTGCTCGTGCTGGGGGCGAAGGTGGGCGCGTCCACCGTCTGGGAGATCTTGAAGGAGGCCGGCATCGACCCTGCGCCCGAGCGGAACTCCAGTACCTGGGCCAGCTCCCTTCGCGGCCAGGCTGATGCGCTGCTGGCCTGCGACTTCATGGAAACAGTCACCCTGTCGGGGGTACGGATGTACGTGCTCGTGGTGATCGAACACGGCAGTCGCCGGATCCGCGTCCTGGGCGCCACCGCCCATCCGATCGCCTCCTGGGTAGCGCAAGCGGCGAAGAACCTGGTCATGGACCTCGAAGGCCTCGGCTGCCGGGCACGGTTGATGATCCGGGACAGGGACGGGAAGTTCCACGGCCTGTTCAACCGTCCACAAGGACGCGGGGATCGAAGTCGTGCTCACCGGCATCCAGATGCCAAGGATGAACTCGATCATGGAAAGATGGATACAGACCTGTCGCCGCGAGCTCCTGGACCGGACGTTGGTCTGGAACCAGCGACATCTCCTCGCCACCCTGCGCGAGTTCGAGCAGTTCTACAACGGACACCGACCACACCAGGGCATCGCCAACGCCAGACCTCTGCACCCCCTGCCCCCACCGATCGACGATCCGGGCACGTTAGCCCACCTCAACATACGTCGACACGATCGCCTCGGCGGCATCCTCCACGAGTACCGCATGCTGCTTGACCTGCACGGATGAGGTTTCGGGGCAAGGGCAGTGTCCCCTCCTCAAATGCAACCGCTGTTGCGCGTGTTGGTTGAGGCCGACGCCATACAACACCCCCGCGGACGACGCCCGGCCTGCGGCAACTGGGCTCACACGGGCCCCTGTACGCTGCACCGGCCTTGTTCCCGCCCCGCACGCCGCTGGCGCGAACCACAGGGGACGGAAGCTCAGCTCCGAGTGTCAGGAGCCGAGTCCCGTCTTGATCTCGGTTTCCCAGACGATGTAGGCGCGGTCGACGTGCAGGGCTGCCAGAAACGCGGACAGCCGGTCGTCCTCGGCATCGACCAGTGCATCGCGGACCAGGACGGCACGCGCCTGAGCCAGCCGGTCCTTCACCCGCCACCACTGCCGGTCGACCCCAGTCTTCTCCTGGACCGTCTCGTACAGGGCCTGCAATGCGTAGCGGACTGAGCGTACGTCGCCGGGAGCCACCTCCAGGCAGGGGATGGTGGGGTCGAGGATGGTCCGGCCCCAGGTGTTGATCCGTACGACAATCCGCCGCAATGAGACCTCCGCCATCGGAACGCTGAAGGCGGAGCCGTCAGCGTTCCGATGGCTCCTGGTCTGGGTGGGCCGGAGCGTTCGGCGTCAAGGTGAGCAGACAGGCTTGTTCCAGCAGCCGAGCCATGGGTCCGCAGGCATCTTCGACCTGGTGGAATGGGCAGTATTCCGGGGTCAATGCGGGGCCTTTCACACGGTGGCGGGCAGTAGAGCCGGTCATGTTACGCCAGAAAATCCGTCGCCCGACACACCCGCTTTCACAGCTTTCAGTCGAATTGCGGCTAAGCTGCGCTTGCAGCGTTCAGGCGCTGATTATTTGCAGCGTGGGCGGTGTCGGCGTGTACACCGGGTCGGCATCGCCGCGCTGCGGTACAAATCGCCTCCATGTCGAGGACCACCCCCACTCCGCCCAAGCTGGCACGCGTGATCGCACGCAGGCGTAATGGTGCCGCCCGGCGCGTCGAAATCTCCGCTCAGGAGGTCGAGGAAGCCTTCCGGCTCCTGCAGTACGTACCCGCTCCTGAGGCCCGTCAGCTACGGGACAAGCTCGAGGCCCTTCTCCGGCCCGTGTGCTTCTGGGCATCGTCGCGCACGGGACGCCACTCCAACTACCCGGCGTGGGGTCCGTGCGGGGTGTTCGTCAGCGCGCCGAACCAGCGTTGCGTCGAGCACCAGTGGCCGCTGCCCGCCGACGTCCCGGATCCCTTCCCGGAGCGGTGTACCGTGACGTTGGACGAGGAACTTGAGGACTCCCGCTGGGTGGAGTACTCCGGCGGGCTGCGCTGCCCCTTCAAGCGACGTACGGGAAGCGAACGGTGCGCACATCACGATCCGCGCGACGGGGAACTGTGCGGCTACCCCGCGGACGGCGGCGCCGCCTGTACGACCGCCGAGGGATTCTTCGCGTGCCACATCCATCGGTGGGTGAGGCTCACGGGCCTCAAGAGCGAACTGGAACAGCTGCCGCTGACTCTGGAATGCGGCTACTGCGATGCAGCCTCGGGAGAGTGCTGCACGAACAGGAACGGCCAAACGGTCGCATTCCACAAGAAGCGCGTCAACGCCGTCAAGGGCTCACCGGAACACCGGGAACTGTCCGACACGATTGAGGGCTGCGTCTGTGAACGGTTCAGTGACGTCCCTGCAGCGCTGACGGCTGCCGGAGCGGGGGCATGCATGAGGACGCGCCGTGCGCCGTCCTCCTGACAGGTGAACCGCACGGTCCCGATGTTCCATCCCCCGAAAGAGTCGGTCGGCGCAGGTGTGTTCTGGTTCTCCCTGCAGGCCACCGAGCCCGAGAACGTGCTGGTCAACGGCATCCTGCTCCATGCCGCGGCGGATCTTGCCTGCCGGGGACCGGCCACGTCGAAGGTGCTTTGCTATCGGCCGCCCCATTTCCTCGTGCTTTCCGTGAGGGTTGAGATGGCCTCCGTACCGCCAAGTCCGTCGAGTCCCCCCCTTCGTGTGCCGCATCCCGCGTCCGGTTCCCGTGTTGCTCTTGAGTCGGCGGATCCGCATGTGTTCTCCCGGCTGTTGGAGGCAGCATGGGAGAACCGCCATGTGCCTGCCGAGCTCGCCGCCGAGGCCGCCGCACGTGGAGGCTCCGGACGCCTCGGCATCAAGGATCTGCGCCTACTGTTGATGCGAGCCGCTTCGCTCCCGTCCACCCAGGCGGCCGTCTCCGGTGCATGGGCGATCGTCTCGGCCCGCCCTGAACTGGCCGCCTCCGTGCTCCACACCCACTGCCAGGACATCGGGATCCCGTCGGCGTTCGTGATCCGCGAGGTGCCCGGTGCGAACCCGCAGATGTTCAGCGCTCAAGCCGGATGGCGGCAGCCCGGTGTGAGAGCCCATGGCGCCGTAGTGACGCGCCCCAGCCGCAAGGCCGCCCATCAGAGCGCGGCCGTGAGCCTGCTTGGACACCTGTGCGGAGCCGAGCCGGTCGAGCAGGACAGCACCCTGTCCGGCTGGGTGCCGGCCGGCCGCTTCTCATCGTCCTCGCCACCGGCCCAGGCCCGGGACGCGTCCTTCCCGACCCGCCTTCAACGGGCTCTGGACCGCCCCCAGATCGCGCCCGCGGAGGTGGCCGAGATCGTGCTGCGGATCAACGCAGGAGAGCTGATCCCGCGCGACCTGCACGCCGTTTTGTTCACCGCACGGGCCGCAGCATGGCAGCCCGCTCGCGAGGCGGCTCTGGCAGCGGCTCACGATCCCGCCGTCGCCGTGGCGGTGCTGACCCTGCATCAGTCACTGCGCTACGGGCCGACGCCTTCCTATGCGGAAGAGGTACGCAAGAGCGAGCCCGGTCCGCCGCTGTTCAGGATGCGCGCGACGTGCGTTGTCGACGGGGAGGAGGTCAGTGAGCTCGGTCCTTGGCGCAACAACAAGCGGCTGGCGCGCGGGGCTGCCGCAATCCGGCTGCTGGCCCAGCTGGCCGGCCTGCCAGTGCAGGCGCCGCTGCCGGTTCAGGGCAACGGCCCGCGCGCTGTGACGGGCTACGGACCCGTGCAGGAGAAGGATCCGCACGAGCAGCTGAAGGTGCTGGCGGAATCCGGTGTGATCAGTGAGCTCGTCTTCACGAGCGCGCCCGGCATCACGGGGCTGGAGCCGCTGTTCGTGTGCGTTGCCGCTTGCGTGCACCGTGGTGAGCTGCTCACCGTCACCGGGCGGGGGCTCGGCCGCGCCAGCACGCGGTTGGCGGCTGCCCGTCAGCTGCTGGAGACCGTTCAGCGTGCCGTGAAGGCAGGCTGCGGTCTGCGCCTCGGCCGTATCCCGGTGCCCGAACTCGGCGGCAAAAACCCGCTGATGCTCCTGAACGAGCTCAAACAAACCGGCAGAATCAGCAAGTTGAGCATCGCGGACCCCGCCAAGGACCCCGCTGGGTTCGCCGCACGGATCACCTGCAAGGTGCACGCAGAGTGGCTGGAGACCATTGGTCACGGGCCCAACAAGCGCGACGCGCAACGCCAGGCCGCCGAGGCGATGATCGAATTGCTGGCCACTCCGATGGAGGGCCAGAGCTGTGAGCGCAGTGTTCCCGCCGCCCGGGAGTCGCAGGCTGCGGCGGTCGCCGGTGCGGGCGGCGTGGGTTCCCACCGGAGTCCGGCCGGTCCCCTCGCAGGCTGCGATGAGGTGGCAGCCGCCGAGGACGCGCTGGTGGAGCTGCTGCGACAGGGCCTGGAGATCACCATTGATCTGCAGGACGGGGCTGGCCGTTTCCTGCTCTACCAGGTCGATGGGGCTCCGGTGGAGGGCTCCTGCCACAAGCCGATCAGATGCTGCACGGCCGATCTCGTCCTGCCCGGTCAGGGCCTCTCGGTCGGCCCCCGGCCGGTGGAATGCTGGCAGGTGCCCGTGCGGCTGCTGGCCAACGCCATGGCCCGGACACCCGACGGTGACCAGGTCGCCCCGTCCGTGCAGCTGTGGCGTCAGGCGATCCGTCTGGGGCTGGCCGTGGTGGCCGATGGCCGGGTGTATCCGACGCTGGACAGCCACGGTGTCGACGTGTGGCGCCTGGGCCCGCTCAACGAGCACGAACGCAACCGCGCACGGCAGTTGCGTCAGGCCATGGTGCCTTCCGCGCACTGCGGGGCAGCCACCGACACCCGGCCCTACCAATTGTGGGCACCACGCGTCGCGATCCGCGCCGGACTCAACGCCGTCGCCGAAGCAATGCTGCGCGGCCCCGGCGCCTCAGCGGTTCTAGGGAACACGCCCTTCGCCACCCCCATTCCGCGGCAGCAGCGCAGTTCCGCACTGCACCAGTGGGCCGACCGCGCCGAGGACGATCGCGCCGAGGTACCGCCGGTGGACTTGAAGCTCTCCGTACACGCCCCGAAGAAGGCCAGCCCCGACGACACAGAACTGCTGTGGGCCGAGCTGCTGGTCGCCCAGCCCACCGCGGACAACCGTCAGCAGCAGCTGTTCCAGCAGGTTGCCAAGGTAGCCGGAGACGAGGCTGTGGTGGGGCACATCCGCCGACGGCTTCGGCGTATCGCCGAGATGTGGGAGCCGGCCGGGCGGCTTCTTCAGTGCCCGGTACCCGACCGGTTCACGCTGCTGGCCGACGAGGCCGTCCTGCTGCTAGGCGCCACACGGGATCAACTGGAACGGGCCGGACTGAGCGTGTACTGGCCCCAGCAGTGGACCAGCCTGCTGCGCACACGAGTCGTGGTCGGGGCCGGAGCCGAGCCGTCCGTGGCCGCGCCGCGGCCACGGTTCTCCCTCGACGATGTGCTGGACGGCCGGTGGCAGATGTCGCTCGGCGACGCCGACCTGTCCGACCAGGAGATGGACGACATCGGGCAGGCGCCGCAGCCTTTGACCAAGGTCCGCGACCAGTGGGTGATGGTCGACGAAGACACCGCCCGCCGTGCCGCCAACCGCAACATCAGCCCGATCCCCTCGGACCAGGCCCTGCGTGCATCCCTGACCGGGGCCATCGACATCGACGGTCAGGCCGTGCCGTGCGAGCCGACGGCTTCTCTTGCCAGCCTCGTGGACTTCCTGCGCACCGGCTCCCGCACCACGCCTGTCCCCGAGCCGGGAGCCTTGCAGGCAACCCTGCGCGACTACCAGCAGATGGGCCTGGCCTGGCTGGCGAACACCACCGGCGCGGGCTTCGGCGCGATGCTCGCCGACGACATGGGCCTGGGCAAGACGCTGACCGCTCTGGCGCTGCACCTGCACCGCCGGGAAACCACCACCGGCGCCACGGGGCCGACCCTGATCGTCTGTCCTGCCTCCGTCGTCATCAACTGGGAGCGCGAAGTCCACCGGTTCGCCCCGACCGTGCCGACCCTGCGCTACCTGGGAACCGACCGAACCCTCGAAGACGCCACCTCCCGCACGATCGTCATCACCAGCTACGAAACGCTCCGCCGCGACATCGACCTGCTGGCCCTCATCTCCTTCGACCTCGTCGTCGCCGACGAAGCCCAGATGGTCAAGAACCACCGCACCGCCACCGCGCGCGCCCTGCGCCGCATCAAGGCCAGCGTCCGCGTGGCCTTGACCGGCACCCCGGTCGAGAACAACCTCACGGAGGCGTGGGCCCTCATGGACTGGCTCAACCCCGGACTGTTCGGCACCCAGCGCGTCTTCCGCGACCAGTTCGCCCGCCCCATCGAAGACAACATCGCCGACACCGAGCGCACCGCACGGCTGTCCGGCCTCATGAGCGCGTTCATGCTGCGCCGCCGCAAGAGCGACCCGGGCATCCTGACCGAGCTGCCGCCCAAGGACATCCGGCCGCGCGTCGTCAGCCTCACCCGTGAACAGATCGAGCTCTACCAACAGACCGCCGACGACACGTTCCAGGCGATCCGCGACGCCCACGGAGTGCACCGCAAAGGCCTGTTGCTGGAGCTGTTCAACAAGCTGCAGCAGATCTGCAACTCGCCCGCCCAGTGCCTCAAAGACTCACTGGAGGACGACCACGACCCCGAGCTGGCAGCAGCCAGGTCCGGCAAGATCGGCGCACTCGACGACCTGCTGCCCACCCTGACGGCACCCGACGAATCTGCACTGATCTTCACCCGGTACCGGTCCATGGCCAAACTCCTCCTCCGGCACCTGCGCAGCCACGGCCACGACCCTCTCTACTACAGCGGCGACATCCCCTCCGTCCGCGAACGCCAGCGCATCATCGACACGTTCCAGGCCCGTTCCGGCCAGCTCATGGTGATGACCGTCAAAGCCGGCGGCACCGGCCTCACTCTCACGCAGGCCAACCATGTCGTGCTCTTCGACCGCCCCTGGAACCCCGCTAAGGAGAGCCAGGCCATCGACCGCGCCCACCGTCTGGGCCAGCAGCGCACCGTCACCGTGCACCCGCTCATCACCGAGAACACCCTGGAGGACCGCGTCGACGAACTCCTCAAGCACAAACGGGCCCTCGCCGACGCCGTACTCGCCGATGGCTACTCCGCCCTCACCGAACTCACCGACGACCAGATCATCGACCTGATCGCCTTGGGAGCACAGCGATGACCCCGAACACATTTGCCCGCACCTGGGAGACCCTCCTACGCGCCACCATCAGCAACGAGGCTCTCTGGCTCGCCGGCCACAACGATCTGTCCGCAGGAGGCCTCACCCACCTCACCCTCGAACCCGGCCGAGTCACCGCCACCGCCACCGACCGGCACCACACCACACCAGCACACCCCACGATCACCTTGCCAGTCCTCACAGACACGCAGATCACAGCCTGGCAAACTGCCTCTCCCACCTGCGGCCACCACCAAGCTGTCCGCACTGGCAAGCTCCCCGAATGCCTGACGAACCCGGACCACACCGGCGGCGTACCCACCCAGCCCGCGTCCGAAGAGATCACCTTCAGCTGTGGCTGTGGAACCTCACCGTGCCGCCACATCGCCGCCCTCGCTCACGCCATCACCGCACGCCTGACCGCCCGGCCCACCGACTTCGCCACGCTGCGCGGACTCCCCGAACACCCCACGCAGCCCCCCGCAACCGGCACGGACCAGCCCGTCACCACCACCCGCAAGACGCCCGGCGGAAAGGTCCACATCCCTGCCCACCACGCATGGGCGTGGTATCGCGAATGCGCCGAACCGCCCCTGCTGCCCACCTACACGCCCGACCCGACCGACAAACTGGTGCCCGGCCATCCGGCAACCACAGCTCCTCCCGCACCTGCACCCGATCCGGAACAGATCCACGCACTCATCAGCGACGCCGCGTCACAGGCACGGACACACCTACGGGACGCCACTCGGCTGGAGTGCGCACTGCACGAGGACGCACTCCGCCTCGCCGTAGCAGTCCCCGGCATCCGGCTTCCCGAGACGGCCGAGCGACTGGGCATTGACATCGCCGACTTGCGAGAACAGATCTCGGCGTACACACCCAGCCGCGGTAGCTCCCAACAGAAACCCACTGCGTAACGGTCGCCTCCCCCAGGCACCATTTCCCTTAAAGAGAATGAGCTACGTGTTAAAGGATAAGTCGGGTGACCCGTGGTCGGCCGCCGACTCTGCGGGCACCGATAAATCATCCGCAGAGGCCGGGAGGCTGTTCTCCCCTTGAGATTCGCCCCAAGTACCTTCACCCGCAGAGGACTGGGGCGGCATCATGTTCTGTCTTGCTGCTACGTCTGTCCTACCTTGCCGCCACCAGCGCCTGCGCGTGCTGTCTACCTGCCTAGCCACCCAGACATCGGGCATCAACACTGGGACGTCTGCTGCGGCGACACCATGCCCCGGCATGCCTCCGCCTCGCTTGGCACACTTTTTCTGTGCCGCAGGGCCTCTGCGAACTGTCTCGCTACTGCGCCACAGAACCGAGTACGGCGCCCACGCCCTGGGAGTGCCCTATCTGCCAGCGGACGGCAAGGGGCTTTGCCCCTCCTTGATATGGGGCGCACCTGGCGACCAGAAGCCCCGCATGCACGCTGCCTGCGAAAACCGCCCCGGAGAGATCGCCAGCGGTCCGCCCTGCCCTGTCGCATGGGGAGCACAACAACGTGCTCCCACCGCGAAAGGTGCTCGAGAACCGACAAGGGGTCCTTATGCCTCTCGATGCACAAGACATCCGAATCGATCGGGTGACGTCGGGGGTCTGTGGTTGACGACGGCGCGTGGGGGCGCGGTACGGCGTTGTAGGTCTACCGGATCGGGTGACGGACGAATCGGGCGCCGTTGACACGTCTGCGAGTTGGGAGCACGAGGGCTCCCAGAGGGCTCCCCATTGCTCCCAGCCCGGACATGGTTAAGGCCGCCTCCGCTACCCGCGGAAACGGCCTCCGACCTGCGATGATGCTGGTCGGGACGACAGGATTTGAACCTGCGACCCCTTGACCCCCAGTCAAGTGCGCTACCAAACTGCGCCACGTCCCGGTGCTTGTCCGGCTTGGGCTTTCGCCCTGGCCGGTCGCGCAAGAGAACAATACCGCACTTCAGGGGGTGGTCGCTGCCAGCTTTCGGCGGGGGCTTCGGCGGGGCGGGGATGGACCCTCTGGTTACGCTGGGTTTGTGGTCGATGGCTGAGTGTTTCGGGAGCGGCCGCGCCTCCGTTATGGAGGTAGAGGGCGGTGGTGCGGGGGCTCAGGTGTGGGCGTTCAGCCAGGTCAGTAGGTCTTGGTGGACCTGGTCGCGGTTGGTTTCGTTGAGGATCTCGTGGCGGGCGTCGGGGTAGCCCTTCCAGCTCAGGTCGTGGATGCCGAGGTAGCGGAAGTCCTCGAGGAGTTCGTGGACCAGCGTCAGTCGCTGGTTGCACGGGTCCTCGGCGCCCACGGCGATGTGGATCGGCAGCTCGGTCGGGGTGCGGGCTTGGTTGTGCGGGTCGTTGATCTTGCGGACGGCGCGGACCCAGTCGAGGGAGAGCCCGGCGCTGAAGGGGAAGCCGCATCGCTCGTCCGCCGTGTAGGCGGCCACCTCCCCAGGGTCGCGTGAGAGCCATTCGTAGCCGGTGCCGGGTTCGTAGGGGTCGTTGAAGGAGGCGAAGAGCTCGGTGGTGAAGCCGGACAGGGCGGTGCGGCCGTGGGTGGCGATCTCGGTTTTGAGGCGGGTGATGGCCTTGTCGGGGTCCGTCGCGGGCAGTGAGCGGAAGGTGCCGGAGAGGATCAGGCCGGACAGTTCGCCGCCGTACTCCTGGGCGCAGTCGCGGGCGAGCATCGAGCCCATGCTGTGGCCCAGCAGGATCAGCGGCGCCCCGGGGAGGGCCTGCCGGGTGCGGTCGCCGACTGTCCGCAGGTCCGTGACGATGGCCCGCCAGCCGTCGCCCTCCTCGCCCACGACGCCGAAGCCGCCCGTCGAGGCGGCGGTCGCGCCGTGGCCGCGGTGGTCCGAGGCGACCACGGCGTAGCCGTGGTCGCACAGGAAGCGGGCGAAGCGGTCGTAGCGCTGGGCGTGTTCCGCGGCGCCGTGGGCGATCTGGACGATCGCGCGTGGGGTGCGGGACCCCGGCAGCCAGGTGTAGGTGGCCAGGCGTACGCCGTCCGGGGTGGGGATGTGGTCGGTGTGGTGGGTGTGGTCGGTGGTGCCGTCCGTCGGCATGCCGTCTCAATCTCCTGTGCGGAAGGGGAGGGGGATGGGATCACTCCTTCCCTCCGGGCGTGGGGTCACGCTCCCGCCCCGCGCGGAGTCACGCTCCCGCCCCGAGGCGGAGTCCGGTCCCGCCGGGGGCAGGGGCACGCCCGCAGGCGCGAGGGCACGCTCCCGCCGGCCCCGGAGTCACGCCCCCGGCCGGGCCCGGGGGCACGCGCCCCGCCCGGGGCGGAAGTGTGCTGTCCACCGCGCCTCGGCGTCTTCGCCCACGTGATCGCGACGCAGTGTTGACCTCAGGCCCGAGGTCTGTGAAACGATCAAGTGCTGCACGCACCACTGCCCACTCCTGCTCCGCACAACTACGTGTTCCAGGAGGACCGTTGGAGACCGCAGACACTGCCGCCACAGCCGAGCCCGCCCCCAGCATCGAACCCGGCATCGAACCCGGCGCCGAACCGGGCGTCGAACTCCTCGCCGCCGACGCCGCCCCGCCCCCGCTCTCCCGCCGTCGGTTCCTGCAGGCCGCCGCCGGTACCGCCGCCGTGGCCGGGGCGGTGGGCGGGTTGCCCGCGCAGAGTGCCGCCGCGCAGGCGCGGCGGGGGGCGCTCACCTTGTCGTTCACCGGGGCCACCAACGGCGCCGCGACGCTCTCCCCCGCCGGTGACCGGCTGGTCGCCGAGGTCCAGAACGTGCTGTGGTCCCTTCCCCGGAAGGGCGGCGCCGCCACCGCGCTCACCCCGCCCGATCTGGAGCCCACGCGGCCGGTCTTCTCGCCCGACGGGAAGCTGCTGGCCGTCTGTGCGTACCGGGGTGGCGGCTTTCATCTGTGGACGCTGCGCCCGGACGGCTCGGATGTGCGTCAGCGAACGGACGGGCCCTGGGACGACCGGGGGCCGGCCTGGTCGCCGGACGGCACCCGGATCGCCTTCGCCTCCGAGCGCGGGGGCGACCCGGTGGCGGGCAGTCCGTACCGGGTGTGGGTGCTTGAGGTGGCCACCGGGGAGCTCACCCGGCTGACCGGGGTGCCGGGGCAGGACGGGCCGCTGCAGGACGGTGCCTGGGAGGACTTCGACCCCGCGTGGTCCCCCGACGGCGAGCGGGTGCTGTTCATACGTGGCCGGCTCGCCGGGACCGCGCTGGACGCCCGTACGGTCGCCTCGGTTCGGGCCGACGGCAGCGGGCCGGTGACGGTGGAGCACACCGAGACGGCCACGGGGGTGCAGCTGCTCGCGCCCTCGGTGTCGCCCGCCGGCACGCTCGCCTATCTGCGGACCACGCCCGCCCCCGAGGCCTCCTGCACGCTGGTCGTGGATGGTGCGGCCGTCAAAGTGGAGGGCGACGTGCAGCCGGTGCCGCCGCGCTGGACGGCCGGCGGGGAGCTGCTGCTCACCGTGGGCGGGCGGTTCCGGCTGGTGCGACCCGGGGCGCCGGGGGGCGGGGAGGAGATACCGTTCGAGGCCGCCTTGCCGGTCAGCCGGCCGCGCTACCGCGTCAAGCGGTACGACTTCGACGGCGGCGGCGGGGCGCGGCCGGTGCGCGGGGTGCATCTGCCCTCGCTGTCCCCCGACGGGCGCAAGGTGGCCTTCGCCGCGCTGAACTCCCTGTGGGTCGCGGACACCACCGGCGGCCGGGCCCCGCGCCGGATCGTGCGGGCGGCGCCCACCCGCTATCTGCTGGCGCCGACATGGACGCCCGACGGGCGGGCGCTGATCTACGCGGACGACCGCGACGGGCTGCTCGGCGTGCGCCGCCGGGATCTCGCCTCGGGAGAGGAGACCGAGCTGGCCTCCGGGGGCCGGGTGCATCCGGCGCTGTCGCCCGGCGGCGATCGCCTCGCCTGTGTCGACATGTCGGGAAATCTGGTCGTGCGCGACCTGGCCGCGGGTACCGAGCGGACGCTGGCCGCGCCGCTCGGTGGCGGTGGGCTGCCCGGCAGACCGAGCTGGTCGCCGGATGGGCGATTTATCGCCTATTGCGATCGCAATCGATTGAACCAACGGTTCCGCGAGGGCTACAACCTCATCCGGATCGTGGACGCGTCCAGCGGCGCGGCCCGGCTGTACGCGCTGGCGCCGCACACCTCGCTCTCCGACCGCTATGACTCAGGCCCCGTCTGGTCCCCCGACGGCCGCCATCTCGCGGTGATCGCCGAGTCCGCCCTGTGGCTGCTGCCCGTACGGCCCGACGGCACCCCGGACGGCGAGCCGCGCCGGCTGACCGAGGAGAGCGCCGACCACCCCTCCTGGTCCGGGGATTCGCGCTCGATCCTGTATCTGTCGGCGGGCAGGCTGCGGCTGCTGGACGTCGACAGCGGCACGGCCCGTACCGTGCGCGTCCCGCTCGACCACCGGCGCCCGAGCCCCGCCGACACCGTCGTGCACGCCGGGAGGTTCTGGGACGGCACCGGGGACGACGGTACGGTCCGCGAGGACGTCGACATCGTGGTGCGCGGCGGGCGGGTGACCGCCGTCGAGGCGCACCGCGCCGGGCGGCCGGCCAAGCGCCGTGTGGACGCCTCCGGCCGCACCGTCGTGCCCGGTCTGTGGGATGCCCACACCCATCCCTGGCAGTACACCTACGGCGCCCGGCAGACCGTGCTGCAGCTCGCCTACGGGATCACCACCGCCGTCTCGCTCGGCGGTTTCGCGTACGAGCAGGCGCGGCTGCGCGAGGCCATCGCGGCGGGGGCGCTGGCCGGGCCCCGGCTGCTGGCGACCGGGGAGCTGCTGGACGGGCCGCGCGTCGCGTACAGCATGGGCCGGGCGCACCGCACCCGGGAGGGGCTGCGCCGCTCGCTGGAGCGCGGTGCGGCGCTCGACTGGGACTTCGTCAAGACGTATGTCCGCGCGCCCGGCTGGATCATGGAGGAGGCCGCCCGCTTCGCGCACGACCGGCTCGGGGTGCGCACCGGCAGCCATCTGTGCTCGCCCGGCGTGCAGCTCGGACAGGACCTGACCACCCATCTGCAGGCCACGCAGCGCCTGGAGTACGGGCACGCCACGACGGCGACCGGGCAGTCCTTCCAGGACGTGACGGAGATCTACACCGCCACGGACTTCCGTCTGATAGCCACACCGTTCACGGCCTCGCCGCTGGTGGGGGCCGACCCCTCGCTGGCCGAGGACGAGCGGGTGACCCGGCTCATGCCGCCGTGGGACACCGCTTTGGTGCGGCAGCTCGCCCAGGCCCCGCCCACCGACGCCCAGCTGGCCACCCTGCGCACCGAGATCGGGGTCTACCGGCGGATCCTCGCCGGCGGCGGGGTGGTCGCCCTGGGCACGGACGCGCCGCTGGTGCCAGTGGGGCTCCATCTGCACCTGGGGCTGCGGGCACTGCACCGGTACGGGCTCTCGGCGGCGGAGGCGCTGCGCACCGCGACCCTGCTGCCCGCGCGGGCGTTCGGCGCGGACCGGGATCTGGGCACCCTGGAGGTGGGGAAGCTGGCCGATCTGACGGTCGTGGACGGCGATCCCTTCACGGACTTCGACTCGCTCGTGCGCACGGTCTCGGTGCTGCGGGGCGGCGTGCCGTACGAGCGGGACGACCTCGTCCGCGCCTTCCCGGAGGGCGGCCGGGCGCGGCACGGGAAGTCGGCGGAGCACTGGCTGGAGGTGGGGCGGCTGCTGCGGCGGGACACCTGCTGCGACGGGGAGGGGTGACACGCGCGGGCCGGAGACGGCTCCGCCAGCAGCCGCCGCGGGCCCGAAGCGGCTCCTACGACCGCCTCCGCGGGCCGGGCTTCGGCCCTACGGCAGCCGCCGCGGGCCGGAGCGCTTGCTCCGGCCCGCGGCGGCGGGGGCTACTGCTTCCTGCTGGTCCGGTGGGCCGTCAGTGGCTCACCGGGGCCATCTTGTCGACGATGCCGGGGTGGGCGTCGATCCACTTCTGGACGCCCTCTTCGACATTGCCCTTGCCGGCCTCCTGAACGGCCTGCTCCAGGCTCGCCAGTTCCTGCTCGGTCATGTGCCAGTTCTTCAGCCACCCGTAGAACTCGGGGTACTTCTTCGGGAAGGACTTGTGGCCCAGCGAGCGGATCTCGTTGTTGGCCCCGAACGCCTTCTTCGGATCGGCCAGCTTGGTGAGCTGGTATTTGCTGTACGCCCAGTGCGGGGTCCACAGCACGACGGCGACGGGCTCCTTCTTGGCGTACGAACGCTCCAGCTCGGCGAGCATGGCCGGGGAGGCGTTGTTGGTGACCTCGTACTCCTTGTCCAGGTCGTACGCCTTGAGGACCTTGCTCTTGAGCAGCTGCATCTCGCCGGTGCCCGGCTCAATGCCGATGATCTTGCCGTTGAACTTGTCGGCCTTGCCCTTGAGGTCCGCCAGGGACTTCACGTCCTTGACGTACGAGGGCACCGCGATCTCCAGCGAGGTCTTGTCGTACCACGCCCCGATGTCGACGAGATTCTTCTTGTACCGGTCCCAGTACTGTTTCTGGGCGACCGGTAGCCAGCCGTCGAATTCGACGTCGATCTGCCCGGCGCTCATCCCGGTGAACATGGAGCCCACGTCGTACTGCTTGATCGACGGCTTGTAGCCCCGCTTCTCCAGGACGTTCTTCCACAGGTAAGTGGTGGCGATGTCCTCGTCCCAGGGGAAGTAGCCGATCCGCGGCGCGGCCCCGGCCTGCTTGCCCTTGGTGGCGGTGCCGGCGCCGCCCGCCGGGGCGAGCTTGTCGACCAGGCCGGGGTTCTTCTTCAGCCAGGCGCGCACGCCCTCCTGCTGCTTGCCCTTGCCCGCGTCCTGGATGGCCGCTTCGAGGCTGGTGAGCTGCTTCTCGGAGAGCTTGAAGTTCTTCATCCACTGGGCGATCTGCGGCTCCTTCTGGGAGAAGCCCTTGCGCCCGATGGCGTGGATGCCGTCGCCCTTGCCGAAGGCGCCCTTGGGGTCGGCGAGCTTGGTCAGCTTGTACTTGCTGTACGCCCAGTGCGGGGACCACAGGGTGACGGCGACCGGCTCCTTCTTGGCGTAGGAGCGGTCCAGCTGGGAGAGCATGCCCGCGGTGGAGCCCTTGACCAGCGTGTACTCGCCGTTGAGGTCGTAGTCCGGGAGGACCTTGTCCTTCATGAGCTTCATCTCGCCGGCGCCCGGCTCAATGCCGATGATCTTGCCGTTGAAGGTGCCGGCCTTGCCCTTGAGGTCGTCCAGGGACTTCACGTCCTTGACGTACGAGGGCACCGCGACCTCCAGCGAGGTCTTGTCGTACCAGGTGCCGAGGTCCTCCAGCTGGTCCTTGTACTGGTTCCAGTACGAGGCGTGGGTGGCGGGCAGCCAGGCGTCCGTCTGCATGTCGATATCGCCCGCGGCCATGCCGGTGAACAGCGCGCCGACGTCGTACGTCTGCAGCTGCGGCTTGTAGCCGCGCTGCTCCAGGATCTCCTTCCACAAGTAGGTGGAGGCGACGCCCTCGTCCCAATTGATGTAGCCGAGCTTGACCTTGCTGCCCTTGCCGACGTCGGCGGTGACCTTCTGGCCACTGTCGTCGCCGCCGAAGATGTTCAGGCCGCCCGCGACGAGCGCGAGAACGACGACGCCGACCATCGCGACCGAGGTCGCCGGGCGCCACTGCAGCACCTTCCATCCGCTCACGGCGTTCGCGGCCTGCTTGGCCAGGGCCCGACGACCGAGTGGCGAGACGCGCTGGTTGAGGGCGCCGGTCATCCGGTCCAGGTACATGGCGAGGATGACCACCGCGATGCCGCCCTCGAAGCCGAGGGCCACGTCGACCGAGCTGATCGCCTCGAAGACGGAGGAGCCGAGGCCGCCGCCGCCGACCATGCCCGCGATGACGACCATGGACAGCGCGAGCATGATGGCCTGGTTGACGCCCGCCATGATCGTGGGCAGGGCGAGCGGCAGCTGGACGCGGAGCAGGGTGCGGCGCGGGGCGGTGCCGAAGGCCTCGGCCGCCTCGACCAGCTCCGAGTCGACCTGGCGGATGCCCAGCTCGGTCATCCGCACGCCCGGCGGCATGGCGAAGACGATGGTCGCGATGACACCCGGGACCACGCCGACGCCGAAGAAGAAGATGCCGGGGATGAGGTAGACGAAGGCGGGCATCGTCTGCATGAAGTCCAGCACCGGGCGGAGCACGGCGCTCACGGCGCGGTTGCGCGAGGCCCAGATGCCCAGCGGTACGGCCAGCACGATCGTGATCACACCGGCGACCAGCACCAGCGACAGCGTCTCCATCGCCTCGTCCCACTGCTGGATCGAGTCGATGAGCGCGAAGCCGGCGAAGGCGAGGACGGCGGGCACCAGGCCGCGCAGCCACCAGGCGAGCACCGCGAGGATGCCCGCGAGGAGCAGGGGGTTGGGGGCGGCGAGCACATCGTGCACGCCGTCGTACATCCCCTGGACAACCTTGGAGATGAAGTCGAAGAGCCACTCGAAGTGGTTACGGAGGAAGTTGATGCCGGACCGGATCCAACTTCCGAGCTCGATCCTAGGCACCGGCGATCACCTTCCCCTCGGGAGTCTCGGGAGCGTCCGAGGTCTTGGCGGCCTTGAGGGCCTCGGAGGACACGGGGGCCTCGGCGGCCTTGTCCGGTCCGCCGTCCGCCCCCGGCTCCGGCTCGCCGAGCACGGCGAGCAGCCGGGCGCGGGGGACGACGCCGATGAGCGCGTCCTCCTCGTCGGTCACCGCGACCGCGACGCCGCTGCGCGAGCAGGGCGTGAACAGCTCGACGATCGGGGTGTCGGCGGTGACGGTCGCGGGGGCGGCCGCCAGGATGTCGCTCTCGGTGCGCAGCACCGTGCCGTCCGGGGTCGTGGTGCCCAGCGCCTCCCCGGGAGCGGTCATGATCGCGCCGGCGGTGAGCACCCGGGTGCGGTCGACGTCCTGGGTGAAAGAGGCGACATAGTCGTTGGCCGGGGTGACCAGGATGTCCTCGGCGGTGCCGATCTGGACGATCCGGCCGTCGCGCATGACGGCGATGCGGTCACCGAGACGCATGGCCTCGTTGAGGTCGTGGGTGATGAAGATGATGGTCTTCTTCAGCCGCTTCTGCAGCTCGAGCAGCTGGTCCTGCATATCGCGGCGGATCAGCGGGTCGAGCGCGCTGAAGGACTCGTCCATCAGCAGCAGGTCGGCGTCGGTGGCCAGCGCTCGGGCGAGACCGACGCGCTGCTGCATACCGCCGGAGAGCTCGTCGGGCCAGGACTTCTCCCAGCCCGCGAGGCCGACGAGGCCGAGCGCTTCGGTGGCGCGCCGCTGGCGCTCGGCGCGCGGCACGCCCTGCACCTCGAGGCCGTACCCGGCGTTCTCCAGGACGCTGCGGTGGGGGAAGAGCGCGAAGTGCTGGAAGACCATGCTGATCTTGTGCGAGCGCACCTCGCGCAGCTCGCGCGGGGCCAGGGCCGTCAGGTCCTCGCCGTCGAAGAGGACGCGCCCGGCGGTCGGCTCCAGCAGTCCGTTGAGCATGCGCAGCAGCGTGGACTTACCGGATCCGGACAGACCCATGACGACGAATATCTGGCCCGCTTCGACGGCGAAGGACGCGTCGATGACCGCCGCTGTCGTGCCGTCCGCGCGCAGCTCGTCACGGTCCGTACCGCCCTCGAGCTTCGCCACCGCCTCATCGGGTCGTCTGCCGAACACCTTGTAGAGGTGTTCGGCTTGCAGCCTGGACACATATACCTCTCGGGTCGTACCAAAAAACGACCCACCACCCCCGCCGGCAGGTCGTGGAGCGGGCGGTTTCCGACCGCTTGCCCGTTGCAATAGTTGTTTTGCTCTCACGGGTCCCACTCCGGCTGCGCGCCTGCCCTCAACCTTTTGGCGTAAACCCATCGGTGGCCCACATCACATTCTCGGGGCGTCCGTGTCAGTGGCGTGCGGCATCATCGAGGCGTGACCCGACGCCTGATGCTCCTCGACACCTCGTCCCTCTACTTCCGCGCCTATTTCGGGGTGCCGGAATCCGTCCGCGCCCCCGACGGCACACCGGTGAACGCCGTGCGCGGGCTGCTCGACTTCATCGCCCGGCTGGTCCAGGACCACCACCCCGACGACCTGGTGGCCTGTATGGACTTCGACTGGCGTCCGAAGTGGCGGGTCGATCTGATCCCCTCGTACAAGGCGCACCGGGTGGCCGAGGAGGCCCCCGCGCGGGGCGGGGTGGACCAGGAGGAGGTGCCCGACACCCTCTCCCCGCAGGTCCCGGTGATCGACGAGGTGCTGGACGCGGTGGGGATCGCCCGGGTGGGCGCCGAGGGCTACGAGGCGGACGACGTCATCGGCACGCTCGCGGGGCGGGCGTCCGGCCCGGTCGACATCGTCACCGGCGACCGCGATCTGTTCCAGCTCGTCGACGACGGGCGCGCGGCGCGGGTGCTCTACCCGGTCAAGGGGGTGGGCACGCTGCAGGTGATCGACGAGGACGCGCTGCGCGAGAAGTACGGCGTGGGCGGCGCGGGGTACGCGGATCTGGCGCTGCTGCGCGGCGACACCAGCGACGGGCTGCCGGGCGTCCCCGGGATCGGCGAGAAGACCGCGGCCAAGCTCCTCGCCTCGTACGGCGACCTGGCCGGGATCATGGCCGCGGCGGCCGATCCCGCCTCCAAGCTGACCCCGGCGCAGCGCAGGCGGCTGGAGGAGGCGCGGGAGTATGTGGCGGTCGCGCCGAAGGTGGTGCGGGTGGCCTCGGACGTCCCGCTGCCCGCCTTCGACCCGGCGCTGCCGCGCCGGCCGCGAGACGCGGGGGCGCTGGAGGAGCTGGCGGAGCGGTGGGGTCTGGGTGGATCACTGCGCAGATTGCTCTCCACTCTTGAGGAGTGAGGTGTTAAGTTAGGTAACCCTAACTCGTTTGTGGATCAGGGAGGTGGCCGTGGCAGACCGTCCGGCCCGCAAGACGCCGCAGGTCAACCGGGCGCGGGTGGCGCGCACCGAGCGGCTGACACCCCATCTGACACGGGTGGTGCTCAGCGGTGGAAGCCTGGCCGGCTTCTCCGCCGGCGAGTACACCGATCATTACGTCAAGCTGCTCTTCCCGGCCGAGGGCGTCGCCTACCCCGAGCCGTTCGACCTGGCGCGGGTCCGCGCCGAGTTCCCGCGCGACCAGTGGCCGCGCACCCGCACCTACACCGTGCGCGCCTGGGACCCCGCGGCCCAGGAGCTGACCTTGGACTTCGTGATCCACGGCGACGAGGGCCTGGCCGGGCCGTGGGCCGCCCGCGCGGAGCCCGGCGAGGAGATCCTCTTCCTCGGCCCCGGCGGGGCGTACACCCCGAACCCGGAGGCCGGCTGGCATCTGCTCGTGGGCGACGAGAGCGCGCTGCCCGCGATCGCCGTCGCCCTGGAGCGGCTTACGGAGCGGCCGACGGGCGCGCCGGTGCACGCCCTGATCGAGGTGGCCGGGCCGGAGGAGGAGGTCAAGCTGAGCGTGCCGGACGGCGCGGAGATCAGCTGGCTGCACCGGGGCGGTGGGCCGGTCGGCGAATCGCTGGTGGCGGCCGTACGGGCGCTGGACTTCCCGTCCGGCCAGGTGCACGCCTTCGTCCATGGCGAGGCCGGTTTTGTGAAGGAGATCCGCCGTTATCTGCGGATCGAGCGGGAGGTTCCGCGCGAGTGGCTGTCGATTTCCGGCTACTGGCGGCGCGGCCATGACGAGGACGGCTGGCAGGCGTCCAAGCGGGAGTGGAACCAGCAGGTGGAGGCGGAGCAGGAGGGGACCGCGGGGGCCGCGGCGGCCTGAGGTGTGAGGTCGGGCCTGGTCTGCGGGGTCCGGCCCATACTCCGGGCGCCCGCTGCCTCTGCGGGGCTGCCCAGCCCATCCGGGTGAAATACGCACACAGGGCGGCCCCGGCGGTGTCCGCGCACCGCCGGGGCCGCCCATCGCGCCGTGATGCGCGCGTACGGGGCGCGGTCAGACCGACCGCTGGTACGACCGGAAGGTGCGGGTCGACAGCCAGACCGCGGCCAGGGCGAGCGCCAGGAGCGCTCCGCCGCGGCTCGCCACATCGGCCCAGTCCGGGTTCTCCGCCATGGCGGAACGGCCGGCCACCAGGGCCCAGTTGACCGGGTTGAAGTCGGCGATGTGCCGCATCCACCCCGGCATCAGGGAAGGTGCCATGAAGGCCTCGGAGAGGAAGGTCAGCGGCAGCAGCAGGAAGGTGTTGATGCCGATGATCGACTCGCGCTCGCGGACCAGCATGCCCAGGGCGTTGGAGAGCGCGCCGGCGACCGTGCCGAGCAGCACGGACGCCACGATCAGCAGTGCCAGCCCGGTGATGCCGCCCGGGTAGTCGGCGCCGCCGAGTTTGCCGAGCGCCGCGATGATGACGGACTGGAAGGCGGTGGTGATGCCCTGGGAGACCACATTGCCGTTCATCAGGGCGCCCCGGGAGACCGGCGTGGTCAGAAAGCGGTTGAGGGTGCCCCGTTCGATCTCCTCCAAGGTCCCCATGCCCGCCCACATATTGGAGGACAGGGCGCTCATCACCACGATGCCCGGGACCAGATAGTCCAGGTACGAGCCGGTGCCGAAGCCGCCGAGGTCGGTGATCTTGCGGAAGAGGGAGCCGAAGAGGAACAGCCAGATGACCGGCTGGACCAGATTGATCAGCAGGAAGACGGGCTGACGCCAGTAGCCCATCAGCTGGCGCTGTGTCATGTACCAGGTCTGGGTGAGGGTCGCGCTCATCGGGCACCTCCCGCGGCGCCGGCCGGCACGGGCGCCTCGGCCGCGGCCTCCGCCTCGGTGAAGCTGCGGCCCGCGTAGCGCAGATAGACGTCGTCGAGGGAGGGACGGGCGACGGTCGCGGTCGCCACCGCGGCGCCCGCCCGCTCCAGGGCGGCCAGCAGCGTGGGCACGGCGGCGGCGCCGTCGTCGGCGCGGGCGCTGACCCGCCGTCCGTCCACGGCCACCTCGTGTACGCCCGGCAGCGCGCCGAGCGCACCGCGCAGCGGCGGCTCCGCGCCGTCCGCGACGGCCTGGCGCAGCTCCAGGTGGACGGCGTCGCCGCGGAGTTCACCCTTGAGCTCGTCCGGGGTGCCCTCGACCACGACCCGGCCGCGGTCGACGATGGCGATGCGCTCGGCGAGGCGGTCGGCCTCCTCGAGGTAGTGCGTGGTGAGCACGATCGTCAGGCCCTCCTCCCCCGCGAGGCGGCCGATCTCCTCCCACATGGCCGTGCGGGCCTCGGGGTCGAGCCCGGTCGTGGGCTCGTCGAGGAAGAGCACTTGGGGGCGGTGTACGAGCCCGAGCGCGACGTCGAGCCTGCGGCCCATCCCGCCGGAGTAGCCCTTGACCGGGCGGTTCCCGGCGTCGGCGAGGTCGAAGCGCTCCAGCAGCTCATCGGCGCGCCGGGCGCAGGCGGCGCCCCGCAGCCCGTACAGCCTCCCCTGCAGCAGCAGGTTCTCCCGCCCGGTGGCCACCGGGTCGGCGCCGGATTTCTGCGACACGACGCCGATGGCGGCGCGCACCCGCCCGGGGTGGCGGAGCACATCGTGTCCGGCGACCGTCGCCGTGCCCGCGTCGGGCCGGGCGAGGGTGGTGAGTATCTTGACGGTGGTGGACTTCCCGGCCCCGTTGGGGCCGAGCAGGCCGAAGACGATGCCGGACTCGACGGCCAGTTCCATGCCGTCCACGGCCTTCACCCCGCCGGGGTAGGTCTTGACCAGTTGGCTGGTTTCCACTGCGAGCGCGCGCATGCGCGTGCGATGCGGGGTGTGTCCCCCGGTTGTTGGCGCCATGATGGCGTATCTCCACTCTGATCTGTCGAACGACGTCGGTCCTTCGCGCGGTGTTCTCGCGCGCGACGTCGGTCTTTCCTGTGCGAAATCCGCCGCACCGATCCACGGGTGGAGAGCCGGGCTATCCTGGGTGTGCCGCACCTCGATCGCCTGGCCTGCCATCACCGCAGGTCCGGTCCGGGGTCAGGGCCTCGGCGCGCGCTGTTGGCGCAGCGCGCGCCGAGGCCTTCTTCACTCCTTCAGCTTGATCCGCTCCTTTATCTCGACCCATTCCGCCGGTATCTCGCCCGTCCGGCTCAGCGTCCGCCAGGCGTCCGCGCCGGAGAGGCCGCCCTCCGCGAGCTCCCCGCGCAGGGACCGGATCCACTCCGTCTCGGCGCGGATCATGTGCAGTTGGTACTCCGCCTCGAGCAGGAACACCCTCGGCAGGTCCTTGGTCAGGGCGTCCATCTCGTGATCGAGGGCTTCGGCCCGGGCCTCCAGTGCCTCGACGCGCTGCCGCAGCAGTTCGTCGGCCTCGTCGAGAGGCAGCACCAGGATCAGCGAGAGCGCGGCCGCGAAGGCGGGGTACTCCTGGGCCGGGACGGACACCAGTTCCGCCAGCCAGTCGTGCAGCTCCCGCCGGCCTTCCTCGGTCAGTCCGTACACCGTGCGCTCGGGGCGGAGCCCCTGGCGCTGGACGCCGGCGACCTCGACGAAGCCGTGTTTCTCCAGGTTCTGGACGACGGTGTAGAGCGAGCCGTACTTGATCTTGATGCTCTGGTCCTTGCCCCGCTGCCGGAGCACCTGCGCGATCTCGTACGGATGCATCGGCCGCTCACTCAGGAGCGCCATCACCGCGAGCGCCAGCGGGTTGCTCAGCTTGCGCCGCTTCGCCGTCACCGTCATCACCTCGCCCCCGTATATCCGTCGACGAACATATCGCGACCCAGCGGAGGCGTCAACCGCGATGTATCGCGACTTTACTGACTCTACGGCCACGGGGGGACGCCGGAAAGCGGCATGCGGCATGCGAAGGGCCGTGCCCGGCCGGGGAGTGCGCCCCGGCCGGGCACGGCCCGGAAAACGGCGGGTCAGCCGACGGAGGAGTACGCCACCACGCCCCGCAGCAGCGCGTCGACCGCCCGGCGGGCGGCGCGCGCCACCGTGCCGCCCTCCGGGGCGGCCACGGCGATCTGGCCCAGCACGTCGATCACCTGCTTGCACCAGCGCACGAAGTCGCCCGCGGGCATGTCGATCTCGCGCAGCACCTCGTCCAGGCCGTGTCCGGAGGCCCAGCGGTACGCGGCCCAGGCGAAGCCCAGGTCGGGCTCGCGCTGACCGACCCCTTCCGCCTGCTTGATCTTGTGGTCGTCCTCCAGGGCGTCCAGCCGGCCCCAGATGCGGACCATCTCGGCCAGCGCCCCCTTGGCCCGGCCCGCGGGCAGCTTGGGCGGCAGCGCGTCGTCCGCCGCCCGCGCCTCGTAGACCAGCGCGGAGGCGCAGGCCGCGAGCTCGGCGGGGGCCAGCCCCTCCCACACGCCCTCGCGCAGACACTCGCTGGCGAGCAGGTCCAGCTCGCCGTAGAGCCGGGCGAGCCGCTTGCCGTCGTCGGTGACCTCCTCGCCGCTCAGATAGCCGAGCTCGGACAGCAGGGCGCAGATCCGGTCGAAGGTGCGCGCGATGGTGTTCGTACGCCCCTCGATGCGCCGCTCCAACTGGCGGGTGTCGCGCAGCAGCCGGTGGTAGCGCTCGGCCCAGCGGGCGTGGTCCTCGCGCTCGTCGCAACCGTGGCAGGGATGGGCCCGCAGGGCGGCGCGCAGCCGGGCGATCTCGGTGTCGTCGGCGGCGGCCGAACGCTGCTTGCGGTGGCGGCGCGCCTCGTGGTGGCCCGCCTTGGTGCGCAGCGCGGACGCCAGGTCGCGGCGGGACTGCGGGCTGCGCGGGTTGAAGGACCTGGGGATCCGCATCCGCTCCAGCGGCTCGACCGGCACCGGGAAGTCGATCGCGGCCAGCCGCTTGACCTGGCGCTCGACGGTGAGCACGAGCGGGCGCGGCCCGTCGTGGTACTCAAGGCCCCGGTGGCCGCCCGTACGCCCGGCCGGCAGCCCGGGGTCGAGCACCAGCGCGAGCCCGGCGTACTTGCCGGTCGGGACGTGGATGACATCGCCGGGGCGGAGCTTCTCCAGCGCGTCGGCGGCGGCCGCGCGCCGCTGCGCCACGCCCTGCTTGGCGAGCTCGGTCTCGCGGTCCTTCAGATCACGGCGCAGCCGCGCGTACTCGTCGAAGTCGCCGAGGTGGCAGGTCATGGAGGCGCGGTAGCCGCGCAGGCCCTCCTCGTTGCGCTGCACCTGCCGGGAGATGCCGACGACCGCCTTGTCGGCCTGGAACTGCGCGAAGGAGGTCTCCAGCAGCTCGCGGGAGCGGTGCCGGCCGAACTGCGAGACCAGGTTGACCGCCATGTTGTACGAGGGCCTGAAGGAGGAGCGCAGCGGATATGTGCGGGTGCCGGCCAGGCCCGCGAGGGCGGCCGGGTCCATCGCGCGCTGCCACAGCACCACGGCGTGGCCCTCGACGTCGATGCCGCGCCGGCCGGCCCGGCCGGTCAGCTGCGTGTACTCGCCGGGGGTGATGTCGGCGTGCTGCTCGCCGTTCCACTTGACGAGCTTCTCCAACACCACCGAACGCGCGGGCATGTTGATGCCGAGCGCCAGGGTCTCGGTGGCGAACACCGCCTTGACCAGCCCGCGGACGAACAGCTCCTCCACGACCTCCTTGAACGTCGGCAGCATCCCGGCGTGATGGGCGGCGATGCCCCGCTCCAGGCCCTCCAGCCATTCGAAGTAGCCCAGCACATGCAGGTCTTCGTCCGGTATCCCGGCCGTCCGCTCCTCGACGAGGGAGCGCACCCGGGCGCGGGCCGCCTCGTCGTTGAGCCGCAACCCGGCGTACAGGCACTGCTGCACGGCCGCCTCGCAGCCGGCCCGGCTGAAGATGAAGGTGATCGCGGGCAGCAGCCCCTCGGCGTCGAGCCGCTCGATGACCTCGGGCCTGCCCGGGGTCCAGATCCGGCTGCGCTGACGGCGCTCGCGCTCCCGGTCGGCCTCGCGCATGTTGTTGCGGCCGCGGCGCTTGTCGCGGCCGAAGCTGGGGCGGGTGTTCTCCATCCGGGCCAGCCGGACCAGGTCGGGGTTGACCTCCCGGCGGCCGGCCTGGCCGTCCCCCTGCGCGCTCTTCTCCTCGAAGAGGTCGTACATCCGGCGCCCGGCCAGGACGTGCTGCCACAGCGGGACGGGGCGGTGCTCGGAGACGATCACTTCGGTGTCGCCGCGGACCGTGTCGAGCCAGTCGCCGAACTCCTCCGCGTTGGACACGGTGGCGGACAGCGACACCAGCGTCACCGAGTCGGGGAGGTGGATGATGACCTCTTCCCAGACGGCGCCGCGGAACCGGTCGGAGAGGTAGTGGACTTCGTCCATCACCACGTAGCCGAGCCCCAGCAGCGACTGGGAGCCCGCATACAGCATGTTGCGCAGGACCTCGGTGGTCATCACGACCACCGGGGCCTCGGAGTTGATGCTGTTGTCACCGGTGAGCAGGCCGACCCGGTCGGCGCCGTGGCGCTTGACGAGGTCGGTGTACTTCTGGTTCGACAGCGCCTTGATGGGCGTGGTGTAGAAACACTTGCGGCCCTGGGTGAGCGCCAGGTGGACGGCGAACTCGCCCACGATGGTCTTGCCCGAGCCGGTGGGGGCGGCGACCAGCACGCCCTTCCCGGCCTCCAGGGCCTTGCACGCCTCGATCTGGAACGGGTCGAGATCGAATTCGTACATCTCGCGGAAGGGGGCCAGCGCGGTGGCCTCCTCGGCCGCGCGCACACGGGCCGCGGCGTAGCGCTCGGCGGGAGATAGCTCGTCGGTCATCGTACGTACGAGACTACCGGCCGCCTCTGACAACGCACGCGATCTTATCTGCTGATCGGGACGGGCGCAGCGAGGGCACGGCGTCCGGGTTCAGGCGCCGGCGCCCGGCCCGGGCGCCCCCAGCAGCCGTACGGCGCCGGGGACCGCCCGGGCGGTGAGCGGCAGCGGCCCCAGGCGCTCGCCGTCCGCGTACGCGGCCAGGCCTTCGGCGGCCAGGGACACCGAGGCGGCCCGGTGGGTGGTGACCACCCGGTGGCCGAGGTGGGTGCCGCGGTAGACGCGGGGGAAGACCGTCAGCAGCGTGGTGCGGGAGCACGGCCCGACGACCGTGATGTCGAAGAGCCCGTCGTCCAGGGCCGCGCCCGCGCAGATCCGCATGCCGCCGCCGTACGAGGAGGCATTGCCGACGGCGATCAAGGTGGCCTCGACATCGTGCTCCGGACCGCCGTCGAGGCTCATCCGGTAGCGGACGGGCCGCAGGGCCGCCAGTTCGGCGAGCATGGCCAGGTCGTAGCGGAGCCGGCCGCGCGGCCGGCGCATCCGGTTGCCGCGCTCGTTGACCCGGGAGTCGAAGCCGGAGGCGAGGACGGTGCCGAACCAGACGTCGCCCGCCCGCCCCAGGTCGACCTCGCGGCCGCCGTCCTCCTTGAGCGACGCGGCGATGAGCCGGGCCGCGGCGCCCGGGTCCTGTATCGGCAGCCCGCTGGCCCGCGCGAAGTCGTTGCCGCCGCCGACGGCGATCACCCCCAGCGGGGTGCCCGTCCCGGCTACCGCCTGGAGGGCCAGCGAGACCATCCCGTCGCCCCCGACGGCCACCAGCGCCCCGGTGCCGCCCGCCACCGCCTCGTGGGCCCGCCGCAGGGCGTCGGCCCCGTCGGCGCCCACCACGACCCGCGCGGTGAATCCGGCGGCCCGCAGGGCCCGGACGGCGGGCGGGGCGGCGTGGGCGGCGCGCCCGCGGCCCGCCGTCGGGTTGACGAGAAGGGTGATGTCGCAGGTCACCCGCGGACCCTACCGGCCGGGCGGGTTCAGGTCACCGGCCCGGCCGACTCGGATCAGGTGATGTCGTCGTAGCCGTTCCGCCGGGTCGGGCCCGAATCGTCCGGGTCGTCGGGGCGGGGCGTCGGGGAGACCTGCTCGATGTCGCCGATGGGCACGGGGGTCAGATCGAGGTCGGAGGCCTCGTCGTCGCTGAGCCCGGCGTCCGGGTTGCCGCGGCGGCGCCGGCGGTCGTTGAAGAGGCAGATGCCCGTGGCGCCGAAGTACAGCACCACGATGGGCGCCGCGAGCAGCGACATGGTCAGCGGGTCGCCGGTGGGCGTGGCGATGGCGGCGAAGACGGTGATGCCGACGACCATGCCCCGCCACCAGCCGAGCATCCGGCGGCCGGTGATCACTCCGCCGAAGTTCAGCAGCACCAGCAGCAGCGGGAGTTCGAAGGCGAGGCCGAAGACGATCACCATGCGCGTGACGATGTCGAAGAACTCGTCCGCGGGGAACAGGTTGTCCCAGTCCTCGGGGGTGAGGCCGACCAGGGCCCCGGCCGTGGTCGGCAGCACGGCGTAGGCCAGCCAGGCTCCGGCCAGGAACAGCGGCACGCCCGCGGCCACGAAGCCGAGCGCGTACTTCTTCTCGTGGCTGTGCAGACCGGGCGCGAGGAAGGCCCACAGCTGGTAGAGCCAGATCGGGCTGGAGACGACGACGCCGGTCATCAGGCCCACCTTCAGCATGATCGTGAAGGGGGCGAGAAGACCGTTGGCGGTGATCTGGGCACAGGGCTTGGTGTGATCGCCCCCGATACCGCCGCCGTCCTTGCACCCGACGCTGTCGATCACCGGGCCGGTCAGGAACTCCGCGATCTGCTTGTAGTAGATCAGCGCGACGACCGTGACCACGATGATCGCGACGACCGCCTTCAGCAGTCGGTTGCGCAGCTCACGCAGATGCTCCGCGAGAGGCATCCGCCCCTCAGGGTCCTTCTGCTGTTTGCGGGCAGACTTGAGCAACCCACGTCCTCGTCTCGTGCGAAGGCCGTCGCGGGCTCAGCGGGCCGCGGCGGCACTCTCGGCTTGCGTCGGCTGCGTCAGCTCTGGGCGGTGCGGTTCGGCTCGGTGACCGGACGGGAGCTGGTCACATCGCCGGGGGCCGCCTGGATGGTCCGCGGAGCGGCCTGCGCGGCGGGGTCGGCGGGCGCCGACGCCGTCGTCGGAGCTTCGGCGGTCTTCGCCGCCTCGTCGTCCTTCTTCATGGCCTTGGCCTCGCTCTTGAGGATGCGGGCCGACTTGCCGAGGGACCGAGCCATGTCCGGGAGCTTCTTGGCACCGAAGAGCAGCAGGATGACAACGAGGATCAGAACGATCTCGGTGGGCCTCAGATTGCCGAGCATGTGCGACTACCTTCTCGCCGGGGCGGCGTAAGTTTCATGCCTGCCGTTTGGGATCGGACTGGCGTGCTAGTGCTGGCAGCGATCGTAACCCGCAGGGGTAAACCACGGGCAATGCCTGTGCATACTCCCCGTTGCGACCACGGCATCGCCGTCACAACTGCGCCAAGCAGCCTACCCCGCTGACCCGTGCGTCAGTCCCTGGCCTCGGTCAGCCGCCGGTTCTGACGAAAGTACGTCGTGCCGCCCGTGGCTCAGCGCGCCCATGTGACCGCCCAGCGGGGCCGTGGCCCGCTCCAGGTCCTCGGCGGCCCGGGTGATCCGCCGCGAGCTCTCCCCCACCTGCCGGGCGAGCCTCCGCACTTCGACGAAGACCCGTGCGGCGAGCACGGCGAGCACCGCGATTCCGGTGAAGGCGAGGGCGAGGGCGAGCATCGGCCAGAGCATGGGCCAGAGCCTAGACCTTGGAGTGCAGCCGCAGCGTGCTCACCCCACCGCCGGTGAGCAGCTCCACGATCCGCTCCCCCGCCGGTTTGCGCACCGCCGACCCGCAGTCGGGGCAGGTGAAGGAGTAGAACGTGGTGCGGTCACTCCCCCCGATCGCCAGCCTGAAGGCGGTGGCGGCCAGCTCGAACCGGCCACGGCAGTCCGGGCAGGCTGCCTTGAAGATCACCGAGGTGGGATTCCCCCCAGCGGTCACTGTGCGTGTCCCTTCACTCACCATAGGCCGCGAGCGCCCGCTGCGCCGCGTCCCGCGCGCTGTCCGCCAGCCCCCGCGGGGAGACGATCTTGCCGTCCCTGCCCAGCCTCAGCGCCAGGCGGCGCAGCGAACCGGGGTCGGGGGTGCGCAGCGTGATCCTGAGGCCGCCGTCGGGCAGCTCCTCCGCGCTGTCGTGCGGGTAGTACTCGGCGACCCAGCGCCCGCCGGGGCCGACCTCGACGACCACCTCGGGGTCCTCGGCGCCGGTCTGCACCAGCCCGGCGGACAGGTCCGACAGATCGCGCAGCTCGATCGGCGGCGGGTCGGCGGGCGCGTCGAGCAGCTTGATCTCCGCGACCCGGTCAAGCCGGAAGGTGCGCCGAGCCTCGGAGAGCCGGCACCAGGCCTCCATGTACGTGCGGCCGACGGCGAACAGCCGGATCGGGTCGACCTCGCGCTCGGTGAGCTCGTCCCGGGCGGGCGAGTAGTAGCGCAGCCACAGGCGGCGGCGCTCGGCGATGGCCCGGTCGACGTCGGCGAAGACCCCGCCCTCGGACTCGAAGGTCACCGACAGCCGGGAGCTGGCCCCGGCCACCTCACCGGCGGCGGCCTCCAGCTTGGCGGTGGCGCGCAGCAGGGCGTCCCGGTCGCCCTCGCGCAGCCCGGGGAGGGTGGCCACGGCGCGGGCGGCGACCAGCAGCGCGGTGGCCTCGTCGGCGGCGAGCCGCAGCGGCTCCGCCACATCGTCGGGGTTGTGCCACCAGATGCGCTCGCCGTCGGTGTCGATGTCCAGCAGGTCGCCGCCGCGGAAGCTGGTGCCGCACAGCGGCAGCACATCCAGGTCCGAGATCAGCTCGTCCTCGGTGATGCCGAAGGCGCGGGCGACATCGGCGATGTAGGCGCCGGGGCGCTCGCGCAGATACGTCACCAGGGACAGCATCCGGCGTGTCTGGTCAATGGCGTTTCCGGCCATGTGAAGTCGCCCCCTCAGCCCTTGGCCACGGCACGCAGCCGGTCGATGACATCGGCCCGCAGCTCGTCGGGCGCCAGCACGACCACGTCCGGGCCGAACTCCACCAGCCAGGCGTCGAGCCCGTGTCCGTACGGGATCTCCAGCTCGTCCCAGCCGTCGTCCAGCGGGCGGGTGTGCAGCGCCCTGGCCCGCAGCGGATAGCCGTGGCCGGAGCGCAGCCGGATCCGGGCGGTGCGGGTGGCGGTCTCCCCCGACCACCGCTCCACGGTCTCGCGGACGGTGACGTGGTCGGGCACCTCGGCGGTGTAGGCGCCGGCCCGCAGGCGCACCTTGCCGGTGATCCGGGAGAGCCGGAAGACCCGCTCGGCCGTGCGCTCGCGGTCCCATCCGGCCAGGTACCAGTGGCCGCGCCAGCACTCCAGCGCCCACGGCTCGACATGGCGCTGCTGGGGCCGGGCGGCGTTCGACTTGCGGTAGTCGAACATGACGGGGCGGCGGTCGCGGCAGGCGAGCATCAGGGGCTCGAAAGCTGCCTCGTGGACCGGGATGCGCGGCTCCAGGGCGCCGGCCGGCTGGGTGTCGTACGGGTCCTCGGCCAGCGGCATCCCGGCGGCGCGCAGCTTCTGCAGCGCGCCGCTGGCGGCGCCGGCGAGCCGGGCCTGCTGCCAGACCTTCGCGGCCAGGCCGAGGGCCGCTGCCTCCTCGGCGTCCAGGGTGATCGCAGGGAGGCGGTTGCTGTCGCGGCGGGCGAGGTAGCCGATTTCCCCGTCGACGCTCTCCACGGTCTCGATGATCAGGCCGAGTTCGCGCAGATCGTCCTTGTCCCGCTCGAACATGCGGTTGAACGCCTCGTCGCCGGCCGAGGCCGAGCCGGTGGCCGACGCGGCTGCCGCGGCCTCGATGTACGCCTCTATGGATTCCCGCAACTCACGCTTCGTCAACGGGCGCCGGGTTCCCAGCAGGCACAGCGCCAGATTCATCAGCCGCTCGGCCTTGGCAATCGCCATCGACGCCCCTTCTTCGTGACCTTCCGACCGTGACCGTACCGCTACCGGGACGCGGGACAAAAGCCGAGGGCCCCTGCCGGGCGGCAGGGGCCCCAGGCGGGCGCTCGGGTCACGGGCTCAACGCTCGCCCGCGGACCTTCGGCGCGCCGGACTCAGGCGGCGACCAGGTCGCATACGAAGATCAGCGTCTCGCCCGGCTTGATCCGGCCGCCGCCGGCGCCACGGTCGCCATAGGCCAGGTGCGGCGGGATGATCAGCTGGCGGCGGCCGCCGACCTTCATGCCCTGCACCCCCTGGTCCCAGCCGGAGATGACCTGGCCGGCACCGAGCTGGAACTGCAGCGGGGTGCCGCGGTTCCAGCTCGCGTCGAACTCCTCGCCGGTGCTGAAGGCGACGCCGACGTAGTGGACGGAGACGGTGGCTCCGGCCTTGGCGACGGGGCCGTCGCCCTCCCAGATGTCCTTGATCTCCAGGTCCTTCGGCGGCTCGCCGCCCGGGAAGTCGACCTCGGGCTTGTCGATGCTCACGAAATTGCTCCTCTTACGTGGTGGGCAACCCGCCCAGTCTTACAGAACCGCCAGGATGTCGACGGAGAAGACCAGCGTGGAGTTGGCCGGGATGCCCTGCTGCGCCTGCTTTCCGTAACCGAGCTCCGGCGGGATGACGATCAGCACACGGCTGCCGACCTTCTTCCCGGTCAGCCCCTGCGCCCAGCCCTTGACCACCTGCTGCAGCGAGAACTGCGCGAGCTGGCCCTTCTTGTAGGTGGCGTCGAACTGCTTGCCGCCGTCCCACAGCACGCCCTTGTACTGGACGAGCAGGGTGTCGGTGGCCTTGACCTTCGGCCCGTCGCCCTCGATGACGTAGGCGGAGACGAGCTTCTTGGGCGCGGGCTTCTTCGGGACGTCGATGGACGGCGCCTTGCCGTCGGTCCCGGTGCCGACCTTGGGCAGGTCCAGGTTGCTCTGGGCCACCGTGTCGCCCTTGGCCGAGCTCTTGCCGTTGAAGGCGTTCTTGATGTCGACGACGAACACCATCGTGTCGGTGCCCTTGATCCCGGCCTGCGGCTGACCCTGCTCGCCGTATCCGAGGGCCGGCGGGATGGCCAGCTCCACCCGGCTGCCGGTCTGCTTGCCCACCAGCCCCTTGTCCCAGCCCGGGATGACCTGGCCGACGCCGATCTGGAAGACGGCGGGCTTCCCCCGGTCATAGGAGTTGTCGAAGACCTTGGCGGTGTTCCAGATCTGGCCGAGATAGTCCACCTGGAGGTAGTCGCCCGCGGCCACCTCGGCCCCGTCGCCCTTGATGACCGTCTTGACGGCCAGATCCGAGGACGGCGCACCCTTGCCCTTGGCGATCTTGGGCTTCTCGCCGAACTTCGTACCACCGGTGATCTCCGGCACCGGCCCGCTCACGATCTTGCCGGTGGGCTTCGGGGCCTTCGGGCTGCTGGTCTCCGGCGAGGGCGAGGCCTTGGAAGACTTCTCGGATCCTGATTTCTCGCTGCCACAGCCCGCGGCGGTGAGCAAGCCGGCGGGCACGGCCAGAAGTACGGAACGTCGGCGCACGAAAGTCCTCGTTGGGTAGATCCTGCGGGGGCAATGCGCGCCACTCTACGACGTGCCCGGGGCCCCGTACGCGAAACGTACGGGGCCCCGCACCGGACATGGGCCGTCCGGACGCCGTCGTCACATTCCCGCGATCAGTTTCTCCACGCGGTCGTCCACCGAGCGGAACGGGTCCTTGCACAGCACCGTGCGCTGCGCCTGATCATTGAGTTTGAGGTGCACCCAGTCGACGGTGAAGTCGCGGCGCTGCTCCTGGGCGCGGCGGATGAAATCGCCGCGCAGCCGGGCCCGGGTGGTCTGCGGCGGCACCGACTTGCCCTCGAGAATCTTCAAGTCGTTGCACACCCGGGCCGCCTGACCGCGCTTCTCCAGGAGGTAGTACAGCCCCCGGCGGCGGTGGATGTCGTGATAGGCGAGGTCTATCTGGGCGATCCGCGGATGGGACATGGTGATGTTGTTCTTGGCGCGGTAGCGCTCGATCAGCTTGTATTTCATCACCCAGTCGATCTCGGTGCCGATCCGGTCGAGCTCCTCGGTGCGGACCGCGTCGAGGGTGCGGCCCCACAGTTCGAGGACGCGCTCCACGGTGCCGGTGCGGATTCCGCGGCGCTCGCAGAAGTCGACTGCCTTTTCGTAGTACTCCTGCTGGACTTCGAGGGCGGATGCCTCGCGCCCGCTGGCCAGGCGCACCTTGCGCTGTCCGGTGATGTCATGGCTGACCTCGCGGATGGCCCGGATGGGGTTCTCCAGGGTCAGGTCACGCATCACGGTGCCCGCCTCGATCATGCGCAGCACCAGGTCGGTGGCGCCGACCTTGAGCAGCATGGTCGTCTCGGACATGTTGGAGTCGCCCACGATGACATGCAGCCTGCGGTAGCGCTCGGCGTCGGCGTGCGGCTCGTCGCGGGTGTTGATGATCGGCCGGGAGCGGGTGGTCGCGGAGCTGACGCCCTCCCAGATGTGCTCGGCCCGCTGGCTGACGCAGTAGACGGCGCCGCGCGGCGTCTGCAGCACCTTGCCGGCGCCGCACAGCAACTGCCGGGTCACCAGGAAGGGGATGAGAATGTCGGCGAGGCGGGAGAACTCTCCGTGCCGGGCCACCAGATAGTTCTCATGGCAGCCGTAGGAGTTCCCCGCCGAGTCGGTGTTGTTCTTGAAGAGATAGACGTCGCCCGCGATTCCCTCCTCGTGCAGGCGGCGCTCGGCGTCCACGAGCAGACCTTCGAGAATGCGCTCGCCTGCCTTGTCGTGGGTGACCAGCTCGGTCACGTTGTCGCACTCGGGGGTTGCGTATTCCGGGTGCGAGCCCACGTCGAGATAGAGGCGGGCGCCGTTGCGCAGGAAAACATTGCTGCTGCGGCCCCAGGAGACGACACGGCGGAAGAGGTAGCGCGCCACTTCGTCAGGAGACAACCGGCGCTGTCCCCTGAATGTGCACGTGACGCCGTACTCGTTCTCCAGCCCGAAAATGCGGCGGTCCATGCCTGAACATTACGCCTGATGGCCTGCTCTGAAACCGGGTTCGACGGCACGGTTGCGATCATTTTCCGGCAGAAGTTCATCCGGGTCGCCCGGTGTCACCCCTGGTGTACCGGTGAGGAAGCGCGCGGTGGCCAGAAGAACGGCCAGGGCCACCGCCCCGGCCGCCCCCGGGACGGCGAAGCCCCCCGCCACCCCGCCGAGCTCCATCACGGGCCCCGCGGCGGCCGTTCCCGCGGCGTTGCCGACCACGAAGGTGGTCACCAGCCAGGAGAACGCCTCGGTGACCGTGCCGCGCGGGGCGTGCCGGTCCACGACGATGAAGACGCAGGCGAGCGCGGGGGCCAGGAAGAGGCCGGAGAGCCCGGCGAGGGCGGTCATCGCGGCCACCCCGGGCACCAGGACCAGCGGGAGGTAGCCGAGCGCCAGCGCGGCCACCAGGGCCCGCAGCCGCCGCTCCGGCGGGCCGGCCCAGGGCCGCGCGCCGTACGCGAGGCCGCCCACCAGCGCGCCGGCGCCCAGCGCGGAGAGCAGATAGCTGGACACCATGCCGCCGCCGTGCTCGTCCGCGTATCCGACGGCCGCCACTCCGATCGAGCCGAGGGCGACGCCGACGAAGAAGAACGTGCCGAGGAGCACCAGCAGGCCCCGCGAGCGCAGGGCGCCGAGCCAGTGCGCCTCGCGCGGGGCCGAGCGCCAGCGGCGGGAGGGCGGCGAGATCACGACCGACAGCGCGCCCCCGACCCCGATCGCGTTGATGACCAGCAACGCCGCCGCCTCCGACCAGAGGGCCACCAGGGCGGTCACCAGCAGCGGCCCGACGCAGAAGATCACCTCCTGGGCGACGGCGTCCAGCGCGTAGGCCGCGTGCACCCGCTCCTCGCGCCCGAGCACGCCCGGCCACAGCGCCCGCAGCCCGCCCTCCAGGGGCGGCGTGAACAGGCCCGCGGCCAGCATCGCGGCGTACGCGACGGGCAGCGGGTCGAGCCCGACCGCGGCGAACGCGGCCATGGCGAGCGCGGACACCACGGCAGCGGGCAGCATCACCCGCGGCTGCCCGTAGTGGTCCACGGCCCGGCCGAGCAGGGGCTGGCCGATCGCGTTGCCCACGCCGTAGACGGCGGACAGCCCGCCGGCCAGGGCGTAGCTGCCGCCCTCGGCGCGTGTGAAGAGCACGACGGCGAGGGCGGCGGTGGCGTTGGGCAGCCGGCCGATGAGCGTGCCGATGAGGAGGCGGGCCGCGTGTTTGGTGCGCAGCAGGTCTCCGTAGCCAGCGGCCATCGTCCGCCCTTTCCGTTCGAGGTTTCCCGGTTCGGGCGTGGCCGCCCGAGGTTTTACGTATAACGTCCGTCGTTATACGTACCATGGCTGCCGACCGCAGTCCACCTCACGGTGGGCGACCGTGATGACCATGGCGAGGGGAAAGCGATGGTGGCGAGCGCGAATGGGGACCGCGCGCCGGGGGCGCGCGCTCCCGGGACGCGGAGCGGGGGCGCGGGCCGTTCCGCCGGCCGTTCCGGGGGTTCTTCCGGGCGGCCTTCCGGGGGCATGGGAGCGTTCGTGGGTCCGGCCGCCGTGGAGAGCCACGGCACGGCGGAGCCCGAGGCCGATGCGGTCGGCGTGGCCCCGGGCCGGGGCCACGCGGGCGATGCGGACGACGTCGGCGATGCGGGCGGCCGGACGGCACGCGAGCCGGGTGCCGCCCGGGGACTGGGCGCGGGGCGCGGGGGCCGGCCCGCGGCGGGGGCCCGGGCGACCAGCCGGGACGTGGCGCGGGTCGCCGGCGTGTCGCAGGCGACCGTCTCGCTGGTCCTGGGCGACAAGTGGGCCGGACGCGTATCGGAACGCACCGCGGCGGCGGTGCGCGCCGCCGCCCGCGAGCTCGGATACCGCCCGAACCTCGCGGCGCGCAGCCTCCGCCTGGGCCGGACCAGGACCGCGCTGCTCGTCGTCCCGGCGCTCACCACGGAGTTCTTCGCCCGGGTGTACACCGGCGCCGCGCGCGTGGCCGCCGAGAGCGGCTTCGGGGTGGTGCTCTATCCGTCCCCGGAGGGGGTGGGCCCGGCCCGCGACCCCTTCGACTCGGCGCGCGCCTCGCTCGACGGCGTGATCGCCTCCTCGATGGCGGCGGAGGCGCTGGCCGCGGTGCGCGGCGGAGGGCTCCCGCTGGTGATGCTCGACAGCTCCCCCGATGAGACCGCCGCGGCGGCCACGGTCAACCTCGACATCGCCGACGGCATGCGGCAGGCCGCCGGGCACCTCCTGGGCCTTGGACACCGCCGTGTGGCCCATGTGGCGGCGGCCGTGGACACCTGGACCTTCCGGGTCCGCGCGCGGGCCCTGGCGGCGGCGGTGGGCGCGGTCCCGGGCGCCTCCCTGCACACCGAGACGGCCGCCCTGACGGTCGACGAGGGCCGCCGCGCGGCCGAACGGGCGCTCACCCGCCCCGGACCCCGCCCCACGGCGCTCGCATGCGACGACGACATCCTGGCGGCCGGCGCCTGCAAGGCCGCCCGGCGACTGGGGCTGCGGGTGCCCGACGACGTCTCGGTCACCGGCTTCGACGACCTCGCGCTGGCCACGGCGGTCGACCCGGAGCTGACCACGGTACGGCTGCCGGCGGAGGCGGTCGGCGCGGCCGGCATGCGGGCCCTGATGGCGGTCCTGGACGGCGAGCCGGCACGCGACACGTCGCTCCCGGTGGAACTCGTCCCCCGCGGCTCCAGCGGCCCGCCGCCCCGCCAGGACCCGCCCACCCGATCTCTGTGACGCCATGCCTCTGCGGCCGGCGACGCCGTGGAGGCCGCCGCGGCAGTGAGTGAGCGGCGAGGCAAGACGGACACCACGCGACACGCCCCGGCCGGGGCCGGGGCGTGTCGTGGTGGGTGGGGTGGCGGGGAGGGCTACTCCTCCGTGTCGGAGGACTCCTCGGCCGTGTCGGATTCGGTCGCGGCCTCGGAGTCGGTCGCGGCGCCCTCCTGTTCCTCCAGCAGGCGGGTCAGCTGGCGGCCAAGGACCCGCTTGAACTTCCGCTGCTGCGGTCGCGTCCGGTCCAGCACCGCGACCTCGAGCTGCTCGGCGGTGAGGCTGCGCTCGCCGCCGTTGTTGTCCCGGGCCAGGGACTCGACGGCCAGTTTCAGCCCTTCGGCGAGGGTCATGCCGTCCCGGTGGCGCTGGTCGAGATAGCTGCTGATCTGGTCGGCGTTGCCGCCCACCGCGACCGAGCCGTGCTCGTCGACGATGGAACCGTCGTGCGGCAACCGGTAGATCTGGTCGTCCTCGGGGCCGTCCCCGACCTCGGCGACGATCAGCTCGACCTCATAAGGCTTCTCCGCGGCGCTGGAGAAGATGGTGCCGAGCGTCTGGGCGTAGACATTGGCGAGGCCGCGGGCGGTCACATCGTCGCGGTCGTAGGTGTAGCCGCGCAGGTCGGCATAGCGGACACCGCCGATGCGCAGATTCTCGAACTCGTTGTACTTACCGACCGCCGCGAAGGCGATCCGGTCGTAGATCTCGCTGACCTTGTGCAGCGCGCGGGACGGATTCTCCGCGACGAACAGGATGCCGTCGGCATACTGCAACACGACCACGCTGCGGCCGCGCGCGATGCCCTTGCGGGCGTACTCGGCGCGGTCGGCCATGGCCTGCTGGGGCGATACATAGAACGGCGTCGTCACCGGCTATCCGTCCCTTTCTGTCAATGGCGAATGCATTCCGGGTCAACCGTCCCCTCAGAGCAGCGAGGCCCGCGGGCCGTCCGGCTGCTCGAGCCTCCGCTCGTGGATGGTGCGGGCGATCTCGGAGACCTCCGCCTCGGTGAGCCTCTTGAAGCCGTCCTCGGTGATCACCGTGACGATGGGGTAGATCCGCCGGCCGAGGTCGGGGCCGCCGGTCGCGGAGTCCTCATCGGCGGCGTCGTACAGCGCCTGGACGACGGCGGTGGCGGTGTCGGATTCGGTCAGATCCTCGCGGTACAGCTTCTTGAGCGCGCCACGGGCGAACAACGAGCCGGAGCCGGTGGCGGCGAAGCCGTGCTCCTCGGAGCGCCCGCCGGTCACGTCGTAGGAGAAGATGCGGCCCTTCTCGCGGTCGACGTCCCAGCCCGCGAAGATCGGGACGACGGCCAGGCCCTGCATGGCCATGCCCAGATTGCCGCGGATCATGGTCGACAGCCGGTTGGCCTTGCCCTCCAGGGAGAGGGTGGTGCCTTCGACCTTCTCGAAGTGCTCCAGCTCCAGCTGGAAGAGCTTGACCATCTCCACGGCGAAACCGAGCGTGCCCGCGATGCCGACGGCCGAGTACTCGTCGGCGGGGAAGACCTTCTCGACGTCGCGCTGGGAGATGAGGTTGCCCATGGTCGCGCGGCGGTCACCGGCGAGCACCACGCCGCCGGGGAAGGTCGCGGCGACGATCGTCGTGCCGTGGGGGGCCTCGATCGCGCCCTGCACCGGGGGGAGCGGGCGGTTCCCCGGGAGCAGCTCGGGCTGGTGCTCGGACAGGAAATCCATGAACGAGGCCGACCCGGGCGTCAGGAAGGCAGCTGGTAGACGCCCGGTGCTACGAGGATTGGCTTCCACGCGTTTCCTTCCACGTATGTCGCAGCCCGCCTTATCACATCGGGCCGATCCTTGAACTGCCCCAGTGCCGCGTTGCAGCTGAAGCACAGTACGCCACGGACCCTACCCTTCTCATGGCAGTGATCCACATGTGCGGCCGGGGCGGCAAGGCATATACAGCAGATGCCTTGCTGCTCGGCGACCAGCGCGTCCAACTCTGCGGGCGTGAGGCCGTACTTGCGCTTGAAATAGCTGACCCGGTTCCGCTCTGCCCTGCACGCCCGGCAATAGCTCGCCCAGCCGTCCGACGAAGACTTGTTGCGCTCCCACTCGGAGTGCGGCCTCACCTGTTCGCACTGCGGACACCGTTTGTGTCCCGGCGGGACCAGGACTTTCTCCCGAACCCTCTTCCCCTTGGCCTCCTGGCGTTGCCGGTAGTACTCGGCGTAGCACTTCCGGCAGTACGCCTGGAGACCATCGGGCATGGACCTGTTGCTTGCAAAGGCAGTCCGCGGGAGGCCCTGCTTGCAACGCGAACAGCGCCTCGTTTCCGTCTCTTCGTTCACTCCACGCGACCCTCGACCTCGCCTTGGAATCGAAGGCAAAGGCAGCCTACTGGCCACCCTTCTGAACGAAGGACCTCACGAAATCCTCGGCATTCTCCTCGAGTACGTCGTCAATCTCGTCCAGCACGGAGTCGACGTCGTCCGAGAGCTTCTCGTGCCGCTCCTTGAGATCTTCCGCCGCCTGCGCGTCCTGCGCCTGCTCCTCGACCTCCTCGGTCGTGCGCGACGCCTTCTGCTGTCCGCCGCCGGTGTCCTTTGTCGCCATATCCCTCACCCCGCTCGGTTCGCCCCAGCTTGATTCGATCGGTCAAGATCAGACCCTACAAGCCGGGTCCGACATCGGCCTCGCAGTTGTTACAACGCACCGAGGCCACCTCCATGATTCCCGGCCACGGCCCATTTCAGCCCCCCGAGAGCACCCGGACCAGGTCCTCGGCCGTGCGGCAGCGGTCCAGGAGCTCCTTGACGTGGTTCCTGGTGCCGCGCAGCGGCTCCAGCGTCGGGACCCGCTGCAGGGAGTCCCGGCCCGGCAGGTCGAAGATCACCGAGTCCCAGGAGGCCGCGGCCACGTCGTCGGCGTACTGCTCCAGACAGCGGCCGCGGAAGTAGGCCCTGGTGTCCTCCGGGGGCTTGCTCCGGGCCCGGGAGACCTCGTCCTCGTCCAGCAGCCGCTTCATCTTGCCTCGGGCCACCAGACGGTTGTAGAGCCCCTTCTCGGGGCGCACATCGGCGTACTGCAGGTCCACCAGGTGCAGCCGGGCGGCGTCCCACTCCAGGCTGTCACGGCGCCGGTAGCCCTCCATGAGCTCGCGCTTGGCGACCCAGTCCAGCTCGCCTGACAGGCTCATCGGGTCCCGCTCCAGGCGGTTCAGGACGTCCTCCCAGCGGGTGAGCACATCCCGGGTCTGGTCGTCGGCGTCGGCGCCGAAGCGGTCCTCGACGTACTTGCGGGCCAGCTCGAAGTACTCCATCTGGAGCTGCACCGCGGTGAGTGTGCGGCCGCTGCGCAGCGTGACCAGGCGGCGCAGCGTCGGGTCGTGGGAGACCTGGTGCAGGGTGCGCACCGGCTGGTCCACCGCGAGGTCCACGGCGATGAAGCCGTCCTCGATCATCGACAGCACCAGGGAGGTGGTGCCGAGCTTGAGGTAGGTCGAGATCTCGGAGAGGTTGGCGTCACCGATGATCACATGCAGTCGCCGGTACTTCTCGGCGTCGGCGTGCGGCTCGTCGCGGGTGTTGATGATGGGGCGCTTGAGGGTGGTCTCCAGGCCCACCTCGACCTCGAAGTAGTCGGCCCGCTGACTGATCTGGAACCCGTGTTCATGGCCGTCCTGGCCCAGGCCCACGCGGCCGGCGCCGGTGACGACCTGCCGGGAGACGAAGAAGGGGGTCAGATGGCGCACGATGTCCGAGAAGGCGGTCTCCCGCTTCATCAGGTAGTTCTCATGCGTGCCGTAGGAGGCGCCCTTGTTGTCGGTGTTGTTCTTGTAGAGGTGGATCGGCTGGGCTCCGGGCAGCTGGCCGGCGCGCAGGGCGGCCTCGGCCATGATGCGTTCGCCCGCCTTGTCCCAGAGCACCGCGTCCCTGGGGTTGGTCACCTCCGGGGCGGAGTACTCGGGGTGGGCGTGGTCGACGTAGAGCCGCGCCCCGTTGGTGAGGATCACGTTGGCCAGGCCGATGTCCTCGTCCGTGAGCTGGCTGGCGTCCGCGGACTCGCGGGCGAGGTCGAAGCCGCGGGCGTCCCGCAGCGGGTTCTCCTCCTCGAAGTCCCAGCGGGCTCGGCGCGCCCGGTGCATCGCCGCCGCGTACGCGTTGACGACCTGGGATGAGGTGAGCATGGCATTGGCGTTCGGGTGGCCCGGGACGGAGATCCCGTACTCCGTCTCGATCCCCATTACTCGCCGTACGGTCATGCGGCCCTCCTTGCCCGGCGCCGCCCCTGGACGGGGTGGGCGCTCAAGTACCGCTGTGCTTCCGGTCCGTGCGCGGCCCCCGATCCCCCGCACCGCGATGCCGCGGTACCGCAGAGCCTAGAGCCGCTGCGCGGCCCTGAGGCGATCATTTCAGTCATTGCTCCGGTCCGGCTCGTAGGTGCCCGCTCGCTGTGCTGACAGGTCCGACATACACATCCGAAATCACGGTCCGAAAAGCGCATCCGGCTGCGGATGCCCCGTCCAGGACATCCGCAGCCGGACCGCGGTGTTACAGGTACTGACCGGTGTTCGCCACCGTGTCGATGGAGCGTCCCGTGTCCGCGCCCTGCTTTCCGGTGACCAGGGTGCGGATGTAGACGATCCGCTCGCCCTTCTTGCCGGAGATCCGGGCCCAGTCGTCGGGGTTCGTGGTGTTCGGCAGGTCCTCGTTCTCCTTGAACTCGTCCACGCAGGCGGCGAGCAGGTGGGAGACGCGAAGGCCCTTCTGGTTGTGGTCCAGGAAGTCCTTGATGGCCATCTTCTTGGCCCGGTCCACGATGTTCTGGATCATGGCGCCGGAGTTGAAGTCCTTGAAGTAGAGGACTTCCTTGTCGCCGTTGGCGTAGGTGACCTCCAGGAAGCGGTTCTCCTCGGACTCGGTGTACATCTGCTCGACGACCGACTGGATCATGCCGCCGACCGCGGCCTTGGGGGAGCCGCCGTGCTCGGTGAGGTCGTCCGCGTGGATCGGCAGGGTCTCCGTCAGGTACTTCGAGAAGATGTCCTTCGCGGCCTCGGCGTCCGGACGCTCGATCTTGATCTTCACATCGAGGCGGCCGGGGCGCAGGATCGCCGGGTCGATCATGTCCTCGCGGTTGGAGGCGCCGATGACGATCACATTTTCCAGGCCCTCGACACCGTCGATCTCCGAGAGCAGCTGGGGGACGATGGTGTTCTCCACGTCCGAGCTGACACCGGAGCCACGGGTCCGGAAGAGGGAGTCCATCTCGTCGAAGAAGACGATGACCGGCGTGCCCTCGCTGGCCTTCTCCCGCGCCCGCTGGAAGACCAGCCGGATGTGCCGCTCCGTCTCGCCGACGTACTTGTTGAGCAGCTCGGGGCCCTTGATGTTGAGGAAGAAGCTCTTCCCCGCGGGCTTCCCGGTCACCTCGGCGACCTTCTTGGCAAGGGAGTTGGCTACGGCCTTGGCGATCAGCGTCTTGCCGCAGCCGGGCGGGCCGTACAGCAGCACACCCTTGGGCGGCCGCAGTTCGTGCTCCTTAAACAGGTCGGGGTAGAGGTACGGAAGCTCGACCGCGTCCCTGATCAGCTCGATCTGGTTGCCCAGGCCGCCGATCTTGGTGTAGTCGATGTCCGGGACCTCTTCGAGGACGAGCTCTTCGACCTCGCTCTTGGGCACGACCTCGTAGACGTAGCCGGAGCGGGGCTCGAGCAGCAGGGCGTCACCGGGGCGGATGGTGGTGTCCAGCAGCGGCTCGGCGAGCCGCACCACGCGCTCCTCGTCGGTGTGCCCGATCACCAGGGCGCGCTCGCCGTCCTCAAGGACCTCCTTGAGGGTGACGATGTCCCCGGCGCGCTCGAACTCCATGGCCTCGACCACGTTGAGCGCCTCGTTGAGCATGACCTCCTGGCCCCGCCTGAGATCCTCGAGATCGACGCTCGGGCTGACGTTCACCCGGAGTTTCCGTCCTCCGGTGAAGATGTCGGCCGTACCGTCCTCGTTCGCCTGCAGAAACACCCCGAAGCCGGCCGGCGGCTGCGCGAGCCGGTCGACCTCCTCCTTGAGGGCCACGATCTGGTCGCGGGCCTCACGGAGCGTGTTGGCGAGCCGCTCGTTCTGCGCGGACACGCCCGCCAGGTTGGTCTGCAGCTCGACGATCCGCTCTTCGAGAATCCTCGTGTGCCGCGGAGAGTCGGCGAGCTTGCGTCGCAGGACGGCGATTTCCTGCTCGAGATAGGCAACCTGGCCGGCTGGGTCGTCAGACCCCCGCCCCGGCCGGATGCCGCGGTTGATGTCGTCGTCGTGGGCTGCCACGGTCCTCACCTCCTCCAAGGGGAGCTGGACGCTTCCTGACCCTACCTGGGCCGGTGCGGGTTGAAACCCCTAGATCACAAACCCGGTCGGCGTGTGTCCGATCTTCACCCTTGCGCACTCCCTCACGCCAGGTGAATACCCACCCAACAACATCGGAAAGCGACCGGTTGTATCGTCGAGGTGGTCAACACCCGCCAAGGCTGGCGCTATTTAGTCAATGTTGAAACATGTATCAGGGGACGGCAGGTCGTGACTGTGCGGAACGAGGAGCTCGGTGACCTTGAGGTCTGGATCGACCAGGATCTGTGCACGGGCGACGGGATCTGCGCCCAGTACGCACCCGAGATCTTCGAACTCGACATCGACGGTCTAGCTTACGTCAAGAGCGCGGACGACGAATTGCTGCAGGACCAGGGCGCGACCACGCGCGTCCCGCTGCCCCTGCTCACCGAGGTCGTGGACTCGGCCAAGGAGTGTCCGGGCGAGTGCATCCATGTACGGCGGGTATCCGACCGGGTCGAGGTGTACGGCCCCGACGCCGAGTGACGGATCAGACACTGCCCGGGACCGGCAGGGCCTTGAGCACGAACTTGCCGCCCTGCCACTGCCAATTGACTTCGCGCTGAAGGTCAGGACAGCAGCGCGGCACCTGCTCCGAGGAGTAGCCGAGCAGAGTGGCCGAAACCTTGGTTCCGCGCAGCGCGAAATCCTTGATGCTCATCCCTTCCTTCGGGTCGAGGAAGGTCGCGACGACCCGCGGCCGCCGCGGGCCACCGCCGCCTCCCCCGCCGGCCTTGCCGCCTGACCCGCTGTCCGGCTGAGCCAGCACATACATGCCGCTGGGCGGGGTGCCGGTCTCGGAGTGGCAGCGCACCACGGCCACCGTCTCCGGCCGCCCGTCACCGTCCAGATCGCCCGAGGCGCGGTCGGTGACGTCCAGCTTCGCCGGTCCGCAGTCCACGGGGTAGTCCGCGGCGGTGGGGTCCGGAGCCCGGACACTCGGGGCGACCGGGGCGTGGGACCCCGGCGCGGAAGCCGTGGTGGTGTCGGTCGTGGCCTTGGCGTCGGAGGGCTGGAGCACCGCCGCCCCGGCGACGACGGCGGCGAGGGCGGCCGCGGTCGCGAGCCAGTGCACCGGCCGGGGGTGGGTGTGCGGAAGGTCCGGGCCCAGAGGCAGCACGCGGCGTGACTCCTGTGAGAGCGGTGGCGTCAGGGGGGGGTGTCCCGCATCGTGCCACATCTCACACCGCGCGGCCACCGCCTCCCCCGGCGGAATGCCGGCGGAAGTCGGTGGCCGCGCCCGGGTGTTGGTGCGGGTTGAGGGTACGGGCTCGGATCAGCCGCGGTCGGCGGAGCCGTTTCCGGGGCTCTCCGCGCCCCGGCCGCCCGCTCCCGCGTCCCCGGCCGCCCCGCCGCCGCTGCCCCAGCCCGCGTAGTCCTCGCCGTAGGCGCCCTTGGCGGGCCTGCGGCGGCGCAGCGGGGGCTCCACGCCGTCCGCGAGGCGGCGGGCGGTGAGCAGGAAGCCGGTGTGGCCGATCATGCGGTGGTCGGGCCGTACCGCGAGGCCCTCGACGTGCCAGGTGCGGACCATGGTCTCCCAGGCCGCGGGTTCGTTGAAGGTGCCGTGCTCGCGGATGGCCTCGACGGTGCGGGCCAGCTGGGTGGTGGTGGCGACGTACGCGCACAGGATGCCGCCGGGGACGAGCGCCTTGGAGACGGGCCCCAGGCACTCCCAGGGGGCGAGCATGTCCAGGATGACGCGGTCGACGTCGGAGTCGGAGAGGTTGTCCTGCAGATCGCCGACGGTGAGCCGCCAGGCGGGGTGCGGGGCTCCGAAGTAGCGCTCGACGTTCTGCTTGGCGATCTCGGCGAAGTCCGCCCGGCGCTCGTAGGAGTGCAGCATGCCCTGGTCGCCGATGGCACGCAGCAGGAAGGTGCTGAGCGACCCCGAGCCGACGCCCGCCTCGACGACGCGCGCGCCGGGGAAGATGTCGGCCATCGCCAGGATCTGCCCCGCGTCCTTGGGGTAGACCACGGCGGCACCGCGTGGCATGGACAGGACATAGTCGGGGAGCAGGGGACGCAGCGCGAGGTACGCGACGTTTCCCGTGGTGCGCACGACGGTTCCCTCGGGGGCGCCGATCAGCTCGTCGTGGGGGAAGGAACCCTTGTGGGTGTGGAAGTTCTTCCCGGCCTCGAGCGTGAAGGTGTAGTGGCGTCCCTTGGGATCGGTGAGCTGGACCTGGTCCCCGACCTGGAAGGGCCCGCGACGGCGGGCGGCACCGGTCGGTTCGGACATGTGGCCAGCCTACCGGGCCTGCGAGGACCCGCCGACCGCCGGTCGTCCGTACGCCGCCCCACAGGCTTGCGCCGGACAGCGCGGCCTTTAAGGGGCGGGCGTTCTGGCCATGGCCGCCACGAAGGCGCGCTCGACGTCCGCCGTCGACAGGACGCCGTAGATCTCCCCGGTCTCCTCGACCACCAGGTACTCGGTGGCCGGGGTGGCACGCAGGGTGTCCAGCAGTTCCTCGCCCGTCAGCTCGGCGGAGACCCGCATGCCCTCCTTGAGGTCCTGGGCGAGGCCGCTGACGGCCACCCAGGGGCGGCGGTGCTCGGGGATTCCCACGATGGCCGCCTCGCGCACCACGGCGGTGGGCGCGCCCTGGCCGTCGACCACGACGAGGGCGCGCGCCCCGGCGTCGTTCGCGCGGCGCAGCGCCTCCGAGAGCGGGGTGTCCGCGGCGACCGGGACGGCCCGCCGGGTGAGCGTACGGGCCCGCAGGTCCGGAAGGCGCTCGCGCAGCCGGGCCATGCGCAGGCTGTTCCCGGCGCCGGTCCAGATGATCGCGGCGAGTATGGCGGCGAGCAGCGCGTCGGTCAGCGAGTCGACGCTGCCGAAGCCCTCGGCCTCGTCCCCGAAGCCGCCGGTCTGGGTGGCCAGCGGCAGGCCCACCAGCACCGCGACCGCGAGCGCCCGGCCGGTCCAGGCCGCGGCCACCGTGCCCGTCATGGGCTTGCCGCTGATCTTCCAGACGACGGCCCGCAGCATCCGGCCGCCGTCCAGCGGGAGGCCGGGCAGCAGGTTGAAGGCGGCCACGATGAGGTTGGAGATCATCAGCCCGGCCAGCAGCACCCCGACCACCGTGTCCGGCTCCACGAGCAGCATGCCGAGGTAGAACAGGCCGGAGAGGATCAACGAGAGCAGCGGGCCGACGAAGGCCAGGACGAACTCCCGGCCGGGCGTCTCGGACTCCTTCTCGATCTCCGAGACGCCCCCGAAGAACTGGAGCTGGATCCGGCGCACCGGGAGCTTGAAGCGCAGCGCCGCGACGGTGTGGGCGAGCTCGTGGACCAGCACGGAGGCGTAGAAGGCCACGGCGAAGAAGAGCGAGACGATGTAGCGCGCCGCGCCCAGTTCGGGCAGCACCCGCTCCAGTTGGCCGCCGAAGACCCAGGTGATGAGCGCGGCGACCAGGAACCAGCTGGGCGAGACGTATACGGGCACGCCGAACGGCCGGCCCATCAGGAAGCCGCCGCCCGCCTCACGGGGGCGCTGCGGCTTCTCGCCCTCGGGCCCGGTCGTGCGGTCCGATCCCCCGCTGTCGGACTGCCGCTGCCCGCTGTTGTCCACGGTGTCCCCTCGTCGGATGCGTCGTTCGCACCCCTTCTTCGGTATGGTCCCCACGATCATGCAGTGCGAGGACCTCGGACGTCGATGGTATGCGTCCGGCTGTCGGTGGCGGGCCGTAGGGTCTGCGCCATGGGAACCTCCACCGGGAAGGCCGAACCGGCCGATCGGACGCCTCAGTCCGGTCGGTCCTCCGCTGTGCCACCGTCCGCGCGCGGCTTGTCACGGTCCACGCCGTCCTTGTCGCCGTCGCGCGCGGCGGACTTCATGCAGTGTCCGTTGCTGTACCGCTTCCGGGTGATCGACAAACTGCCGGAGAAGCCGAGCCCCGCCGCGACCCGGGGCACGGTGGTGCACGCGGTGCTCGAGCGGCTGTTCGACGCCCCGGCCGCGGAGCGCACCGCCCCGCGCGCCCGCTCGATGGTGCCGGGCGAGTGGGAGCGGCTGCTGAAGGCGCGGCCGGAGCTGACGGAGCTGTTCCGCACGGAGGACGGCGCCGAGGACCCCCAGCGGCTGGAGCGGTGGCTCGCGGATGCCGAGCGGCTGGTCGAGCAGTGGTTCTCGCTGGAGGATCCGACGCGTCTTGAGCCCGCCGAGCGCGAGCTGTACGTGGAGACGACGCTGGAGTCCGGGCTGACGCTGCGCGGCTATATCGACCGGGTGGACGTCGCGCCGAGCGGCGAGGTGCGGATCGTCGACTACAAGACCGGCAAGGCGCCCGCCCCGCAGTACGCGGCGGGGGCGCTGTTCCAGATGAAGTTCTACGCCCTGGTGCTGTGGCGGCTGCGGGGGGCGGTGCCGCGCCGGCTGCAGCTGGTCTACCTGGGCAGCGGCGATGTGCTGACGTACGACCCGGACGAGTCGGATCTGCTGGCCGTGGAGCGCAAGGTGCGGGCCCTGTGGGAGGCGATCTCGCAGGCGATGGAGACCGGCGTCTTCCTGCCGCGCCAGAGCAAGCTGTGCGGCTGGTGCGACCATCAGGCGCATTGCCCGGAATTCGGTGGGACTCCCCCGCCTTATCCGCCGACCGCCGTGCCCGCGCAGTCCGGCAGAATGGGGCAGGTCTAGCGGTCCGGCGAAGGAGTTTCTGTGGCAATCCGCGTCCTGCTGGTCGACGACCAGCCGCTGCTGCGCACCGGCTTCCGGATGATTCTCGAGGCCGAGCAGGATCTCGCGGTCGTCGGTGAGGCGGGGGACGGTCTGCAGGCCCTGGATCAGGTGCGGGCGCTGCAGCCGGACGTGGTGCTGATGGACATCCGCATGCCGCGGATGGACGGTGTGGAGGCGACCCGGCAGATCACCGGCCCGGGCCGGGACGGCCCGGCCAAGGTGCTGGTCCTGACCACCTTCGACCTGGACGAGTACGTGGTGGAGGCGCTGCGCGCGGGGGCCAGCGGCTTTCTGCTCAAGGACGCGCCCGCCCATGAGCTGGTGCAGGCGATCCGGGTGGTGGCGGCGGGCGAGGCGATGCTGGCGCCGAGCATCACGCGGCGGCTGCTCGACAAGTACGCCGGGCATCTGCCGTCCGGCGAGGAGCCGGTGCCGGACACGCTGCACACCCTCACCGAGCGCGAGGTGGAGGTCCTCAAGCTGGTCGCCAAGGGGCTGTCCAACGCGGAGATCGCGGCGGATCTGTTCGTCAGCGAGACGACGGTGAAGACCCATGTGGGGCATGTGCTGACGAAGCTGGGGCTGCGGGACCGGGTGCAGGCCGCCGTCTATGCGTATGAGAGCGGGCTGGTGCGCCCCGGCGCGCAGTAGCGCGCGAGCCCGCCGCTTTGCGTCAAGGCGCGCCTGCGCGCACCCAGGCGCCGGGGCGCAGCGACGTACGCAGGACAAGACCGAGGGCCGTATCCCCCGCCGCCTCCTGGCGGTGCGGGATACGGCCCTCGGCGCTGAACCGGCTCAGCCGTCGCTGGTGCGGCCGAGCTCCCACAGCTGGAGCATGCTCGATGCGTCGAGCAGGTACTCGGTCCCCACGACGCCGTCGCGGGCGGCCACGTACTGCTTGCCCTGCCACAGCGGCAGATACGGCACATCGCCCGCGACGATGTCCTGGATCCGCTGGAGGTCCTTGACCGCGAGGGCCCGCTGGGCCTCCTGACGGGTCCTGGGGATCAGCTCGTCCTGGACGGTCTTGTTGTGGTACGGGGAGTTGAGCCAGTTGTCCTTGGTGAGGAACGGCGCGACGTAGGTGTCCGGGTCCGGGAAGTCGGGCAGCCAGCCCATGCCGTAGACGGCGTACTCCCGCTTGACGACGGCCGGGCGGAACTCGGTCCACTTGACGCCCTTGATCCTGACCGAGAACAGGCCGCTGGCGTTCAGCTGGGCCTGGAGCTTCTTGAACTCCTGGGCCGTCTCCGGGCCGTAGTGGTCGGTGGTGTACGTCAGCGTCAGCTGCACCGGGGTCTCGACGCCGGCCTGCTGCAGCAGATCGCGGGCGGCGCCGACGTCCGGGTCGCCGTACTCGTTGTGGAAGGAGTTGGTGTGCGAGGAGATGTTGTTGGGGACCATCGAGTACAGCGGCTCGGCGGTCCGCTTGTACACATCGCGCACCAGGGCCTGGCGGTCCACGATGCGGGCGATGGCCTGGCGGACGGCCTTGTTCTTCACCACCGGGGCCGAGGTGTCGAAGACGAGGTAGCGGATGCCCTGGCCGGAGGTCTCCTGCAGCTGGATGCCGTCGACACCTTCGGTGTCCATCCGCTCGATCTGCTCGGGCGAGAAGCCGCGGTTGACCACGTCGACATCGCCCTTGGTCAGGGCCTTCTCCATGGTCTTGGCGTCGTCGAAGAAACGCATCTCGAGCGTGTCGCTGCGCGGCTGGATATCGCCCTGGTACTGGGAGTTCTTGGTGAAGACCACCTTCGTCAGCCGGTTGTCCCGCACCTCGGTCGTCGCCGTGTACGGACCGGAGCCCACGACGTCGAAGCCCTTGTGCACCGCGCCCTTCTTGTAGACCTCGCTGTCGACGATCGCCGCGGCGGGCGTGGTGAGCTTGGAGGGGAACGTCGCGTCCGGGCTGGCCAGGTGGATGACGACCTCGCGGTCGTTGGGGGTCTCCACCTTGTCCACGTTGGACAGCAGGGACCACACCCCGCTCTGATCCTTGATCCGCAGCACCCGCTCCAGCGAGAACTTCACATCGGCGGAGGTCAGATCGTGGCCGTTGGAGAACTTCAGCCCCTTGCGCAGCTTGCAGCGGTACTGCTCGCTCTGCCGGTCCTGGAAGCCGCACTGCTCGGCGGCGTCGGGTATGGGGTCGGTCCCGGAGCGGGGCAGTCTCATCAGCGTCTGGAAGGTGCTGTGCAGCACGCTCCAGGAGGCGAAGTCATATGCCTGGGCCGGGTCCAGCGGCGCGTTCGCCACCTTCGACGCCTCGATGCGGTCGGTGCTCCCCACGACGATCGCCCCGTCGTCCGAGCCTGCGCCGTCGGTACCGCCGCAGCCGGCGAGCGTGGAGGTCATCAGGCCCGCCAGGACCGGAAGCACCAGCGACTTGCGGTTCATTCTCGGGAGTCTCCCTGCGATCGATCAACTACTCGCGAAGAGATTAGTCCGCGCCGCCAGCCCTACTGGAACACAACGAAGTTGAGGCGTTATCACGCCCCGATAACATGTAACGGTTCACCGATATCCGGACGCCGTCACGTTTCACATGACATGGCATCAATCTGGACACATGGGTCCGCGCAAATCGGGCCAGAGGGGACCCGAAGCAGAGCGCATCCAGCCTGTCGACGGCGGGCGCGGTGAGAAACATCACGTCTCCCGCCGTGCGGCGAGGCAAGCGGAATTAGAGCAGTCCATTTTCCGGCCCGCCCTTAATCGAAATACGCTCGGTGCGCGATCAGTGCATTCCAGTGATCAGAGTGCGCAAAAACGGAACGTCGACTTCTTCCAGTGAACCGACGACCGTACGGCCCACGGCGGGTTCGATGGTCACCAGCGACGGCACGGCCACCACCTGGCACCCGGCCGCCTCGGCCGCCGTCACCCCGGTCACCGTGTCCTCCACCACCACACAGCGCGCCGGGTCCGCGCCCAGCCCCGCGGCGGCGAAGAGATACGGGTCCGGATGCGGCTTGGTCCGGCCGATGTCGTCGCCCGCGACCGTGAGCGCGAAGTGCTCCGGGCCGATCGACCGCAGCACCGACTCCATCACCCGCCGGTGGGAGGCCGAGACCAGCGCGGTGGGCACGCCGTGCGCGGCCAGCTCGGTGAGCAGCCTGCGGGCGCCCGGGAGCAGCGGCACGGTGCCGTCGATCAGCTCGGTGAAGCGGCTGTTCAGCAGGCCGGTCAGCTCGGCGAGCGCGATGTTCGCGCCGGTGGCCTCGATCAGGAAGGAGGCGCTGCGGGTCATGGGGCCGCCGACGACCACCTGACGGTACTCCTCGGCCAGTGCATGGCCGAGCTCGGCGAAGATGGAGACCTCCGCGTCCCACCAGATGCCCTCGGTGTCGACCAGGGTGCCGTCCATGTCGAGCAGGACGGCTTGCAGGGCGGAGCCTTCGGCCGTACGAGGGTCGACGGCGGGGATGCTGCTGGTCATCCGATCACCTCCGGGCGAGGGGCACGAAGGCCGGCCGCCCTCCGCGAGCTGTGCGATCCGCGCGGTTCCCGCGCTTTCGCGATGCGGAAGACGACCGGCCTCTACCGGACCGACCAGTGTACGACGGTCTGCCGCGTGGCGCCCGGCGGATTCCCACGGGGCGCGGCGGGGCGGGACCGATCCGTCACCGTGCGTTGAAGTACTTGGCCTCCGGGTGGTGGATGACGATCGCGTCGGTGGACTGCTCGGGGTGCAGCTGGAACTCCTCCGAGAGCTTGACCCCGATCCGCTCCGGGCGCAGCAGGTCGGCGATCTTGGCGCGGTCCTCCAGGTCGGGGCAGGCCCCGTAGCCGAGGGAGAAGCGGGCGCCGCGGTACTTGAGGTCGAACATGTCGGTGACGTCGTCGGGGTCCTCGGACCCGAAGCCCAGCTCGGCGCGGACGCGGGCGTGCCAGTACTCGGCGAGTGCTTCCGCCAGCTGGACGGACAGCCCGTGGAGCTCGAGGTAGTCGCGGTAGGAGTCGGCGGCGAACAGCTCGGCGGTGGCCTCGCCGATCTTCGAGCCGACGGTGACGACCTGCAGCCCGACCACATCGGTCTCGCCGGACTCCTCCGGGCGGAAGAAGTCCGCCAGGCACAGGCGCCGCCCGCGCCGCTGGCGCGGGAAGGTGAAGCGGGTCAGCTCGCTGCCGTCGTCGTTCAGCAGGACCAGGTCGTCGCCCTTGGACACACACCGGTAGTAGCCGTAGACGACGGCCGCCTCCAGCAGGTTCTCGGTGTGCAGCTTGTCGAGCCAGCCGCGCAGCCGCGGCCGGCCGTCGGTCTCCACCAGCTCCTCGTAGCTCGGCCCCTCGCCCGTACGGGCCTGCTTCAGGCCCCACTGGCCCTTGAAGAGCGCGCCCTCGTCCAGCCAGGACGCGTAGTCCGCCTGCTGGATGCCCTTGACGACGCGGCTGCCCCAGAAGGGCGGGGTGGGCACCGGGTTGTCGGTGGCCACGTCGGAGCGGACCGGCCCCTCCGGATATTCGGGCGTCGCGGCCTCCACCGCCGCCGCGCGCTTGGCCACCCGGCGCTGCTTGAGCTCGGGCAGGGTCGCGCCGGGCACCCCGCGCTTGACGGCGATCAGCGCGTCCATCAGCCGCAGGCCCTCGAAGGCGTCGCGGGCGTAGCGGACCTCGCCCTGGTAGATCTCGTGCAGGTCCTGTTCGACATACGCCCGGGTCAGCGCCGCCCCGCCGAGGATGACGGGGTACTGGGCGGCGAGCTTGCGCTGGTTCAGCTCCTCCAGGTTCTCCTTCATGATCACCGTGGACTTCACCAGCAGCCCGGACATTCCGATCACATCGGCGCGGTGCTCCTGCGCGGCGTCCAAAATGGCCGAGACCGGCTGCTTGATGCCCAGGTTGACCACGTTGTAGCCGTTGTTGGACAGGATGATGTCGACGAGGTTCTTGCCGATGTCATGGACGTCGCCGCGGACCGTGGCGAGCACGATGGTGCCCTTGCCCACCCCCTCGCTGTCCTCGGTCTTCTCCATGTGCGGCTCCAGATGGGCCACCGCCGCCTTCATCACCTCGGCGGACTGGAGGACGAACGGCAGCTGCATCTGCCCGGAGCCGAAGAGGTCGCCGACGACCTTCATACCGTCCAGCAGGGTCTCGTTGACGATGTCGAGGGCGGGCCGCTCCCGCAGGGCCTCGTCCAGGTCGGCCTCCAGGCCGTTGCGCTCGCCGTCGATGATGCGGCGCTTGAGGCGCTCCTCCAGCGGCAGGGCGGCCAGCTCCTCGGCCTTGCCGGCCTTGAGGGACTTGGCGGTGGCGCCCTCGAACAGCGCCATCAGCTTCTGCAGCGGGTCATACCCCTCGGAGCGGCGGTCGTAGATCAGGTCGAGGGCACAGCCCACCTGCTCCTCGTCGAAGCGGGCGATCGGCAGGATCTTGGAGGCGTGCACGATCGCCGAGTCGAGGCCCGCCTTGACGCACTCGTCGAGGAAGACGGAGTTGAGCAGGATGCGGGCGGCCGGGTTGAGGCCGAAGGAGATGTTCGACAGGCCCAGTGTGGTCTGCACGTCCGGGTGGCGGCGCTTGAGCTCGCGGATCGCCTCGATGGTGGCGACGCCGTCCTTGCGGGACTCCTCCTGACCGGTGCAGATGGTGAAGGTCAGGGTGTCGATGAGGATGTCCCCCTCATGGATGCCCCAGTTGCCGGTCAGGTCGGCGATCAGCCGCTCGGCGATCTCGACCTTCTTCTCCGGGGTGCGGGCCTGGCCCTCCTCGTCGATGGTCAGCGCGATCAGCGCGGCGCCGTGCTCCTGGGCCAGTCGGGTGACCTTGGCGAAGCGCGAGTCGGGGCCGTCGCCGTCCTCGTAGTTGACGGAGTTGATGACCGCGCGGCCGCCGAGCTTCTCCAGGCCGGCGCGGAGGACGTCGACCTCGGTGGAGTCCAGCACGATGGGGAGGGTGGAGGCGGTGGCGAAGCGGCCGGCCAGCTCCTCCATGTCGGCGACGCCGTCCCGGCCGACGTAGTCCACGCACAGGTCGAGCAGGTGGGCGCCCTCGCGGATCTGCTCGCGGGCCATCTCCACACAGTCGTCCCAGCGGCCCTCCAGCATGGCCTCGCGGAACTTCTTCGAGCCGTTGGCGTTGGTCCGCTCGCCGATCGCCAGATACGAGGTGTCCTGGCGGAACGGCACGGTCTGGTACAGGGAGGCGGCGCCGGGCTCGGGGCGCGGGGTGCGCTCGGTGGGGGTCAGCTCGCGGACCCGCTCCACGACCTGGCGCAGATGCTCGGGCGTGGTGCCGCAGCAGCCGCCGACCAGCGACAGCCCGTACTCGCGCACGAACGTCTCCTGGGCGTCGGCGAGCTCGCCCGGGGTGAGGGGGTAGTGCGCCCCGTCCTTGCCCAGCACCGGCAGGCCCGCGTTCGGCATACAGGACAGCGGGATGCGGGAGTGGCGGGCCAGATAGCGCAGGTGCTCGCTCATCTCGGCCGGGCCGGTCGCGCAGTTCAGGCCGATCATGTCGATGCCCAGCGGCTCCAGCGCGGTGAGCGCCGCGCCGATCTCGGAGCCGAGCAGCATCGTGCCGGTGGTCTCCACCGTCACCGAGCAGATGACGGGGAGGTCGGTGCCCGAGGCGTCCAGGGCGCGGCGGGCGCCGAGGACCGCGGCCTTGGTCTGCAGCAGGTCCTGGGTGGTCTCCACCAGCAGGGCGTCGGCGCCGCCGGCGATCAGGCCCTCGGCGTTCGCCTGGTAGGCGTCGCGCAGCACGGTGTACGGGGCGTGGCCCAGCGTCGGCAGCTTGGTGCCGGGGCCCATGGAGCCGAGCACCCAGCGGGGGCGGCCGTCGGCCGCGAAACCGTCGGCGACCTCGCGGGCGACCCGGGCTCCCGCCTCGGACAGCTCGAAGACCCGGTCGGAGATCTCGTACTCCCCCAGCGCCGAGTGGTTGGCGCCGAAGGTGTTGGTCTCCACGCAGTCCACGCCGGCTTCGAAGTACTCGGTGTGGACCGAGTGGACGATGTCGGGGCGGGTGATGTTGAGGATCTCGTTGCACCCCTCGAGCTGCTGGAAGTCCTCGAGGGTGGGGTCCTGGGCCTGGAGCATCGTGCCCATCGCTCCGTCGGCGACCACCACCCGGGTGGCGAGGGCCTCGCGGAGTGCGTGGACCCGGTCGGCGGGGTCGGTGGCTGCGGACGTAGGCGTATGCGAGGCCATGGGTGAGCTCCCTGGGTGCGACGGCTGTCGGCTTTGCGCCCTCCTCGGCGGAGGGCGCACCAGGCCAGGGTAGCCGCCGGGGCGCTCTGTGGGAGCGGTGTTCCACGTGGCGGGACAGGTCGCGGGGGACACGATGGGCGCCGTCCGCGGCGGATCTTTGATCGTTTACCCTTTCCCCGCTGTACCGCGGGGTCGACATGGACCGATAGTGTTCAGCATTGTCGAACCGTAGTGTCAGGAGGGGTGCGCGATGGCACGGACCATCCAGTCGCTCGAGCGAGCTGCCGCGATGCTACGTCTGCTCGCCGGGGGCGAGCGCCGTCTGGGGCTGTCCGACATCGCCTCGTCGCTGGGGCTGGCCAAGGGCACCGCACACGGCATTTTGCGCACGCTCCAGCAGGAGGGCTTCGTCGAGCAGGACGAGGCGTCGGGCCGCTATCAGCTGGGCGCCGAGCTGCTGCGTCTGGGCAACAGCTATCTGGACGTGCACGAGCTGCGCGCCCGCGCGCTGGTGTGGACGGACGACCTGGCGCGCTCCAGCGGGGAGAGCGTGTATCTGGGCGTGCTGCACCAGCAGGGCGTGCTCATCGTCCACCATGTCTTCCGCCCCGACGACAGCCGCCAGGTGCTGGAGGTCGGCGCGATGCAGCCGCTGCACTCCACGGCCCTGGGCAAGGTGCTGTCCGCGTACGACCCGGTGGCGCACAGCGAGGCGGCCGAGGCCGAGCGGGAGGCGTTCACGCCCCGCACGGTGACCTCCATGGCGGGTTTCGAGTCCGTCCTGGACCTGACCCGGGCGCGCGGCTGGGGCTCGGACGTGGAGGAGACCTGGGAGGGCGTGGCGTCGATCGCCGCCCCGATCCACAACCGGCGGCGGATGCCGGTGGGCGCGGTGGGCGTGGCCGGCGCGGTGGAGCGGGTGTGCAAGGAGGGCGAGCTGCGCTCCGATCTGGTCGCCGCGGTGCGGGACTGCGCGCGGGCCGTCTCCCGCGATCTGGGCGCCAGCCGCTTCTGAGAGTTACCAGTCGGTATCAGTCGGTTCACTCCCGCTTGTCCCGGTACGAGTTTTCAGTCACACGACCCTTGACCTCGACCTTCACCGTGCAGAAAACTGCCGTTCGTCGGTCGGCATTGTCGAACATCTAACGACAATATTCGCTAGGGTGTGACTCGCCGCGGGCCGACCAGCCCTCACCGAGGGGGCACGGGCCATCGGTTGATTCCCGTGGTACGGCGCTTCCCGGTGTCCATCTGGACGAAGGACAAAGGAGTCGCGGGTGTCCAGCTCCGACATCTTCATCGGCGAGACCATCGGTACCGCCGTACTCATCCTGCTCGGCGGTGGTGTCGTCGCCGGCGTTGTCTTGAAGCGCTCCAAGGCGTTCGGGGCGGGATGGCTCGCCATCACCTTCGGGTGGGGCTTCGCCGTGCTGACCGGCGCGTATATCTCGGCGCCCCTGTCGGGGGCGCATCTCAATCCCGCCGTGACGCTGGGCCTCGCGATCGAGGGCGGCACGAAGTGGAGCGACGTACCGCTCTATCTGGTCAGCCAGATGCTCGGCGCCGTCATCGGGGCCACCTTGGTGTGGGTGGCCTACCTGGGCCACTTCAAGGCCCATCTCACCGACCACGAGATCGTCGGCGGCCCCGGCGCCCAGGACACGGCCAAGGCCGCCGCCCAGGTGAAGTCCGACGCCGGCCCGGTGCTCGGCGTCTTCTCCACCGGCCCCGAGATCCGCGACACCGTGCAGAACCTGGCCACCGAGATCATCGCCACGACCGTGCTGGTGCTGGCCATCCTCACCCAGGGCCTGAACGGGGACGGCAACGGCCTGGGCGTCATCGGCGTGCTGATCACCTCGCTCGTCGTGGTCGGCATCGGCCTCTCGCTCGGCGGACCGACCGGCTACGCCATCAACCCGGCCCGTGACCTCGGCCCCCGTATCGCCCACGCCCTCCTGCCGCTGCCCAACAAGGGCGGCTCGGACTGGGGCTACGCCTGGATCCCCGTCGTCGGCCCGCTCATCGGCGGCGCCATCGCCGGCGGCATCTACGAAATCGCCTTCGTCTAGCCCCACACCCACCCCGTCTTCAACGCGCAGGAGAGCCGCACACCATGACCGACACCCACTCCACCGGCCCGTTCATCGCAGCGATCGACCAGGGCACCACCTCGAGCCGTTGCATCGTCTTCGACCGCGACGGCCGCATCGTCTCGGTCGATCAGAAGGAGCACGAGCAGATCTTTCCCAAGCCCGGCTGGGTCGAACACAACGCGACCGAGATCTGGGAGAACGTCCAGGAAGTCGTCGCCGGGGCCATCAGCAAGGCCGGCATCACCTCCGCCGATGTGAAGGCGATCGGCATCACCAACCAGCGTGAGACCACGCTGCTGTGGGACAAGAACACCGGCGAGCCGGTGCACAACGCCATCGTCTGGCAGGACACCCGCACCGACGCCCTGTGCCGTGAGCTCGGCCGCAACGTCGGCCAGGACCGGTTCCGCCGGGAGACCGGCCTGCCGCTCGCCTCGTACTTCGCGGGCCCGAAGATCCGCTGGCTGCTCGACAACGTCGAGGGGCTGCGCGAGCGCGCGGAGGCCGGGGAGATCCTCTTCGGCACCATGGACTCCTGGGTGATCTGGAACCTCACCGGCGGGACCAACGGAGGCGTGCACGTCACCGACGTCACCAACGCCTCCCGCACCCTGCTGATGAACCTCCGGACCCTCAACTGGGACGAGCGCATCCTGTCCTCGATGGAGATCCCGGCGGCCGTGCTGCCCGAGATCCGCTCCTCCGCCGAGGTGTACGGGAACACCGCGGCGGGCGTGCTCGCGGGCGTGCCGGTGGCCTCCGCGCTCGGCGACCAGCAGGCCGCCCTCTTCGGGCAGACCTGCTTCTCCGAGGGCGAGGCCAAGTCGACCTACGGCACCGGAACGTTCCTGCTGATGAACACCGGTGGCGAGCCCGTCAACTCGTACAACGGCCTGCTGACCACCGTCGGCTACCGCATCGGCGACCAGAAGCCGGTCTACGCCCTCGAGGGCTCGATCGCCGTCACCGGCTCGCTGGTGCAGTGGATGCGCGACCAGATGGGGCTGATCAACAGCGCGGCCGAGATCGAGACCCTGGCCAGCTCGGTCGAGGACAACGGCGGCGCCTACTTCGTACCCGCCTTCTCCGGTCTGTTCGCCCCCTACTGGCGGGATGACGCGCGTGGCGTCATCGCGGGTCTGACCCGCTATGTCACCAAGGCGCACATCGCGCGCGCCGTACTGGAGGCCACCGCCTGGCAGACCCGCGAGATCGTCGACGCGATGACCAAGGACTCCGGCGTCGAGCTCACCGCGCTCAAGGTCGACGGCGGCATGACCTCCAACAACCTGCTGATGCAGACGCTCTCCGACGTCCTGGCCGCGCCCGTGGTGCGGCCGATGGTCGCCGAGACCACCTGCCTCGGCGCCGCCTACGCCGCCGGTCTGGCCGTCGGCTTCTGGCCGGACACCGAGGCGCTGCGCGCCAACTGGCGCCGCGCCGCCGAGTGGACCCCCCGTATGGACGCGGATGTCCGCGACCGCGAGTACAAGAACTGGCTCAAGGCCGTTCAGCGGACCATGGGCTGGATCGAAGACGAGGAGTAAGAAATGACCACCCTGCGATGCGTCCCGGCCCTCGGGACGCACCCGGCTGCCGGTTCGCTCCCGAGCCGCGCCGAAACCCGGGAACAGCTCTCCAGGGCAACGCACGACCTCCTGGTGATCGGCGGCGGCATCCTGGGCATCACCACTGCCTGGCACGCGGCGCAGTCGGGACTGCGGGTGGCCATGGTGGACGCCGGCGACTTCGCCGGCGCCACCTCCTCGGCCTCCTCCAAGCTGCTCCACGGCGGTCTGCGCTACCTGCAGACCGGCGCGGTCAAGCTGGTGGCCGAGAACCACTTCGAACGGCGCGCGGTCTCCCGCAGCGTCGCCCCCCACCTGGCGAATCCGCTCACCTTCTACCTGCCGGTCTACAAGGGCGGCCCGCACGGCGCGGCCAAGCTCGGCGCGGGTGTGTTCGCCTACTCGGCCCTCTCCGCCTTCCGGGACGGCGTCGGCCATGTGATCAAGCCCGAGCGGGCCGCGCGGGACGTCCCCGAGCTGCGTACCGAGGGCCTCAAGGCGGTCGCGGTCTACGGCGACGGCCAGATGAACGACAGCCGCATGGCCCTGATGACGGTGCGGGCGGCGGTCGAGGCGGGCGCGACCGTGCTCAACCACGCCGAGGTGGTGGGGCTGCGGAAGACCGACGGCCGGGTCACCGGCGCCGAGCTGCGGGACCGGCTGGACGGGGCCGAGTTCGGGGTGAACGCCCGGCTGGTGCTGAACGCCACCGGCCCGTGGGTGGACCACCTGCGCAGGATGGAGGACCCGAACGCGGCCCCGTCCATCCGGCTCTCCAAGGGCGCGCACCTGGTCCTCAAGCGCACCGCGCCGTGGCGGGCGGCGCTGGCGACCCCGATCGACAAGTACCGCATCACCTTCGCCCTCCCCTGGGAGGACATGCTGCTGCTCGGCACCACCGACGAGGCGTACGAGGGCGACCCGGCCGATGTCCGGGTGAACGAGAAGGACATCGCCCAGATCCTCGACGAGGCCGCCTTCTCCATCCGGGACCAGCAGCTGAACCGCGACCTGATCACCTACGCCTTCGCCGGTCTGCGGGTGCTGCCCGGCGGCCCCGGGGACACCGCCAAGGCGAAGCGGGAGACCGTCGTCACCGAGGGCCGCGGTGGCATGCTCTCCATCGCGGGCGGCAAGTGGACCACCTTCCGCCACATCGGCCGCACGGTCATGAACAAGCTCGCGCAGCTGCCGGGCCATCCGCTGGCGGATGACATGGAGCCCATATCCCAGCTGCCCAAGCACGTCCCGCTGCCGGGCCTGGCCAACCCGCACGCGGTCGCGCACCGGCTGCTGGTCGACGGCGGCGCCCCCGGCCCGCGCATGGCCGCGGACACCGCGCGCCACCTGGCGACGCACTACGGTTCGCTCTCCTTCGACATCGCGCGGCTGGCCAACGAGGACCCGGCGCTCGGCGAGCGGATCCACCCGGACGCCCCGGAGATCTGGGCCCAGGTCGTGTACGCCCGCGACCACGAGTGGGCGCAGACCGCGGACGATGTGCTGCGCCGCCGCACCACGCTGACGATCCGCGGACTGGACACCGAGGAGGTGCGCGCCGGGGTCCAGGAGCTGCTGGACCGCCGCGCGGTCTGACCGGCCCGGCCCGTACGCCCGTACGCTCTCCGCACACCCGAGGGGGAGGCTCCGCCGTGGAGCCTCCCCCTCGGCTAACTGACTCGCCAGTAAAAAATCAGTGAATCGCTCTTGCGTTCTTCGATGGCGCGCGCATCAATAACAGCGCCCCTCCTGACGTCACGTCAGGGCTGGTGGGCGGTCCGCGCGAGGCCCGAGCCGCAGCCCCGCGCGATCTCACCCCCCGCACCGCGCACACGTACGCAGCGACGCGCCCTCGGGCGCGCCCGGGATCCCGCCGCGCCCCGTGTGCGCCGCTCCACGCAACAAGTCAACAAGCACCGCCGCGGCTTGGCAGGCACTTCCCCCACATCGGAAGGCAATCCCATGAGACGCATGAAACTCGGGATCGGCACGGCACTGGGAGCAGCGGGAATGGCCATGGGCGCGCTCGCGCTGGCGCCGACCGCCACCGCGGTCACCCCGACCACCGCGACCCTGACGGCCGAGTGCGGGACGTACGGCTCCGGCCTGGCCACCCTCACGGCCACGCAGAGCGGGACCTCCGCGACCATCACCCTGTCCTCAGGTGCCATCAAGGCGCCCATCGACGTTCCGGCGGGCTCGGTCAACTCGACGCTGACGCTGTCGAAGAACGGCTCCGGAACCACCACGTTCACCGGCAACTCCAACCCGGCCATCAAGACCGGGGCCGACGTGACCACCGGCCCGCTCAAGGGCACGGTCGCCGCCGGTGACAAGCTCGAGGCCAAGTCGCTGAAGCTGGTGATCTTCGGTCTCATCACGGTGAACTGCACCGCCACCTCGGCCCAGTCGCCGGGACCGTTCACCTTCTGATCGCGTACAGCGCGTCCAGGCACCCCATGTGATCGCCAGCGGACCGGCGTCCACCCCGGCAGGGGACGCCGGTCCGTTCGGCGTGCCCTGCCACCCTCGTCGGCGGACAGGCCACGCCAGGCGCCATAATGGAGGCAGACATCGGATGTCTGACCCGGGGAGGTCCATCATGGCGGTCACCGACGAGGCGATCGAAAAGATCAAAGGCATGATCGTCTCGGGTGCGCTGCGCCCGGGTGACCGGCTTCCGAAGGAGAGTGAACTCGCCTCCGAGCTGGGTCTGTCCCGCAACTCGCTGCGCGAGGCGGTGCGCGCCCTGTCGCTGATCCGGATCCTGGACGTGCGTCAGGGCGACGGCACCTACGTCACCAGCCTGGACCCGCAGCTGCTGCTGGAGGCGCTGAGCTTCGTCGTCGACTTCCACCGGGACGACACGGTGCTGGAGTTCCTGGCGGTCCGGCGCATCCTGGAGCCCGCGGCCACGGCGCAGGCCTGTGCCCGGATCAGCGACGCCACGCTGGACGCCCTGGGCGCGCAGCTGGACGCGCTCGGGCCGGAGCCGTCGGTGGAGGAGCTGGTCGCCTGCGACCTGGAGTTCCACCGGGGCATCGTCCAGGCCTCCGGCAACTCGGTGCTGTGCTCGCTGCTGGACGGCCTGTCCGGGCCCACCACCCGCGCCCGCGTCTGGCGCGGGCTGACCCAGGAGGACGCGGTCAGCCGCACGCTGCACGAGCACCGGGCGATCCTGGGCGCGCTGCGGGACCGCGACGCGGAGGCGGCGCGGTCCTGGGCGACGGTGCATGTCGCGAGCGTGGAGCAGTGGCTGCGCTCCACGCTGTGACGAGGCGTTCGGGGCGTGCGCGGTGAGAGTCCGGGACGCGGTGGTCGGGCGGTCGGGCCGTACGCCCTGAGGCCGTGCGCGGTGGCTACGCCTTCAGGCCGTACGCACGGACCGCGGTGCCCCCGAACACCGCCGCCCGCTCCGCCTCGGTGAGGCGGAGCGTGGCGCGGCCGGCCAGGTCGACCACCTGGTCGTAGGTGGCGGCGAGGGTGCACACCGGCCAGTCGGAGCCGAAGAGCACCCGGTCGGGGCCGAAGGCGTCCAGCACATGCCGGGCGTAGGGCAGCACCTGCTCCGGCAGCCAGGAGTCCCAGTCGGCCTCGGTCACCAGGCCGGAGAGTTTGCAGACGACGTTCGGCAGCGCCGCCAGCTCGGTCAGCTGCCGGTCCCACGGGTCGCGGGCGCCGCTCGCGACGGGCGGCTTGGCCGCGTGGTCGAGGACGAAGCGGACCTCGGGCAGCTCGCGGACGGCGTCGATCGCCGCGGGCAGCTCGCGCGGGGTGACCAGCAGGTCGTAGGCGAGGTCCGCCTCGCCCAGCCGGGCCAGCCCCTGGCGGACGTCGGGGCGGCCCAGCCACCGCGGGTCCGGCTCGTCCTGCACCTGGTGGCGCAGGCCGACGAGCCGGTCGCCGCCGGGCGCGGCGCGCAGGGCCGCGAGCACATCGGGCAGACGGGGGTCGGTGAGGTCGGCCCAGCCCACGACGCCCGCGACGCGGTCCGATGCCTCGGCCGCGGCGAGGAGTTCGAGCGTCTCCTCGTGCGAGGAGCTGGACTGGACGACGACGGTGGCGTCGACGCCGTGCGCGGCGAGGTGCGGCTCCAGGTCCGCGAGGGTGAACGTACGGTGGATCGGGTCGGCCCAGGGGCCGTCCATCCACGGCTGTTCGCGTCGGGCCAGGTCCCACAGGTGGTGGTGGGCGTCGATGCGCGGCACGGAGGGGAGCTCCTCGGGATCGGCGGCGGTTCGTCGGGCAGTGGGCAGTCGGTCAGCGGGCGATCGGCAAGGGGACATCCTCGTCGAGCAGGCCCCGGTCCACCAGGGCCCGCCACAGCTCGTCCGGGATGTCATGGCCGAACATCTCGGCGTTGTCCCGCACCTCCTCCGGCGAGGCGCAGCCGACGACCGCCGCGGCCACGGCCGGGTGGCCGAAGGGGAAGCGCAGGGCCGCCGCGCGCAGCGGCACCCCGAACTCGCCGCAGACCGCGGCCAGGTGCCGGGCGCGCTCCAGCACGTCGGCCGGAGCCCGTTCGTAGTTGTAGTGCGCGTCGGGGCCGGGGCCGGCGAGCAGCCCGGAGTTGTAGACACCGCCGACCACCACGGAGGTGCCGCGGCGCTCGCACACCGGCAGCAGGTCGTCGTAGGCGGTGCGCTCCAGGAGGGTCCAGCGGCCGGCGCACAGCACCACGTCGACATCGAGGTCGGCCACGAACCGCGCGAGCACATCGCTGTGGTTCATGCCGAAGCCGATGGCGCGTACGCGCTTTTGGTCGCGCAGCTCGGCCAGGGCCGGGAAGGCGGTCTCATAGACCTCAGGGATGTGGTTTTCCACATCGTGGAGGTAGACGATGTCCACGCTCTCCAGGCCGAGGCGGTCCAGCGAGGACTCCAGGGTGGCGCGGATCCCGTCCCGGGTCAGCGTCCACTCCCGGACGCGGTCCGGGGTCTCCACGAACCCCTGGGCGTCGACCGGCTCCCCGGGCCTCCGGGGCCGCAGGGCGCGCCCCACCTTGGTGGACACGGTGTACGAGGCGCGGTCGCGGCCCGCCAGGGCGCGCCCGAGGCGCTCCTCCGACAGGCCGACCCCATAGTGCGGCGCGGTGTCCATATAGGTGCATCCGGCCTCGAAAGCGGCCTGGACCGTGGCCAGGGCGCGCTCGTCGGGCATGGCCGTGTACAGATTGCCCAGGGTCGCGCAGCCGAGCCCGAGCGCCGGTACGTACACGCCCGTGCGCCCCAGCTCGCGCGGCCCTCCGGCCCCAAGTGGCTGCGCCATGGGTCACCGCCTTTCGGGTCAGTCCTGCTTCTCGCCGCTGGCGTAGCGGGAGATGATGAGCGCGACGATGATGATCGAGCCGTTGATGAACTGGTTCCACAGGGGCGGTACGCCGCCGAGCGTCATCACGTTGACCACCAACTGCAGCGTAAGCACACCGGTGAGCGCCCCGAAGAGCGTGCCGCGGCCGCCTTTGAGGCTGATGCCCCCGATGACCGCGGCGGCGAACACCTGGAAGATCCAGCCGTTGCCCTGGGTGGCGGCCACCGAGCCGTAGTGGCCGGTGTAGAGGATGCCGGCGAAGGCGGCGAGCAGCCCGCCGACGGACAGCACGATCCAGGTGATCCGGTCGACCCGGACGCCCGCCGCGCGGGCGGCCTCCGGGTTCCCGCCGATGGCGTACAGCGCGCGCCCGTGGCGCAGATAGCCAAGCGCCAGACCGCCGACGGCGTACAGCCCCAGGCAGATCCACACGGCCGCCGGGGCGCCCATCCAGCTGGCCTTGCCCAGGTAGCGGAAGGACTCGGGGACGTTGATGATCGACTGGCCCTCGGCGACGCCGACCTGGAGGCCGCGCAGCATGGTGAGCATGCCGAGGGTGGCGATGAAGCCGTTGACGCGCAGTTTGAGGATGAGGAAGCCGTTGGCCGCCCCGATCGCGGCGCCGACGGCCAGGCACAGCGGGATCGCGGTCCAGGTGGGCAGCAGGCCCAGGCCCTCGAACCGGGCGCCGTGGGCGGGCAGCACCAGCCACAGGGCGATCACGGGCGCGACGGCGATCGTCGACTCCAGGGAGAGGTCCATCCGCCCGCAGATCAGGATCAGCGCCTCGCCAAGCACCAGCAGCCCCAGCTCGGTGGACTGCTGGACGACGCCGATCAGATTGTCCTGGGTGAGGAAGGCGGGAGAGACGATGAAGCCGATCACGCCCAGGACGAAGATCACCGGGACCAGGGACAGATCGCGCCATCGGGCGATGTCGATCTTCGGCCGCGCCCGTCCCGCCGTCGCCGGTGCGCCGTCCGCCACCACGTCGGCGGGGCGCTGCCGTGCGGTATCGGTCATGACTGGCTTCCCTCTCTCCCCTTGATTCCGCCGCTCTGCCTTGTCTGCTCCGCGCCGTGCCCCGCGTCGTGCGGCGCGGTCTCCGGTTCTGTCATCCCCTCCATGGCGGCGACCAGCCCGCGGTCACTCCAGTCGCTGCCGAACTCGGCGACGACCCGCCCGTGGAAGAACGCCAGAACGCGGTCGCACACCCGCAGGTCGTCCAGTTCGTCGGAGACGATCAGCGCGCCGCTGCCGGCCGCCGCCACCTCCCGTACGACGCCCAGCAGCGCGTCCTTGGACTTCACGTCCACGCCCGCGGTCGGGCGGATGGCCACCAGGACGCTGGGCTCGCGCGCCAGCGCCCGCGCGATGACGACCTTCTGCTGGTTGCCGCCCGACAGGCCGGAGACGGCCTGGCCGGGGCCCGAGGTCTTGATGTCGAGCGAGGCGATCATGCGGCTCGCGAAGGCGCGGGTCCGGGAGGGCAGCACCGTCCCGAAGGGCCCCAGCTGGTCGGTCACGGTCAGCGTGGCGTTCTCGGCCACGCTGCGGCCCAGGACCAGGCCCTGACGGTGCCGGTCTTCGGGCACGTACCCGATGCCCGCGTCGATGGCGTGCGGCACGCTTCCGGGGCGTACGGCACGGCCGCGCACCACCACCCGCCCGCCGTCCGGTTTGCGCAGCCCCACCAGGGTCTCGCCGACCGCGGTGTTGCCGCTGGCCGTCGCCCCGGCCAGGCCCACCACCTCGCCCGGCCGCACCGCCAGGTCCAGGGGGTCGAACTCGCCCGCGCGGGCGAGCCCTTCGGTGCGCAGCACCGGCTCCGCGCCCGGGCCGGCCTCCTGGCGCGGTACGGGGGCGGGCACCGCGCCCCGCACCCCCTTCGGCGGCCCTGCTTCGGTGTCCCCGGTCATCGCCGCGACCAGCTCGTCCTTGGGCAGCTCGGCGACCGGGGCGGTCACCACGTGCCGGGCGTCGCGGAAGACGGTGACGGTGTCGCAGAGTTCGTAGACCTCCTGCAGGTGGTGCGAGATGAACAGGAAGGCCACGCCCTGGCCGCGCAGCTCGCGCAGCTTGGTGAAGAGCCGTTCGATGCCGCCCGCGTCGAGCTGTGCGGTGGGCTCGTCGAGGATGATCAGACGGGCGCCGAAGGACAGCGCCCTGGCGATCTCGACGAACTGCCCCTGCTCGACGGTGAGGTCCTTGGCGCGGGTCTGCGGGTCGACGTCCACCCCGTACTCGGCCAGCAGGGCGCGGGCGTCCTCGCGCAGCGCGCGCCAGCGGATCCGTCCGGTGCCCTGGAAGCGGCCGAGGTAGAGGTTTTCGGCGACCGTCAGATCGGGCACCACCATGGACTTCTGGTAGACGCAGGCCACCTTGCGCTGCCAGGCGGCCGTGTCGCCGTAGCCGGGGGCGGGCTCGTCCGAGAAGGTGACGGCGCCCTCGTCGGGGCGCTCCATGCCGGTCAGCACGGACACCAGCGTGGACTTGCCCGCCCCGTTGCGCCCGACCAGCGCATGGGCTTCCCCCGGCCGTACGGCCAGATGCGCGCGGTCCAGGGCCAGGGTCGGCCCGAACCGTTTGACGATGCGCTCCGCCCGTACGACGGTGGGCTCCGCGGCGGCGGGCTGGTCAGCGGCAGCCATGGCTACTTCTTCTCGAGCTGGTTGGCCCACAGCTTCTTGTCGTCGACGTTCTCCTTGGTGACCAGCGGCGCCGGGAGCTGGTCCTCCAGACCGTTCTTGATCTTGACGATCTCGGAGTCGTGGTCGGTCTTGCCAGGTTTGAACGTCTTGCCGTCCAGAGCCGCCTTGGCGTACTCCAGCGCGTACTTGGCGTACAGGTCTGCGGGCTGGGAGAGGGTGGCGTCGATCTTCCCGGAGCGGATCGCGTCCAGCTCCTCCGGGATGCCGTCGTTGGAGATGATCGTGATGTGCCCCTCGGACCCGGCGGGCTTGAGCAGCTTCTTCTGCTCCAGCAGCGCGAGCGTGGGCTGCAGGAACGCGCCGCCGGCCTGCATGTAGATGCCGTCGAGGTCCTTGTGCTGGGCCAGCAGGCTCTGCAGCTTGGCCGAGGCGACGTCGCCCTTCCAGTCGGTGGGCAGCTCGTGCACCTTGATGCCCGGGAACTTGTCCTTCATGCAGGAGGCGAAGGCCTCGGAGCGGTCGCGGCCGTTGATGGAGCTGAGGTCGCCCTGCAGCTCGGCCACCCGGCCCTTGCCGCCCAGTTGCTTGCCCAGGTATTCGCAGGCATTGGTGCCGTAGGCCCGGTTGTCGGCCCGTACGACCATGTAGACCTCGCCCGCGTCGGGACGGGTGTCCACACTGACGACCGGGATCTTCTTCCCCTTCAGCTCCTCGAGGGTGGAGGAGATCGCGCCGGTGTCCTGGGGGGCCATGATGATCGCCTTGGCGCCCTGGTCGGTGAGGGCCTGGACGTTGGCGACGAGCTTGGCGATGTCGTTCTGCGAGTTGGACAGCGGCAGCGCGTCGACCGTGCCGTCGTCGATGCCCTTCTCGAGATACTGCTGGTAGGAGTTCCAGAAGTCCGTGTCGGTGCGCGGCATGTCGATGCCGACCTTGCCGCCGCCGGCGCCGTTGCTCTCGCGGTTGCAGCCTGCGAGAGCGGCGGCGGCGAGCAGCACGGCACAGGCGACGGTGCCGGTCGTGCGGAGTCTCGTCATCGGGTCCCGTCCTTGATCGAATGGTGCGGCTCTGCTCCAGGGCTGTGGGGGTCGTGCCCCGGGTCGTTACGTGGCGGGGCGCAGGCGCAGGCCCTGCATCCCTCCGTCGACGGCCAGCGCGGTGCCGGTGACGGCCGCGGCGGCCGGGCTCGCCAGATACGCGACGGCCGCCGCCACCTCGTCGGGGGCCACGAGCCGTCCGCTCGGCTGACGGGCCTCCAGGGCGGCGCGTTCGGCCGCCGGGTCGTCGGCCCGGCCGAGCAGCCGGCCGACCCAGGGGGTGTCGACGGTGCCGGGGTTGACGCAGTTGACGCGGATGCCCTCGCGCACGTGGTCCGCGGCCATGGCCAGGGTCAGCGCGAGCACCGCGCCCTTGCTGGCGCTGTAGGCGGCGCGCTGCGGCAGGCCCGCGGTGGCCGCGATCGAGCAGGTGTGGGTGATGGAGACGCTGCCGGGCCGCTCGGCCGCGGCGGCGCGCAGATGGGGCAGCGCGGCGCGGGCGGTGCGGACCAGGCCCAGGACGTTGACGTCCAGCACCCGGTGCCACTCCTCGTCGGCGTTGTCCTCGACGGTGCCGAGCGCGCCGATCCCGGCGTTGCCCACGACGGTGTGCAGCGCGCCGAACTCGGCGACCACCTCGGCCACCCCGTTCCGCATCGCCTCGTCCGAGGTGACGTCGGCCTTCACCGCCAAGGTGCCGGCGGGGGCGCCCGCCGGATCGCGGTCGAGCACCGCGACCCGCGCGCCGCGGTCGCGCAGCAGGGCGGCGATCGCGGCGCCGATTCCGGAGGCGCCGCCGGTGACCAGCGCGGCCAGTCCCTCGAAGTCGCCGGTCGGATGGGCCTGGTTCACGAGGTTCCCTCCTGCTGCGCGGCGTTCCGGGCCTGCCACTCGGGCCCGTCGGGGTAGCGGTAGGCGGCGATGGACTCCGGGTGCATCCGGGCGGAGAAGCCGGGCGCGGTCGGGGCGAGGTAGCGGCCGCCCTCGACGACGGCCGGGGCGGCGAAGTGCTCGTGGAGGTGGTCGACGTACTCGATGACCCGGTCCTCCCAGCTGCCCGAGACGGCGACGAAGTCGAACATGGCCAGATGCTGGACGAGTTCGCACAGGCCCACACCGCCGGCGTGCGGGCAGACCGGCACGCCGAACTTGGCGGCGAGCAGCAGGATCGCCAGGTTCTCGTTGACGCCGGCCACCCGCGCCGCGTCGATCTGCACGAAGTCGACGCCGCCGGCCTGCAGCAGTTGTTTGAAGACGACCCGGTTGGCGACGTGCTCACCGGTGGCGACCTTGACGGGCTGTCCGCTGCGGATGGCTGCGTGCCCGAGGATGTCGTCGGGGCTGGTGGGCTCCTCGATCCAATGAGGCTCGTACGGCGCCAGGGCGCGCATCCAGCGCAGCGCCTCCGCCACGTCCCAGCGCTGGTTGGCGTCGACCGCGATCCGCACCTCGGGGCCGACGGCCTCGCGGGCCAGCCGCATCCGCCGCAGGTCCTCGTCGAGGTCGCTGCCGACCTTGAGCTTGATCTGGTCGAAGCCGTCGGCCACGGCCTCCTGCGCCAGCTTGATCATCTTCTCGTCCGAGTAGCCGAGCCATCCCGGGGAGGTGGTGTAGGCCGGATAGCCCTGCTCGCGCAGTCGCGCGGCCCGCTCGGCGCGGCCCGGTTCGGCCGCGCGCAGGATCTCCAGCGCCTCCTCGGGGGTGAGGGCGTCGGTGAGGTAGCGGAAGTCGACCAGCTCGACGAGGTCTTCGGGCGGCATGTCGGCGAGGAACTGCCACAGCGGCTTGCCCGCCTGCCGGGCGGCGAGATCCCAGGCGGCGTTCACCACCGCGCCGGCCGCCATGTGCATCACGCCCTTCTCGGGGCCGAGCCAGCGCAGCTGCGAATCGTGTGTCAGATCCCGGTAGAGCGCGCCGAGATCGGCCGCGGTCAGCGGCGCGGGGCGGCCCACGACATGGGGGCGCAGCGAGCGGATCGCGGCAGCGGTGACATCGTTGCCACGGCCGATCGTGAAGACGAAGCCGTACCCCTCGGCCGGGGCTCCGCCGGTCTGCCCGGCCGCGCCCTCCGTGGCGCCCACCGAGGCGTCCCCCGTGGCGCCGTCTGTGGCGCCCTCCGTCGCGTCCGTGCGCAGCACGACGTACGCCGCCGAGTAGTCGGGGTCGGGATTCATGGCGTCCGAGCCGTCAAGCTGTTCCGAGGTGGGAAACCGGACGTCATGGACCTCGATCTCGGTGACGGTCGGGCGCAGTCTCAATGGGGACTCCCTGTACGACGCGATAGAACATCGGACCTTTCGCGGTGATCCGATGTATAGCGCCGTTTGGGTCCGGCCGTCCAGAGGGGTGCGGGAAATTTCCTCGGAAAGACTGGGGAACAGGTCGGATGAATCTCTCCTCCCCGTCTAGTTACTTCCCCTGCCTCGCCCGCTGTCTCTTCCTCTTCCCCACCCCCACATGGGGGCTGCGGCCACAGGCCCGGGAAGCCGTAGGCTTGGGACGCACGCGAATGGAACTGCAGCCGGAGGCGGTACGGAACCGTCCGCCCCGGTCGGAAGGAGGCGCTGGGTGATCGAGCTTGAGGGGGTTCCCGAGCTGATCGACCCGGTCATGATCTGTGCCTTCGAGGGCTGGAACGACGCCGGAGACGCCGCCTCCACCGCGGTGGGGCACCTGGATCGGGAATGGAAGGGCGAGGTCTTCGCCGCGCTCGACGCCGAGGACTACTACGACTTCCAGGTCAACCGGCCGACCGTGGCGCTCGAAGGCGGGATCCGCAAGGTCACCTGGCCGACCACCCGGCTCTCGGTGGTCCGCGCGGGCGGCGGCGACAAGCCCCGCGACCTGGTGCTGGTGCGCGGCATCGAACCGAGCATGCGCTGGCGGTCGTTCTGCAACGAGATCCTCGGCTACGCCCACGAGTTGGGCGTCGAGATGGTCGTGGTCCTCGGCGCGCTGCTCGGCGACACCCCGCACACCCGGCCGGTGCCGGTCAGCGGCGTCACCTCCGACCCGGATCTGGCCCGCAGCCTCGACCTGGAGGAGTCGCGCTACGAGGGGCCGACGGGCATCGTCGGCATCCTCCAGGAGGCCTGCACCCATGCCGGCGTCCCGGCGGTGAGCCTGTGGGCGGCCGTGCCGCACTACGTCTCGCAGCCGCCGAACCCCAAGGCCACCCTGGCCCTGCTCAACCGCCTCGAGGACCTGATCGGCGTGCGCATCCCGCTCGGCGAGCTGACGGAGGACGCGCGCGCCTGGCAGCTGGGGGTGGATCAACTCGCCGCGGAGGACAGCGAGGTCGCGGAGTACGTCCAGTCCCTGGAGGAGGCCCGCGACACCGCGGAGCTGCCGGAGGCGTCCGGCGAGGCGATCGCCCGCGAATTCGAGCGCTATCTGCGGCGCCGGGACGGCCAGCCGGGCCCCGGCGGCCACGCGACGGACGCGGGCGGCGGGGTCGCGGACGGGCGCGACGGCGGTGCGGGCGGCCCCGGCTCGTACCTGCGCGACCCCTCGGGCCAGCCCTCGGGCCAGGGCCCCGGCAGCGGCTCCGGCTCCGCGCGGCCCCACAGACCTTCGGCGAAGGACGACGCGGCGCAGGACGACGCGGCGCAAGACGACGCGACACAGGATGACGCGGCGCAGGAGCGGGACGAGAACGGCGAGGGTGGCGAGGTCGGCCGCGAGCGCCCGGACGACCAAGAGGACTGAGCGGTCCGTGGCCCGGGGCGCCCCGCGCCACGGACCGGAGCCCCGGAGGCTCGCTCCGCCCCCGGCCCGGTTCCCCGGTCCCCGGCGGCTGCGGCACAGCCTCTGGGCGGAGCGCCCGATGGACAGAGTCCCCGTATAGCGCCGCGGGCGTCAGGGCAGGCACCGGCCCGGGCCCGGGCCGGCCAGTCGGAAGCCGAGCGGCCGGGCCGCGGGGCCGTGCCAACAAGCGGAGGCCGGGGCCGTAAGGGCCGTACCAGCCTGGAGCGCCGGCCCTCAGCCCGGGGCCAGGCCCGCGGCCTGGTCCGTACGGGACGGGGCCCGGCTCGTACGAGCCGGGCCGAAAAGAGGCGCGGCTCTCCTACAGCGCGACGCCCAGCAGCGCGTCCACCGCGCGGGACACCAGGCCCGGCGCCCCCTCGTCCGTGCCGCCCTCGGACGCCTGGGCCGAGGCCCAGCGGTCGACCGCGGCGAGCGCGGACGGGGCGTCGAGGTCGTTGGCCAGGGCGGTGCGGATCTCATCGAGGAGAGCGTCGGCCGGGGGGCCGTCGGGGCGCGAGACGGCGGCGCGCCAGCGGGCGAGGCGCTGCTCGGCCTCCTGGAGGACGCCGTCGGTCCACTCCCAGTCCTCGCGGTAGTGGTGGGCGAGCAGCGCCAGGCGGATGGCCGCCGGGTCCACGCCGTCGCGGCGCAGCGCCGAGACGAAGACGAGATTGCCCTTGGACTTGGACATCTTCTGGCCGTCGAGGGCGACCATGCCCGCGTGGACGTACGCCTTGGCGAACGGCCGCTCGCCGGTGAGCGCCTGGGCGTGCGAGGCACCCATCTCGTGGTGGGGGAAGGCGAGATCGGAGCCGCCGCCCTGCACATCGAAGCCCATGCCGAGGTGGTCGAGGGCGATGGCCACGCACTCTATGTGCCAGCCGGGGCGGCCGCGCCCCAGGGAGCCGCCGTCCCAACTCGGCTCGCCCGGGCGGGCGGCCATCCACAGCATGGGGTCCAGGGGGTTCTTCTTGCCGGGGCGGTCCGGGTCGCCGCCGCGCTCGGCCGACAGCAGCCGCATGGCCTCGGCGTCGAGCCCGGAGACGCCGCCGAAGGAGGGGTCCGACTCGACGGAGAAGTAGGTGTCGCCCTCGAGCTCGTAGGCGGCACCCGCGTCGCGCAGCCGCTCCACGAGGGGCACGATGCCCGGGATCGCCTCCACTGCGCCGATGTAGTGGCGCGGCGGCAGCATCCGCAGCGCCGTCATGTCCTCGCGGAACAGGGCGGTCTCACGCTCGGCGAGGGCGGTCCAGTCGTCGCCGTTCGCCACGGCGCGCTCGAGCAGGGGGTCGTCGATGTCGGTGACGTTCTGGACGTAGTGAACCTGCCGCTTGGTGTCAAGCCACACGCGTTGTACGAGGTCAAACGCGTTGTAGGTCGCCGCATGCCCCATGTGGGTGGCGTCGTACGGGGTGATTCCGCAGACGTAGATGCGGGCGACGGGGCCGGGGGCGAGGGTGATCGGTCCCCCGGTCGCGGTGTCGTGGATCCTCAGGTCGCGGCCTCTGCCAGGCAGGGCGGGCACCTCGGAAGCGGGCCAGGCATACATGTGTCGAGCGTAACCGGACGCTGCTTCCGGATACGAACCGGATGGGGGCTAGTTGGCTTGATAGGCGGTCTTGCGGAATCGCCCATGACCTGCTGTGTCTGTCCTGTCGGCGAATGGCCTGCCGGCGTCCTGCCGGCGAATGGCCTGCCGGCGGGCTCAGACCGGGGGCCAGGGGATGGCGGGCCACTGTCCGCTGGGCTTGGGGTGGCGCCCGGACCGCAGCAGGGCCGCGATCCGGGCCCGCAGCGCCGCGATCTCGGCTTCGGTGATCAGCTCGGCCAGCCGGGCGGTGAGCGGATCGCCGTCGGCCAGCCGGTCCGCGAGCCGCCGCAGCACGGTGAGCGTGTCGTCGGGCAGTGGCTCGCCCGCCCAGCCCCACAGCAGGGTGCGCAGCTTGTCGTCCGCGTTGAAGGTCACACCGTGATCAATCGCATAGATCCGCCCGTCGGCGGTGGGCAGCAGATGCCCGCCCTTGCGGTCGCCGTTGTTGATCACGGCGTCGAGGACGGCCAGCCGGCGCAGCCGCTCGTCGTCGGCGTGCACCAGCAGCGCGGTGCGGCCCTCGTCCACCTCGGCGAAGGCGACGGCCTTCCACCCCGGACCGGGCTCATCGCCGTCGACGAGCGCCAGCAGCTCGGGCGCTGTGTCGCCGTCCTCGCCGGTGGCCGCCTCGATCCACAGCTGGCACATGCCCTGCCCGTACGGCCCGTCCCGCAGCACCGTCGGCGGCACCAGGCCCCATCCGGTGGCCTCGGACAGCTCGAACGCCGCGACCTCGCGCTGGGCCAGCGTGCCGTCCGGGAAGTCCCACAGCGGGCGCTCCCCGGCCACCGGCTTGTAGACGCAGGCGGCGCTGTGGCCCTCGTACTCGACGGTGCAGTACAGCACCGCGTTGGACGCCTCCCGGACCCGGCCGCGCACCGTCAGCTCGCCCAGCGCCAACAGCTCGGACGGTTCGGGAACCTCCGAAGGCCCGGAGGGCTCCCGAGCCCCGGAGGACTCCGGGGGCGTCACGCCCCGCGGCGATATCCGTTCTGGCGCGGACATACGTGTCCCTCCGGGTCGAGCGGCAGACTGCACAGCGGGCACGGCGGGCGGCCGGCGTTGACGACCTCCAGGGCGCGCTTGGCGAAGGCGCGCGCCTGGGGCCCGGTGAGCCGCACCCGAAGCATCGGCGGCCCGTTGACCTCGTCCTGGAGCAGCCGCTCCTCGGCCTCCGCCAGGTCCTCCTCGGACTCGGCCTCGAGCTCGACGAGGGCCTGCGCCTCCACGATCATGCGCTGTTCCTCGCCGTCCCAGGCGAGGGCCATGGTGCCGACCCGGAACTCCTCCTCCACGGGGACTTCCAGCGGCCCGGTGTCGGTGAGGTCCGGAGGCGCGACGGCCGGCACCGGGGCGTTGCCGCCGGTGCGCCGCACCACTTCGTCCAGCAGCTCGTCTATCCGCTCGGCGAGCGCGGCGACCTGGGTCTTCTCCAGCGCGACGCTGGTGGTCCGGCCGCCCCCGGACGCCTGCAGGAAAAAGGTGCGGCGCCCGGGCAGCCCGACCGTGCCGGCGACGAAACGGTCCGGCGGGTCATAGAGGAACACCTGACGGGACAACGTCCTGCTCCATTTGGTTCGGCGTGTTGGTTCGGCGTGGTTTGCGACGTGGTTTTCAGGGTCTTGGCTGTCGACTGCTGGGACGCGCGTCTGCCCGGCCACGGCTGTGCGCGGTTGAGCAGCGCCGCGGCACCACCCTACTGCGCTCGGCGATCACGGTGCTCCCGCGCCGCCACCCACCTCCGCGTCCCCGGCCCGGCCCTCGGCCGCGCCCTCCTCGCGGGGCGCGAGGGAGCCGAAGTCGCCGGTGTCGCCCAGCCGTACGACGAAGGGGCGCAGCTGGGTGTAGCGGACGGCGGTGACCGAGCAGGGTTCGACCGAAATGCGCTGGAAGAGGTCCAGATGCAGGCCCAGGGCGTCGGCGACGAGCGCCTTGATGATGTCGCCGTGCGAGCACATCAGATACACCGCGTCGGCGCCGTGCTCCTCCTCGATCCGGGCGTTCCATTCGCGCACCGCGTCGACCGCGCGCGCCTGCATCGCCCGCATGGATTCGCCGCCCGGGAAGGCGGCGGCGGACGGGTGCTGCTGGACGACTCTCATCAGGGGTTCGTCGGCGAGCTCGGCGAGCTTGCGCCCGGACCAGTCACCGTAGTGGCACTCCCCGATCCGCTCGTCGGTGTGCAGGGGCAGCTCCGGCCGGGCGGCGAGCAGCGGGGCCAGGGTCTCCTGGCAGCGCTGCAGCGGGCTGGTGACGGCCGCGGCGAGCGGCAGCGCGGCGAGCCGCCCGGGCAGGGCCGCGGCCTGGGCGGTGCCGCGCTCGTCGAGTGCGACGCCGGGTGTCCAGCCCGCGAGGACGCCCGCGGTGTTCGCGGTGGACCGGCCGTGCCTTACGAGGATGAGCGTGGGCATGCCTGCCACCCTACGGCCCTCGCGGCGCGCTCCCGGGCTCGACCTGGAGACCGCCCGTGCGCTTTCGGCGCAAGCGGGGCAGAATGCCCGGCGTGATCGTGGACTGTGGCATCTACCGGGACGGGCGGCGTACCGAGGGGCCCGCCGACTTCTCCGACGCGCTGGACCAGGCGCGAGCAAACGGCGACTCCTTCTTGTGGATCGGCCTGCACGAGCCGACCGAGAAGGAGTTCGATCTGGTCACCAGCGAATTCGGGCTGCACCCGCTGGCCGTCGAGGACGCGCTGTCCGCCCATCAGCGACCCAAGCTGGAGGTCTACGACGACTCGCTGTTCCTGGTGCTGAAGCCGGTCGAGTACGACGACGCGGCCGACACCGTCACCACCGGCGAGCTGATGGTGTTCGTCGGCGACTCCTTCGTGGTGACCGTGCGGCACGGCCGGACCAATCCGCTGAGCGCGGTGCGCGAGCGGCTGGAGAAGGCGCCCGAGGTGCTGCAGCACGGGCCGACGGCTGTGATGTACGCGGTGTCCGACGCGGTCGTGGACCATTACCTGGACGTCGCGGACGCGCTCCGCATCGACCTGGACGAGTTGGAGACGGAGGTGTTCAGCCCGGTCGGGTCGGCGGCGAACACGGCCGGCCGGATCTACGGCTTCAAGCGCCAGGCGCTCGAGTTCCGGCGGGCCACGGGGCCGCTGGCGGAGCCGATGGCGCGGCTCGCGGGGACGGGGGTGCCGTTCGTCCACGAGGGGTCGCGGCCGTTCTTCCGCGATGTCAGCGACCATCTGACCCGGGTGAACGAGCATGTCGAGGGGCTGGATCGGCTGCTGTCGGACATATTGTCCGCGCATCTGGCGCAGATGGGCGTGCGGCAGAACGACGACATGCGGAAGATCTCGGCGTGGGCGGCGATGGCCGCGGTGCCGACGCTGATCGCCGGGGTCTACGGAATGAACTTCGACCACATGCCCGAGCTGTCGTGGACGTGGGGCTATCCTGCGGTGCTGCTGCTCATGGCCGGGGTGGTCTTCGGGCTGTACCGCTTCTTCAGGCGACGCGGCTGGCTGTGACCCGGCGGCGCGGCCCCCTGGGGCGGAGTGGGGTCAGGCGAACTCGGGGGCGGGCGTCGGGTGCCCGCCGAGCGCGTCCCGGCGCTCCGGCATCCGCAGCGTCACCATGCGCCGCCAGCCGCCCAGCCGCTCGAACAGGTACAGGGCGTGGATGCCGGCCGCCAGCAGCGCGGCCTTGGCTGTCGGCCAGCCCAGGATGCGGCGCATGTGGGCCATCACGGCGAGGCTGACGTCGCGGTGGACCCGCGCTTCGACGAGTGCGCACTCCTTGAGGGCCCGCTGGATGATCCGGCCGTGCCCGGCGGCGGCCAGACGCAGCAGTTCCTCGTGGCAGTAGGCGAGATGGTTGTCCTCGTCGTGCGAGATCATCCTGACCGCGCGGCCGACGAGCGGATCGTCCCCGAAGTAGCGGCCCAACATCGCCATCTGGGCGGAGGCCCGCTGCTCGGTCACCCGGCTGTGGACGAGGTAGGTGACGATGTCATGCTCGGTCAGTGGCTCGTCACGGCGCAGTTTGTCGTGGGCGAGGCCGATGCCGCGCGCTTCGAGCAGCATGGTGTAGTCGGTCTCGCGCGGGACCTCGACCGGTTCGAGGCCGCGTCGGCGCAGCAGGGCGTTGAAGATCCTGCCGTGCTTGTCCTCGTCCGCGCCATGCCGGGTGATCTTCGGGGCGAGGGAACGCTGGCTCTCCGGCACGAGGGCGGCGATCCTTCCGTTCTCCCAGCCGCCCTGGGTCTCGCCACTGGCGGCGATGGAGCAGAAGAGCCGGAACGATTCATCGTTGTCGATGATCTCCTGGAACAGCCTTTTCGCCGACAGCATCTCCGCCACCTCCGGGCACGGCGTCGCACGACCTCCACGCAGCAAAAGTCAAATGCCGTGCGTCGGCGGCGGCAACAGGTGGGGACGTCCGGCTCGGCCGGACGAGGGACCGCGCGGGGGTCGGGCGGGAGTCCGGGGGGTCGGGCGGGGGTCGGGGGCCGGGCGGGGGTCGGCGGCGGGCGGTCGGGCCGGGGTCGGGGGCCGGGCGGTCGCGTAACCGCGCGGGCGCCGAGGCGTTGTGCTGGGTGACGGCCGTGGCGGGGAAGACACCCCGAGCCCCCACCACGGCCGTAGGACTTCCCGGACCTCCCGAGCCTCCTGGATCTCCCCAGCCTCCCGGCCCCCCGAGCCTCCCGGATCTCCCTGTCTCCCGAGTCTCCCGGCCTAGGCCAGCCCCGCCCGCTCCAGCGCCTCGACGCCCGTACGGAGCCCCGCGATCCGCTCTTCGAGGGTGAAGCCCGAGGGGGACAGCGACAGCGTGGTGACCCCGGCCTCGGCGTACGCCTGCATGCGGTCGGCGATGCGCTCGACGGGGCCGAGCAGCGTGGTGGAGTCGATCAGCTCGCGCGGGACGGCCGCGGCCGCGCCCTCCTTGTCGCCGGCCAGGTACTTCTCCTGGATCTCGGCGGCCTCCTTCTCGTATCCCATTCGGCGCGCCAGCTTGTTGTAGAAGTTCTGCTTCGCGCTGCCCATGCCGCCCACGTACAGCGCGGTGTAGGGGCGGAAGACATCGGCGAGGGCGCCGATGTCCTCACCGACCGCCATGGGGACGGTGGGCACCAGGTCGAAGCCGTCCATGTCCTTGCCCGCCTTCTCGCGGCCCGCGCGGAGCGCGCCCAGGGTCGTCGCCTCGGCGTGCTCGGGCGAGAAGAAGACGAGCAGCGCGCCGTCGGCGATCTCACCGGTCTGCTCGAGGTTCTTGGGGCCGATGGCGGCGATGTACAGCGGGATGTACTCGCGCACCGGGTGCACGGTGAGCTTGATGGGCTTGCCCGGGCCGCCGGGCAGCGGCAGGGTCCAGTTCTCGCCCTCGTGCGTCAGGCGCTCGCGCGACATGGCCTTGCGGATGATCTCCACGTACTCGCGGGTGCGGGCCAGCGGCTTGTCGAACCGCACGCCGTACCAGCCCTCGGAGACCTGCGGCCCGGAGACGCCGAGCCCGAGCCGGAAGCGGCCCCCGGAGAGCGAGTCGAGGGTCGCGGCGGTCATCGCCGTCATCGCGGGCGTACGGGCCGGGATCTGGAAGATGGCGGACCCGACGTCGATGCGCTCGGTCTGTGCGGCCACCCAGGTGAGCACGGTGGCGGCGTCGGAGCCGTACGCCTCGGCGGCCCAGCAGACCGCGTAGCCGAGGCGGTCGGCCTCCCGGGCGACCGCGAGGTTGTCCGCGTCCATCCCGGCGCCCCAGTAGCCGAGATTGATTCCGAGCCTCATACGGCACCCCTTACCGATCAGTAACGTCCTTGTCGCCCGGACTCTAGCGCGCCGCGTCCCGGTACGTCAGGACCGGGTTATCCACAGGCTGACACGGTTCGATCTCCGGCCAGTAATCTCAACGTTCATGGAGCTAAGGCACCTCGGCCGCACGGGCCTGCGCGTATCCCGGCTCGGGCTCGGCACGCTCACCTGGGGGCGGGACACCGAAGAACACGACGCCGCGGATCAGCTGAAGGCGTTCTGGGAAGCGGGCGGGACGCTGGTGGACACCGCCGATGTGTACGCGGACGGCGGCGCCGAATACCTCCTGGGTCAGCTGATGGAGGGCCTGGTGCCGCGCCGCGATCTGCAGATCGCCACCAAGGCGGGCAGCGTCCCCGACCCCGACCGCCGCTTCGACGGCTCGCGGGGCCATCTGCTGGCCGCGCTCGACGGCTCGCTCGCGCGGCTCGGCACCGACTATGTCGACCTGTGGCAGGTGCACGCCTTCGACCCCGCCACCCCGATCGAGGAGACGCTTCAGGCGCTGGACATAGCGGTCAGCAGCGGGCGGGCGCGATATGTGGGAGTGTCCAACTTCTCCGGCTGGCAGCTCGCCAAGGCGGCCACGTGGCAGCTCGCCTCGCCCGGCGCGCACACCCGGCTCGCCAGTACGCAGATGGAGTACTCGCTGCTGCAGCGCGGAATCGAGCGGGAGGTGCTGCCCGCCGCCCTGGACCTGGGCCTGGGCATACTGCCCTCCTCCCCGCTGGGCCGCGGGGTGCTGACCGGCAAGTACCGCCACACGACCCCGGCCGACTCTCGTGGCGCCTCCGAGCAGTTGGCAGCCTTTGTCGCCCCGTACCTCGACGAGGAGGCGAGCCGGATCGTCGAGGCGGTCTCCACCGCGGCCGACGGCCTGGCGACCACCCCACTGCATGTGGCCCTGGCCTGGGTCCGCGACCGCCCGGGCGTGACCGCGCCGATCGTCGGCGCGCGGAACGCGCAGCAGCTCAGGGCGGCCCTGTCGGTGGAGGCGCTTACTCTTCCGGAGGAAATCTGCCAGGCGCTCGACGATGTGTCGGCGCCCGTGCACCGCTATCCCGATCAGGACTGGAGCACCCTGTGAGTACCGACCGCCTCGCCGGCGAGGCCGCCTCCGCGCCCGAGGAGGAGCCCACCACCAGCACCCCCGCGGCGCGGACGGACGCGGACACGCGCACAGACACTGACGCGCGCGCGGACGCGGAGACGGATGCCGCCACCCCGCCGGGCGCCGAGGGCGGCCCCGGTACGGACTCGGCCGACGCCGCCGGCGGTGCGGACGCGGAATCCTCCCCGTCGGCAGGCGGCCAGGGTGCCGCGGAAGGCCGGGCCGGGGGCGGTAAGCGGTCCGCCGCCGCGGAAGCGCTGGCCGCGGCGGTGCGGGCCGTGGAGAGTGGTGAGCGGTCGGCGGCCTCGTTCTTCACCGACACCCCCACGGCCCGCCAGGGCCGTGCCGCGGCGCGGGGCGCGGGAGGTGGCGGCGCTCGCCCGGGTGGCACTCAGGAGCGGACGGGCGGGCCCGGGCGCGGGCAGCCGGGGCCCGGCGGGCCCGCCCCGGCGCGCGGGGTCCCCGCCGTGCCGGGCGTCGGGCAGCCCGGCCGCGCGGTGGCCGGGCCCGGGCCCGGCTCCGCGGGGGACGGGCCCGGGTCCGCCGAGGTGCGCCGGGTGCTCGCCGAGGGCGGGGCTCCCGAGAGCCTGGCCGGTGCGGTCGTGGTCGCGCTGGGCGAGGCGGCCGCCGAGGTCCTGCGTGAGGACCCCTGGCAGCTGCTGGCCGTCTCCGGCGTGCGCCATGACCAGGCCGACGGCTTCGCCCGTGCCCTGCTCGGACCGGACTGCGGACCGGGCGACGAGCGCAGGTCGCAGGCGCTCACCGTCTGGCTGCTCGAGCGCGCCGCGCTCGAAGGACACACCGCGCTGGAGTCCTCCGCGCTGCGCGCCGGGCTCGCCAAGCTGTCCGTGCCGGATCCGGACGCGGCGCTGCGGTCCGCGATCGCGGACGGCCGGGTACTGGTCTTCCAGGACGCCGCCGAGGCCCCGGGCGCCGCCGCCCGCCCGGCGGCCGGAGACGCGGACGGCACCGAGGACGAGCAGCCGGTGCGGGTCCTGCTGGGGCTGGACCGCTTCGCCCTGGCGGAGGAGAGCCTGGCCGACGGCCTGGCCCGGCTCGCCGGCACCTTCGCCGACCGGTCGGGCGGCCCGGCGGCCGACGGTTCCGACGGCGACGGCGACGGCGACGGCGTTGACAGCGACGACGGTGCGGGCGCCGTTTCCGACGCCGGCTCCGCGGACGTCTCCGGCACCGGCGACGCGGACACGAGCGCTCCGGGCGCGGCCGAGTGGGAGGCCGCGGCAGCCGCCGCGCCGACCCCCTCCGCGGCAGAACTCATCCGCGCAGTCGCCGGCCACGGCCTGGTCGCACACAGCGGCGGCGAGGCGGCCCGGGCCGAGCCCGCGGCGCTCGTCGCCGCTGCCAGGACCCTGGGACTACGGGCGTACGCGGCGGCGCACACCGAGGACGGCAGGCGGCGGCTGGCCGGGCTGATCGACGCCGCCTCGGCCGCTTCGGCCACATCGGCCACATCGGCCACATCGGCCGTGGAAGGCGCCCCCGAGCCCGGCGCCGACGACCGTCCCGGCGCGGGCCGCGACCGTGACGGCGTCGGCGGCACCGGAGACCTACCGGTCGGCCGCGCCTACGCCGACGGCCTCGGCGGGTCCGACGCGGCGGTCACCGTAGCCGGGCTGCTCTCGGGCCACGAGGGCCCGGGCCGTGACGAGGACGGCGCCCTCGCGCTCGATGTGATCGCCGTGCTGGACGCCCCGCAGCTGGACGTGGAAACCGCGGCGATGCTCGTGGAATCGCTGCCGGACGGTGCGCGGCTGGTGCTCAGCGGCGACCCCGGTGTGCTGTGGTCGGCGGGCCCCGGCAAGGTCTTCGCGGATCTGCTGGCTGCCCGCCGCTGCCCCCAGGTCGTCTCCCGGACGCCGGACCCCGGGCCGATCGGCGAGCTGATCTCGGGCATCGGGATCGGGGAGCTCAACCAGGTCGAGGCCCCCGGCAAGGAGGTGGTGATCGTCCCGGTGCGGGACGCGGGCGAGGCCGTGCACCGCACGGTCCAGCTGGTCGCGGACTCGGTGCCGCGCGCGCTCGGCGTGCCTCCGGGGCACACGCAGGTGATCACCCCTGGCCACGGCGGCGCCGCGGGGACGCGCGCGCTCAACGCCGCCCTGAAGGAGCGGCTGAACCCCGGGCCCGGCCGGTTCGGCGGCTTCGACCCGGGCGACCGGATCGCATACGTCCCGGCGCCGGGCCGTGCGCTGCCGGGCACGGTGGTCTCAGCGGACGCCGAGGGCCTGCATCTGGACTGCGCGGGCGCGGCCGTCGTGGTGCCGCGCGAGCAGGTCGCCGACACGGTCCGCCACGGCTGGGCGCTCACGGCCCACCAGGCCGTCGGCGCGCGCTGGCCGGCGGCGGTCGTGGTGCTGCCCGGCGACGCGGCCGCCGGGCTGACCCGGGCCTGGGTGTACACCGCCTTCGGCCGTGGCGAGCGCCATCTGTCCGTGGTGCACGGCGCGGACGCGGCGCTGGCCCGGGCGGTGGCGGAGATCCCGGCGAAGGAGCGGACCACCCGGCTGCGGTCCCTGCTGCAGGCGCAGCTCCCGTCCGCCGGCTAGACCGGCGCCCCGCGCCGGACCACCGGCGCGGGGCGGCACCGGCGCGGGCCCCGCACCACAGGCCCGCCGGGCAGCGGGCGAAACGCCGCCCCTGCCGGGCGGTACGCCCCGGTCGCGGGCCACCGCGTCAGGGCCCGGCCGCTCACGCCCCCGACGGACCCCCAGCGCCGGACAGACAAGCCCCGGCCCCGCCGAGCGGCACGCCCCAGCCGCGGGCCGCCCGCCCGCGAGGGCCCAGCCGCCCACGCCCCGGCAGACACCCCGGCCACCAGGCGAAACCCCAGCCCCGCCGGGCGGCACGCCCGGTCGCGGGCCACCGCGTCAGGCCCCAGCCGCGTACCACCGCCCGCCAGCGCCCAGCCGCCCACGCCCCGGCACACGCCGAGCGCCGGACAGGCCTCTGGCCCGTCCGGCGCTCAGGGACGGTCGGTGGGAAACCCCGGCAAGGCTCAGTTCCCTGGGCCCAGCACCTCCAGGTCCTCCTCGTCCGCGTCTTCTCCGTCTTCTTCTACATCGTCCGGCACATCGTCTTCGTCATCCTCGTCGTCCAGCTCCTCGTCGAAAACCGTGCTGACGTCGAAGCGGCAGACGACCTGGTGCGGATCCGGCTGGTCGAAGGGGGTGGCCAGCCACTCCCCCGGTTCGGCGAGCTCGTCCCCGGCCGCCACCCACAGGGTCGAGTCGCCCTCCTCCAGCCCGAACTCCTTGTGCCGGGAGGCGATCTCGTCCGGTTCGTACTCGCCGAAGAGCACACCGATGGCGCTCTGGACGCTGTCGCCGACGGACGCCCCACCGCCAGCCCCGCCGCTGTCGGAGTCGGCGCCCCGGTCGAGCTCGGCGACGCGCCTGGCCTGCGAGAGCAGGCGCTGCGGTTCGACGACGGCGTAATCCCTGCGGATCAGCACGCTCAGGGCGCTCGGTTCCTCGGGCCCGGTGTAGGCGGGCAGGGAGTCGTCACCAGGGATCTCGAAGGGCGTCACCTCGTCGTAGGTGTCATAGAGCAGCTCGTCGTACACCTCGGCTGCCGCGGCCAGTTCGTTGAACGCGGCGTAGACGGCCGGGTCGTCTTCCCCGGACCGGCGTTCGACAGCGTCGAGGTGACGATCCAGTGCGGCTTTCACCGCTTCAGCGGCGGCGCGTACCTCGGCAGCGGATGGCTGCGCAGCATCAGACATAGTGCAGACGCTATCCGTAGCAGGCCCGGTCCCGCACAATAGATGCGATGCCGGAATACGAATTCTGTGATGTGTATGTGCCTCGCGGGGTCTCCCGCAAGGCCGCCACGCGCCTGCTGACCGACCATGCCGAGTATGGACACTGGGAGCTCGACCGCCTGAGACTCAACCCCGACGGCAGCCGCAGGGTGCGGCTGCGCCGTCGGATCATCCGCCAGCTCCGCGCCACGTGGTGAGCCGCCGCTGAAACGCCGGGCGGGCCCCGCCGGTGTGCGGGGCCCGCTCGACGCCGCGCTGTCAGCGCGATGTGCCGGTCTCAGTGTTGTTCAGCGCTGCTCGGCGCCGCCTCAGTGCTGCCTGGCCCGCGCCCTGCGGTAGAGCACGGTGCCCGCGAGCAGCGTGCCCGCGGCCGCCGGGATGGCCAGCTCGACCGGCCCGGCGCCGGTGTGCGCGAGCTGCTCGCTGCCCGTCAGCTGGGAGCCCCCGAGGTGCGAGGAGGCGCCGGCGCCGACCTGCTGTCCATGGTGCCCGCCTTGGCCCGCGGCGTCGCCCCCGCTGTGGCCCGGCGAGGAGGGAGCGGGCGTGTGGCCTCCCGGCTTGCTGTCCCCGGGGTTGTGCGGCTTGCCCGGCTTGCCCGGCTCATCCGGCTTTCCGGGGTCGCCCGGGTCACCAGGGTCGCCAGGGTCGCCCGGCTGCCCCGGGTCACCGGGGTCACCCGGGTCGCCCGGGTCGCTGGGGTCGCCCGGGTCGCTGGGGTCGTTCGGGACGGCATCCACGACGCCGCCACACTCGCCACCCATGTCGGTGTTCCCGACCGTGCCGACCCCGACGCCGTTCCCACAGGCGTTCACCGGCACATGGACCGGGACCTGGACGTCGTTGCCGGAGCCGATGCCCGGCGAGTTCTCGGTGCTGCTCTCCGCGCTGGAACCGGTGTGCTGGGACCCCCCGGAGCCGCCCTGGTGGACCACATTGCCGCAGCCGCTCCCCCCACTCCCGTTGAGCACCCCGAGGACGGTCGCGGTGTTTCCGCAGACGTTCACCGGGATCTCGATGGGCGCCTGGACCACATTGCCGGACGCGATGCCCGGCGAGTGCGCGGCAGCGCCGCCGGCCCCCGTGTCCGCGTAGGCGTAGCCGCCGGTCACGGCCAGGACGCCGCCCGCCGCCGCGATGGTGATCAGGCCCTTTTTCGCAACCTGTCGCATAACTGTCTCGCTCCCCTGCCTTCCGTCCTGCGGAATGCGCGCGAGCAAAAGCGCCCGCCCCCCATCCCGGCCTCCCCGGAGCACCTCACCGGCCTCCGGGGCCGCCCGGGATCGCACCCCTCTGGACTGTGACTCCACGTCACGTGATCGATGCAACGGCCCCGTTGGGGGCCGCACACCATGTAACGAGGACGGAGCAATCGAGCTATGAATCTACGACACCATTCACCCTTATTGATTCAGTCAGTATGTGTGATCGATTAGCGCCCGTCACGGAATCCACCGGGTGAGCGGCGGGCGTCCTGGGGCGCGGTCAGCACGCGTCGATGAACCGGTCGAGCACCCTCACCCCGAACTTCAGACCCTCCACCGGCACCCGCTCGTCGACGCCGTGGAACATCCCGGCGAAGTCCAGCTCCGGGGGCAGCTGCAGCGGCGCGAAGCCGAAGCAGCGGATGCCGAGGTCGTCGAAGGACTTGGCGTCGGTGCCGCCGGAGAGGCAGTACGGCACGGCGCGGGCGATCGGGTCCTCGGCCTTGAGCGCCGACTGCATGGCGTCCACGAGCGCACCGTCGAAGGTGGTCTCCAGGGCCTTGTCCGCGTGCACGTCCTCGCGCCTGACCCGCGGCCCGAGGATCCGGTCGAGGTCGGCCAGGAACTCCTCCTCGTACCCCGGCAGGAACCGGCCGTCCACATGCGCCGTGGCCTGGCCCGGGATGACGTTCACCTTGTAGCCGGCGCCGAGCATGGTCGGTGCGGCGGTGTTCTGCAGGGTCGCCCCGATGAGCTTGGCGATGCCGCCGAGCTTGGCGAGCGTCTCATCCATGTTCTCGGGGTCGAGCGGGGTGCCGAGCGCGTCGGACAGCTCGTCGAGGAAGGACCGTACGGTCTTGGTGACCCTGACCGGGAACTTGTGCCGCCCGAGCCGCCCGACCGCCTCGCACAGCTCGGTGATCGCGTTGTCGTTGTTGGTCATCGAGCCGTGGCCGGCGGTGCCGTCCACGGTCAGCCGCATCCAGTGCATGCCCTTCTGGGCGGTCTCGATCAGGTAGAGGCGCAGGTTCTCGTTGACCGTGAAGGAGAAGCCGCCGACCTCGCCGATCGCCTCGGTCACCCCCTCGAAGAGGTCCGGGTGGTTGTTGACGAGGTGCCGCGCCCCGTACACCCCGCCCGCCTCCTCGTCGGCGAGGAAGGCCAGCACGATGTCGCGCGGGGGCTTGCGGCCACTGCGCAGCCGGTCGCGCACGACGGCGAGCGTCATCGCGTCCATGTCCTTCATGTCCACCGCGCCGCGGCCCCAGACGCACCCGTCGGCGACCTCGCCGGAGAAGGGGTGGTGGGTCCAGTCGTGGGCGTTGGCCGGGACGACGTCGGTGTGGCCGTGGATGAGCAGCGCGGGCCGCGAGGGGTCCTCGCCCGCGATCCGCGCGACCGTCGACGCCCGGCCCTGGTGCGACTCGAAGACCTGCGGCTCGAGCCCCACCTCGGCGAGCTTCTCCGCGACGTACTCGGCGGCCGCGCGCTCGCCCGGGCCGGAGTGGTCGCCGTAGTTACTGGTGTCGATCCGGATCAGATCGCGGCACAGGTCGACGACCTCGTCCTCACCACTGACCGTGCCGGTCGCCCTCGCGGCCGAAGTCGACTCGCTCACACTGCCTCCTCAAGGTTCTGCTGCCGCGAAGCGCCCACGCGGGCAGGGCCCGCGACAGGGGTCCTCCGCCATCCTCCCCCGCACACCCGCCCAGCCCAAGACGGAGAAATACCGCCGTCACATCCTGTCCACACTTCCCCCGCGCCAGGCCGCCGCCGGGGCCTGGCGCGGGAGCCGCCCCGGGCGCGGGCACGCGTGATCGAGCACGTCCGGATGTTTGCTATGGTTTTCCCGTCGGAACGGCCGCGGGCCTAACGACAGACACCTTGTCCGGGTGGCGGAATGGCAGACGCGCTAGCTTGAGGTGCTAGTGCCCTTTATCGGGCGTGGGGGTTCAAGTCCCCCCTCGGACACTCAATCCAAAACTTGATCAGCGCGGTGTCAGGATTGCGCTCGCGGACAGACCCTAGTCACCTGGGCAGGCGAACTCATTGTCCGGCCCCCATGTCTTCCTTTCGTCGCCGTTGTCGCGCGCTCCGCACTCCAACGCCACCTCCGGCCCGCGCTTTGTGTCGTGCAGGATGAGGAGCCGCTTGGCCGCGGGGACTTTGCCGTCCCGTCCGAACGCCAGCGTCCCCGACGCGCCCCGTACCCCGGCCGCGCCGCCGACGCCGTTCACCAGTGCGGCCTGCACCGTGCCGCGGCCGAATGCCGCCGTCCCCGCGTCCTGACGCGCCTCGTTGAGCGCCGTGGCCAGCACTCGCAGGGCGTCAGAGGCCAGTGGCGTGCGGCCGTCGTTGCTCCAGGGGTCGCGATTGCCGTACGCGGCGATGTACTGCCGACGGAAGTTCTCGCCCATGACGTTGGGCGGGTAGGACTTGGGCAGGGCGTGCGCCGCGTAGTAGAGCCGCAGCCGAGGGTAGCACTCGCCGGGGCGCTGTTCGTCGACGACGGCGTTGGTGAGGTCGTTTCCGCCGAGCGCGGTCAGCTGCCCATTGCACGCCGTGCCACTGTTGTACTCATCCAGGAACGCGCCGAATTCATTCGCCCGCGCGGTCCAGTACACCACTGTGCGCGGTTCGTCCTTGAGTCGTCGGCAGACCTTCTCGGCCATTTCGGAGAATTTCCGGACCCATTCGACGTCGTCTTCCTGCGCGGGGTGGTGGCTCATGCGGTCGTCGCCCGTGGTGTACCAGATGCGGTGGGTGTCGCTGAACTCTTGGGTGAACCGCTCGCTGAGATTGGCGCTGTAGTTGTCGGTGGGGTCCGCGATCACTACGGCCCGCTCGGCGGGTGCGCACTTTCCCGGGGCAGTCTGCACGATGTTGCCTCGGCGGGCGAAGTCGGCGGCAATACGCGCCTCTCGGCGGTTGTCCGGTGCGACCTGCCGGTACATCGGGTGCCGCTGCATTTCCTCGGCAGTCGCGACGGTTCCGATGACCGGCAGCCCGCCCTCGCCCAGGATGTCCCGGGCCCGCAGGGTGTCCTCGCGGCTCTGGCCGAGGCCGACCACTCCCATGATCTGCTCGTCGCCCTGTTCCTTCTTCACTTCTCTCACGATCCTGGCGGCGACGGCGGGCGCCTTGGTGAACCGCGCGCCCGCGTCCTCGACCCGGACTCGCAGCCATACCTTGTTGCCCTCGTCCCGGGACGCCTCGCGGTTGAGTTCTTCCTGGGCCAGGGCGATCCCGCGCAGTTCGGGAATAGCTCCGCTGTACATCGCCTCCTTCCATGAGTTGACGGTGACAGGCACGCCCAGATAGACGACGGTTCTCACCATCGCGCCGGGCCGCGCGGCGGCCGCGCCGGCTTCCTCGTTCTGCCGCTCGATCATGGCGCGGACCGCTCGGTAGAGCTCCTTCGGGGACTTGCCGGAGGGGATACGGCCGGTGCCGGACGGCGCGGCGGGCTCGGTCGCGGCACTGCGGGTCAGGCAGTCGGTTTTCTCCCTCGCCGGCATCAGCCAGGTCAGGCCGTATGTGGCGAGGAGTGCCAGCGTGGTGGCCCCCGCCACCGACGCGAGGACGGCCTCGAGCCGCGGGGCGAGATCGGAGTGGGTCTTCTCGAGGTAGATCTCCGGGAAGCGGCTGAGCCAGCGCGCGGCGTCGGCGTCGTCGGCATGTGGCTTCACTCCCACCCGTACGACACGGGCCCTGCCCACCCCCGCGGTCACCTGCCAGGAGTTGAGGGTGACGGCGGCCTCGGCGTAGCTCTCCGTCGGCCCCCCGCCCGGCGGGACCGCAGCCACCAGGAGCACTCCGGTGCATCCGGTCTGCTCGACCGCGTCGGGGAATTGCGCCAGCAGCTGGCCCACCTGCGGCTCGGCGGGTTCGACCTGCGGGAAGACGAGGACGAAGCGGTGCTTGCGGCGACGCCGCCACGGGGACAGCAGCGGGTGGCGGCAGGCTGCCTGCAGATCGGCGAGCAGTGCCCGCAGCAGCACGGCCACGGTCTGGTCGAGCCCGGAGGAGCCGTCCGCGCGGGCAAGGCGCCGGGCGTCGGCGAAGAAGTCCGCACCCTTCTCGGGGAGTTCCGCCCACGTGCGGTACCAGCTGCCCTTACGCGTCATCCGGCGCCCGCTCCGCCATCCGTAGCACCAGCGTGGAAGCAGGCCCAGGAGCGGGCGGCGCAGCCAGTACCAGGCGGTGGCGGGGATGCTCGGCGGGGGCTGTTCGCCACCGCTGACGGCCTCCAGGGCCCGGAGAATCCTGGAGTCTTTGCAGCGCGCCTCGTAACACCTGTCCCGTAACTCCTCGGCCTGCACCAGGGGCTGGCTCTCGGTGAGTTGCGCCTCGACGATGCTGCACATGAGGCGGTACTGCGGCAGGCGCAGCCTGCCGAAGCCGCTGGGCCGGTTGCGGAGGAGTTCTTCCTCGATCTTCTGGAAGGTGTGGCCCACACCCTCGCGCCGCGGGCCGGAGGGCGCCCCTGCCACCTGCGCGTACGGGATCCTGGCCCGGCCCCCGGCGCTGAAGCGCCCGCACAGCCCGTCCGCGATGCGCTCCGCCTCCGTGCCGTCGCTCAGCTGCGTGAGGAGAACCTGGGGGGCTGGCCCGCGTCTCTTGGGCGGCTGCTTGATGAGTTGTTCGAGCGCCTCGACAAACGAGTTGATCTTGGGAAGCGGCGGAACGGAAGAGGACATGGCATTACCCCCCGGATGGCCCGCCACGCGGTGCGGACCATCGAAACCATGTGCACTGACTGTGCACCCCAGGAAGAGATCCGGCATTTGGTGCCCAGGGCTATCATCCTCGCCCACTGCGGAGCGCGCCACTGTGATCGCGCAATGTGACCGTTGTTGGCCACACCGCGCCCTGGGCGCCACACATGTGGTGGGGCAGGAGTTACCGGTCATGATCTGCGCGGGTCCCAGGTCCTGGTAGACCTTGTCCGGCCAGCAGGCGACCTTGCGTGTTCCGGAGCCGGTGGCCGGTGCCATGGGGTTGAGTAAGACCGCACGGCCCCGCCGGCTCAGGTGGCGGAGAAGCACCAGCGCCGCATGCGCCGGTATGGGCATTGCCGGAGCGCGGCCTGGGCCGTCACGTCTCGGATGCGGCCTACGGAGAGACACTGACAGCCGCCGAAAGTAACAATGGACGAAGCATGCACTCCGCATGCATTGCAGCTATAATGCAGGCATGACTGCTCTGACCATTCGCGACGTCCCGGACGATGCCCTGGCCACACTGAAGGCCCGCGCCGCGAAAGCGGGTAAGTCGCTTCAGGCCTACGCGCTCGACGTCCTCGTCAGCGAAGCCGCCAGGCCCACGCTCGCCGAGGCCGCCGCCCGCGCGGAAGCCGAGGCCGGGGCGAGCCTGAGCACGTCGGATGTGCTGGCCGCGATCGACGACGCGAGGGCGGGCCGTTGATCGTCGTCGACTGCTCAGCGCTGATCTTCTTCCTCAGCGACGAGGGTCTCACCGGGCACCGGGTGCGCGAACGTGTCGCCAAGGAGGACCGGCTCGCCGCACCGCACCTGATCGATTACGAGATCATGTCCGCATTGCTCGGCCTGGCGCGCGGTCGGCGTGGCGGCGAGCCCAAGCTGAGTGAGAAGCAGCTCCGCAAGGCTGTGGCGACGTACCGCGATCTGGCGATCGACCGGCATGAGACGTTGATCCTCTGGGAGCGCGTCAAGGGTTTGTCGAGCAACCTCTCCGTCTACGACGCGCAGTATGTCGCCCTGGCCGAGAGTCTGGGGCTGCCGTTGATCACCAGTGACGCCAGGATCGACAAGAGCGGCGTGGCTCGCTGCGAGATCGAGACATTCGAGACCTTTGCCTGAAACAGCCGCCATGGGCGGCCCAAGTGCTCGGCCTTCGGGGTCGCGATCAACGACGGGCACGCTTGACGTAGCGTGGTGAGCGGCACGGGAGCGGGCAGTCTGCTCGGGGCATCCAGGAAGAGTGCCGACAGCGCGCCGGCCCCAGCCGCGTATTGGTCGTACTCGCGCCGGGTGATTCCGGCTCGGGCGGCAACGTTCTCCCAGAGGTGGTCTGGTTCAGCGGTGACGACGGTGGCGACGCGGACGGTGCCGACCAGCGCCATCTCGGGCGCCGAGGCGTAGGGCACCACGAACGCCCCCGGAGGGAAGGCGACCTGACGCCGACGCAGCTCGACCGTCACAGGAGCCCGGGGCCGGGCCACCAGCCGGACCCCGGGCAGACCTAGGTGTAACGGGCGCGGTTGATCTCCCGCTCGGCGAGGCCGCCGAGCGGGATCAGCAGACACCTGTCCTCAGCGGCCGATGGAGGACCGTAGGCCGGGCTCGATGCCGGCCTGGTCCATGACCTGTCGTGCGGCCGTCGGCCAGTTGCCGCCGCTCACCTGGATGTTTCCGCTCAGGACGTTGTTGTGTGGTGAGCCGGTCGCCACTTGGGTCGCGCCGGTGTTGTACCAGTTCTCCGCGAAGGTGCTGTCGTTGGTGTTGTTGGTGGAACTGGCGTTGGTGAAGGCCCACACCCCGGAGTCCCGGATCACGTTGTGCGACAGCCTCACATAGCGCGAGCCCTCGTCCAGGTAGAGGCCGACGGTGTTGCGGTTGTCGTAGATGTAGTTGCCCTCGATGACGGTGCGGGGGCTCGCTGACAGGTTGTACAGGCTGCCGCCGTCGTGGAAGACCTTCTTGGTGCCGTGGATGAGGTTGTATCGCACGGAGTTGTCCGACAACGTGGTCGGTGTGCGGTAGACCGGCTGGTAGTTGTACAGGCCCCGGTTCCTGTAGTCCGTGCTGCCGCCGGGGTCGTTGGCTCCCCAGCCCCAGCCGACGTCGATACCGTCGTAGGCGAGGTCGGAAACCTCGTTGTGCTCGATGACCGCGCGGGTGACGTAGGTGGACAGGATGCCGGACATGTCCTTGTAGTCCTCGGCGACCCTGGTCACCAGGTTGTTCTTGATCGTGATGTCCTTGTTGACCATCGCGGGGTTGGACGGGTGGTGGGCGTCGGGCTGCACGCCGCCGGCCACGATGCCGGCGCCGGCGTCGTCGGCGAAGGTGTTGTGGTGGACGGTGATGTTCGACGCGCCCAGACCGACGCCGGAGGCGTGGGCGTTGGCGTCGTTGCCTATGCCGAGACCCACCTGGCCGAGATGGGTGAAGGTGTTGTCGGTGAAGGTGATGCCGCGCGCGGCCGAGACCTGTACGGCCGCGGGGATCTGGTGCCAGCTGTTACGCGCCGCCTCGAACAGCGGGCAGCCGGACTGGCAGGAAGTGAGGAAGTCGTTCGGTTGCTGGTGGGCAGCCGCGAGGAAGGTCCCGTTCTGCTGGTTGGCGTAGCCGGTCGAGGTGCCCGGCTGGAGCCAGGTGGAGTACTCGAAGCGGATGTGCTGGATGGTGATGTCGTGGGCCGGATTGTCGTAGGTGCCGCCGATCTGCATCAGCGAGGTGAGCTGTGGCAACTCGATGTCGCTGTTGGCGGGGTTCTTGCCGGCCGGTGCCTTGTAGTAGAGCTGGCCGGCGTCCCGGTCGAGGTACCACTGCCCGGCCGTTTTGAGGAAGGAGTAGGAGTTCTGGAGCATGAGAGTGCCGCCGGCGAAGGGCTTGGCGAGGGTGTCGTAGCCCCAGTTGTTGTTGTTCCACGCCGGCTGCTGCATCGTGATGGTGGTGCCGTCGATGCTCTGGACGGGTGCGAAGCGGTCGGTGAAGGAGTTCTGGCTCTCCACCTCGATCCGGTTCTGCCGGGGCAGTGAGGCCAGGTAGTTCAGGGCAGGATTGACGATGGTCAGCCCGGACTTGGTGACCCGGACGTCGTTGCGCGAGATCGTGATCGAGGCGCGGGGCGCACTGGCGCCGTCGACGTAGAGCTGGCGCGAATCCGTTCCCTTCGGTACCGGTGCGGCGTAGATGTTCGCCGCGGCGTCATGGACTTTCCAGTCGGTCACCCGCAGCGCGCCGGACAGGACGGGGGTCTGCCCGGACCGCCCCCGCCAGGTGACGGTGTGGCCGTTGCGCCCTGAGTCGGAACCGGTGAGCCGTAATGGTTCCGTCAGGCGGTAAGTGCCGCCCGCCAGCTCCACGACCACGTCGGACGTGCCGGACAGGGACCGGGCGAGTTGCCGCGCCTTGGCAAGGGTGGCAACGGGGTGGTCAGCCGTGCCAGCGTTGCGATCATTGCCTCCGGGCGCCACGACGATCCTGGCGATGTCCGCGGCCCCGGCGTCTGCGTGGGCCGTGGACAGCACGGACCCGGTGAAGGCCGTGAGGGCCGCGGTGAGGGCGGCTAGCGCCCTTCCTGGTTGGCGGAGCATGAGCATCCTCGGGGGTGAGAAGGTGGGGTGACGGTGGGCGGGCTGGGAAACGCCCACGCCGTGTGGGCCGCCAGCCGGTGCAGCGACAGCGCCGGTCCCGCGACGAACAGGACCAGTGCCGCCGCCCGGAAGACCAGGTGCAGTGCCACATCCTCGGCGGTGGGGAAGAGCCGGAGCTGAGGGCCGAGTGGAGATGGATCTTGTGGTACGGCTCCGAACGTGGCCTGGCAGGCGGACGCTGCCCCTGCCCGGGCCCGGCCCGTGACCCGGTCCGGGGCGGGGCGTAAGGGCCTCCCGGAGTACTGCGGACAGAACGTCGGCTTGGTCACACATAAAAACTGCCCGATAGGGCGCAGTCAACGGGATGAGTGAACCTATTTCCAATATTCTTCGGCGCCGACGACTTGGCGATGCAGCTTTACTGCCTCATTTACGCATAATTCGCTCCGTCGTCGCCGCGAATGGATCGGACACATTTTTCGAATGTGGCGAATATGGCCAGGTATATGCTCTTGAAGGATGGGGCGCGGCTGATCACCGGGCATATGCCCCCTGCGCTGAAGGAGGTAAGCGGTTGGACGGAAAGCCCTTACCGGCGACCGGCCACATGACGCCCTCGCCGCGGCGCCATGCCGAGTCGACGGGCTCCTACCGCCCCGGGTACGAGCTCGTGGCCGAGCAGATCCTCGAGCTCATCGCCGAGTTGCAGTTGCGTCCGGGCGACCGGATGCCGACGGAGAACGAGTTGGCCTCCCGCCTGGGCACGAGCCGCTCGGTGGTGCGGGAGGCGGTGAAGATCCTCTCTGCGATCGGGCGGGTGCGCGTGCAGAAGGGGCGCGGCCTCCATGTGTCGGACGACGAGGGCCTGCTGGGCTCCTCGCGCTGGGGAAGCCCCTTCCTGCCGACCGACCTGGACCACGTCTACCAGCTCTTCGAGTTCCGGCGAGTACAGGAAGCCGCGGCAAGCCGGTTGGCCGCCACCCGGGCGACCCCTGCCGAGTTGCGTGCCATCGAGGCCGCGGAAGAGATGTGCCGGGAGGGGTATGTGACGAGGCAGCGGGCGTTGTTCGACCGTGGTGACGACGACTTCCACATCGGCATCGCCACCGCCGCGCACAACCCGTTCCTCGTCGCGGCGGTACGCGAGGCGCGCCGGTTGCAGCGCCAGTCCAGCACGATCGGACTGCACGGCACGGTCGGCGGCCATGCCGCGGAAGCCGTGGAGGAACACGCCGCGATCTGCCGGGCCATCAGGGACGGCGATCCGGAGGCGGCGGCTCGGGCCGCCATGGCCCATCTTGACAACACCCTCGAGGACTACCGGCGTGAGATCCAGCGCCGGGTCTTCGGCTGACCTGCCCGACCGGTCGCGGCCGGCGGGTCGCCATCCCTCTCGCCACCGAAAGGGTTGACAAACCTCAGGGCCGCTCTACGATCCGGCCTATCGAGAGTACGACCAATGTTCGAGATCTCGAATATCACGCTGCTCGTGGGCTCCGCAGACACGCGCACAGACGGTCGGCTTGTCATGTGCATGGTCTGACAGTGTCCGCGACGTGGCTGCTCACCGCGCCATCGTCGACACGTCCCTCCAGGAGGAGAGCCATGCAGCCTTCGTCAGCATCCCCGTCCGCGCCACAGCGCCGCAGGCGGCATTCGCCCGTGGGGGTTGCCGCACGCTCGGCGCTGATGTCGATCGCAGTGCTGGCGACCGTGGCCACCTGGCCGGTGTCGGCGTCGGCAGCCGGCACCGGGCCGTGCGACATCTACGCCTCGGGTGGAACCCCGTGTGTGGCCGCGCACAGTACGGTCCGCGCGCTCTACGGATCCTATGGGGGCAACCTGTACCAGGTCAGGCGTTCGTCGGACAACGCCACCCGGGACATCGGCGTCCTCGGCGCCGGTGGCGTCGCCAACGCCGCGGCCCAGGACTCGTTCTGTTCCGGCGCCACCTGCGTGATAACCGTCGTCTACGACCAGTCCGGACGCGGCAACCACCTGTGGTACCAAGGGTCCAGCCAGGTCCCCGGCTCCACTCAGAGCAGCCCCGCCAAGGCGACTTCCGAGTCCCTGACGGCCGGCGGCAGCAAGGCCTATTCCCTGTACATCAACCCCGGCAACAGTTACTGGCGCGACGGCCACGCCACCGGCATCCCCACCGGCAGCAGCCCCGAGGGCATGTACATGGTGACGAGCGGCAAGCACGTCAACAGCGGCTGCTGCTTCGACTACGGCAACAGCGAGACCACGCGGAAGGCGGATGCCGCCGGCGCCATGGACGCCATCAACTTCAGCACCTCGTGCTGGTTCGGCGGATGCTCCGGCAGCGGCCCGTGGGTCCAGGCGGACCTCGAATGGGGTCTGTACCCGGGTGGAAGCCAGTCATGGAACCCCAAGCAGCGGGCCTTCACCAGCAAGTTCGTCACCGCCACCCTGAAGAACAACGGCACTTCCCGCTTCGCCATCAAGGGCAGCGATGCCCAGTCCGGCAGCCTGACCACCCTTTGGGACGGCACCCTGCCCAGCGGTTACAGCCCCATGAAGAAGCAGGGCGCCATCGTCCTGGGCAGCGGGGGCGACTGCTGCAAGCCCGGCGGCGGCGCCAACCTCAGCGCCGGCACCTTCTACGAGGGCGCCATGGTCGCGGGCTATCCGTCCGACCAGACAGAGAACGCCGTCCAGGCCAACGTGGTCGCCGCCGGCTACCGCTGACCAGCTCGTTCCGACTCGAAGCCGGCCGCCGCCCTCGTCCTGGTCGCGGCGGGGACCCTTTCGGCTGTCGATCCTCTGCGCCAACCAGTGCCTTGGGAGCCGACGATGACCTACGCCCGACCGCTTTCGCCAGCGTTACCGCTCTCGACCCGCAGGAGACTTCGACGAGCAGTCACCTGGGTCGTGGGGTTCATGCTGGCCTTCGCCGTGCCCGCCGCCGTCCAGCCCACCGCGGCAAGAGCGGACAACCCGATCGTGCAGACCATCTACACCGCCGACCCCGCGCCGCTGGTCCACAACGGCCGGGTCTACCTCTACACCGGGCACGACGAGGACAACTCCACCAACTACACCATGAAGGAATGGCGGGTGTGGTCCTCCGACGACATGGTCAACTGGACCGATCACGGCTCCCCGCTCGCCCTGACCTCCTTCAGCTGGGCATCCACCAACGCCTGGGCGGGACAGGCCGTCTACCGCAACGGCAAGTTCTACTGGTACGTGCCGATGACGAACCGGGCGACCGGCCGGATGGCCATCGGCGTGGCGGTGGCCGACAGCCCCACTGGGCCGTTCCGTGACGCCCTCGGTCATCCGCTGGTGGAGAACGGCCAGTTCGACCCGACGGTCTTCATCGACGATGACGGCCAGGCATACCTGTACTGGGGCAACCCGGACCTGTGGTACGTCAAGCTGAACGCAGACATGACCTCCTACTCGGGCAGCCCCACCAAGATCCCGCTCACCACCGCGGGCTTCGGTACCCGTACGGGAGACGCCAGTCGGCCCACCCTGTTCGAAGAAGGTCCCTGGGTCTACAAGCGCAACGGCCTGTACTACATCGTCTTCGCGGCCAAGTGCTGCTCGGAATTCATCGCCTATTCGACCGCCCCTGGCCCGACCGGGCCGTGGACCTACAGAGGCACGGTCATGCCCACGCAAGGGGGCAGCTTCACCAATCATCCGGGGATCACCGACTTCAAGGGAAGTTCATACTTCTTCTACCACAACGGCGCCCTCCCGGGCGGGGGCGGCTTCACGCGCTCGGTCGCGGTTGAGAAGTTCTCCTACAAGTCCGATGGCACGATCCCGACGATCAACATGACCAACGCCGGGGCGCCTCAGGTCGGCCCGCTCAATCCGTACACACGTCAGGAAGCCGAGACGATCGCCTGGGAGTCCGGAGTCGAGACCGAGCCGTCCGGCGAGGGAGGGCTGAACGTCGGATACATCGACAACGGCGACTACATCAAGGTCAAGGGCGTCGGGTTCGGTGCGGGTGCGTCGTCCTTCACGGCACGTGTGGCCTCGGCGGTCGACGGCAGCGCCGTCGAACTGCGCCTGGGCGGACCCAGCGGGACGGTGGCGGGCCGGTGCAGTGTGCCGAACACCGGTGGGTGGCAGACCTGGACGACGGTGTCCTGCCCGGTCAGCGGCGCGACGGGCACCCAGGACCTGTATCTGAGGTTCACCGGTGGCAGTGGCTATCTCCTCAACGTGAATTGGTGGCGGTTCACCGCTGCCTCCGCCGCGGCGGCTTCGAAGTAGCGCCGTGCCGAGGTGCTGCCCCATCCGCCACGGGACCGACAGGAGCAGCATCCGTGTTCGGGACGGGGCCGGAGCCCGGACCGAACACGACGCAAGTGATCGCTCACAGGCTCAGGCGACGGAGCCTGGCAACCACATCACCCCCTCATCCACCACCAGGAGTCATCGATGTCGATGCGACGGCGTACCTTCCTCGGCAGGGCCGCAGCGGCCGGCGTGGGCTTATCCGCGTTCGGCGGGGCAGCGTTCGGCGGCACAGCGGTCGCCGGCACAGCGGCCGGTACCCCGGCACCCCATACGGCCACCCCGCGGCAGGCGCCCACACAGAAGTTCGCCATTGGGGTGCGGCAGTTCAACTGGTCCCGCGGAGGGCGCCAGATCCTCACGAAGGTCTTCTACCCGGCCGCCGGCACCCCGGGCGGCAATCCCATCCCCAACGCGCCCATCGCAAGCGGCGTCTTCCCCATCGCCGAGTGGAGCCACGGCATGGGGTGCAACTCCGACTGCTACTCGTCGCAGACCCACGACCTGGCCTCCGCCGGCTTCATCTGCCCCGCTCCCTCGTTCTCCGACAACACCAACATCGGCAGCGTCTACAACGGCAACTGGTCGAAGGACGTCTCCGAGGTCATCACCCGGACACTGGCGCTGAACAGCGCGTCGGGCAGTCCGTTCGCCGGGCACATCGACACCAGGGCCGGGGTCGGCGTATCCGGCCACTCGATGGGCGGTATGACCACCCACGGCCTGCTCACCGCCTGGCCGGACAACCGCATCGTCGCCGCCGTCCCGGTCGCCTGCGTGGACATGGGCAACCCGGCAGGCCTGGCCGCCAAGGTGCTGTTCATCCACGGCAGCAACGACGGGACCTGCAACATCAACTCGGCGCGGCAGGCGTACAACGAACTCCGCGCACCGAAGGCGTTCCTCACCCAGAACGGCGCCGACCACGGCTCGTTCCTGACTCCGCAATACCCGTACTACGCCCAGACGGAGAACACCTTCCTGGACTGGTTCCGCTGGGGCCTGTACGGCGACACCGCCGCCCGTGACCGCCTCCAGGGCGACGCCACCAGCAACGGCACCTCCTGGGTCGCGGCCCTGGGATAGCCCCGCCCCTTGGCCGGGCCGCCGGCCGGGCCCCGGGCAGAACCAGCTAGTTCTGCCCGGGGAGGTCGGTGGCGCGGCCGGCGCGGTGCGGCCGTTGATCCGGTGTGGGCCGGACGCCCGGCTCACGAAGATCATCCGTGTTCCGGCCCCCTGCGGTGTGCAGGGGCCCGGTCATGCGACCAGGCGCAGCCAGGCCGCCGCGAGTGCGGCGTGACCGGCCGGCGTCGGGTGGACGCCGGCCGCCGCCCAGTACTCCGGCCCGGTCGTCGGGGCGAGTTCGGCGAACATGCCGTCGGCGGCGAGCAGATGCGCGCCGTACTTGCGGGCGAGCCTGCGCACGACCTGGATCTTCGGGTCCAGGTCGGCGCGCCATTTCTTTCGCTCTTCCTCTCCGATGAGCGCGGCACCGGCCTCGACGACGCCGTGGATCGGCAGGAGGAATGGCTCGATGAGGATCAGCTTCGTGCCCGCCTCGGCGAGGGGTGCGAGCAGACGGTCATAACCCGCTTCGAACTCCTCCGCGGGGATCACGTACCCCTTCGGATCCAGCGTGTGCCAGCCCATGTCGTTGACCCCGACGAGGATCGACACCACGTCCGGGCGCGCGTCGAGTACGTCTGTCTGCCAGCGGGCTTCGAGGTCCATCACCTTCTCGCCCGCGTTCCCGGTGTTCAGCCAGGTCACGGGCCGGTTCGGGTGCCGGAGTCCCCACTCGCCCGCGACGCGCAGCGGGTAGCCGAACCCGAGACCGTCTTCGCTCTCCAGCCGTTGGCAGTCGGTGATCGAATCGCCGGTGAACATCACGGTGCTTCCCGGTCGGACGGTGATCGTCATATGCGCTCCTTGAACTCGGTGAGGAGAGGAAAGTGGCTGAGAACGTCGGGCTTCGCCTTGCATGGGCACCCGGCAGGACCTCTCGAAAGGTGTCAGGCCCCACCGACATGGGACCGACGGTCCCCGATATGCCACCGACGCCGGACTGACGGCCCCGATGTGGCCCCGACAGCCTGGGCGGGGGCCCCACGTGGGCTTGCCTCCGGGGCGGCCGTGGACGCCGGCGTCGAAGAAGTCGCGAAGTCGCGAAGTCGATCACACCGGAGAAGGTGCCGTCGGTGGTCAGGATGTTGGCCGGATGTCTGCCAGGTCGGGGTGTTGCTCGCGCGGCAGATCCCGGACCAGGTCCGCTGTGATGTCCATCTGGGTGGCTGTCATGTCGGGCAACGGGGGATGGGGTAGCGGTCGTCGGCCAGGACAGCCGTTGCCCTTCAACGTACACACCGGGGCCGTCGTGCGCGCGGGCAGGAGAGCGCGTCCCCGCGCCGGCGTCAGCCGACGCGCCCGGTGTGCCGCGGGTGCACAGCGGTCATCTCCGATGGAGATAACTGATATCCGCAGCCATCGCCGAGAGCGGGGAAGCAATGAGACGCGCCGCGCGCTTTCACCCGGTGAGAGCAGCGAGGAAGCCGCTCGACCACCACCAGACGTCATCGAAGAAGGTCCCGTGTCCCAGTCAATTGATCTGCGCACATCCGAGCCGCGCACATCACACCGCGCCGCGACCAGCACCCCCGCTCCCCTCGGCGTCCCGGGCCGGCTGGTCGCGCTGCTGGCCGTCGCCTCCGGTATGACGGTCGCCAACCTCTACTACGCGCAGCCCCTGCTGTCCTCGCTGCGCGATGTCTTCCACATCACGACGGCCACCGCGGGTGTCCTGATCACCCTCACCCAGGTCGGTTACGTGATCGGCATGCTCTTCCTGGTCCCGCTCGGCGACCGGCTGGAGAAGCGGAGCCTGATCACCGCCCTGCTGACGGTCACCACCCTGGCCCTGGTGGCGGCCGGCCTCGCCACCGGGTTCCCCATGCTGCTGGCCGCCTCCCTGACCAGCGGTGCCACATCGGTCGTCGCCCAGATCCTGGTGCCGTTCGCGGCGAGCCTGGCCCCCGACCACGCCCGCGGCCGGATCGTGGGCCGGGTGATGAGCGGCCTGCTCACCGGCATCCTGCTCTCCCGCACCGTGAGCAGCCTGGTCTCCGACGTCGCCGGCTGGCGCGTCGTCTACCTCGGCTCCGCGGCCCTGATGGCCGTCCTGGCCGTGGCCCTGCGGGCAGCGCTGCCCAAGCACGCGCCCACCACCTCGGTGCCGTACCACCACGTGCTGCGCTCCACCGTCGCGCTGGTGCGCACCCATCCCGCGCTGCTGCGCCGCGGCCTGTACCAGGCGGCGATGTTCGGTGCCTTCAGCGCCTTCTGGACCACCGTCTCCTACGTCCTGACCGGCCCCCACTTCCGCTACTCCCCCATCGGCGTCGGCATCTTCGCCCTGGTCGGAGCCGCCGGTGCGGCCATCGCCCCGCTCGCCGGGCACTGGGCCGACCGCAAGCTCGTCCGCCCCATGACCGGCGTCGCGTTCGCCGTCGCCGCGGTGGCCTCCGCGGTCGCCGGCTTCGGTCAGCACAGCATCGTGCTGCTCGCCCTGGCCGCGATCCTCATCGACATGGCCGTGCAGACCACCCTGATCCTCGGCCAGCACACCATCTACCAGCTCGACTCCAGCGCCCGGGCCCGTCTCAACTCGGCCTTCATCGCCACCTTCTTCCTCGGCGGCGCCCTGGGCTCCCAGCTCGGCTCGATCGCCTACCGCGCCGGCGGCTGGGGCGCCGTCAGCGCCCTCGGCGCGGCCCTGCCCGTGCTGGCGCTGCTGTACTGGCTCACCGAGCGCCGCGCCGCCGGACGGAAGACGGCCCCTGTTTCCAGGTGAGTGTGGCATCACCGGGAAAGCCGTGACTTGGAGCCCGGTGCGGTCCGTCCTCGCGGACCGCACCGGGCTGTCCGGTTCCTCCGCTCGGTGTCACAGGCACGACCCGGACATACGTTTACTTTGTCGAACATGCGTTCATTAACGGAATCTTTCACCGCACTTCCGCATCCGACGTGTGAAACCCGGGGAGCCTTTGAGCAGGATCGGCTCCGATGACACGGGAACCTCAAGCATGACGTGAAGCATCACAGCAAGCAGGTCCATGCCACACAACTCGGGGCACGCCAGTTTGTCTACTCGTTGTACAGGTTCTCTCACGAATGGGTGGGTGGGTGTGGAGTTAGGGATTCCCCTCAGCGTCGTCCTGGTTGATGATCACCCCGTGGTGCGCGCGGGCATCTCGGCGTGGTGTGCCGCCGCCGACGCGCCGATCAAGGTGGTGGCTGAGGGGGCGAACGTGTCGGTGGCGCTCCACGGGCCGGGGCGGGGGGCGGATGTCGTGGTCATGGATCTGCTGTTGCAGAACGGGCGGCCCGCGTACGACGAGCTGCAGGAGCTCGTGGCCCAGGAGCGCAAGGTCGTGGTGTATACCATGCGGGACAGCCAGGAGGCGGCGTTGACCTGCATGGATCTGGGGTCGGCCACCTACATCACCAAGGCGGAGGGGCAGCGGCACCTGGTCAAGGCGATCCGGGCCGCCGCTGAGGACATCCCCTATACGCCCCCGTCGCTGGCCGGCGCCTTCGGCAGCGACACCCGGCAGAGCCGGCCCGTGCTGTCCGTACGGGAGGTGGAGGTGCTGGTGGAGTGGTTCCAGTCGGAGTCGAAGGCCGTGGTCGCCCAGAGCCTGGGGATCTCCGAGCGCACGGTGAACACCTACCTGGACCGGGTGCGCATCAAGTACGCGAACGCCGGCCGCCCGGCGACCACGAAGGCCAAACTGGTGGCCAGGGCGGTTCAGGACGGGCTGATAGCTCTGGACGAGCTGTGATCCGGCACGCGGCCTCCACGAGGAGACGGTCCTCGGCGTGGACCGTGCGCACCCGGATCCCGTTGGCCGCGGGCGCGGGCGGCCGGTCCTGCAGCGCGTCCACCACGATGCCCACCCGCACCTGATCCCCGCCGCGGACGACGGTGACGCGCGCCGTCTGCCCGGCGGCGGCGAGGGCGGCGATGACCGGGTCCAGGAGCGCGCGGCGCAGGGGCAGCGGCAGTTCGAGGGGGTCGCCGCGGACGGCGAGTTGCACGGTGGTGCCGTTGCGCTCGGCGACGTCGATGCAGGCGCGCATCTCGTGGACCAGCGGGTCGAACGTACAGTCGCTCTCCGCGAACAGCCGCCTCAGCCGGGCGGCTTCCAACGCGCAGGCGCGCCGCACCTCGTCGTCCTCCGGGTCGAGGGAGCCGCTGGCGAGGCCGGTGAGCAGGGGGAGCACGGTGGTGTTCAGCTCGGCGTACCGGCGGCGCTGGTCCGCCTGGATCTGCCGGGCGACGGCGATACGGGTGCGCACCCGCTCCTGGGCCCGCAGGGCCTCGCCGATGGCTCTGCTGCTGTCGAGGAGGAGCTTCGCGCCGGCGGCGATGATCATCTGGAAGCAGCAGGCGGAGAGGACGCTCAGGGCCATGCTCGCTCCGGTGTGCCGCGAGGGCACCTGGACCGTCAGCAACAGGGCGCCGGTGACGGCCAGATGGCAGCCGAGGAAGACGCCGGAGACCACCGGCCCCCGGTCGGCGAGCAGGACGACGGCGAACCAGCCCGCGAGGGAGTAGGACCAGTGGGAGGTGGTGAGGAAGTAATGGTCCGCCGGGACCTGGGTGGTGGTGGCCACCGAGGCCGCGAAGACGCCGGTCAGCGCCGCCGGCACCCAGCCGCGCGGCCATGGGCGCCCGTCGAGGCCGAGGACGACGCTGCCGCCGAGGACCAGCGTGAGCAGTCCGTAGGCGGCGAGGGGGACAAAGGGGTGCCGGTAGTCGTCCAGAGCGCCGAGCAGGCCGGGCAGGGCGGCCCCGATGTGGAGGGTGACCAGGATGAGCAGCCCCCCGACGCGGATGCCGCGGAGCTGATGACGGGTGATCAGCTGACGGAAGTCCTCACCCACGCGGCCACTCCAGCCGCACCGTCGTACCGTGTCCGGGCCGGGACTCCACCGTGGCGCGGCCCCCCACGTTCCACATCCGTCCGCGGATCGAACGCTTGATCCCGATCCGCTGGGTGGGGATGCGCTCGGGGTCGAACCCCACCCCGTGGTCGGCGATGGTCACGACGATCACCTCCCCCGCGCGGTGCGCCGTCACCCGTACGACCTCGACGCCCGCGTAGCGGGCCACGTTGCGCAGCGCCTCGCCGAGACCGCCGCGCAGGGCCGCCGCGACGGGGCGCCAGGCCGTGCCCAGGTCCTCGTCGAATCTGCTGATGACGCGGAGGGGGTGCGCGACGATCTCGTCCAGCAGTTCGGCGGCCAGGTCCACCTCCCCCGCCACCGGCTGCTCGGCGCGCAGCCGCACGAGGTCTCTGGCGGCCTGGGCCCGCAGTGTCTCGGTCCGCATCGACGCCCACGGCGCCGACGCGATCAGCAGGGTCGCGCAGGCGGTGTCATGGAGCGCGGCCAGGTGCTCCCGCTCCGCGGCGCAGCGGGCCTCCGCCGCCTCCCCGTGCCGCCGTGCCCGCGCGGCCCGGTCGGCGGCGTCGTCGGCCGCCCGGCTCTCGCTGAACACCAGCCGGACCACGGCCCGGGCCAGGACGGTGTTCACCACCACCCAGATGACACTGCGCAGCACGCCGGGCCACTGGAGGTGCGGGTGCAGCGCGGCGCCCACCACATCCGCGCAGCACAGCCACAGCGTCGCCAGCATCGCGGTGCGCAGCGGCTGCATCAGCTGGTACGCCACGGCCGTGAAGTTGACGCACACCATGACCCATGTGCCCCCGTGCGTGGTCTGCGTCTCGGGGATGGTGAACCGCTGGCTCAGACACAGCGCCGTCATGACCGCCAGGTCCAGGGTGAGCAGCGACCTCGGCGGCATCGCCGGGGTGGTGGCCAGCCGCAGGTGGATCCAGCTCCAGGCGAGCACGGCCGCCGCGACCACCGCCGTGGGCGCCATCTCGTCCACCGGCATGGCCACCACGCCCAGCACGGCGCACGCGCTCATCACCCCGGCGCGCCCGTAGAGCGCCAACCGCCGGTTGAACGCGACGTATTCACGCGCCCAGGGCCCTCCCGAGCCGGGAAGGCGCGCCGCGGCCGGCGGGTCGATACCGGGCGACAGTGAGCGAATCGGCATGGGCATCCATCCTCGGCGGCCATCGATGTGGCGGGGCGGTAGAGGTGACCTCACGATCCGTGAGGAAATCGAAGCCTTTTGTCGGTCGAACGACCCTCACACCGGAGGACCCGGCGCGTCTAGGCTGGACCGAGCGCAGTGGCTTGGGGGCGCAGATCGGGATGATCTGGAAGCCCGCCCACGTCGGGCCCCCACAAGCCCTTTGCGAGCAAGAAGTATGCCGCCCATCGGCGCGCTTTCCGCCTCATGCCAACCTTCTCTTGGGTGTATAGCGAAGGGAATGCAGCCTTTTATGTCCGCATCTGCGCCCAATGTCATCCTGCTCGGCGGCCCCACGGAGCTGGCCGATCCGCACACCCGGTACGTCGATGACACCGAGTCGACCCTGAAGCTCCTCATCGGCAACGCGTACGAACACTTCGAGCCCACAGGCCAGTTCATGGAGCACCACGGGCGGCATCTGCGGGTCTTCGAGTGGATCCGCCGGACGTATGTCGCCGAGTAATCAGCCACGCGGCCAGGGCCCGGTCTTCGCCGGCGGGTTCACTCGCAGATGTGCGAGTCGAACCCCCGGCGAGCTCGGGCGGTGGCCTGCAGAACGAGTCCGCCAGGCGCGGTCCGTCAGGTCGAGGCGAGAACCGTGTGCCGGAGCTCCCTGAGTTTCCGGCCGGGTTCAAGCCCCAGTTCCCTGTCGAGAACACGTCTGGCGGACTCGTATATGCCAAGCGCCTCGGACTTCCGGTCGGAGCGGTAGAGGGCCAGCATCAGCTGTCGGTAGAACGTCTCCCGGAGCGGGAACTCGGCGACGAGGGAGTGCAGCCGGCCGACGAGTTCCCGATGGCGGCCGAGTTCGAGATACGCCTCGGCCGACATCTCAGCACATTCAATACGCATCTCGTCCAGCCGCTTAAGAAAACCGGTCACGATCGGTCCCGTCTGGACATTCCCGAACGCCGGGCCCCGCCACAGCGCCAGGGCCTGTTCGAAACACAGCGCCGCCTGCGCGGGCTCCTCGTATCTGACGTACTTCCGCCCGTCGGTGACCAGCTGCTGGAAGGCGTCGAAATCGCATTCGCTCGACGCCCTGCGCAGCATATATCCACCCGGGCGGGTGATGATGGGATTCTGCTGGCCCGAACGGCTCAGGAACTTGCGCAGCCGCGAAATGCAGACGTAGATACTCGCGGTGTCGCGCCGAGGCGGCAGCTCGCCCCAGATCTCTCTGGTGAGCTGTTCCGCCATCACGACCTGATCCGAGCGGATCAGCAGGACGGCGAGAACGGTAGCGAGTTTCTGCGCTCTGAGCGGCGAACCGCCCTTTTCGTCGACTACACGGAGAGGTCCCAAAATCTCGTACCGCACGAATTACCCCCTGTTCTGCTGTTCCTGGATGCGTGACGAGTCGGCGGTGCGCGCGATTCGGCTAGGCGGCTTCGAGTTCCGGGGCGTCGATGAGCACGGCATGGTGCAACCGCTTGAGGGCGGCGGACGGCTCAAGCCCGAGTTCCTCGCTCAGCACGGTCCGCGCCGACTGGTAGACACTCAGGGCGTCGGCCCTGCAGCCCGAACGGTAGAGCGCCAGCATGAGCTGCCGGTAGAACGCCTCGTTCAGCGGAAGCTCCTCTATCCGGGCGTAGAGGTAGCTGACGAACTCACGGTGGCGGCCGAGCTCCAGGCCGGCGTCCACGAACGACTCGACGCATTCCAGCCGGGCCTGCTCGGCCCAGCACACGAAGCCGTTGACGATCGCCCCGTCGCGCAGGTCCTCGAGGACCGGGCCGCGCCAGAGGTCAAGGCCCTCTTCGTAAGCCTCGCAGGCCTCATGGGTGCGCCCGGCCCGCTGTGCGGCCCGCCCCTGGCGCACCAGCCCCTGGAAGACATGGAAGTCCAGCTCGTCCGCGCCGAGACGCAGCACATACCCGCTGCGAGCGGTCACGATGGGGCTCTCGGTGCGGTTGGGGCGCCTGAGGAACTTGCGGAGTTGGGACACATAGACGTGGAGCGCCGCCACGGCCTGCCGCGGCGCCCGGGTGCCCCAGATCTCCTTCACCAGATCTTCGCTGCTCACCACCTCGTCGGCCCGCACGAGTAATGCCGCCAGCAGCACCTCGATCTTGCGGGCACTGATTGAGGTGACCGAAGATCCGTCAACCACGCGCAACGGGCCCAGTATCTCGTACCTCATGATACGCGAACTCCCCCCATCGCCGGCGTCGTGTCGAACCAGGAGTGCGCTCCATTGTGATCGAATTCGGCCAGCATCCGAAAAATTCACCCCGATTTTGGAAGCCTTTATGGTCGCGCTTCAGACCTCAGCGTCGATGCCTACCCACGCCACCGACAGCTTAGCCAGATCGCAGCCACCTCCGCGCATTTCACATGGCTGCAACATCGCCCCCAGTGAGGTTTTCGGTCAGATGGGAGGTGGTCTTCTGGCTACGGAGATCGACGGCGTTGCTCTGCGATCGACGGCTGCGCCGACTCATGGTGCCGAACTGCGCCCGGCATCACGGGCCGCGGTCCTCTCCGAAGGGCGAACAACCAGCAGCAGTGATCGCAGAGAGGGCAACATCAACGCATCCTAACTGTGCGGCGCGCGCCAGTGTGAGGGTCAATAGACCCACAACCAAATCGGCACATAGGGTGATTCGTCGATCGGTGACCGTCACCGTACCCTGCCGTTTCGGTGGCGGCCCCACGCAGGTCACCGCTCTGATCCGAAGCATCAGCGGGTCAAGTTTCGCCCGGCGTATACAAGGAGCTCCCCAGACATTCCCGGTTAGATCAACTTTAGAAAACATTCGGAGAATGAGCGCTGTTCGGGGCATCTCGTAAGCCATAGCCAGCGGTTTCGCGATTCAGGTATGGGGGTGTCATGGCCGGGAGCAGCCCGAGCCACGCGCAGCAGGCGGCGTCTCCCGTCGCGATCGTGGGGCTGGCCTGCCGGCTGCCCGGCGCACCCGATCCCGAGGCGTTCTGGCGCCTGCTGCGCGCGGGCGAGAACGCCGTCGTCCCGGTCCCGGACGACCGCCTGTCCGCCGAGCCCGGTTCCGCGCCGTACTTCGCCGGGCTACTGGAGCACATCGACACCTTCGACGCCGGATTCTTCGGCATCTCGCCGCGCGAGGCCACGGCGATGGATCCGCAGCAGCGGCTGATGCTCGAACTGGCCTGGGAGGCCATGGAGGACGCGGGGCTCGGCCCCGGGAACCTTGCGGGGTGCCGGACCGCGGTGTTCACCGGCGCGATCTGGGACGACTACGCCACGCTCCTCCACCGGCACGGGCCCAGCGACATCGCCATCACCCGGCACACGATGGCGGGCCTGCACCGCGGCATCATCGCCAACCGGATATCCCACCTCCTGGGCCTGCGCGGCCCGAGCCTCACGGTGGACGCGGCGCAGTCCTCCGGGCTCGTCGCCGTACACCTGGCCTGCGAGAGTCTGCGCCGCAGGGAGGCGGATCTGGCGCTCGCGGGCGGGGTGAACCTGATCCTGGCCGAGGAGAGCATGCGGATGGCGAAGGCCCAGTTCCAGGGCCTGTCGCCGGACGGCCGGTGCTACACCTTCGACGCGCGCGCCAACGGCTTCGTACGCGGCGAGGGCGGCGGAATGGTGCTGCTCAAGCCGCTGGCCGCGGCCGTCGACGACGGCGACCCGGTGTACTGCGTGATCGAGGGCAGCGCGGTCAACAACGACGGCGCCACCGACGGCCTGACCCGGCCGAGCGCCGAGGCCCAGACGGATGTGGTGCGGCAGGCGTGGCGGCGGGCCGCGGTGTCGCCCGCCGAACTCCAGTACGTCGAACTGCACGGCACCGGCACACCGGTCGGCGATCCGACCGAGGCCGCGGCCCTCGGCGCCGCGCTCGGCGGGCACCACCAGGACCAGCGTCGGGCCGCCCCCCTGCGGGTCGGCTCGGTCAAGACCAACGTGGGCCACCTGGAGGCCGCCGCCGGGATCGCGGGCCTGCTCAAGACGGCCCTGAGCATCCACCACCGGCGGCTCCCGCCGAGTCTCAACTTCGCCACCCCCAACCCCGCCATCCCGCTGGCCGAGCTCGGGCTGCGCGTCCAGACCGCGTTCGAGCCGTGGCCCGACGAGCGGCGGCGGCTCACGGCCGGGGTCAGCTCCTTCGGCATGGGCGGCACCAACTGCCATGTCGTCCTGGCCGAACCGCCCGCCGCCGCCACACCGTCGGACCGGCCCACGCCGCCCGGGGACGTGCCGAAGCGCACCGTCCCGCCGGTCACGCCGTGGGTCGTCTCCGCGGCGAGCCCGACGGCGCTCGCGGCCCAGGCCGCCGCGCTGTGCGAACACCTGCGCGCACACCCCGGACTCCACCCGGTGGACGTCGGCCACGCGCTCGCCACGACCCGGACGGCGTTCCCCCACCGAGCCGTCGTCCTGGGCACGGGGGTGGCCGAACTGCACGGCACTCTGGACGCGTTGGCGTCCGGGACACAGACGTCGGGGGTGATCCGCGGCCGCGCGGGCGGGGGCCGGGTCGCGTTCCTGTTCAGCGGCCAGGGCAGCCAGCGCCCCGGCATGGGCCGCGAGCTGTACACGGCGTACCCCGTCTTCGCCGACGCGCTGCGTGAGGTGTGCGGGCACCTGGACCCCTTGCTCGACACCGACACCCCGCTGCTGGACCTCATGTTCGCCGAGGCTCCCGCGGACGGTGAGCCGCCGCTGAACCGGACGGCGTACACCCAGCCCGCGCTGTTCGCCGTCGAGGTGGCCCTCTACCGCCTGGTGACGTCCTGGGGCCTGACCCCCGACCACCTGATGGGCCACTCGGTCGGCGAGATCACGGCCGCGCATGTGGCCGGGGTGCTGTCGCTGCCCGACGCCTGCACGCTGGTGGCGGCCCGGGGCCGCCTCATGCAGTCCATCACCACCCCCGGGGCGATGGCCGCCTGGCAGGCCACCGCCGAGGAGGCCGAGCAGGCGCTGGAGGCGCACGGCGGGCGGGTGGGCCTCGCGGCCGTCAACGCACCCGCCTCCGTGGTGATCTCCGGTGACCGCGAGGCCGTGGCGGAGGCGACCGCCGGCTGGCGGGCGCGGGGCCGCAAGGCCACCGTGCTGAAGGTCAGCCACGCCTTCCACTCCCCGCACCTGGACGGCATCCTCGGCGAGCTGCGCGCGGTCGCGGCCGGGCTGACGTTCGCCGCGCCCGCCATCCCCGTCGTCTCCAATGTGACCGGCGGGCCGGCCACCGAGGCCCAGTTGCGCTCCCCCGACTACTGGGCCGACCACGCGCGGCAGGCCGTACGGTTCGACGCCGGTGTGCGGCACCTGTGCGACGCGGGGGTCGACACCTTCCTCGAACTCGGCCCCGACGCCTCGTTGACCGGCATGGCGCGGGAGAGCGCCGCCGCATGGGCCGGGGACGCGCCTCGTCCGACGGCGGTCGCGGTGCAGCGCCGCGGCCGGCCGGAGGCGCACAGCTTCGTGTCGGCGATGGCCCAGGCACACGTACGGGGCGCGGCCGTCGACTGGGCGGCCGCCTTCGCGGGCCACGAGCCCCGGCGGGTACCCCTGCCGACGTACGCCTTCCAGCGCGAACGCCACTGGCCCGACGGGCTGGACGGGCGAGGGGCGGGGCGTACCCGGATCTCACCGGTCGCGCCGCCGGCCGAGGCGTCGCCGCGGGCCGATGCCGCGCCGCGGGCCGATGCTGCGCCGCCCGTCGATCGCGCGGCCACGGCCTCCGTGGGCGAACTGCTGGCGCTCGTCCGTACCCACGCCGCCCTCGTCCTGGGGCACGACAGCCCCGACGGCATCGACCCGGCCCTGACCTTCAAACAGCTCGGCTTCGACTCGCTGGCCGCGACGGAGCTGAGCGAACGCCTCGGCGCGGCCACGGACACCGCACTGCCCGCCACCCTCACCTTCGACCATCCGACGCCGAACGCCGTGGCGGCGTGGCTGCGCGCGGCGCACGAGGAGCAGCCGGCCACCGCCCCGACGGCGGCGGTCGGGGCGGCCACGGCCGATGACCCGGTCGCCGTGGTGGCCGTCAGCTGCCGCTACCCGGGCGGGGCCGACTCCGGCGAGGCGCTGTGGCGCCTGGTGGACGAAGGCGTGGACGCCGTGGGCGAGTTCCCCGGCGACCGGGGCTGGGATCTGGCCGAACTGTTCGGCCGGGCACCGGACGGGAGCGGCGGCAGCGCGACGGGCCGGGGCGGTTTTGTGTACGACGCGGGGGACTTCGACGCGGAGTTCTTCGGGATCAGCCCGCGTGAGGCGCTGGCCATGGATCCGCAGCAGCGCCTTCTGCTCGAACTCTCCTGGGAGTTGCTGGAACGGGCCCAGATCCCGCCGGCCTCGCTGGCCGGCAGCGCGACCGGCGTCTTCGTGGGCGCGACGGCGGCGGACTACGGGCCGAGGCTGCACGAGGCCGCCGCCGAGCTCGACGGACATCTGCTGACCGGTTCCACGCCGAGCGTGGCGTCCGGCCGGGTGGCCTACACCCTCGGCCTGGAGGGACCGGCGCTCACCGTGGACACGGCGTGTTCGTCGTCGCTGGTGGCGATGCACCTGGCCGCGCAGGCGCTGCGGCAGGGCGAATGCGATCTGGCGCTCGCGGGCGGTGTGACGGTGATGGCCACGCCGGGCATGTTCACTTCGTTCTCCCGGCAGCGCGGCCTGGCCCCGGACGGGCGGTGCAAGCCGTTCGCGGCCGCCGCCGACGGCACGGGATGGAGCGAGGGCGCCGGGCTCGTTCTGCTCGAACGCCTGTCCGACGCGCGCCGCAACGGCCACCAGGTGCTCGCCGTGATCCGCGGCTCGGCGGTCAACCAGGACGGCGCGAGCAACGGCCTGTCCGCCCCCAACGGCCCCTCCCAGCAGCGCGTCATCCGCCAGGCCCTGGCCAACGCCCGCCTCGGCCCCGCGGACGTGGACGCGGTCGAGGCCCACGGCACCGGGACGACGCTGGGCGACCCCATCGAGGCCCAGGCCCTCCTGGCCACCTACGGCGGGCACCGCCCCGACGACCGGCCACTGTGGCTGGGGTCCATCAAGTCGAACATCGGCCACACCCAGGCCGCCGCCGGTGCCGCGGGCGTCATCAAGATGGTCATGGCCCTGCGCCACGGCCGCCTCCCGGCCAGCCTCCACATCGACGCCCCCAGCCCGCACATCGACTGGTCCGGCGGCACGGTCAGGCTCCTCACCGAGCCCGTCGACTGGCCCGGGGCCGACCGGCCCCGCCGCGCCGCCGTCTCCTCCTTCGGCATCTCCGGCACCAACGCCCACCTCATCCTCGAACAAGCACCCGACCAGCCCGAACCGGAGCCCGCCACCGCCGCGGGCGGCGTGGTGCCCTGGGTGCTGTCGGCCCGTACCGCCGACGCGCTGCGTGCCCAGGCCGGGCGCCTGGCCGAGTGGGTCACCGCCAAAGCCCCGCCCTCCCCGGCGGACGTGGGGTGGTCGCTGGTCACCACGCGGTCGGCGCACCGCCACCGGGCCGTGGTCAGCGGTACGGACCGGGACGAGCTGCTGTCCGGGCTGCGCGCGGTGGCGGACGGCCCCGCGCCCGCCGCCGTCCCGGCGGGGTCCGCCCCCGGCCCGGTCATGGTGTTCCCCGGGCAGGGGTCGCAGTGGCGTGGCATGGGCGTGGAACTGCTGGACTCCTCCCCCGCCTTCGCGGCCCGCGTCGCCGCGTGCGAGGCCGCGCTCGGCGAGTTCGTCGACTGGTCCCTCACCGCCGTGCTGCGCGGCGCGCCGGGCGCGCCCGAGCCCTCCCGGGTCGATGTACTCCAGCCGTGTCTGTGGGCGGTGATGGTGTCGCTCGCCGCCGTCTGGGAGAGCTTCGGGGTGAAGCCCACCGCGGTCGTCGGACACTCACAGGGCGAGATCGCCGCCGCATGCGTCGCCGGGGGCCTCTCGCTCCGGGACGGCGCCAGGGTCGTGGCGCTGCGCTCCCGGGCCCTGCGCGCCCTCGCCGGCCACGGCACCATGGCCTCGCTCGCGCTGAGCGGCGAGGAGGCCGAGCGCTTCCTCGCGGACCTGGGCGCGGCGGCCGCGCGGGTGACGGTGGCGGTGTTCAACGGGCCGTTCTCCACGGTGGTGTCGGGGCCGACCGACCAGGTCACCGCGGTGGTGGCGGCGTGTGAGGCGGCGGGCCACCGGGCCCGCGCGATCGACGTGGACTACGCCTCGCACGGCCCGCAGGTCGACCGGCTCGCGGACACCATCCGCGCCGACTTGGCGGACCTCGCCCCCGGTGGATCGGGCGCGGTGTTCTACTCCTCCGTCACCGGCGCCCGGCAGGCGACGGAGGAGCTGGACGCCGACTACTGGTTCACCAATCTGCGCCGGCCGGTCCGGTTCGCCCCGGTGATCGACACCCTGCTGGCCGCCGGACACCGCGTGTTCATCGAGGTCAGCCCGCACCCGGTGCTGATCCCCGCGCTGCGGGAGTGCTTCGAGGCGGCCGATGTGGCGGCGGCCACCGTGCCGACGCTGCGCCGGGACCAGGGCGGCCCGGATCAAGTGGCGCGCGCCCTGGGGGACGGCTTCGCCGCGGGGCTCGCGGTCGACTGGAGCCGCTGGTTCGCGGGCGACGAGGGCGGCAGGGGCGACGAGGGCCACCGGCCGCGTACGGTCGAGCTGCCCACCTACCCGTTCCAGCGGCGGCGGTACTGGCTGGCGCCTGACCAGGGCCGCCGCGAGGGGCGTGCGGCCGGAGCCGGAACCCGGCCGGCCGGGCACGCCCTGCTGTCCTCGGCGGTCGAACTGGCCGACGGCGGCCTGGTGCTCAGCGGCCGGCTCCCCGGCGACGCGGCCTGGCTGGGCGCGCACACCGTGGCGGGCGTCCGGTTGGTGCCCGGCGCGGTCCTGGTGGACTGGGCGCTGCTGGCCGCCGACGAGGCGGGCGGGGCGTCGCTGGAGGAACTGCTGCTGCGCGCTCCGCTGGAGCTGCCCGGGGCATCCGGTGCGCCCGGAGCGCCCGGAGCGCCCGGAGGTGTGCTGGCGCAGGTCGCGGTCGGGGCCCCGGACGGGTCGGGCCGCCGTGAGCTGCGGATCTCCTCCCGGCCAGCCGAGGCCACCGCGGGCGGGGGGTGGACGTGTCACGCGGTCGGGTCGCTGGTCCCGGGCGGCCCGCCCGCTCCGGCGGACACCGGGGCGCCGGTCGCCCCCTGGCCGCCGGCGGGCGCCGAGGCGCTGGAGCCGGCCGGGCTGTACGAGCGGGCCGAGCGGCGCGGCTACGGCTACGGGCCCGCGCTGCGGGGAGTGGCGGCGCTGTGGCGGGACGGGACCGAGCTGGTCGCCGACCTGGTGCTGCCCGAGGAGGCCGGTGACGTGGGTGGCGAAGACGGCGGCGGTTCGGCCGGATTCGGTCTGCACCCGGTCCTGCTGGACGCCGCGTTGCAGCCCGCCCTGCTGACCGAGCCGGACGACGCGGGGGGCGAGGGAGAGGGGCCGGAGGCCCGGTTGTGGCTGCCGTTCGCGTGGAGCGGCGTCCGTCTGTGGGCGACCGGGGCGCGCGCCGCGCGGGTCCGGCTGACGCCGCTGGACGGGGACGGCGGGGACGATCGCGAGGTGCGGATCGAGGTGTCCGACCCGGCCGGGGCCCCCGTGCTGAGCGTGGCGTCGGTGGTGCTGCGCCCGCGCACCGTACGGCAGGTGCGCGGGGCGAGCGGGGCCGCGGCGGGTGGTCTCTTCGTCCTCGACTGGACTCCTGTGACGCCTCGGGAGCCGTCCGGCACCGAGGACGACGCCGGGTGTGTGGCCGTGCTGGGCGAGGCGCCGACGGAGCCGGGCGCGGACGGGTGCCGGGACACGTATGCGGACCTCCCGGCGCTGCTGGCCGCCCTGGACGCGGGCGTGCCCGCGCCCTCCGTGGTGGTGTGGCGGCCACCGACCGCCGACCCCGGCGCCGCGCCGGAGGACGCCGCCCTGTTCGCCGTACGGGGCGTGGCGGCGGCGCTGCGCACCTGGATCGGCGAACCGCGGCTGGCGGGCAGCCGTCTCGCGGTGGTCACTGGGTGTGCGGTCGCGGCGGGCGGCGCCGAGGGCGAGCCGGTGGACACGGCCGCGGCGGCTGCCTGGGGCTATGTGCGTGGTGTCCAGGCGGAACACCCCGGCCGCTTCGTCCTCGTCGATGTGGACACGGACACCGACATCGGCACCGACGTCGGCACGGTGGGGGCTCGGGCGGCCGCGCTCGGTGAGCCGACAGTCGCGGTGCGCGGAGACACGCTGCTCGCGCCACGCCTGGCGCGTTTCGCCGCCGCTTCGGGCGGCGTGGCGTTCGACCCGGAGGGCACGATCCTGGTCACGGACGCCGGGGGCCCGCTCGCCGGTGCGGTCGTCGAGCAGCTGGTGCGCGCGGAGGGCGTCCGCCACCTGCTGCTCGTACGGTTCGGCGGCACGGACGACACCGACGACGCGTACGGCACGCAAGACGCCCACGTACGCGTGGTCATGGTCGATCCTGGCGACACCGCCGCGCTCGAACAGGTCGTGGCGCAGGTCGATCCGGCCCATCCGCTGACCGGCGTCATCCATGTCGCGGGGCTGTCCGCCGACATCGAGACACGTGGCGCGGCGCGGGGGTGGGCCGTGGCGGCCGGGGCGGTGCGGGCGCTGCACCATGCCACCGCCGGGCTGCCGTCCGTCCGGTTCGTGACGCTCTCCGACGCCGCCACGGCCTGGGACGGCCCGGTCGCCCCCGAAAGGGCCGCGGCCGGTGCGTTCTGCGAGGCCGTGATGGACGTACGGCGCCGGGCCGGACTGCCGGGCCTCGCGGTGGCGTTCGGGCCCTGGGCCGCAGCCGATGCCGCAGCCGATGCCGACGGCGGCGACGACGACGGCGACGACGGCGGGCGCTGGACGGGGGTCCTCGGCGCGGACCGCGGGTTCGCACTGCTGCGCGCCGCCTGCCGCGCCGACGGACCGGGGCTGGTGGCGGCCGACATCCGTACCCGGGCCCTGACCGCCCACCCGGTCCATGAGCTGCCGGCCGCGCTGCGCGCGCTCGTCGCGGGGTCGGCCGGCCGGGCGCCGGTCCGGCCGGTGGCCGCCGCCGCGCCCGGCCGCGCCACCGACTGGGCGAGCCGGCTGGTGGGCCTCGGGCCGACCGAACGGCGCCGCGCCGTCCTGGAGCTGGTGCGCGATCACGCCGCCGCCGTGCTCGGGCAGCCCGACCCCAAGGCCGTACGGGCCGACGCCTCGTTCAAGGAGCTGGGCTTCGACTCGGTGACCGCCGTCGAGCTGCGCGACCGGCTGGTGGCGGCCGGCGGGCTGCGGCTGCCCGCCGCCGTCGTCTTCCGCCATCCGACGCCGGAGGCGCTGGCCCGCCGGATCGAGCAGCAGCTCGCGCCCGACGGCACGAACAACACCGACGGTGCGAACAACGCCGACGGTGCGGACAACGCCACAAAGAACGCTGGGAACAACAGCAACGGCCCGGCGCTCGACGCGGCGGACAAGCTCGCGTCGGCCACGGCCGACGAAATCCTCGACTTCATCGACAACGAGCTCGGCGTGCTCTCCGAGGCGCGTCCGCGCCCCTCCAACTGAAGGCAGGTGACGACATGGTCAGCGAGGAGAAACTGGTCGAGTACCTGCGCCGGGTCACCACCGAGCTGCACGACGCCAGGACCCGGCTGCGGGAGCTGGAGGAGGGTGAGCAGGAGCCGGTCGCGGTGGTCGGCATGGCCTGCCGTTTCCCCGGCGGGGTGCGGTCCCCCGAAGACCTGCGCCGGCTCGTCCTGTCGGGCGGCGACGCGATCGGTGACTTCCCCACCGACCGGGGCTGGGACCTGGACGGCCTCTTCCACCCGGATCCGGCGCACTTCGGCACCAGCTATGTGAGGCAGGGCGGCTTCCTGTACGACGTCGACCGGTTCGACGCGGGGTTCTTCGGCATCAGCCCGCGCGAGGCGCTGGCGATGGACCCGCAGCAGCGGCTGCTCCTGGAGCTGTCGTGGGAGGCGCTGGAGTCCGCCGGGGTGGTGCCCGGCGCGCTGCGCGCCAGCCGGACCGGTGTGTATGTGGGGGTGTCCAGCGAGGACTACATCTCCGGACTGCCGCGGATCCCGGAGGGCTTCGAGGGCTACGCCACCACCGGCAGCCTGACCAGCGTCATCTCCGGCCGCGTCGCGTACACCTTCGGCTTCGAGGGCCCCGCGGTCACCGTGGACACCGCGTGCTCGTCGTCGATGGTGGCCATCCATCTGGCGGGGCAGGCGCTGCGGCAGGGCGAGTGCTCCCTGGCGCTGGCGGGCGGCGTCACGGTGCTGTCCACGCCGCTGATGTTCACCGAGTTCTGCCGGCAGCGGGCGCTCACACCCGACGCCCGGTGCAAGCCGTTCGCCGCCGCCGCAGACGGCACCGGTTTCTCGGAGGGGGCCGGCCTGCTGCTGCTGGAGCGGCTGTCCGACGCGCAGCGCAACGGCCACGAGGTGCTGGCCGTCCTGCGGGGCTCGGCCATCAACCAGGACGGCGCGAGCAACGGGCTGACCGCGCCCAACGACGTCGCCCAGGAGAACGTGATCCGCGACGCGCTGGCGAGGGCCGGGCTGTCCGGCGCGGACGTGGACATGGTCGAGGCGCACGGGACGGGCACCCGGCTGGGCGACCCCATCGAGGCGGAGGCGCTGATCGCCACGTACGGGGCGGACCGCCCGGCGGAACGGCCGCTGTACCTCGGCTCGATCAAGTCGAACATCGGCCATACGCACGCGGCGGCCGGGGTCGCGGGCGCGATCAACACCGTGATGGCGCTGCGGGACGGCAAGCTGGCCAGGACCCTGCACATCGACGAGCCGACCCGCCACGTGGACTGGAGCTCCGGCACGGTGCGGCTGCTGACGGACCCGCACGACTGGCCGGTGACCGACCGGCCGCGCCGGGCGGCGGTGTCGTCGTTCGGCGTGTCCGGCACCAATGCCCATGTGATCCTCGAACAGGCCCCGGACCAGCCCGAACCGGCCCCGTCCGGCACCGCGGACGGCGGCCGCCACGGCGTGGTGCCCTGGCCCGTCTCGGGGCGTACCGAGGCGGCGCTGCGGGACCAGGCCGCGCGGCTGGGCGCCTTTCTGACGGCGGACGGTGCGGCGAGTGGCGCCGCGGACGTGGGCTGGTCGCTGGCGACGCGCCGCTCGGCGTTCGAGCACCGGGCCGTCGTGGTGGGCCGCGAGCGGTCGGACCTCCTCGCCGCGCTCGACGGTCTCGCGGCCGACGAGCCGGGCCCCGCGGTGGTGCGCGGGGTGGCGGCGGACGTGGGCGCGGGCCCGGTCATGGTGTTCCCCGGGCAGGGGTCGCAGTGGCTCGGCATGGGCGTGGAACTGCTGGACACCTCCCCCGTCTTCGCGGCGCGCCTCGCGGCGTGCGAACGGGCCCTGGCCGCGCATGTCGACTGGTCGCTGACCGACGTGCTGCGCGGCGCGCCGGGGGCGGCCGACATCGGCCGGGTCGATGTGGTGCAGCCGGTGTTGTGGGCGGTGATGGTGTCGCTGGCCGCGGTGTGGCAGGCGCACGGCGTACGGCCGGCCGCCGTGGTCGGCCACTCGCAGGGGGAGATCGCGGCGGCCTGTGTCGCGGGCGCGATGACGCTGGAGGACGGCGCCCGTGTGGTGGCGCTGCGGGCGCGGGCGCTGCGGGCGCTGGCCGGGCAGGGCGCCATGGCCTCGCTGGGCTGCGGTGTCGAGGGGACGGAGCGGCTGACCGCCGCACACGCGCCGGACGTGGCGGTCGCGGCGGTCAACGGCCCGTCGTCCACGGTGGTCTCCGGGCCGCCCGAGCAGGTCGAGAAGCTGGTGGCCGCCGCGCGCGCCGACGGGCTGCGGGCCCGCGCGATCGACGTGGACTACGCCTCGCACGGCCCGCAGGTGGACGGCATCGCGGACGAGCTGGCCGAGGTGCTGGCCGGGGTGTCCGGCGCCTCCTCCGACACCGCCTTCTACTCGACCGTGACCGGCGCCCGTATGGACACCTCCGGTCTCGACGCCGGCTACTGGTTCACCAATCTGCGCCGGCCGGTGCGTTTCGCCGAGGCGGTCCAGGCCCTGCTCGACGCCGACTACCGGGTGTTCATCGAGGTCAGCGCGCATCCCGTGCTGCTGCTCGGCCTGCAGGAGTGCTTCGAGGCGGCAGGCGTCCCGGCCGTGGCGATCGGCACGCTCCGCCGGGACGAGGGCGGCCCCGAGAGGCTGTGCCGGGCGCTGGCCGAGGCGCATGTCGCGGGCGTGGCGGTGGACTGGGCGAGCTGGTACGCCGAGGGGCCCGCGCCCGCGGCGGTGCCGCTTCCGGTGTACGCCTTCCAGCGGGAGCGGTACTGGCTGCCGGCCGGTGGGAGCTCCGGTCCCGGCGATGTCGCTGGCGCAGGGCTCACCGCGGTCGGACACGCGCTGCTCCCGGTGTCCGTGCGCCTGGCCGACGGGAGCCTGGTGCTCAGCGGGCGGCTGCCGGAGGCGGCGCGGGGCGGCTGGCTGGCCGAACACCTGGTCGCGGACCTGCCGTTGCTGCCCGGCGCGGTGCTGGTCGAATGGGTGCTGCGGGCGGCCGACGAGGCCGGCTGCGGCGGTGTCGAGGAGCTGGCGCTCCAGGTCCCGGTGGCGCTTCCCGCATCGGGCGGGCTGGTGATCCAGGTGGTCGTGGACGCCGCCGAGGGCGACGGGCGCCGTCCGGTGCGGGTCTACTCCCGGCCCGAGGAGGACACAGCGGCGCCGGACACCTGGGTCTGCCATGTCTCGGGCACGCTGCTCCCCGGCGCGGCCGGGCCGGTTCCGCCGCCCGGTCTCGGCGGGGCGTGGCCGCCGCCGGGGGCGCGGCCGGCGGCGATCGAGGGGTTCTACGAGCGGGCCGGGGCAGCTGGTTACGGCTACGGCGCGTTCTTCCGGGGCCTCGCCCACGTATGGCACGACGGCGAGGACACGCTGGCGGAGGTGGTGCTGCCCGAGGAGGCGGCGGAGCAGGCGGGTGGCTTCGGTATCCATCCCGCCCTGCTCGACGCGGCGATGCAGCCCGTACTGCTGGCCGGTCAGCTCGCCGCCGCGCCGGGTGTCGACGCGGCGCCCGGGACGGGGACGGTGCTGCTCCCGTTCACCTGGAGCGGGGTGCGGCTGTGGGCGGGTGGCGCCACCCGGCTCAGGGTCCGGCTGTCGCCGCGGCCGGAGGGGCTGCGGGTGCTGCTGGCCGACGCCACGGGCGCCCCCGTGCTGACGGCGGACGCGGTCGCGCTCCGTGAGACGGGCGTCCGGCAGTTGCGCGCGTCGAGCCGGGTGCGGGGGTCGCACGGGCTGTTCGCCGTCGAATGGATGCCGCCGCTGTCCGCCCCGGCGGGCGGGACGGCGTCCGGGACGGCCCCCGCGTCGCTCGCGGTGCTGGGCGACGAGGCCCCGGACCTGGCCGGCGCCGACCGTTATCCCGACCTCGACGCGCTGTTCCGCGCCGTGGACGGCGGAGCCACCGCACCGGATGTCGTCGTCGCCCCGGTGCGTACGGACCCGGCGGAGGCGGACACCGGCTTGGCGGCCGCGCGGCGGACGCTGGCGCTGGCCCAGGAGTGGCTGGCCGGCAGCGGGGTCGAGGGGGCGCGGCTCGCCGTGGTCACCCGGTCGGCGGTGCGGACCGGGGACGGCGACCCGGAGCGGGTGGACCCCGCGGCGGCCGCGGTGTGGGGGCTGGTGCGCAGCGCCCAGACGGAACACCCGGGGCGTTTCCTCCTGATCGACATCGACACCGACACCGACACCGACGCCGACGCCGACACCGGCCTGGAGGCATTGCGGGACGCGTTGCGGGAGGCGGTGCGTACGGACGAGCCGCAGCTCGCGCTGCGTGGCGGGCGCGCGTTGGTGCCCCGGATGGCCCGGGTGGACGCCGAGCGGGAGCTGGTGGCCCCGGCGGGTGAGCGGGCGTGGCGCGTGGTGGCCGGCAAGACCGGCCCCGACGACCTCACGGCGGTGCCCAGCCCCCGGGCCTCGGCTCCCCTCGCGCCCGGCCAGGTGCGTATCGCCGTACGGGCCGCGGGGCTCAACTTCCGCGATGCGCTGATCGCCCTGGACATGTACCCGGACGCGGCGGCGTCGATCGGCAGCGAGGGCGCCGGTGTCGTGCTGGAGGTGTCCGAGGGGGTGGCCGGGATCGCCGTCGGCGACCGCGTGATGGGCCTGTTCGACGACGCGTTCGGCCCGGTGGCGGTGGCGGACGCCCGGATGGTCGCCCCGGTGCCGGACGGCTGGAGTTTCCGGGAGGCCGCGGCGGCCCCGGTGGCGTTCCTGACCGCGTGGTACGGCCTGGTGGAGCTGGGCGGGCTGCGCTCCGGCGAGACCGTGGTGGTCCACGGTGCGGCCGGCGGCGTGGGCATGGCCGCCGTCCAGGTCGCCCGGCACCTGGGCGCGGAGGTGTTCGCGACGGCGAGCCCGGCGAAGCACCCGGTGCTGGAGGGCATGGGTGTGGACGCCGCCCACCGGGCGTCCTCGCGGGATCTGGGCTTCGAGGCGGCGTTCTCGTCGGCGACCGGCGGCCGGGGCGTCGACGTCGTCCTCAACAGCCTGGCCGGGGAGTTCACGGACGCCTCGCTGAGGCTTCTCGCACCCGGCGGGCGGCTGATCGAGATGGGCAAGACGGACGTACGCGACCCCGATCAGGTCGCCCACGAACACTCGGTCGCCTACCGGGCGTTCGACCTGATCGCGGACGCCGGTCCGGAGCGCATCGGGCGGCTGCTGGCGGCCCTGGGCGAGCGGTTCGCCGACGGCGCGTTCACGCCCCTGCCCGTCACCGGGTGGCGCCTCGGCCAGGCCAGGCAGGCGCTGCGGCGGCTCAGCCAGGCCCGGCACACCGGGAAACTGGTGCTTGACGTGGATCCGGCGCCGGACCCGGACGGCACGGTGCTGATCACGGGCGGCACCGGCACCCTCGGCGGCCTGATCGCCGAACACCTGGTGCGCTCGCACGGGGTACGGCATCTGCTGCTGCTCAGCCGGCGCGGCCTGAGCGCCCCGGGCGCCGAGGAGCTGACGGCCCGCCTCACCGAACTGGGCGCGCGGGTGCGGGTGGCCGCGGTGGACGTCGGGGACGCCACCGCCCTGGACGAGGCGGTCGCGGGCGTCGACCCGGCGCATCCGCTCACGGGCGTCGTCCACGCCGCGGGCGTGGTGGCCGACGCGATGCTGCCCTCGCAGGACGAGGAGCGCCTGGCGGAGGTCTGGTCGGCCAAGGCCGCGGCGGCGGACCGTCTGCACCGCGCGACCGCCGGGCTGCCGCTGGCCATGTTCGTGCTGTTCTCGTCGTTCGCGTCCACCCTGGGCACCCCGGGGCAGGCCAACTACGCGGCCGCCAACGCGTACTGCGACGCCCTGGTCGAGCGGCGGCACGCCGAGGGGCTGCCGGGCGTGTCGGTGAGCTGGGGTCTGTGGTCCGCCGCGAGCGGGCTCACCGGAGGGCTGACCGAGGCCGATGTGGCGCGCATCGCCCGGCAGGGCATCGTCCCGAACAGCACCGAACAGGGACAGGACCTGTTCGACGCGGCGCTCGGGCACGGGCGGCCGGCGCTGCTCGCGTGGAACCTGGACACCCGGGCGCTGGCCGCGCAGCCCGTCGCGGCCCTGCCCGCGCCGCTGCGCGCCCTGGCGGCGGACGCCCAGGCGGGCGCCCGCCTGGCCGGCCCGGCGGCGCGGCCGACCGCGGCGGCGGCCGAGGAGCCCGGGGACTGGGCGGCCCGGCTGGGCGCCCTCGCCCCGGCCGAACAGCGGCGCCTGCTCACCGACCTGGTGCGCAGGCACGCCGCCACCGTGCTCGGCCACGCCGACCCCGAGGCCGTACCGGCCGACGCGGCGTTCAAGGAGCTCGGGTTCGACTCGCTGACCGCCGTCGAGCTGCGCAACCGCGTCACCGCCGCCACCGGGCTGCGGCTGCCCGCCACGGTCATCTTCGACTACCCGGAGCCGGGGGCGCTGGCCGAGCACCTGCGCGCCCAACTCGCCCCCGAGGCGGGGGCGACGACGGCGCCGGACCTCTACGCGCCCGTACTCAGCCGGCTGACGGGCCTGGAGGAGACCCTGACGGCCCTCACCGCGTCCGGGGTGAACGGCGGTACGAGCACAGCGGCCGACCCCGGCGCGGTGACGGCGCGTCTGGAGTCGCTGCTGGCCACGTGGAAGGCGGCGCACGCCCCGCACCGGAACGGCGGCACCGCGGCCGAACGGCTCGAAGCCGCGACGACCGACCAGGTCCTGGACTTCATCGACAAGGAACTCGGAGTGCAATGAGCCCGGTCTGCCAGGAACGCCGAGAATCCCGAGAAACCTCGAAGGCGAAGTGACGCGCCGTGACCACTGAGACCAACGAAGAGCGGCTGGTCGACTATCTCAAGCGGGTCGCCGCCGATCTGCACGACACCCGGGCGCGGCTGCGCGAGGTGGAGGACGGGCAGCGGGAGCCGGTGGCCATCGTGGCGATGGCCTGCCGCTACCCCGGCGACGTCGCCTCCCCCGAGGCCCTGTGGGACCTCGTCGCCGCGCGCCGGCACGCGATGACCGCGTTTCCGGACAACCGCGGCTGGGACCTGGAGCGGCTGTTCCACCCGGACCCCGACCACCCGGGCACCAGCTACGCCCGCGAGGGCGGATTCCTGCACGACGCCGACCGGTTCGACCCGGAGTTCTTCGGCATCAGCCCCCGCGAGGCGGCGGCGGTCGACCCGCAGCAGCGGCTGCTGCTCGAAGTGGCCTGGGAGGCGCTGGAGCGGGCGGGCATCGCGCCCGGGTCGCTCAAGGGCGCGCCCGTCGGCGTGTACGCGGGCACCGCCCTGCCCGGCTTCGGCACCCCGCACATCGACCGGGCCGCGGAGGGTTATCTGGTCACCGGCAACGCGCCGAGCGTGCTGTCCGGCCGGGTGGCGTACACCCTGGGTCTTGAGGGGCCCGCGGTCACGGTGGACACGGCGTGTTCGTCGTCGCTGGTGGCCATGCACCTGGCCGCTCAGGCGCTGCGGCAGGGCGAGTGCGAGCTGGCGCTGGCGGGCGGCGTGACGGTCATGACCACGCCTTACGTGTTCACGGAGTTCGCGCGGCAGCGCGGCCTGGCGGCCGACAGCCGGTGCAAGGCCTTCTCCGAGGCGGCCGACGGCACGGCCTTCGCCGAGGGTGCGGGGCTGCTGGTGCTGGAGCGGCTGTCGGACGCCCAGCGCAACGGGCACCCGGTGCTGGCCGTGGTGCGCGGTTCGGCGATCAACCAGGACGGCGCGAGCAACGGGCTGACCGCGCCCAACGGCCTGTCGCAGCAGCGCGTCATCCGGCAGGCGCTGGCAAGCGCCCGGCTCTCCCCGGCGGATGTGGACGCCGTCGAGGCACACGGCACGGGCACCACGCTCGGCGACCCGATCGAGGCCCAGGCGCTGCTGGCCACCTACGGTCAGGAGCGGCCCGAGGGGCGGCCGCTGTGGCTGGGCGCGATCAAGCCGAACCTCGGGCACACGCAGGGCGCGGCGGGCGTCGCCGGCGTGATCAAGATGGTGATGGCGCTGCGGAACGCCTCGCTGCCCGCCCTGCTGCACGCCGACCGGCCCACGCCCGTGGTCGACTGGGACGGCGGCGCGGTGCGGTTGCTGGCCGAGCCGGTCTCGTGGCCGGCCGGGGACCGGCGGCGCCGGGCCGGTGTCTCGTCCTTCGGCATCAGCGGCACCAACGCGCATCTGATCCTGGAGGAGGCCCCGCCACGGCCGGACACCGAGCTGCCCGAGAACGGGCCTCAGCGGCCGGAGGGCACCGCCGTGCCGTGGGTGGTGTCCGCGCGCGGCGCGGCGTCGCTGCGGACGCAGGCCGCGGCGCTCGCCGAGCACGTGGCGGCGCACCCGGACGTCCCGGCCCGCGACATCGGCTGGTCGCTGGCCACCACGCGCTCGCCGCTCGACCACCGCGCGGTCGTGCTGGGCGCGGACCGCGAGGAGTTGTCGGCCCGGCTCGCCGACCTCGCCGAAGGGCGGACACACCCCGATGTGACGCGGGCGTCCGCTCCGGCGCGGCTCGGTGGCAGCGCGTTCCTCTTCACCGGGCAGGGCAGCCAGCGCCCGGGCATGGGCGCCCAGCTGTACCGGGCCCACCCGGTGTTCGCCGCCGCGTTCGACGAGGCGTGTGCGGCCCTGGACCCCCAGCTTGACCCCCATCTGGGGCGGTCGCTGCGGGAGTTGGTGTTCGCACCGGCCGACGGAGACGGGGCCGGGGCGGGCGCGCTGGACGCGACGGAGGTGACCCAGGCCGCGCTGTTCGCGGTCGAGGTCGCCCTGTACCGGCTGGTCGAGTCGTTCGGTGTGGTCCCCGGCTATCTGGCGGGACACTCGGTCGGCGAACTGGTCGCCGCGCATGTCGCCGGGGTGCTGTCGCTGCCGGACGCGGCGCGGCTGGTGGCTGCCCGGGGGCGGCTGATGCAGGCGCTGCCCGAGGGCGGCGCGATGGTCGCGCTGGAGGCCGCCGAGGAGGAGGTGGCGCCGCTGCTCGCCGGACGGGCGGACCGGGTGGCGCTGGCGGCCGTCAACGCGCCGACGTCGGTGGTGGTCTCGGGCGACGAGGAGGTGGTCGAGGAGATCGCCCGTACGATCCGGGAGCGGGGACAGCGCACCAGGCGGCTGCGGGTCGGCCACGCCTTCCACTCGCCGCGGATCGACCCGATGCTGGAGGAGTTCCGGCGGGTCGCCGCCTCGCTCACGTACGCCCAGCCGCGGATCGCCGTCGTCTCGAACGTCACCGGCGCCCTGGCCGGGGCCGAGCAGCTGTGCGACCCGGACTACTGGGTGCGGCACGCGCGGCAGCCGGTGCGGTTCCGCGACGGCGTCGCCGCGCTGCGCGCGGAGGGCGTCACCCGCTTCCTGGAGCTGGGCCCGGACGCCGTGCTCACCACCATGGCGCGTGACTGCCTGACCGCGGAGGGGGCCCCCGGGGCAGCCGCCGGGGAATCGGCTCAGGGTGCGGGTCCGGGGTCCGGTCCCGGCGCGCCGGTGTTCGCCACGGTGCTGCGCAAGGGCCGCGACGACTCCCGTACGCTGCTGACCGCGCTCGCCCGGCTCCATGTGGACGGCGAGAGCGTCGACTTCTCCGCCGCCTTCCCGCCCGGCGCCCGCGCCACCGACCTGCCCACCTACCGCTTCGACCGGCGCCGCTACTGGCGCGACGCCCCGCAGGCGGAGGCGGACGTACGGGCCGCGGGGCTCGAGGCGAGCGACCACCCGCTGCTGGGCGCAGCCCTCGAACCGGCGGACGGCGGGCTGCTGCTGACCGGCCGGCTGTCGCTGCGGAGCCAGCCCTGGCTGGCCGACCACGCCATCGTGGACGCCGTGCCACTGCCCGGCACGCTCTTCGTGGAGCTGGCCCTCCAGGCCGGCGAGCGGACCGGCTGCGACCGGATCGACGATCTCACCCTGGAGGCGCCGCTGCTGCTGCCTCCGGTGGGTGCGGTGGACCTCCAGGTGGCCGTCGGGGCCGCCGACGCGGCCGGCCGCCGGGCCGTCACCGTCTATTCGCGCCCGTCCGGCGACGGCTCGGCGGACCCTGGTGTCCCGGAGGAGTCGGGCGACGGCCCGTACAGCCCGTGGCGCCGGCATGCCACCGCCACGCTCGGCACCGCGCCGGCCGGCGCGGGGACCGGCGTCACCGAGCCCGCGGCGGAGCCGGCCCAGTGGCCGCCCGCCGGGGCGGAGGCCATCGACGTGGCCGGGCTGTACGAGCGGCTGGCCGCCGAGGGCTACCGGTACGGGCCCGCGTTCACCGGGCTGCGCGCCGCGTGGCGGGTCGGCGAGGAGATGTTCGCCGAGGTGAGCCTCGCCCCGGACCGGCGGGGCGACGGCGCGGCGTACGCCGTCCACCCCGCGCTCCTGGACGCCGCGCTGCATCCGATCGGCGCGCTGTTCACCGGCGAGGACCAGGCGGGCGGCGCACCGGGCACGGTCCGGCTGCCGTTCTCCTTCGGCGGCGTACGGCTGCTCGCGCGCGGCGCGTCCAGGCTGCGGGTCCGTATCACGCCGACCGGGCCGGACACCGTGACCATGCGGCTGTCCGACGACGCCGGTGCCGAGGTCGTGGCCGTCGACTCGCTCACGCTGCGCGCCGTTTCCGCGCGGCGGTGGCGGTCCGGCGCGATCCCGGCGGACAGGCCGCTGTACCGGCTGGACTGGGAGGCCTTCGCGCCGCCCACCCCCGCGGTACCGGCGCCGGACCGCTGGGCCGTGGTCGCCACGGACGCCGTGAACGGGCCCGACAGCGCTGGCCGTACGGGCGGGACGTTCGCCACCGACGCCGCCACGGCCTCGCTGCCCGGGGAGCACGTCACGCGCCACCCGGACCTGGCCGCGCTGAGCGCGTCGGTCGCCGCCGGCGCCCCGGCCCCCGACCTGGCCGTCCTGGCCTGCCTCGGCGCCCCGTACGACACGTCGGGCGGCGACGAACCGCCCTCCCGGGTACGCGCCGCCACCCGCCACGTCCTCGCGCGGCTGCGGGAGTGGCTGGCGGACGACGCCCTCGGCGCCTGCCGGCTGGTGGTCCTCACCGCCGGAGCCGTGGCCGCCGGCCCGGACGACGCGCCGGCCGACCTGGCGGGCGCGGCGGTCCTGGGCCTGCTGCGCGCCGCCCAGGCCGAACACCCGGGGCGGCTCGTGCTGGTGGACACCGACGACGCCCCGGCGTCCCGGGACGCGCTGGCGGCGGCGGTGGCCGCCGCCGTGGCCGCCGGCGAGGGGCAGCTGGCGCTGCGCGAGGGGCGCGCGCTGGTGCCCCGGCTGGTGCCGGCGCACCCCGACCCCGACGCGGAGCCGGCGGCGCTCGACCCCGACGGCACCGTGCTGGTGACCGGCGGCACCGGCTCGCTCGGCCGGCTGCTCGCCCGCCACCTCGTCGAGGCGCATGGCGCCCGGCATCTGCTGCTGGTGAGCCGGCGCGGGCCGGCCGCCGAGGGCATCGAGGCGTTCGCGGCCGGGCTCGCGGCCGACGTACGGATCGTCAGCTGCGACACCTCCGACCCCGAGGCGCTGGCCGCCCTGCTCGCCACCGTCCCCGAGGAGCACCCGCTGACCGCGGTCGTGCACACCGCGGGCGTACTCGACGACGGCGTGGTCACCTCGCTGACGCCCGAACAGCTCGACGCCGTGCTGGCGCCGAAGGTGGACGCGGCCTGGCATCTGCACCGGCTGACCCGGGGCGCGGACCTCGCCTCCTTCGTCCTGTTCTCGTCCGCCGCCTCCGTGCTGGGCAGCGGCGGACAGGGCAACTACGGCGCGGCGAACGCGTTCCTCAACGCCCTCGCCGAGCACATCCGCGCCGCGGGCGGCCCGGCCACCTCACTGGCCTGGGGCCTGTGGGCGGTGGACGAGGGGATGACGGAACACCTCGCCACCGCGGATCTGGCCCGGATGGCGCGCTCGGGCACGGCCGCGATGTCCGGGGATGCGGGCCTGGCCCGGTTCGACGCGGCGCTCACCTCCGCGCCGCCCGTGCTGATCCCGGCCAGGTTCGACCTCGCCGTCCTGCGCGAGCAGGCGGCCGCGGGCACGCTGCCCCCGCTGCTGCGCCGCCTGGTGCGCCTGCCCGTCCGTACGGCCGCGGCTACCGAGGCGTCACCCTCCTGGGCCGGGCGGCTCGCCGGGCTGCCGGAGAGCGAACAGGACCGGGTGATCGGGGAGCTGATACGCGACCGGATCGCCGCCGTCCTGGCGCACCCCGACCCGGAAACCCTCGAACTGGGCCGGACGTTCTCGCAGCTCGGTCTCGACTCGCTGACCGCGCTGGAGCTGCGCAACGCGATCCATGAGGCCACGGGTGTCCGCCTCCCGGCCACGGCCGTCTTCGACTACCCGACCCCCGAGACCCTGGTGAGCCATCTGCGCACCGAACTGCTCGGCGCCACCGCGGCCACCGCGCCGCTGCCGCCGGGGGCCGGAGCGCCGGCCCGGTCGGAGAGCGCGGAGGACCCCGTCGTGATCGTCGGCATGGCCTGCCACTACCCGGGCGATGTGCACTCCCCGGACGAGCTGTGGCGGCTGGTGGCCGACGGGGTGGACGCGATCGGGCCGTTCCCCGAGGACCGCGGCTGGGACGTGGCCGGGCTGTACGACCCCGACCCCGAGCGCACCGGCAAGAGCTACGCCAGGGAGGGCGGCTTCCTGCACCAGGCGGCCCTGTTCGACGCGGAGTTCTTCGGGATCAGCCCCCGGGAGGCGCTGGCCACCGACCCGCAGCAGCGGCTGCTGCTGGAGACGGCGTGGCAGGCGTTCGAGCACGCCCGGATCGATCCGGCGGCGCTGCGCGGCAGCCGGACGGCGGTGGTCACCGGCATCATGTACGACGACTACGGCGCGCGGTTCCTCGGCCGGATCCCGGAGGGGTACGAGGGCCAGATCATGACCGGTTCCACGCCGAGCGTGGCGTCCGGCCGGGTGGCCTACACCTTCGGCCTGGAGGGGCCGACGCTGACCGTGGACACGGCGTGTTCGTCGTCGCTGGTGGCGATGCACCTGGCCGCGCAGGCGCTGCGGCAGGGCGAATGCGAGCTGGCGCTCGCGGGCGGTGTGACGGTGATGGCCACGCCGAACACGTTCGTCGAGTTCTCCCGCCAGCGCGGCCTGGCGCCGGACGGGCGGTGCAAGCCGTTCGCGGCCGCCGCCGACGGCACGGGATGGAGCGAGGGCGCCGGGCTGCTGGTGCTCGAGCGGCTGTCGGACGCGCGCCGCAACGGGCACCGGGTGCTCGCGATCCTGCGGGGTTCGGCGGTCAACCAGGACGGCGCGAGCAACGGCCTGACCGCGCCCAACGGCCCCTCCCAGCAGCGGGTGATCGGCCAGGCCCTGGCCGCGGCGGGGGTGGATCCCGCCGGGGTCGATGTGGTGGAGGCGCACGGCACGGGTACGACGCTGGGCGACCCCATCGAGGCCCAGGCCCTGCTGGCCGCCTACGGCCGGCACCGCCCGGACGACCGGCCGCTGTGGCTGGGCTCTGTGAAATCGAACATCGGGCACACCCAGGCCGCCGCCGGTGCGGCGGGCGTCATCAAGATGGTCATGGCCCTGCGCCACGGCCGGCTGCCCGCCACCTTGCACGTCGACGAGCCCAGCCCGCACGTGGACTGGGCGGGCGGAAACGTCCGGCTGCTCACCGAGGCCACCGACTGGCCCGAGACCGGCCGGCCCCGCCGCGCCGCGGTCTCCTCCTTCGGTATCTCCGGCACCAACGCCCATCTCATCCTGGAACAGGCGCCCGACCAGCCCGGACAACCACGGCCGGAGCAGCCGGAGTCCGCCGCCGCGGGCGGCATCGTGCCCTTCGTGCTCTCCGCCCGCACCGCCGAGGCGCTGCGCGCACAGGCCGCGAACCTGGCGGGGTGGCTCCCCTCGGCCGAGGTGGCGGAGGTGGGCTGGTCGCTGGCGACCACCCGCTCGGCCTTCGAGCACCGGGCGGTGGTCGTGGGCGAGGACCGGGACGCGCTGCTGGCCGGTCTGGAGAAGCTGGCCGCGGACGAGCCCGATCCGGCGGTGGTGGCGGGAGCGGCGACCGCCGCGGCCGCGGGCCCGGTGTTCGTCTTCCCGGGCCAGGGGTCGCAGTGGCGCGGCATGGGCGTGGAACTGCTGGACACCTCGCCGGTGTTCGCGGCCCGGATCGCGGAGTGCGAGCGGGCCCTGGCGCCGTACGTGGACTGGTCGCTCACCGCCGTACTGCGCTCCACCGAGGCCGACACCGGCACCGGTACCGGCACCGGCACCGAAGCCGCCGACCTCCAGCGCGTCGATGTCGTGCAGCCCACCCTCTGGGCGGTGATGGTGTCCCTGGCCGCCCTGTGGCAGCACCAGGGCATCACCCCGGCCGCCGTGATCGGCCACTCCCAGGGCGAGATCGCCGCCGCCTGTGTGGCCGGGGCCCTCACCCTCGACGACGCCGCCAAGGTGGTGGCCCTGCGCAGCCAGGCGCTGCGCGCCCTGGCCGGCCACGGCACCATGGCCTCGCTGACCCTCGGCGCCGACGACACCGCCCAGCTCCTGGACGAGCTGGGCGACCAGGCCGACGACGTCACCCTGGCCGCCGCCAACGGGCCCGCCACCACCGTCGTCTCCGGCGCGGTGGAGCAGATCGCCACCGTCCTGGCGGCCGCCGAGGCGCGCGGCGCGCGGACCCGCACCATCGATGTGGACTACGCCTCGCACGGGCCCCACGTCGACCGCATCCGCGAGGACATCGTCTCCGTCCTGGGCGACCTCGCGCCCACCGCCTCCGACATCGCCTTCTACTCCACGGTGACCGCCGAACGCCTGGACACCGCAGGGCTCGACGCCGACTACTGGTTCACCAACCTCCGCCGGCCGGTCCGCTTCGCCGACACCCTCACCGCCCTCCTCGCCCATGGACACCGCCACTTCATCGAGGTCAGCCCGCATCCCGTGCTGATCCCCGGGATGCAGGACGGCTTCGAGGCGGCCGGCGCCCCCGCCACCGCCGTCCCCACCCTCCGCCGCGACCAGGGCGGGCCCCACCAGCTCGCCCAGGCCGTGGCCCGCGCGTACACCACCGGTCTGGCCATCGACTGGGCGCCGTGGTACCCGGCCGGGCCGCGCACCACCGATCTGCCCACCTACCCCTTCCAGCGCCGCCGCTACTGGCTCGGCATGGACGGCGGACCGGGCGATCTGCGCGGCGCCGGACTCACCTCGCTGGCCCACGCCCAGCTCGGCGCCGCGGTCGAACTGGCCGACGGGGGGCTGGTGATGACCGGCCGGCTGCCCGCCGCCGGGAACGGCGGCTGGCTCGCCGACCACGTCGTCGCCGACACCCCCCTGGTGCCGGGCACGGCCCTGGTGGAGTGGGTGCTGCGGGCGGCCGACGAGGCGGGGTGCGGCGGGATCGAGGAGCTGGCGCTCCATGTTCCGATGGCGCTGCCCGCGTCCGGTGGGCTGCGGGTCCAGGTCGTGGCGTACGCGCCCGACGGGGACGGCCGCCGCGAGGTGCGGGTGCACTCCCGCCCCGAAACGGAGGACGGCTCGTCGCCCTGGACCTGCCACGCGACCGGACACCTCTCCCCGACCGCCCCGGGCGCCGCGGACCCGGCGCCGGCGGGGGTGTGGCCGCCGCGGGACGCCGAGCCGCTGGACGTGGCCGGCTTCTACGGCCGCGCCGAGGCGATCGGCTACGGCTACGGCCCGGCCTTCCGGGGCCTGACCGCCGCCTGGCGGCAGGGCGCCGACCTGCTCGCCGAGGTGGTGCTGCCGGAGGCGGCCCACGAGGGGGCCGACGGGTTCTCCCTGCACCCCGCGCTGCTCGACGCGGCCCTGCACCCTCTGGCCCTGGACGGCCGGGGTGAGGACGGGCGGATGCGGCTGCCGTTCGCGTGGAGCGGTGTGTCGCTGTGGGCCACCGGGGCACGCGCGGCCCGGGTCCGGATGTCCCCGCTGGAGCACGGCTTCCGGCTGGTGGTGGCCGATACGGCGGGCCAGCCGGTGCTCAGCGCCGAGTCCGTGGTCGTACGCCCGACGAGCGCGCGGCAGTTGCGCGAGGCGGGCGCGCGGCGGGTGGACGGGCTGTACGCGGTGGCGTGGGTGCCCCTGCCGACACCGTCGGACACCACGGCGCAGGTGGAGGCGGGGGCCGCCGAGGGGTGGGCGCTGCTGGACGGCGGCCCGCTCCCGTTCGACCCGTCAGAGGCCGGATCGCCGCCCCGTCACGCCGACATCGACGCCCTGCTCGCCGCCCCCGCCAGGCCTCACACGGTGCTCGTCGGCGTTCCGGCCGCCGAGGGCGACCGGGAATCGGCCGACGGCGCGTTGGCCGTGACCACCGGTGTGCTGACGCTGGCGCGTCGGTGGCTGGACACGCCGGAGCCGGCCGACGCCCGGCTGGTGCTGGTCACCCGGGGCGCGGTGGCGGCTGCGGAAACCGACAACGGCCCCGACCCGGCGGCGGCCGCCGTGTGGGGGCTGCTGCGCAGCGCACAGGCGGAGAACCCGGGCCGTTTCCTGCTGTGCGACATCGACGACGGCGCCGGGCCCGACGATGTGCTCGGCGCCGTCACCCGGGCGGTGGCCCTGGACGAGCCACAGGTGGCGGTGCGCGGTGGCCGCGTGCTGGCGCCCCGGCTGGAGCGGGCGGGCGCACCGGAGCTGATGCCGCCGCCGGACGAACCGGCATGGCGGCTGGCGGCCGGTGACACCGGCACCATCGACAGCGTTTCGGTCGTGGCCTGCCCGGAGGTGCTGGAGCCGCTGGCGCCCGGCCAGGTGCGGATCGGGGTGCGGGCCGCGGGCATCAACTTCCGCGATGTGCTGATCGTGCTCGGGATGTATCCGGACGAGGGGGTGTTCCGGGGCAGCGAGGGCGCGGGTGTGGTGCTGGAGGTGGCCGGGGACGTGACGTCGGTGGCCGTCGGCGACCACGTCTTCGGGCTGTTCGAGGGCGCCTTCGGGCCCGTGGCCGTCGCCGACGCGCGCGCGGTCGTGCCCATCCCGCCGGGCTGGACGGACCAGCAGGCCGCGGCCGTCCCGACGACGTTCCTGACCGCCTGGTACGGGCTGGTGGACCTCGCGGGCCTCAGGGCGGGCGAGTCGGTGCTCATCCATGCCGCCACGGGCGGCGTGGGCACGGCGGCCGTGCAGATCGCCCGCCACCTGGGCGCCGAGGTGTACGCGACGGCCAGCCCCGGCAAACACGCCGTACTGGAGGCCATGGGCATCGACGAGGCCCACCGCGCCTCCTCCCGCGACCTCGACTTCGAGGAAGCCTTCCGCACCGCCACCGGCGGCCGCGGCGTCGACGTGGTCCTCAACAGCCTCGCCGGCGAGTACACCGACGCGTCCTTGCGCCTGCTGTCCGAAGGTGGGCGCTTCGTCGAAATGGGCAAGACCGACAAGCGCGACGCCGAGCAGATCGCCGAGGCGTACCCCGGTGTCCGCTACCGCTTCTACGACCTGGTGCCGGACGCCGGTTTGGACCGGGTCGCGGAGATGCTGGACACGCTCGCCGGCCACTTCGCGCGGGGCGTCCTGGCGCCGCCGCCGGTGCGGGCGTGGCCGCTGGCCGAGGCCCGCCAGGCGCTGCGCCACATGAGCCAGGCCAAGCACACCGGCAAATACGTGCTGGACATTCCCCGCACGCTCGACCCCGACGGCACCGTCCTGATCACCGGCGGCACCGGCACCCTCGGCGCCCTGGTCGCCGAACACCTCGTCACCACCCACCACATCACCCACCTCCACCTGCTCAGCCGCCGGGGCCCGGACGCTCCCGGCGCCGCCGATCTGACGGCCCGGCTCACCGAGCTGGGCGCCACCGTCCGTATCACCGCCACCGACACCACCGACCCCCAGGCCCTGCGCCAGGCCCTCGACACCGTCGAGCCCGACCACCCGCTCACCGGTGTCATTCATGCCGCGGGGGCCCTGGACGACGCGGTGCTGACCGCGCAGACCCCGGAGCGGCTGGCGTCGGTCTGGGCGGCGAAGGCGACGGCCGCGGCCAATCTCCACCGGGCCACCCAGGGGCTCCCCCTGGCCATGTTCGTGATCTTCTCCTCGGCCGCCGGCACCCTCGGCACCCCGGGGCAGGCCAACTACGCCGCCGCCAACGCCTACTGCGACGCCCTCGCCACCCGGCGACACCGCGCGGGACTGCCCGCCACCTCCATCGCCTGGGGACTGTGGGCCGCCACCAGCGAGATGACCGGCCATCTGGCGGAGGGCGACCTGGCCCGGATGAGCCGCACCGGCTTCACCCCGCTGTCCACCCCCAAGGCGCTGGCGCTGTTCGACGCCGCCCGGCGCCAGGGCGGCGCGACCCCGCTGGCGCTCGACCTCGATCCGCGGACGCTCGGCGCCCAGCCGTCCGACGCGGTGCCCGCCGTGCTGCGTACCGTCGCCGCCGCGGGAGCACCGGTCAGGCGTACCGCAGCCGTCGCAGGGTCCACCGACTGGGCCGGCCGCCTGGCCGCGCTCTCCGACGCCGAGCGCCACCGCGAGCTGGTCAACCTGGTGCGGACGCACGCGGCGACGGTGCTCGGCCACAGCGACCCCGCGGCGCTCCGCGCGGACACCTCCTTCAAGGAGCTGGGGTTCGACTCGCTGACCGCGGTGGAGCTGCGCAACCGGCTCTCGGCCGCGACCGGGCTGCGGCTGCCCGCCGCGCTCGTCTTCGACTATCCCGACGCGGAGACCATGGCCCGCTTCCTGGACCAGAAGCTCGCCCCCGCGGACCGGACGGATGCGGCCGTCGACCGACTCGCGCCCGTCCTGAACGACTTGGCCCGGCTGGAGTCCACTTTGGGCAGCCACGACGTGGACGGGAAGGCGCGCGAGACGATCGCGGGCCGGCTCCACGCCCTGCTGTCCAGGCTGGAGGGGTCCACGGCCAGTGCGGCGGACATCGACGGCGAGGCGCTGGAGTCCGCCTCGGACGACGAGATGTTCGCGCTCATCGACCAGCAACTGGGCTCGTCCTGACGAGAGGTGGGGGAGGACCAATGCCGTCCACGGAAGACAAGCTGCGCCAGTACCTCAAGCGGGTCACCGTCGACCTGGGCGAGGCCCGGCAGCGCCTGCGCAAAGCGGAGCAACGCCACCACGAGCCCATCGCCATCACCTCCATGGCCTGCCGCTACCCCGGCGGCGTCACCTCCCCGGAAGCCCTGTGGGAGCTGGTCGACAGCCGGACCGACGCCATCGGCCCCTTCCCGGCCAACCGCGGCTGGAACCTGGCCGCCCTCTACCACCCCGACCCCGACCACCCCGGCACCAGCTATGTCCGGGAAGGCGGCTTCGTCCACGACGCCGACGAATTCGACGCCTCCTTCTTCAACATCTCCCCGCGCGAAGCCCTCGCCATGGACCCGCAGCAGCGGCTCCTCCTCGAAACCGCCTGGGAACTCCTCGAACGCGCCCACCTCGACCCCACGGCCCTCAAAGGCACCCCCACCGGCGTCTACACGGGCTGTGGTGTGCCCGGCTTCGGCACACCGCACATCGAGCGCAGCGCCGAGGGGTTCCTGCTGACGGGCAACGCGCTCAGCGTCGTGTCCGGCCGTATCGCCTTCACCCTCGGCCTGGAGGGGCCCGCGGTCACGCTGGACACGGCGTGCTCGTCCTCGTTGGTGGCGATGCACCTGGCGGTCCAGGCGCTGCGGCAGGGCGAATGCGATCTGGCCCTGGCCGGCGGGGTGACGGTCATGGCGACCCCGAACGTGATCACGGAGTTCTCCCGGCAGCGGGGCCTTGCCCCGGACGGCCGGTGCAAGCCGTTCGCCACGGCGGCCGACGGCACGGGCTTCTCCGAGGGCGCGGGCCTGGTGCTGCTGGAGCGGCTGTCGGACGCCGAGCGCAACGGGCACCAGGTGCTCGCCGTCATCCGGGGTACGGCCGTCAACCAGGACGGCGCGAGCAACGGGCTGAGCGCCCCCAACGGGCCCTCGCAGCAGCGGGTGATCCGCCAGGCGCTGGCCAACGCCGGGCTGGCCACGGTCGAGGTGGACGCGGTGGAGGCCCATGGCACGGGCACCACGCTCGGCGACCCGATCGAGGCCGAGGCGCTGCTGGCCACCTACGGCCAGGAGCGGGATGAGGACCGCCCGCTGTGGCTGGGGTCGATCAAGTCCAACATCGGCCATACGCAGGGCGCCGCCGGGATCGCGGGCGTCATCAAGATGGTGATGGCCCTGCGCCACGGCTCGCTGCCCGCCACCCTCCACGTCGACGAGCCCACCTCGCATGTGGACTGGAGCCGCGGCACGGTGCGGCTGCTGACCGAGCCGGTCGACTGGCCGGCGGCCCCCGACCGCCCGCGCCGGGCCGGCGTCTCGGCGTTCGGCATCTCCGGCACCAACGCCCACGTCATCCTGGAGGAGGCGGCCCGGCCCACGGCGGTGGAGGCACAGGGCGCCGCGCCGGAGGCCGAGGCGGAGACAGCGGAGGAGGAGGCCGCCGAGCCTGCCGTCCTGGGCGGCGTGGCGCCGTGGCTGCTCTCGGCCCGTACCCCACAGGCCCTGGCCGACCAGGCGCGGGGGCTGGCCCGGGCCGTCACCGGCACCGGCGCCCCGGGCGCCGCGCCCGCCGAGGTGGCCTGGTCGCTGGCCACCACCCGCGCCACGTTCGACCACCGCGCGGTGGTCACCGGCACCGAACTCGCCGACCTGACCGCCGCGCTCGATGCCCTGGCCACCGGCGGCGAACACCCCCGCCTCGTCCGCGGCACCGCCCTCGACCCACAGGCGGGCCCGGTCTTCGTCTTCCCCGGCCAGGGCTCCCAGTGGCCCGGCATGGCCGTCGGACTGCTGGACTCCTCGCCCGCCTTCGCCACCCGGATCGCCGCCTGCGAACGGGCCCTGGCGCCCTACGTCGACTGGTCGCTCACCGCCGTGCTGCGCTCCACCGACACCACCACCGACCCGCACCGCGTGGATGTCATCCAGCCGACCCTGTGGGCCGTCATGGTGTCCCTGGCGGGCCTGTGGCAGGACTTCGGCGTCACCCCCGCCGCCGTGATCGGCCACTCCCAGGGCGAGATCGCCGCCGCCTGTGTGGCCGGGGCCCTCACCCTCGACGACGCCGCCAAGGTGGTGGCCCTGCGCAGCCGGGCGCTGCGCGCCCTCGCCGGCCACGGGGCCATGGCCTCCCTCACCCTCGGCGCCGAGGACACCGCCCGCGTCCTGGCCGGACTCGGCCAGGCGGCCGAGGACGTCGCGGTCGCCGCCCACAACGGCCCCCGCTCCACCGTCGTCTCCGGACCGCCGGACCAGATCGCCACGGTCCTGGCGGCCGCCGAGGCACAGGGCGCCAGGACCCGCACCATCGACGTGGACTACGCCTCCCACAGCCCGCACGTCGACCGCATCCGCGACACCATCCTCGCGCAACTCGCCGACCTGGCCCCCACCACGCCCACCATCCCCTTCTACTCCACCGTCACCGGCGAGCAGCTGACCGGCACCCCGCTCGACGCCGAGTACTGGTTCACCAACCTCCGCCGCCCGGTCCGCTTCACCGACACCCTCACCGCCCTCCTGGACCACCACCACCGCCACTTCATCGAGGCGAGCCCCCACCCCGTCCTCACCCCCGGCATCCAGGACGCCATCGACGATGCCGACCTCCCCGCCACCACGATCCCCACCCTCCGCCGCGACCACGGCACCCCCCACGACCTCGCGGACGCCCTCGCGCTCGCCCACACCACCGGCCTCGCCGTCGACTGGCGGCCCTGGTACGCCGCCACCCCGCCCGCCACCACCGATCTGCCCACCTACCCCTTCCAGCGGCAGCGCTACTGGTCGGCGGCGGGCCGCCGGGCCGGTGACGTCAGCGCGGCCGGGCTGCGGCCGGTGGACCACCCGCAGCTGTCGGCCGCGACGGGCCTCGCCGACGGCGGGCTCCTGCTCACCGGGCGGCTGCCGGCGGCCGGGGACGCCGGCTGGCTGGGCGAGCACGAGTTCGCCGATGCGGTCCTGGTGCCCAGCACGGCCCTGGTGGAGTGGGCGCTGCGGGCGGCCGACGAGGCGGGCTGCGGCGGTGTCGAGGAGCTGACCCTTGAGGTCCCCCTGACCCTGTCCGCCGCCTCCGAGCTGCGCGTCCAGGTCGTGGTGGACGCCCCCGACGAGGACGGCCGGCGGGCCGTACGCATGTCCACCCAGCCCGCGGTCGACACACCGGACGGAGCCGACGGGCCGGACACCTGGACCTGCCATGCGACGGGCACCCTCACGGTCTCCCCAGCCGCCGGGACTGAGCTGGCGGGCGCCTGGCCACCGGCCGGTGCCGAACCGGTGGACCTCACCGGCCTGTACGCGCGCGCCGAGGCCGCCGGCTACCGGTACGGGCCGACGTTCCAGGGCGTCCGGGCGGTGTGGCGGCACGGCGCCGACCTCCTCGCCGACGTGGCCCTGGACCAGGGGGCCGAGGAGGGCGGCGACGAGTTCGGCATCCATCCCGCGCTGCTCGAATGCGCCCTGCACCCGGTGGCGCTGGACGACGCGGACACCGACGGCCCGCTGTGGCTGCCGTTCTCCTGGAGCGGCGTGTCCCTGCACGCGGGCGGCGCCACCGGCGTACGGGTCCGGATCGGACAGCGGGAGCACGCCGAAGGCCGTGAGCTGACCGTCGTCGTCGCGGACCCGGCCGGCGCCCCGGTGCTCACCGTGGATTCGGTCGCGCTGCGGCCCGCCGACGGAGACTGGCTGAAGGCCGCGGAACGCCGCTCCGCCGGCGGCCTGTTCACGGTGGAGTGGACACCGCTGCCGCCGCCGGAGAGCCGGCCCGAGCCGGGTGAGGCCGAGGAGCGCTGGGCGACGCTCGGCGACCTGGGCCCCGGGCGCCACTACGCCGACCTGGCCGCGCTGCTGTCGGCGGTGGACGAGGCAGAGCCCGCTCCGCCCGTGGTCCTCGCCGCCGTGCCACCTGCGGCCGGCTCCGGGGCCGACACGGCTCCGGTCACCGTCCGGCACACGTTGGAGCTGGTCCAGGGCTGGCTGGCGGAGCCGAGGTTGCGGGACTCCCGGCTGGTGCTGATCACCTCCGGCGCGGCCTCGGCCGGCGAGGACGACGGGCCGGTGGATCCGGGGAGCGCGGCCGTGCTCGGCCTCGTCCGGGCGGTCCAGGCCGAGCACCCGGACCGCTTCACGCTGGTCGACCTGGGCGCCGAAGCGGGCGCGGGCTCGGACTCGGGCACGGACTCGGGCACGGGCTCGGGCTCGGGGGCGGAAGAGACGTTGGTCGAGGCGGTGCGCCGGGCCGTCGCCGCGGACGAGCCGCAGATCGCAGTCCGTTCGGGCGCGGTGTCGGTCCCCCGCCTGGTACGCGCCGTCACCCGCCCCGATGAGGACACGGCGGTCGAACTGTCCGGCGGCACGGTGGTGGTGTCCGGCGGGGCGGACCACCCGGCCGGCGGCCAGGTCGCCGAGCAACTGGTGCGCGCGTACGGCGCCGAGCGTCTGCTGCTCCTCTCCCACCCGGACAGCGGGGCCCCCGGCGCGGCCGACCTGGCCGAGCGGCTGACGGCGCTGGGCGCCCGGGCGGAGGTGGCGGCGGTCGATGTCGCCGACCGCTCCGCTCTGGCGGAGGTTCTGGCCTCCGTGCCCGACAGCCACCCGCTGGTGGGCGTGGTGCATCTGGCCGGGGCGTCCGACGGCGCCCCGGTGGAGTCCTGGGACGACGGGCGAGTGTCGCGGGCGTGGGCGCCGGGGGCCACCGGCGTGTGGAACCTGCACGCCCTCACCCATGGCCTGCCGCTGCGGATGTTCGTGGTGTTCTCCTCCGCCGCCGATGTCACGGGCGGCCCCGGCCGGGCCGGACACGCCGCGGCTCACGCCCACACCGACGCGCTGATCGCCCACCGGCGCGCAGCGGGTCTCCCGGGTACGGGCCTGGCCTGGTCCCTGGGGGAAGAGGCCACTCCCGACGCCTCGCACCTGCTCGACGCGGCGTTGCACGCCGTACACCCCCTGGTCGTGGCGGCGGACCTGGACGTCGCCCGGCTGGGGCCCGCGGCTCCCGCGCTGCTGCGCGCCCTGGTCCGGCCCGGCCGGCGCCGCGCCGCGGAACGGCAGTCGGCGGTCCTCGCCCTGGCCTCGCGCCTCGACGGTCTCGACGCCTCCGGACAGCGCGAACTGCTGCTCGATGTGGTGCGCCGGATGGCCGCCGTGGTGCTGGGCCACTCCTCCGACGCGGCGATCCGGGCCGAGGCCGCCTTCAAGGAGCTGGGCTTCGACTCCCTCACGGCCGTCGGGCTGCGCAACCGCCTGGTCGACGCCACCGGGCTGCGGCTGCCCTCGACCCTCGTCTTCGACTATCCGACCCCCCGGGCCCTGGCCGACCACCTCCTGCAGCACCTGACCAGCACCGCGCCCGCCACGGCGGTGCCGGTGGGGCCGGCCCGGGCCGCGAGCGCGGACGACGAGCCCATCGCCGTGGTGGCGATGGCGTGCCGCTTCCCGGGCGATGTGACCACGCCCGAGGGGCTGTGGGACCTGGTCGCGGCGGGAGAGCACATCCTGGGGCCCTTCCCCACCAACCGCGGCTGGGACCTGGCCAACCTGTTCCACCCCGACCCGGAACACCCGGGCACGACCTACGCCTCCCAGGGCGCGTTCGTCTACGACGCCGACGGCTTCGACGCCGCGTTCTTCGGCATCAACCCCCGCGAGGCGCTGGCCATCGACCCCCAGCAGCGTCTGATCCTGGAAACCGCCTGGGAGGCCCTGGAACGCGCCGGTATCGACCCGCACACCCTCAAGGAGAGCCTGACCGGGGTCTACACCGGTGTCATCTACCACGACTACGCCGCCGGTCTGCCCGCGGGCGACCCCCGGCTGGACGGCTACACCATGCTGTCCAGCATCGGCAGCATCATCTCCGGCCGGGTGGCGTACACCCTCGGCCTCCAGGGCCCGGCCGTCACCGTGGACACCGCCTGTTCCTCCTCCCTGGTCGCCATGCACCTCGCCGCCCAGGCCCTCCGTCAGGGCGAATGCGATCTGGCGCTCGCGGGCGGGGTGACGGTCATGGCCACCCCTGACCCGTTCACCGGGTTCTCCCGGCAGCGCGGGCTGGCCCCCGACGGGCGGTGCAAGCCGTTCGCCGCCGCCGCCGACGGCACCAGCCTGAGCGAAGGAGCCGGTCTCGTCCTGCTCGAACGCCTCTCCGACGCCCGCCGCAACGGCCACCAGGTGCTCGCGGTGGTGCGCGGCTCGGCGATCAACCAGGACGGCGCGTCCAACGGGCTGACGGCCCCCAACGGCCCCTCCCAGCAACGCGTCATCGGCCAGGCCCTCGCCAACGCCGGCCTGGGCCCCGCCGACATCGACGCCGTGGAGGCCCATGGCACGGGTACGACGCTGGGCGACCCCATCGAGGCCCAGGCCCTCCTGGCCACCTACGGCCAGGACCGCCCCGAGGACCGGCCCCTGTGGCTCGGCTCGGTCAAGTCCAACATCGGCCACACCCAGGCCGCCAGCGGCATCGTCGGCGTCATCAAGATGATCATGGCGATGCGCCACGGACGGCTGCCCGCCAGCCTCCACATCGACGAACCCAGCCCGCACATCGACTGGACCAGCGGAAACGTCCAGCTCCTCACCGAGGCCACCGACTGGCCCGAGACCGGCCGCCCCCGCCGCGCCGCCGTCTCCTCCTTCGGCGCCTCCGGCACCAACGCCCACCTCATCCTCGAACAAGCCCCCCACCGGCCAGAACCCCGGCCGGTGGCCGGCACTCCCCCGCCCGGCACCGTCCCCTGGCCACTGTCGGCGCGCGACGACCAGGCCCTGCGCGAGCAGGCCGCCGCGCTCGCCGAGCAGCTGCGGGCCGACGGCAGCGCGTCGGTGGCGGCCGTGGGGTGGTCCCTGGCCACGACGCGGGCGGTGTTCGAACGGCGGGCCGTGGTCGTCGGCGAAGGCCTGGAGGAAATGACCGCCGCGCTGGAGGCGCTGGCCGCCGGCGATCCGCACCCCGGCCTGTCCACCCCCACCGGCGCCGGGTCAACGGCGCCGGGGAACGTGGTGTGGCTGTTCTCCGGGCAGGGCAGCCAGCGGCCGGGCATGGGCGCCGACCTCTACCGGCGCTTCCCGGTCTTCGCCGACGCCTTCGACGAGGTCTGCGCGCTCCTGGACCCCCACCTCGACCATCCGCTGCGCGAGGTGGTCTTCGCCACCGACCCCGGACACGGCGACCTGATCCACCACACCACCTACACCCAGGCCGGTCTCTTCGCCCTCCACCTCGCCCTCGCCCGCCTCCTGACGAGCATGGGCCTGGCCCCCGACGCCGTCGCGGGCCACTCCATCGGCGAGATCTCCGCCGCCCACCTCGCGGGCGTGCTCTCCCTGGAGGACGCCGCCCACCTGGTCGCCGTCCGCGCCACCCTGATGGGCGGTCTCCCGCCCGGCGGCGCCATGGCCACCGTCCACGCGAGCGAAGAGGAGATCACCGCCACCCTGGACGACCACCCCGGCCTGGCCATCGCCGCGATGAACACCCCGGGCCACACGGTCATCTCGGGCCCCGCCGACCAGGTGGCCGCCGCCACCGCGAAGTGGCGGGAACAAGGCCGCAGGACCCGCTCCCTCCCGGTCTCCCACGCCTTCCACTCACCCCTGATGGAGCCCATCCTCGCCCCCTTCACCGAGGCCATCGGCCATCTGACCTTCCACCCGCCCCGTACCCCGCTGATCAGCAACCTCACCGGCCGGCCCGCGGGCGAGGAGATCACCACCCCCGAGTACTGGGCCCAGCACATCCGCCGGCCGGTCCACTTCCACCAGAGCGTCAGCCACCTCGCCGAGGACACCGCCGTCTTCCTCGAGCTGGGCCCGGCTCCCGTGCTGACCCACGCCGTCCACCACACCCTGCCCGAGGAGACCAACGCCACCGCGCTGGCCACCCTCACCGGCAAGCAGCCCGATGTGCGGGCCCTGGCCCACAGCCTGGCGTCGCTGCACATCGCCCACGCCCCCCTGGACTGGACGCCCTGGTATCCCGCCGACCCGGCCCCCGAGACGGTCGCGCTGCCCACCTACCGCTTCCAGCGCCGGCCGTACTGGATCGCCCCCCACACCTCCGGCAACGCCGCCCCCGGCGGCACCGGCCTTGACCATCCGCTGCTGGACGCGGCGGCGCCCCTGGCGGACGGCGGCGTGGTGCTCACCGGGCACGTCCCACCGGCCGACCACGACAGCTGGCTCACCGAGCACACCATCGCCGAGACCGTCCTGCTGCCCGGCACCGCGCTCCTCGAACTCGCGCTGTGCTCCGCCGAGCACACCGACAGCCCCCACGTCGAGGAACTTCTCCTCCACCACCCGCTCACCCTCCACCCGACCTCCCCCCTCGATCTGCAGATCGTCGTCGGCACCGCCGATGACGCCGACCGCCGGGTCCTGCACATCTACACCCGCCCCCAGTCGGCCCCCGCGGCCGAGTGGACCCGTCACGCCACCGCCACCCTCGCCGCCGAGCCCGCCACCGGCCATCCGGCGCAGGTGCGGGAGGCGGCATGGCCGCCCGCCGGGGCCGAACCCGTCGACATCACGGGCTTCTACGACCGCGCGGCGGCGAACGGCTATGCGTACGGGCCCGCTTTCCAGGGGCTCCAGGCGCTGTGGCGGCGCGGCGACGACCTCTTCGCCGAGGTCACCCTGTCTACGGGCGAGGCCACCGACGACACGGCCGAGGCCCTCACCGTCCATCCCGCGTTCCTCGACAGCGCGCTCCACCCGCTGGTCGCCGTCACGGACACCTCGGGCGGCGAGGTCTGGCTGCCGTTCTCCTGGAGCGGCGTCACCCTCCACGCCACCGGCGCCACCCACGCCCGGGTCAGGATCACCTCCCGCAACGAGAGCGAGCACAGCGTCACCCTCACCGACGCCACCGGGCAGCTCGTCCTCACCGCCGACGCCGTCACCACCCGGCCCATGCGCCTGGACGCGCCCCAACCGGCCACCACCGAGGGCCTGTTCACGCTGGAGTGGACGCCCGCGGCTCCCCTCGCCGAACGGGCGGAGGAGCCCGCACCGCCCGAGGTGGTCTTCGCCGAGGCGCCGGTCGCAGACGCTGACGGCGGCGAGCTGGAGGCCGTCGAGCGGGCGTTGGCGCTGGTGCGGAACTGGCTGGCCGAACCACGGCCCGACGACGCCCGGCTGGTGGTGCTGACCCGCAAGGCCGTGGCCGTGGACGAGGAGACGGACCTCGACCCCGTCGCGGCGGCCGTCTGGGGCCTGGTCCGCAGCGCCCAGTCGGAGAACCCCGGCCGCTTCGTCCTGCTGGACACCGACCTGCCCACGGACAAGGACACCGCTCCGGCGTCCGACGGCCGGGTGGCCGACGCGGTCCGCTGCGCGCTCGACCTCGACGAACCGCAGCTGGCGCTGCGCGGCGGCCGGGTCCTGGTGCCCCGGCTCGTCCGCGCCACCGCCTCGGCCGCGCTCGTACCCCCCGTCGGCCAGGGGGCGTGGCGGCTGGACGCCGCGGGCACGACGGGCTCCGCGACGATCGACTCCGTGGCGCCGGTGCCGTTCCCCGAGGCCGAGGAGGAGCTGGCGGCCGGGCGCGTACGCATCGAGGTGCGCGCGGCCGGTGTCAACTTCCGCGATGTCCTGATCAGCCTGGGCATGGTGCCCGACCAGACCCGCATCGGCGGCGAAGGCGCGGGCGTCGTCCTCGAAGTGGCCCCCGACGTCACCACGGTGGCGCCCGGCGACCGCGTCCTGGGCGTCTTCGACGGGGCGTTCGGCCAGGTCACCGTGGCCGATGCGCGGATGGTGACCAGGATGCCGGCAACCTGGGACTTCCCCCGGGCGGCGGCCGTCCCCGTGGCGTTCCTGACCGCGTGGTACGGGCTGGTGGAGCTCGGCCGCCTGAAGGCGGGCGAGTCGGTGCTCATCCACGCGGCGGCCGGCGGTGTGGGCATGGCCGCCGTGCAGATCGCCCGCCACCTGGGCGCCGAGGTGTACGGCACCGCTAGCCCCGGCAAACACGCCGCGCTGGAGGCCATGGGCATCGACGAGACCCACCGCGCCTCCTCCCGCGACCTCGACTTCGAGACCGCCTTCCGCGCCGCCACCGGCGGCCGCGGCGTCGATGTGGTCCTCAACAGCCTGGCGGGCGACTTCATCGACGCCTCGCTGCGTCTGCTGGCCAAGGGCGGCCGGTTCCTGGAGATGGGCAAGACCGACCTCCGCGACCCGGAGCAGGTGGCCGAGGACTTCGCCGGGGTGGACTACCGGGTGTACGACCTGGTCTCGGACGCCGGGGCGGAACGCGTCGCGCTGATGCTGGCGACCCTGGTGGAGCTGTTCGACGAGGGCGCTCTGACGCCGCCCCCGGTGCAGGCGTGGCCGCTGGCCAGGGCCCGCCAGGCGCTGCGCCACATGAGCCAGGCCAAACACACCGGCAAGATCGTCCTGACCGTCCCCCCTGCTCTCGACCCCGACGGCACGGCCCTGATCACCGGCGGCACCGGCACCCTCGGCGCCCTGGTCGCCGAACACCTCGTCACCACCCACCACATCACCCACCTCCACCTCCTCAGCCGCCGCGGCCCGGACGCCCCCGGCGCAGCCGACCTGACCGCCCGGCTCACCGAGCTCGGCGCCACCGTCCGCATCACCGCCGCCGACACTTCGGACCTGCGGGCCGTGCGGCAGGCCGTCGACGCGATCGACCCCGACCACCCGCTCACCGCCGTCATCCACACCGCCGGTGTCGTCGACGACGCGATGGTCACCTCCCAGACCCCCGACACCCTCCGCCGCGTCTGGGCGGCCAAGGCGGCGGGCGCGGCCAACCTCCACCGGGCCACCCGGCACCTCCCGCTGGCCATGTTCGCCCTCTACTCCTCCGTCTCCGGCACCCTGGGCAACCCAGGACAGGCCAACTACGCCGCGGCCAACGCCTACTGCGACGCCCTGGCCTCCCGGCGACACCACGCGGGACTGCCCGCCACCTCCATCGCCTGGGGGCTGTGGGACGCCACCAGCGACATCACGGGAGCGCTCACCGAGGCCGATGTGGCGCGGATGGGCCGCACCGGCGTCACGGCGCTGGCCACCGACCACGCGCTGGCCCTCTTCGACGCGGCCCACCGGCACGGGGACCCGCAGCTCGTGGCGCTCGACCTCGACGTCCACGCGCTGGCCGCACAGCCGGCGGCCACCCTCCCGGCCGCGCTGCGCGCCCTGGCCGCCCGCCCGAGCGGGGCCACGCGGCGCGCCGCCGCGGCCGCGCAGCGCCCCGACGACTGGACGCGCCGGCTCGCCGGACTCCCGGAGGCCGAGCAGCGGCAGCAGCTGCTCACACTGGTGCGCACGAACGCCGCGACGGTGCTCGGCCACGCCGACGCCGAGAGCGTACGGGAGGAGGCGCCGTTCACCGATCTGGGCTTCGACTCGCTGACCGGTGTCGAGCTGCGCAACCGGCTCTCGGCGGCGACCGGGCTGCGGCTGCCCGCCGCGCTGGTCTTCGACTTCCCCTCGGCCCGGGCGCTGGCCGACCATCTGCGCGGCCAGCTGGTGGCGGACGGGGGAGCCGGCGCCCAGGGCGGGGTGGACCCGGTGCTCGGCGAGCTGGCGCGGCTGGAGTCCACACTGTCGGCCCTCGACCTGCCCGAGGCGGACGCGCGGGCGGTGACAGATCGGCTTGAGGGTCTGCTGGCCCAATGGAAGGCGGCGTCCGCGCCGCCGGCCGAGGACAACGCGACCGACCGGCTCACGCTCGCCACCGCCGACGAAGTGCTCGCGTTCATCGACAACGAACTCGGCACCTCGTGAAGGCTCAGTTGCTCGCTTCGACGCGTATGAAGGTCGTGACTGCGGATGCCGGATGAAGAGAGGCTTGTCGACTACCTCAAGCGTGTGGCGACCGATCTGCACGACACGCGGCGGCGCCTGCGCGAGGTGGAGGAGCGGGCCCAGGAGCCCATTGCCATCACCGCGATGACCTGCCGGTTCCCCGGCGGGGTGGATTCGCCCGAGGCGTTGTGGGACCTGGTGGCCTCCGGTGTGGACGCCGTCGGGCCGTTCCCCGCCGACCGCGGCTGGGACCTGGACGGCCTGTACCACCCCGACCCCGACCACCCGGGCACCACGTATACGCGCGAGGGCGGGTTTCTGCGCGACGCCGACAAGTTCGACGCGGGCTTCTTCGAGATCAGCCCCCGCGAGGCGCTGGCCACCGACCCACAGCAGCGCGTACTGCTGGAGGTGGCCTGGGAGCTGTTCGAGCGGGCCGGTATCGACGCCACGGGCCTGCGGTCCAGCCGGACCGGTGTCTTCGTCGGGGCCGCCACCATCGGCTCGGCCACATCGGGTGTCCCCGTCCGCAAGGAGACCGAGGGGTACGCGGGCGTCGCCCCCAGCATGCTGTCGGGCCGGCTGTCGTACACCTTCGGCCTCGAGGGCCCCGCGCTGACGGTGGAGACGGCCTGCTCCGCGTCGCTGGTGGCGATGCATCTGGGCATTCAGGCGCTGCGGCAGGGCGAGTGCGAACTCGCGGTGGCCGGTGGCGTGACCATCATGGCCTCGCCCGCGGTGTTCACCGGCTTCGCCCGCCAGCGCGGTCTGGCGCCGAACGGACGCTGCAAGCCGTTCGCCGCGGCCGCCGACGGCACGGGCTGGGGCGAGGGCGCCGGTCTGATCCTGCTGGAGCGGCTGTCGGACGCCCGCCGCAACGGCCATCAGGTGCTCGCCGTCATCCGGGGCTCGGCCGTCAACCAGGACGGCGCGAGCAATGGCATCACCGCGCCCAACGGCCCTTCCCAGCAGCGCGTCATCCGCCAGGCGCTGGTCAACGCCCGCCTGTCGTCCGCCGAGGTGGACGTGGTGGAGGCACACGGGACGGGCACCCGGCTCGGCGACCCGATCGAGGCGGACGCGCTGCACGCGACGTACGGGCGGCAGCGGCCGGCCGACCGGCCGCTGCTGCTGGGCTCGCTCAAGTCGAACATCGGCCACACCCAGGCCGCGGCGGGGGCGGCGGGCGTCATCAAGACGGTGATGGCGATGCGCCACGGGACGATCCCCGCGACGCTGCACATCGACGAGCCGACGCCACATGTGGACTGGAGCTCGGGGGCCATCCGCCTGGTGACCGAGCCGGTCGACTGGCCGGAGACGGACCACCCGCGCCGGGCCGGGGTGTCCTCGTTCGGCGTGTCCGGGACCAACGCACATGTGATCATCGAGCAGGCACCCGACGCGGCCGAAACCACCCCGGCCGGCCCCGCCCCGGAGAGCCAGGAGGGCGCCCCGGAGGCGAACCGAGCCGCAATAAGAGGCACCGTGGTGCCGTGGGTGCTGTCCGCGCGGGGCGAGGCGGCGCTGGCGGAGCAGGCGCGGCGGCTGGCCGAGGCGGTGGAGCGCGATCCGGCCGCCGAGGTGGCGGACGTGGGCTGGTCGCTGGCGACGGCGCGGGCCCGGTTCGAGCACCGGGCCGTGGTGGTCGGCACGGACCGGTCGGCGCTGCTGGGCGGTCTGGCCAAGCTGGCCGCCGACGAGCCCGATCCCGCGGTGGTCACCGGCGCGGCGGGCCCGACGGGCGTCGGCCCGGTGTTCGTCTTCCCCGGCCAGGGGGCGCAGTGGCCGGGCATGGCGCGTGAACTCCTCGACTGCTCCCCGGTCTTCGCCGCCCGGATCGCCGAGTGCGAGCGGGCCCTGGCGCCGTACGTGGACTGGTCGCTGACCGCCGTGCTGCGCGGCACGGACGGTGCGACGGACCCCAAGCGGGACGATGTCGTCCAGCCCGTGCTGTGGGCCGTACACGTCTCGCTGGCCACGCTGTGGCAGAGCTTCGGCATCACCCCGGCGGCCGTCGTCGGGCACTCCCAGGGCGAGGTCGCCGCCGCGTGTGTCGCCGGGGCCCTCACCCTGGACGACGCCGCCAGGATCATCGCCCTGCGGGTCCAGGCCCTGCGCCCGCTGATCGGCCACGGCGCCATGGCCTCCCTCACGCTGAGCGCCGAGGACACCGCCCGGCTCATCGGCGACCTCGGCCCGGCGGCCGGGGACGTGGCCGTCGCCGCCGTCAACGGCCCGCGGGCCACGGTCGTCTCCGGCTCCCCGCGGCCTCTGGCCGCCGTGCTGGCGGCGGCGGAGGAGCGCGGCGCGCGCACTCGGACCATCGACGTGGCGTACGCCTCCCACGGCCCGCACGTGGACCGCATCCACGACGACGTCGTCTCGGCGCTGGGTGAGGTGTCCCCGGTCGAGTCCGAGATCGCGTTCTACTCCACCATGACCGCGGAACGCCTGAACACCGCGGGGCTCGACACCGAGTACTGGTTCGACAACCTCCGCCGGCCGGTGCGTTTCGCCGAGGCCGTGGACCGGCTGCTGGCCGACGGATACCGGGTGTTCATCCAGTGCAATCCGCACCCCATCCTGTCCACGAGCCTGCAGGAGACCTTCGAGGAGTCCGGCGTCCCCGCCACCTCCCTCGCCACCCTCCGCCGCGACCACGGCGGCGCGCACCAGCTGGCCCTCGCGCTCGCCGAGGCGCACGCCGCGGGTCTCGGGGTCGACTGGCGCCCCTGGTTCGCGGGCGACGGCGTCCCCCGCACGGTCGAGCTGCCCACCTATCCCTTCCAGCGCCGCCGTTACTGGATACCGTTCGGCGGAAAGGGCACCGGCGACATGTCCGCCGCCGGTCTGCGCGCGGTGGAACATCCGCTGCTGGCCGCCGCGGTGAGCCTGCCCGACGGCGGCATGGTGCTGACCGGGCGCCTTCCGGCCACGGGCGACGGCTGGCTCGCCGACCATGTCGTCGGCGGCACCGCGCTGCTGCCCGGGGCGGCCCTGGTCGAGTGGGCGCTGCAGGCCGCGCACGAGGCGGGCTGCGCCGCGGTGGAGGAGCTGGCCCTGCGGATCCCGCTCGTGCTGCCCGCCTCGGGGGCCCTGCGCATTCGTGTCGCCGTGGGGCCCGCCGACGACGACGGCAGGCGGACCGTGGATGTGCACTCGCGCCCCGACGAGCTGGACACGGAGGCGCCCGACGGGTGGGTGTGCCACGCCATGGGCACGCTCGCGCCCGAGGACGCCGCGGACCCGGCCGCCCCGCCGGACACCGCGGCGGCGCCCTGGCCACCGCGGGCGGCGGAGCCGCTGGACGTCGCGGACTTCTACGAACGGGCCGCGGACGGCGGCTACGGCTACGGCCCCGCGTTCCGCGGTCTGACCGCGGCGTGGCGGGACGGCGCCGATCTGCTCGCCGAGATCGCGCTGCCCGAGGCGGCCGGCGAAGGCCCCGACCGGTTCGGCATCCACCCGGCGCTGCTGGACGCGGCCCTGCACCCGACGCTCCTGGACGGCGGCCGTCAGGGCGCGTCGCGGGACGGTCAGGTGTGGCTGCCGTTCGCCTGGAGCGGCGTGTCGCTGTGGGCCACGGGGGCGCGCCGCGTACGGGTGCGCGTATCCCCGCTGGAAGGCGGGCGGCGGATCTCGCTGACCGACGAGACCGGCGCGCCGGTCCTGGACGCCGAGTCGGTCTCCGTACGCCCCACCGGCGTCGCCGAGCTGCGCGCCATCGGCGAGCGCGCGGCCGAGGGCCTGTTCGTCGTGGACTGGGTGCCCGCGCGTGGCGGGACGGGCGACGCGCCGGCGCTGCCGGACGACGGCTGGGCGATCATGGGCGACGGCTGGGGAGCAGCGGGCGACGGTGGCGTACTCGCCGGGGTGGCGGCCCACGCCGACCTCGGCGCGCTGCTCGCCGCGGTGGACGACGGGACCCCGGTGCCGACGGTCGTCCTCCACCCGGTGACAGCGCCTGCCGCCCCCGACGGCGGCCTGGCCGCCGTCGGGGGCGTGCTGAGCCTCGTCCAGGGGTGGCTGGCGGAGCCGCGGTTGGCGGACTCCCGGCTGGTCCTGGTCACCTCGGGCGCCGTGTCGGCCGGCGACGACGAGGGGTCGGTGGATCCGGGCGGCGCGGCCGTGTGGGGTCTGGTCCGTTCGGTCCAGGCCGAGCACCCGGGCCGGTTCACCCTGGTCGACACGGCCGGTGCGGCGGACGGGGACCGGCTCCTGGCCGAGGCGGTGCGCCGGTCTCTCGACGCCGACGAGCCGCAGGTGGTCGTGCGCGCGGCCGGAGCGCTGGTGCCGCGCCTGGTGCGCACCTCTCCGTCGGCCGAGGACGAGGCCCCGGAGCTGTCCGGTGGCACGGTGGTGGTGTCGGGCGGGACGGGGGTGCTGGGCGGTGAGGTCGCCGAACACCTGGTGCGTACGCATGGGGTGGAGCGTGTGCTGCTCCTGTCCCGGCGCGGCGCCCAGGCGCCCGGCGCGGCCGAACTCGTGCGGCGGCTGGTCGACTTGGGGGCCGAGGCGGAGGTGGCGGCGGTCGACGTGGCCGACCGCGCCGCGCTGGCCGAGGTGCTGGCGGCGGTCCCCGAGGACCACCCGCTGGTGGGTGTGGTGCACGCCGCCGGTGTGATCGACGACGCCCTGGTGGAGTCCTGGGACACCGGCCGGCTCGCCCGCGTCTGGACCCCCAAGGCCCTCGGCGCGTGGAACCTGCACACTCTCACCCGTGATCTGCCGCTGCGGCTGTTCATGGTGTTCTCCTCGGCCGCCGGCGTCGTCGGCAACTCCGGCCAGGCCGGATACGCCGCCGCCAACGCGTACACCGACGCCCTGATCGCCGACCGCCGCGCGGCCGGGCTGCCCGGCACCTCGATCGCGTGGACCCTGTGGCAGCAGACCTCGGCCATGACCGAGCACCTGACCGAGGCCGATCTGACCCGTCTGGGCACCCTCGGCATGCGTCCCCTCGCCACGTCCCGTGGCCTCGGGCTCCTCGACGCGGCGCTCCATGTCGCCCACCCGCTGGTGGTGGCCGCCGACCTCGACGCCACCCGGCTCGGCCCCGACGCCCCCGCCATGCTGCGCGCCCTGGCCAGGCCGGCCCGCCGCCGCGCCATGGAACACCACGCCACCGGCCCCAAGCTGGCGGGCCGGCTGGCCGGTCTCGACGACACCGCCCGGCGCGATCTGGTGCTCCATACGGTGCGCCAGATGGTCATGGTGGTGCTGGGCCACTCCTCGGACGCGGCGATCCGCGCCGAGGCCGCGTTCAAGGAGCTGGGCTTCGACTCGCTGACCGCCGTCGAGCTGCGCAACCGCCTGGCAGGCGCCACCGGGCTGCGGCTGCCCGCCACCCTGGTCTTCGACTATCCCACCCCCCAGGCCCTCGCCGACCACCTGTTGGAGCGGCTGACCGCCACCGCCGCGCCCGCGCCCCGCGGTGCCGCGCCGTCCAGGGCCCGGGCCGCCGACGAGCCGGTCGCGGTGGTGGCGATGGCGTGCCGCTTCCCCGGTGGCGTGAGCTCGCCCGAGGGGCTGTGGGACCTGGTCGCGGCGGGACAGCACGTACTCGGGCCCTTCCCCACCAACCGCGGCTGGGACCTGGCCAACCTGTTCCACCCCGACCCGGAACACCCGGGCACGACCTACGCCTCCCAGGGCGCGTTCGTCTACGACGCCGACGGCTTCGACGCCGCGTTCTTCGGCATCAACCCCCGCGAGGCCCAGGCCATGGACCCCCAGCAGCGCGTCCTGCTGGAGACCGCCTGGGAGCTCCTGGAGCGCGGGGGTATCGACCCGCACACCCTCAAGGACAGCCTGACCGGCGTCTACACCGGCGTCATGTACCACGACTACGGCAGTGGTCTGCCCGCCGGGGACCCCCGGCTGGACGGCTACGGCAATCTCGCCGGCACCAGCAGCATCATCTCCGGCCGGGTGGCCTACACCCTCGGCCTCCAGGGCCCGGCGGTCACCGTGGACACCGCCTGCTCGTCGTCGCTGGTCACCATGCATCTGGCCGCCCAGGCGCTGCGGCAGGGCGAATGCGATCTGGCGCTGGCGGGCGGGGTGACGGTACTGGCCACCCCCGATGTGTTCACCGGCTTCTCGCGGCAGCGCGGGCTGGCCCCCGACGGGCGGTGCAAGCCGTTCGCCGCCGCCGCCGACGGCACGGGCTTCGGTGAGGGCGTCGGCCTGGTGCTGCTGGAGCGGCTGTCGGACGCCCGGCGCAACGGGCGGGTCATCCTGGCCGTCATCCGGGGTTCGGCGGTCAACCAGGACGGCGCGAGCAATGGGCTGACCGCCCCCAACGGCCCCTCCCAGCAGCGGGTCATCCGCCACGCCCTGGCCGGCGCGGGGCTCACCCCGGCGGATGTGGACGCCGTGGAAGCCCATGGCACGGGTACGACGCTGGGCGACCCCATCGAGGCCCAGGCGCTGCTGGCCACCTACGGCCAGGACCGCCCCGACGACCGGCCACTGTGGCTGGGTTCTGTGAAATCGAACATCGGGCACACCCAGGCCGCCGCCGGTGTCGCGGGCGCCATCAAGATGATCATGGCGATGCGCCACGGACGGCTGCCCGCCAGCCTCCACATCGACGAACCCAGCCCGCACATCGACTGGACCAGCGGAAACGTCCAACTCCTCACCGAGGCCACCGACTGGCCCGAGACCGGCCGCCCCCGCCGCGCCGCCGTCTCCTCCTTCGGCGCCTCCGGCACCAACGCCCACCTCATCCTCGAACAAGCGCCGCACACACACCAGCCGGTGGCCGACACTCCCCCGCCCGGCATCGTCCCCTGGCCGCTGTCCGCCCGGAGCGATGACGCCCTGCGCGCCCAGGCCACGGCGCTCGCCGAGCGGCTACGAGCCGATGGCCGGCCCGCCGAGCCCCTGTCGGTCCCGGGCGTCGGGCGGGCCTTGGCCGCGACGCGTTCGGTGTTCGAACGACGGGCGGTCATCGTCGGCAGCGACCAGCAGGAGATGACGGCCGCCCTGGACGCCCTGGCCGAGGGGCGCCCCCACCCCGGGCTGATCACCGCCGCGCCAGGCGCCACGCCCACATCAGGCCGGACCGTATGGCTGTTCTCCGGACAGGGCAGCCAGCGCCCCGGCATGGGCGCCGACCTGCACGGGCGATTCCCGGTCTTCGCCGAGGCCTTCGACGAAGTATGCGCGCTGCTCGATCCGCACCTGGACCACCCGCTGCGGGACATCGTCTTCGCCACCGGCGACGAGACCGCCGACCTCATCCACCACACCACCTACACCCAGGCCGGTCTTTTCGCGGTGCAGGTGGCACTGGCCCGGCTGCTGAAGGAGTGCGGTGTGCGGCCGGATGCGGTGATCGGCCACTCGATCGGCGAGATCACCGCCGCCCATATCGCCGGAGTCTTCTCCCTCGAAGACGCCTGCCGCCTGGTCGCCGCCCGCGCCACCCTCCTGGGCAGTCTGCCCCCCGGCGGCGCCATGACCGCCCTCGAAGCCACCGCCGAGGAGGCCGCCGAAGCCCTCGCCCCCTACGACGGCCAGGTCGCCATCGCCGCCCTCAACGCCCCCACCAGCACCGTCATCTCCGGCCCACTGGACCTGGTGACCAAGATCGGCACGGCGTGGAAGGAACGCGGACGCAGGACCAAGGCGCTGACCGTCAGCCACGCCTTCCACTCCCCCCTGGTCGAACCGGTCCTGGACGACTTCCGCGACGCCGTCGCCGAGCTGACGTACCACCAGCCCAGCGTCTCCCTCATCAGCAACGTCACCGGCGAACCGGCCGACGAGACCATCACCACCCCCGACTACTGGGTGCGCCACATCCGCCAACCCGTCCGCTTCCACCCCGCCATCACACACATCGCCCCGCACACCGCCGCCTTCCTCGAAGTCGGCCCCGACGCCGTCCTCGTCCCCGCAGCCCAGGACGCCCTCGACGCGCTGGACGACCTGCCCGCACACCCACCCCTGCTGATCCCGACCCTGACCCGCGGCCAGCCCGACATCCGCGCCCTGGCCCATGCCCTGGCCCGGCTGCACACCCACGCCCCCGTCGACTGGGCCCCCTGGTACCCCGCCGGCCCCACGCCCCCTGGCGTCGACCTGCCCACCTACCCCTTCCAGCGCCGGCCCTACTGGCTGACCCCGACCCACGCGGGGCCGGCCACCCCCGGCGCCGCCTCGCTCACCCACCCCCTCCTCGCCGCCACCGCGCCGCTCGCCGACGGCGGCATCCTCCTGACCGGGCAGGTGCCCGCCGCCGGCCACGAGGGCTGGCTCAGCGAGCACACCATCGCCGGCGCGGTCCTCCTGCCCGCCACCGCCCTCCTCGACATCGCCCTGCACGCCGCGGACCACGCCGCCACCCCCCACATCGACGAACTCCTCCTCCAACAGCCCCTCACGCTCGACCCCACGCACCCGCTCTCACTCCAGGTCATCGTCAGTCCACCCGACGACACCGGTCACCGCACCCTGGACATCTACGCCCGCTCGCAGTCCGGCCCCACGGCGGAGTGGACCCACCACGCCGCCGCCACCCTCACCGACGAGCCCACGGCCGCGCCGCCCCGGGACGGAGCGGAGGCGGCCTGGCCACCCCCGGGAGCCGAACCCGTCGACATCACCGGCTTCTACGACCGCGCCGCCGCGGGCGGCTACCACTACGGACCCAGCTACCAGGGCCTGCGGGCCGTCTGGCGCCACGGCGACGACCTCCTCGCGGACATCGAGCTCCCCGCCGCCGACGCCACCGACCCCACCGCCGATCCCCTCGCCCTCCACCCCGCCCTCCTCGACGCCGCGCTCCACCCGCTCCTCGCCACCGCCGACAACCCGGCCGGCGAGATCTGGCTCCCCTTCAGCTGGGGCGGTGTCACCCTGCACGCCACCGGCGCCACGCGGGCCCGCGTCCGGATCACCCGCCGTGGCGACAGCGAGCTCGGCCTGGCCCTCCTGGACACCACCGGGCGGCCCGTTCTGACCGCCGACACCATCACCACCCGGCCCATCGACACCGCGCGCCTGCGGACCAGCGGGCCGAACGACGGTCTGTACCAGGTGCGGTGGATCGCGCTCCCGATCCCGGCGGAGCCGCCGACGGCCGAAGCGGACGGCTGGGCGGTGCTCGGGGACGGCCGGCTCGACGAGGCGGTGCCGTCGCTGTCCCGGTATCCGGATGTCGCCGCGCTGATCGCGGCCATGGACGACGGCGCGCCCGTGCCGCAGACCGTCCTGACCGGCCCGGCACCCGCCGAGGGCGGCAGCGACGGCGACGGCTCCGATGTGGTGGCGCGGGTTCTGACGACGGCGCAGGAGTGGCTGGCCGAGCCGCGGCTCGCCGGCTCCCGGCTGGTGGTCGTCACCCATGACGCCGCCGCCGTGGCGCAGGACACCCCCGCCGGCCCGGAGGGCGGCGCCGTGGATCCGGTGGCCGCGGGCGTATGGGGGCTGGTCCGCAGCGCCGAGGCGGAGCACCCCGGCCGGTTCGCGCTGCTCGACCTCAGCGGCCGCGACGCCGGTCCGGCACCGGATGTCGTGGGGGTGCTGGGCGCGGCCCTCGCCGCGGACGAGTGGCAGGTGGCCGTGCGCGGCGGGGCGGCGTGGGTGCCGCGGCTGACGGCCGCGGACGCGACCGCCGACATCGTGCTGCCCGTGACCTCGTCCGCCTGGCAACTCGTCATGGCGGACGAGCACGCCGGAACGGTCGACGGGGTGGCGCCGGAGGAGTGCCCCGAGGTGCTGGAGCCGCTGGCGCCCGGGCAGGTGCGCATCGCGGTCCGCGCCGCGGGCGTCAACTTCCGCGATGTGATGGTGACCCTGGGCGTCGTGCCCGACCGGCGCGGGCTGGGCGGCGAGGGCGCGGGCGTGGTGCTGGAGGTGGCCGGGGACGTCACGTCGGTGGCCGTCGGCGACCGCGTCATGGGCCTGTTCCAGGGCTCGTTCGGGCCCGTGGCCCTCGCCGACGCGCGCGCCGTCGTCCCGATCCCGCCGGGCTGGACCGACCGGCAGGCCGCGGCCGTGCCCATCGCGTATCTGACCGCCTGGTACGGACTGGTGGACCTCGCGGGCCTCAGGGCGGGCGAGTCGGTGCTCATCCATGCCGCCACGGGCGGCGTGGGCACGGCGGCCGTGCAGATCGCCCGCCACCTGGGTGCCGAGGTGTACGCCACGGCCAGCCCCGGCAAACACGCCGCGCTGGGGGCCATGGGCATCGACGAGCCCCACCGCGCCTCCTCCCGCGACCTCGACTTCGAGGAAGCCTTCCGCACCGCCACCGGGCCCGAGGGCATGGACGTGGTGCTTGACTGCCTGGCGGGCGAGTTCGTGGACGCCTCGCTGCGGCTGCTGGGCCCCGGTGGCCGGTTCATCGAGATGGGCAAGACCGACATCCGCGACCCCGAGCAGATCGCCGACGCCCATCCCGGCGTCCACTACCGCGCGTACGACCTGGTCTCCGACGCCGGCCCCGACCGGATCTCGGAGATGCTGGACACGCTCGCCGACCTCTTCGCGCGGGGCGTCCTGGCGCCGCCCCCGGTGCAGGCGTGGCCGCTGGCCAGGGCCCGCCAGGCGCTGCGCCACATGAGCCAGGCCAAACACACCGGCAAGATCGTCCTGGACATTCCCCCCGCCCTCGACCCCGACGGCACCGTCCTGATCACCGGCGGCACCGGCACCCTCGGCGCCCTGACAGCCGAACACCTCGTCACCACCCACCACATCACCCACCTCCACCTCCTCAGTCGCCGGGGCCCGGACGCCCCCGGCGCAGCCGACCTGACCGCCCGGCTCACCGAGCTCGGCGCCACCGTCCGCATCACCGCCACCGACACCACCGATCCCCAGGCCCTTGGGCAGGCCCTCGACACCATCGACCCCGAGCACCCCCTCACCGCCGTCGTCCACACCGCCGGCACCGTCGAGGACGCCGTGCTCACCTCTCAGACCCCCGACACCCTCCGCCGCGTCTGGGCGGCCAAGGCGACGAGCGCGGCCAACCTCCACCGGGCCACCCAGGACCTCCCCCTGGCCATGTTCGTGATCTTCTCCTCGGCCGCCGGCACCCTCGGCAGCCCCGGGCAGGCCAACTACGCCGCCGCCAACGCCTACTGCGACGCTCTCGCCACCCAAAGGCACCACGCGGGACTGCCCGCCACCTCCATCGCCTGGGGACTGTGGGCCGCCACCAGCGGCATGACCGGAGCGCTCACCGAGGTCGACCACGCCAGGATGAGCCGGTCCGGGATGGTGCCGCTGGCCACCGACCACGCCCTGGCGCTGTTCGACGCGGCACACGCACACGGCATGGCGCGGCTGCTGGCCGCCCAGCTCGACCTGGCGGCGCTGTCCGCCCAGCCCGCCGAGGCGCTGCCGCCGCTGGTCCGTTCGCTCACGAGCGCCGGGGCCCGGGTCGTACGGCGGTCCGTGGCGGCGCCGGTGGCCGACCTGTCCGGCCGACTGGGGTCGATGGGCGCCGACGAACAGCTGGCGCTCCTGCTCGATCTGGTCCGCACCCACGCGGCCACCGTGCTGGGGCACGCGGACCCCGGGGCGGTGGCGATGGACACGCCGTTCAAGGATCTCGGGTTCGACTCGCTGACGGCGGTCGAACTGCGCAACCGGCTCACCATGGCGACGGGGCTGCGGCTGTCCGCCGCGTCGGTGTTCCGCCACCCGACGCCCGCCGCCATGGCCGAGCACCTGCGGGGCGAGCTGTGCCCGGCGGAGGACGACGCGCTGCGGCCCGTGCTGCGGGAGCTGGAGCGGCTGGAGGCGGCGGTGGGCGAGGTGAAGCCGGAGGGCGAGACCGGTGCCCAGCTCGTCAAACGGCTGCAGTCGCTGTTGTGGCGGCTGGGCGACGGCGCCTTGGGGGTCGATCACACCGTCGACGGCGAGGCGCTGGAGTCGGCCTCGGACGACGAGATGTTCGCGCTCATCGACCAGCAACTGGGCTCGTCCTGACCGGCAGCGAGGGAGAAGCCATGTCCACCACCGAAGACAAGCTGCGCCAGTACCTCAAGCGCGTCACCTTCGACCTCGGCCAGGCCAAACAGCGGCTGCGCGAAGCGGAAGAGCGCCACCAGGAGCCCGTCGCGATCACCGCCATGGCCTGCCGCTACCCGGGTGGGGTCACCTCCCCGGAAGCCCTGTGGGAGCTGGTGGCCGACGGCACCGACGCCATCGGCCCCTTCCCCACCAACCGGGTCTGGGACCTCGACCGCCTGTACCACCCCGACCCCGACCACTACGGCACCAGCTATGTGACCGAGGGCGGCTTCCTGCACGACGCCGACCGGTTCGACGCCTCCTTCTTCAACATCAGCCCCCGCGAGGCCCTGGCCATGGACCCCCAGCAGCGCGTCCTGCTGGAGACCGCCTGGGAGCTGCTGGAGCGCGCGCGGATCGACCCCACCAGCCTCAAGGGCTCCGCCACCGGCGTCTACACGGGGGTGTCGAGCCAGGACTACCTGTCGCGGATACCGCGGATCCCCGAGGGGTTCGAGGGCTATACGGCCACGGGCGGACTGACCAGCGTGGTGTCCGGCCGCGTGGCGTACACGCTGGGTCTGGAGGGCCCGGCGGTCACCCTGGACACGGCGTGCTCGGCGTCCCTGGTGGCGATGCACCTCGCCGGGCAGGCGCTGCGGCAGGGCGAGTGCGACCTGGCCCTGGCCGGCGGTGTGACCGTGTTCAGCACTCCCACCGCGTATGTGGAGTTCTCCCGGCAGCGGGGGTTCGCGCCGGACGCCCGCTGCAAGGCGTTCGCCGCGGCCGCGGACGGCACCGGTTTCTCCGAGGGCGTGGGCCTGGTGCTGCTGGAGCGGCTGTCGGACGCCCGGCGCAACGGCCATCGCGTGCTCGCCGTGCTACGCGGCTCGGCGGTCAACCAGGACGGCGCGAGCAACGGGCTGTCCGCGCCCAACGACGCCGCCCAGGAACGTGTGATCCGGCAGGCGCTGGACAGCGCCCGGCTCACCGCCGACCAGGTGGACGCGGTGGAGGCGCACGGCACGGGCACCACGCTCGGCGACCCGATCGAGGCCCAGGCGCTGCTTGCCACCTACGGCCAGGACCGCCCGGCGGACCGGCCGCTGTGGCTGGGGTCGGTGAAGTCGAACATCGGGCACACCCACGCGGCGGCGGGCGTGGCGGGCGTGATCAAGATGGTGATGGCCCTGCGCCACGGCCGGCTGCCCGCCACCTTGCACATCGACGAGCCGACCTCCCATGTGGATTGGGACTCCGGCGCCGTACGGCTGCTGACCGAGCCGGTCGACTGGCCGCGGGGGGACCGTCCGCGCCGGGCCGGTGTGTCCTCGTTCGGCATCTCCGGCACCAACGCCCACGTCATCCTGGAGGAGAACACCCAGCCCGCCGGCACTCCCCCGGACGCGGCCGGCGAACGGCCCGAGGACCGGGTCACGCCGTGGGTGGTCTCGGCGCGCGGCGCGGACGCGCTGCGCGCCCAGGCCGGGCGGCTGCTGGACGCGGCGGCTCTCGACGGCGATCCGGACGCGGTGGGCTGGTCGCTGGCCACCTCGCGCACGGTCTTCGACCACCGGGCCGTGGTCATGGGCCGGGACACCGCGGCGCTGCGGGCGGGCCTGGCCGCGCTGGCGGCCGGGGAGGACCATCCGGCGCTGGTACGGCGCGAGGCGGGGGTGCGGGGCTCCGGGTGGCGGGTGTTCCTCTTCTCCGGGCAGGGCAGCCAGCGGCCGGGCATGGGCGCCGACCTCTACCGGCGCTTCCCGGTCTTCGCCGAGGCCTTCGACGAGGTGTGCGCGCTGCTCGATCCGCAGCTGGCCCACCCGCTGGCCGATGTCGTACTGCGCGGCCGGCCGCGAGCGGACCTGCTGAACCACACCACCTACACCCAGGCCGGGCTGTTCGCCGTGCAGGTCGCACTGGCCCGGCTGCTGAAGACCTGCGGCACCCGCCCGGACGCGGTGATCGGCCACTCCATCGGCGAGATCGCCGCAGCCCACATCGCCGGAGTCTTCTCCCTCCAAGACGCCTGCCACCTCGTCGCCGCCCGAGCCACCCTCCTCGGCAGCCTGCCCCCGGGCGGCGCCATGACCGCTCTCGAAGCCACAGAAGAAGAAACCACCGAAGCCCTCGCCCCGTACGACGGCCAGGTCACCATCGCCGCCCTCAACGCCCCCACCAACACCGTCATCTCCGGACCGGCCGACCTCGTCACCGAAATCGGCACGGCCTGGAAGGAACGCGGACGCCGAACCAAAGCCCTCACCGTCAGCCACGCCTTCCACTCCCCCCTGGTCGAACCGATCCTGGACGACTTCCGCGACGCCATCGCCGGCCTGACCTACCACCAGCCCACCATCCCCCTCATCAGCAACCTCACCGGCGAACCAGCCGGCCAGGACATCACCACCCCCGACTACTGGGTGCGCCACATCCGCCAACCCGTCCACTTCCACCCCGCCGTCACACACATCGCCCCGCACACCGCGGCCTTCCTCGAAGTCGGCCCCGACGCCGTACTGATCCCGGCCGCGCAGAACACCCTCGACGCGCTGGACGGCCTGCCCGCGCACCCTCCCCTGCTGGTCCCGGCCCTGACCGGCAAGCAGCCCGACGTCGAGGGCCTGGCCCACGCGCTCGCCCGGCTGCACACCCTCACCCCCGTCGACTGGCGCCCGTGGTTCACCGACGGTGCCCCGCCGCCGACCGTGGACCTGCCCACCTACCCCTTCCAGGGCGAGCGGTACTGGCTGCCGGACGCCCTGGCGGACGCGCCGCCGGCGGAGGCGGACGAGGAGGAGGTCCGGTTCTGGAGCGCGGTGGAGGCGCAGGACCTCCCGGCGCTGTCCGAGGCGCTGGGCATCGGCGAGGAGGACGGGCGGCGCTCGTCGCTCGGCGCGGTGCTGCCGACGCTGTCGCGCTGGCACCGGGAGCGCCATGAGCGGTCGACCCTGAGCTCCTGGCGCTACCGGGTCGGCTGGCGCCGGCTGCCGGAGCTCGGCCCGGCGGCCACGGCGGGCCCGTGGCTGCTGGTCGTACCCCCCCGGGGCGCCGGGGAGGCCGAGGAGTGGGCCGACGCCTGTGAGCGGGCCCTCACGGCGGACGGCGGTGCGGTGTGGCGGCTGGTGACGGACGGCCGGGCGGAGGTGGCCGGGCTCGCCGCGTCGCTGCGGGTGCTGTGCGACGAGGGCGGGGCCCCGGCGGGGGTGCTGTCCCTGCTGGCGCTGGACGAACGCCCACACGAAGCGTTCCCGGCCGTGATCGGGGGTGTGACGGGCACCCATGTGCTGCTGCGGGCCCTGCTGGAGGCGGGGCTCGACGCGCCCCTGTGGTGCGCCACGCGGGGCGCGGTGGCCGTCGCGGACGGCGAAGGGTCACAGGCGCCCGCGCAGGCCCAGGTGTGGGGGCTCGGCCGGGTGGCCGCGCTGGAGCATCCGGCGGCGTGGGGCGGGCTGGTCGACCTGCCCGCCTCGCCCGAGGACCTCGCCCCCGATCTGCTGCGCGCCGTGCTGGCGGGGCGGGCCGGGGAGGACCAGGTGGCGCTGCGGCCGGCCGGGGCCTTCGGGCGGCGGCTGCTGCCCGCACCACTGAGCGGCCTCGGGGAGGCGCCGGCGCGTGAGTGGACTTCCCGGGACGGTGTGCTGGTCAGCGGCGGGGTCGCCGGGACCGCGGCTCTCGTGGCGCGGTGGCTGGCCGCGGGCGGCACCAAGCGCCTCGTCCTGCTGGCGCCGGACGGCCCGGCCACGCCCGGTGGCGCGGAGCTGGTGGCCGAACTGGCGGAGCTGGGCGCGGAGGCGACGGTGGTGGACGGCGTGCCGTCCGAACCCATGGCGCGGCGGCAGCTGGCCGACCGGCTCGCGGCCTCGGGGCTGCGGGTCCGTACGGTCGTCCACACCGGGGCGCCGAGCGACTGGGCGCCGCTGGCGGAGTTCACGCCGGACGGGCTGGCCGAGGCGGTGTCGAACGCCATGGGGGGAGCCGACCGGCTCGCGGAGCTGTGCGGCCTGGAGCCCGACGATCCGGTGGTGGTCTTCTCGTCCATCGCCGCGGTCTGGGGCGGTGGCGGGCATGGCGCCCGGGCTGCGGCCGACGCGTATCTGGACGCGGTGGCGCGGCGCCGTCAGGCGGCCGGCGGCCATGTCGTCCGGCTGGCGTGGGGCGTGTGGGACGGTTCGGAGGGCCCGGAGGCGGCCGAGCGCGCCGAACGGCTGGGGCTGCCGGCCCTCCCGCCCGAGCTGGCGCTCGCCGCGCTGCGGCGCACCCTCGACGAGGGCGGTCACGGCGGCGAGCAGTGCGACGCCGAGGGCACCCGTGAAGGGCGGGGCGACGCGCACGCGGTGGTCGCGGACATCAACTGGGAGCGTTTCGTCCCGCTGTTCACCATGGCGCGCCCCAGCCGTCTCTTCGACGAGATACCGGCGGCCCGGCGGGCCTGGCAGGCGGCGCTCGACGCCCCGGACGAGGAGGGTTCCGAGAGCCTGACGGCCCTGCGGGAGCGGCTGGCGGCCCAGGCGCCCGAGGCCCGCGCCGGCACGCTGCTGGCGCTGGTGCGCTCCCATGTGGCGGGTGCGCTGCGCTACCCGGCCGCGGAGTCGGTCGACCCGGACCAGCCCTTCAAGGAGCTGGGTTTCGACTCCCTGGCGGCCGTCGAGTTCAAGAACCGGCTGCGCGGCGCCATCGGCCTGAGCCTGCCCGCCACGCTGGTCTTCGACTATCCGACGCCGACCGCGCTGGCCGGCCATCTGGTCACGCAGGTGCTGCCCGAGGAGCCGGAGGCGGAGCCGGTCGCGGCGCACCTGGACGAGATCGAGGCGGCGCTCGCCGCCCTGGACGCGGACGATCCGCGCCGCTCCGGGCTGACGCACCGGCTGCGGGTGCTGCTGTGGCGATACGACGAGGGGCAGGGCGCCGGGGACGGTGGGCCCGAGCCTGCCGAGGCGACGGGCGGGGACGACCTGGAAGCGGCGTCCGCGGACGAGATGTTCGCCCTGATCGACCGGGAGTTCGGGGAGTCCTGAGCAGTGGCCGAGCCCGTCGCCCGCAGTTTCCCGCGCCGCCGGGGCGCGCCCTGGTGGACAGTTCCGCTTTAGGCGGTTCGCCGATCATCTACGGAAAGGGACCTGTTGCGGGCGAAAGGGAGAGTTTCGTGATGACCGCGCGACAATTCTGAGGAGGAGTCATGCAGAACACCCCGATCAACTTTTCCCGGCAGGGCCGCCCCCGTCCCTTCGACCCGCCCGATGAGCTCAAGCGCATGCGGGAGGAGCGGCCGATCTCGCCCATGCGATTCGCGGACGGCCATTGGGGCTGGCTGGCCACCGGGCACTCGGCGGTGCGGGCCATTCTGGGCGACGCCCGGTTCAGCGCCCGGCAGGAGCTGGACACCCGGACGTTCATCCCCTCGGCCTCCGAGTTCATCTCCGGCATGGGAATCAGCAGTCCCGGCATGCTCCCGCTGTTGGACCCCCCGGAACACACCCGGTACCGGCGTCTTTTGATGGCCGAGTTCTCCACTCGGCGGATGAAACGGCTTGAGACGGCGATCGCCGCGATCACGCACGGACGTCTCGACGCGATGGAGGCTTCCGGCCCGCCGGCGGACCTCATGGCCGAGTTCGCCGCGCCCATTCCGTATCTGATGATCTGTGAACTGCTGGGCATCCCCGAGGAAGGCCGGGAGGAACTCCGGCAGGCGATCGACACCCTGTTCGCCCTGGACACCGAGCCGAAGAAGGCGGAGTCGGCCCTGACCGTCACGCTCAGCTTCTTCCCGCCGCTCATCGAGCGCCGCCGCGCGGAACCCACCGACGACCTCTTCAGCGGTCTGGTCAACGGCGGTCAGCTGACGGAGGGGGAGCTGGCCACCATCGGCCTCCTCCTGTTCGCGAGCAGCCTCCACACCACCGCGAACACGCTGTCGCTGGGCACCTTCGCCCTGCTGTGCCACCCCGAACAGATGGAGGCGCTGCGCCGCGACCCGGGTCTTGTCGACACCGCGGTGGAAGAGCTCCTGCGCTATGCGACGGTCGGCCAGTTCGGTCCCGTGCGCACGGCATTGGAGGATGTCGAGGTCGAGGGGACGATGATCAGGAAGGGTCAGTCGGTGACGGTGTCGCTGCCGACGGCCAACCGTGACCCGGCGCGCTTCGAGGACCCCGACACCCTCGACATCACCAGGCCCGTCGGCGGCCATGTCACCTTCGGCCACGGCTTCCACCAGTGCCTGGGCCAGCACTTGGCCCGCACCGAGCTGCGGCAGGCCTTCCCGGCGCTGCTGAACCGCTTCCCGGGCCTGCGGCTGGCCGTTCCGCCGGAGCAGGTCCCGACCAGGGAAGACCTGTACCTCAACGGTGTCCATCAGCTGCCGGTCGCGTGGTGAGCGGGCGGGCGGCGCCGCGACGGTGACACCGCCCCGGGAGGGCGCGCGGGTTCGGACGCGCGCGCCCTCCCGGGGCGGCCGCGGTCGGCTGACCGACCAGGGGTGTTCAAGGGGGGATCAAGCGGAGCGGTATTCGGCGGCCAGCCGCTCGAGTTCGGGCACCAGCTGGTTGGGCGACGGCTGGGCCAGTACGTCCTGACGGAGCCGTTCGGCGCCGGACCGCAGCGAAGGGTCTTCCAGCATCCGCGCCAGGTATTTCCCGATTTCCTTGCCCGTCGTGCGGTGGGGCGGAAGCCACTGACCTGCCTGGGCCTCTTCGAGGCGCGCGCCGCGCAGCGCGGCGTCCGGGGTGCTGCGGCTGACCATGAGCTGGGGCAGCCCATGCGCCAGCGAGCTGCAGAAGGTGGGAAATCCACCGTGATGGATCACGGCCGAGCAGGACGAGATGATGGCGTGCAGGGGAACGAACTCCACGAGCCTGGTGTTCCGCGGTACGCGCTCCAGCTCCTTCTGGATTCCGGCCGGCAGGGTCAGGACCAGTTCGATGTCCAGGCCGGCCACGGAGTCCAGCATCTTCTGCAGCTGGGCGCTGGAGAGCAGCGGCTTGGTCATGTCCCACATGCTCGTCCCGAATGTGGCGAGCACCCGGGGCGCCTTCCCCTCATGGTGGACCCAGTCGGGCACGAGGGACCGGCCGCTGTAGGGAGCTCGGCCGTTGTACGGCACATAGCGGGTCGAGAGATGGGGCACACCGGTCTCCAGCCTCATGGAATCCGGCCACTGTTCGATGGTGAACTGCCCGGTCAGCAGCTCTTCGGAGAAATCGAAGCCGTATTTCTCCCCCCATCCGCCGAGCCATTCGCGCACGGGGTCCACCCGCTCCCCCGGGTCCTGCCGCGCCATCGTCTTCAGGAAGTGCCGGCGGAGCCGTACGTCCAGTCCGAGGCCGATCGGCATCCGCGCGTGTGCCGCGCCGACCGCCGAGGCGGCGACCGCGCCCGCGTTGGTCAGCCACTCCCAGACGACCAGATCGGGTTTCCACCAGCGGCAGTACGCGACCAGATCGTCGATCATCGCGTCGTTGACGATCCTGGATCTCGCGACGGCACCGGAGCACAGCGCCTTCAGATAGCTCCACGGAAGCAGCTCTTCGCGGTTCTCGCCCAGATCGATGGGGTCGACGATTCCCTTCCCGTCCCCGAACGCCTCCTTCTGCTCTCGGTACGCCCTTTGCAGGATGGGTTCCTTCGATCCCACCGGGACCGCCGTCAGCCCCGCTTCGGTGACATTGACGGCGAATTCCCGGCTGCTCGCGACATGGACCTCGTGGCCGGCCGTGCGCAGCGCCCAGGCCATCGGCACGGTGAACCAGAAATGAGTTCGCCAGGGAAATGCGACGAACAGGACGCGCATGGGCGCCATCCTCTCTCTCATGGGAGGGACCGCCCTTATTGTCGCCGCCTCCACTAAAGCGGATCTTGCGCACCGGCAGCCTCGTTTTCCGGGCCGGCGCTCCATGTCAGTCCGCCTTTAGCGGCGTACGGGAAGCTGCGTACCGGCAGTCACCCGAGCAACATCGACGAGTGGGAGAGCGAGATGGTGCAGGGTTTCCAGGCCAGTCGGCAGTGGGAGCGCATCAGCGAACTCTGGGTCACCGAGGACGCGGCCACCGATCTGACCGGTTTCAAGTCGGATCGGCGGAATTTCAATATCGCGCTCTGGGATCCGACGGCCAATGGGGTCAGGTATTTGAGGGCCCTTGTGTACGAGCTGGCCACGCGGCTGAGCGAAGACGACTGGTCGAAGATCGAGAATGTCCGCAACCGTGAGGTGGGAGACCCCGTCACGGTCCGCTACGAGGGCAGGAGCATCTGTCTGGACTATCTCCAGGCGGCGCTCGAGCTCGGATTCATCGAGAAGGAGCTGGACCTGGGCGGCGCCCGTGTCCTGGAAATCGGCGCGGGGTACGGCCGCACCTGCCACGCGATGCTGTCCAACTACGACCTCGCCTCCTACACCATCATCGATCTGAAGAACACGCTCGCGCTGAGCAGGGCGTATCTGCGCGCCGTCCTGGATGAGAAGCAGTTCGCCAAGATGAAGTTCGTGCAGGTGGAGGACATCGACACCGCGCTGGGCGCGGACCGCTTCGAGCTGTGCGTCAATGTGCACTCCTTCACGGAGATGGCCCCCGACACCGTCGCCGCCTATCTGCGTCTGATCGACGAGAGGTGCGGGGCGTTCTTCGTGAAGAACCCGGTCGGGAAGTTCCGGGACAAGAGCATGGACGGCCACCAGAAGGGCGAGGAGGCCGTGCGGCTGGCCATGGAGAGCGGACCGCTGCGGCAGGTGCTCGACATCCACGACAGCGAGGCCGTGGCGGCGGCCGTGCCCGCCTTCGTCGACGCGTACCGGCCCGGCGACAAATGGACCTGCGCCGCCGATACGCGGGGCCTTCCCTGGAGCTACTTCTGGCAGGCTGTCTTCCGGAAAACAGGCGGCGAGAAGACCGGCAGCGACCTTCCGTAGCCCCGTCCTCCCGGGAGGGAACCATGGCCGCCTCTCCGGCGCCCGCGCTCCGCGCTGACGACGCTCCGGCCGGCACGCCGGTCCTGGTGCTGGGCGGCTCCGGATACCTGGGGCGGCACATCTGCGCGGCGTTCGCCGCCACGGGCGCCCGGGTGTCACGGGTCTGCCGCGGCACGCGCGGTGGCGGCGCGGACGGGGACGGCGCGGACGGGGACGACTGCGGCTCCATACGCCTGGACCTGAGCGCGGCCGGCCCCGCCGAGCTGGCCCGGCTGTGCTCCGACACGCGGGCGCGGGTGGTGGTGAACGCCTCGGGCGCGGTCTGGGGCGGCGGCGAACGGCAGATGACGGAGGCCAACTCCGCGTTCGTGTCCCGGCTCGCCACCGTCGTCGCCGGGCTGCCGGACCGGCCGCGGCTGATCCATCTGGGCAGCGCCTACGAGTACGGCCCGGCCGCGCCCGGGACCTCGATCGGCGAGGACTGGCCGACCGACCCGGCCACCGTGTACGGCCGCACCAAACTGCGCGGCTCGCAGGCCGTGCTGCGGGCCGCGGCCGAGCGCGGCGTGCCCGGGACCGTGCTGCGCATCTCGGTCGCCTGCGGTCCTGGCGCCCCGGGCAACAGCCTCGCCGGGGTCGTGGCCGCCCATCTGGCCTCCGGGCGCGGCGAGTTGCGGCTGGCGCCGCTGCGCGACCACCGGGACCTGGTGGACGTCCGGGACGTGGCCGACGCGGTGGTCGCGGCGGCCGTGGCGCCGGTGCGCGCGGTCGCCGGAACCGTCGTCAACATCGGCAGCGGCCAGGCGGTGCCCGTGCGCCGGCTGGTCGACCTGATGATCTCGCTCAGCGGGCTGCCGGTGCGCGTCGTCGAGGACCCGGCCCTGCAGCGGACGCGCTCCGACGCGGCCTGGCAGCGACTGGACATCGGACGGGCGCGGCGCCTGCTGGGCTGGGCGCCGCGCCGAACCCTGCGCGAGTCACTGCGTGATCTGCTCGCGGCCGCCGGCTCGCCGCCCGCGGCGGCGCGTACGGCGACGGCATGCGGGCCCGGGAACAGCCATGGGAAGGACAGCAGATGAGCGAACGGGTCGCGCGCATCCTCGACGAGGTGCGCAAGTACCACCAGGACACTCAGGAGGGGCGGGGCTTCATCCCCGGGGTCACCGAGATCTGGCCCTCGGGTGCGGTGCTGGACGAGGAGGACCGGGTCGCGCTGGTGTCGGCCGCGCTGGAGATGCGGATCGCGGCGGGCGCGTTATCCCGGAAGTTCGAGTCGGCCTTCGCGCGCAGGATGAAGCGGCGCAAGGCCCATCTGACGAACTCCGGGTCGTCCGCGAACCTCCTGGCGCTCTCCTCGCTCACCTCCCATCTGCTGGGCGACCGCCGGCTGCGCCCCGGCGACGAGGTCATCACGGTGGCGGCGAGCTTCCCGACCACCGTCAACCCGATCCTGCAGAACGGGCTGGTCCCCGTCTATGTGGACGTCGAGCTGGGGACGTACAACGCCACGGCCGAGCGGGTGGCGCAGGCGATCGGGCCGCGCACCCGGGCCATCATGATGGCCCATACGCTGGGCAACCCCTTCGAGGCCGCGGAGCTGGCCCAGCTCGCGCAGGACCACGATCTGGTCCTGATCGAGGACACCTGCGACGCCGTGGGCTCCACCTACGACGGGCAGCTCGCCGGCACCTTCGGCGATCTGACGACCGTCAGCTTCTATCCCGCACACCATCTGACGATGGGCGAGGGCGGCTGCGTGCTGACCTCGAACCTGGCGCTGGCGCGGATCGTGGAGTCGCTGCGGGACTGGGGCCGGGACTGCTGGTGCGAGCCGGGGGAGAGCGATACGTGCCGCAAGCGGTTCGGCTACCAGATGGGCACGCTGCCGGCCGGCTACGACCACAAGTACATCTTCTCCCACATCGGATACAACCTGAAGTCGACGGATCTGCAGGCGGCGCTGGGGCTGGCCCAGCTCGACAAGCTCGACGCATTCTGCTCGGCACGGCGGCACAACTGGCGCCGGCTGCGCGAGGGTCTTGACGGGCTGCCGTGGCTGATCCTGCCGGAGGCGACGCCGCGCTCCGATCCGAGCTGGTTCGGGTTCGTCCTGACCGTCGACCCGCGGGCCCCGTTCAGCCGCGCCGAGCTGGTCGACTTCCTGGAGTCCCGCAAGATCGGCACCCGTCGGCTGTTCGCCGGGAACCTGACCCGTCACCCCGCGCACGCCGAGGCGCCGCACCGGGTGTCCGGCGAGCTGACCAACAGCGACATCATCACCGAGCACACGTTCTGGGTCGGCGTCTACCCTGGGCTGACCGAGGAGATGATCGACTACATGGTCTCGTCCATCACCGAGTTCGTCGGGGACCGCGGCTGAGCGGCGCCACGGCACGCCGATGGCCGCGCGGGCGCCGCGCGGTCATCGGCGTATCGGCTGGGCGGAGTGCTTGAGCGGTTCCCACCAGCCGCGGTTGTCCCGGTACCAGGCGACCGTCTCGGCCAGCCCGGCGGCGAAGTCGTGGCGCGGGCGGTAGCCGAGTTCGGCCCTGGCCTTGTCGTCCCGGATCGCGTAGCGCCGGTCGTGTCCCTTGCGGTCCGCGACGTACCGTACGCGGCCCCAGTCGGCGCCGCAGGCCTCCAGCAGCCGGCCGGTCAGCTCCCGGTTGGTCAGCGCGGTGCCGCCGCCGATGTTGTAGATCTCGCCGGGGCGCCCCTTGGCGCGCACCAGTTCCACGCCGCGGCAGTGGTCCTCCACGTGCAGCCAGTCGCGCACGTTCAGCCCGTCGCCGTACAGCGGCACGTCCTCGCCGTCGAGCAGGTTGGTGATGAACAGCGGGATGATCTTTTCGGGGAACTGGTGGGGACCGTAGTTGTTGCTGCACCGCGTGACGCGCACGTCCAGGCCATGGGTGCGGTGGTAGGCGAGGGCGATCAGGTCCGACGCGGCCTTGGAGGCGGCGTAGGGCGAGTTGGGGTCCAGTACGGCGGTCTCGGGGCTGGAGCCGGTCTCGACGGAGCCGTAGACCTCGTCCGTGGACACGTGGACGAAGCGCTCCACGCGGTGCCGCAGGGCCGCCTGCAGCAGCGTGTGGGTGCCCTGGACGTTGGTGCGCACGAACGCGTCGGCGCCGTCGATGGAGCGGTCGACGTGGGACTCGGCGGCGAAGTGGACCACCTGCCCGGACCGCGCCATCAGGGTGTCGACCAGCTCGGCGTCGCAGATGTCGCCGTGGACGAACGTCAGCTGTGGGTCGGCGAGGTCGAGGTTGCGCCGCGTCCCGGCGTAGGTGAGCTTGTCCAGCACCGTGACATGGGAGACCTCGGGGCCCCACGGGTCACCGTCCCGCGCGAGGAGCCCGCGTACGTAGGTGGAGCCGATGAACCCCGCGGCCCCGGTGACGAGGAGTCTCATATTTCCTCCAGGAACCGCGCGGGCGGCAGGCCCTGCCGGTACGAGCGGGCCCGGTCCATGACGTACTGGCCGTAGGGCGAATTGCTCATCTCCGCGCCGAGCGCATGACAGTCGTCGGGTCCGATGAATCCCATGTACATCGCGATCTCCTCGACACAGCCGAGCCGGGTGCCCTGGTAGTGCTGTACGTCGCGCACCATGCGGCCCGCGTCCAGGAGGGTTTCGTGGGTGCCGGTGTCCAGCCAGGTGACGCCCCGGCCGAGCCACACCAGGTCGGCCCTGCCCTCCTCCAGATAGGCCCGCAGAACGTCGGTGATCTCCAGTTCGCCCCGGGCCGAGGGGACCAGGCGCTTGGCGATGTCGACGACGCTGCCGTCGAAGAAGTACAGGCCGGGAATGGCCAGGTTGGACCGGGGCCGCTCCGGCTTCTCCTCGATGGACAGCAGCTCGCCCCGGTCGTCGATCTCGGCGACGCCGAAGTGCCGGGGATCGGCGACCTCGTGCCCGAACAGCACACATCCGCGCAGCCGCTGGGCGCTCCTGCGGAGCAGCGCGGGCAGGTTCGCGCCGTGGAAGAGGTTGTCGCCCAGGATCAGGGCGCACTCCTCACCGCGAATGTGATCCGCGCCGACCCGGAAGGCGTCGGCGATTCCCCGCGGTTTCTCCTGGGAGGCGTACGAGATGTTCAGCCCCAGATGGCCGCCGTCCCCGAAAAGCCGGCGGAACTGCGGCAATTCGGAGGGGCGGCTGATGATCAGAATGTCCCGGATACCGGCGAACATGAGGACGGACAGCGGATAGTAGATCATTGGCTTGTCGTAAACCGGAACCAACTGTTTGGACCCCGCCAGGGTGAGCGGTTGCAGCCGTGTTCCGTTCCCGCCCGCGAGAACGATGCCTTTCATCATATGCGACATCGTCACCCACCGGTCTAAAGCATGACTAACCGCGAATGGGCGCCGGCGCGGGCTCGCAAGAACCGCTTTAGAGGTGTCGGGACGATAGCGGGTGAGAGATGCGGCGTGGTCGACGGCGAGGAGATGGCAGCCATGCGGGTCCTGTTCGTCACTTTTCCCGGGCGGAGCCACTTCCAGCTCAATGTGCCGTTGGCCTGGGCACTGCGGACCGCGGGACATGAGGTTCATGTCGCGAGCGCCCCCGAATTCGCCGACGTCGTCACCGGAGCGGGGCTGGCCGCGGTCGCTGTCCAGCCGAGCGCCGAGGACCTGGTGGAATACTGCCGCTGGTGGCGGCCCGATCTGGTGATCGGGGAATCGGCGAGTCAGGCGGGCGCGGTCGCCGCCGCCGCGGTGGGCGCACCGCACGCACGGATGCGACCGGTCTTCGGCGAGGAATACGGCGACCCGCCGGAGGAGCCGCTGACGGGCCGTTTCACCATCGATCAGACACCGGGATCCCTGCGGCCCGAGAGCGGTCCAAGGACCGTGTCCGTGCGCTACGTCCCGTACGACGGCCCTTCCGTCGTACCGGAGTGGTCCCGCCGCGATGCGGAGCTGCCGCGCGTCCTCGCGGCCTTCGGGGTGAGCAAGTGGAACGGGGGCCGGCCCGTTTCCGCCGAGGAGGCCCAGGAGATGCTGGACGCGACGGCCGACCTCGACATCGAGCTGGTGCTGACGCTCCCCGCGGGAATTCGGCGGACGCTCCAGCGCGTGCCCGCGCACGCGAGAATCGTCGACTTCGCACCGCTGCACGTCCTCCTCCCGTCCTGCTCGGCGGTGGTGCACCGCGGGGGTCTCCCGGCCTTCTGCGGCGCGCCGGCGTACGGAGTTCCGCAGCTCATGGTCGGCCCCGGCGGTCCGGAATCCCGGGCCCGGGGCGGGCGTCTTGCGGAGGTCCGGGCCGGGCTGTGGATTCCGCCCGAGGCCATGAGCGGGCCGAGGTTCCGGGAGGATCTGGTCCGGCTGCTGGACGATCCGTCGTTCCGGTCCGGGGCGGAAGGGCTGCGTCAGGAGATGCTGGCTCAGCCGTCCCCCAATGACGTGGTTCCCGAACTGGAGAAGCGGGTGGCCGAGTACGGCTCCCGTTGACGCATCGACGCTGTTTTCCCCGAATTCCCCCGAGGGGTTCGCCGGACCGCCGGCGAACCCCTCTTTTCTTCGGCCCTTCTTCGGGCCCCGCTCAGGACTTTCCGAATTCGGTGGTGATCAGGTCGAAGATCTCCTCCGCCGTGGCCGTCTCCAGATCGTGGTGGGACCCGGCGGCGCCGGCCGTACGGGCCGGGTCTGCCCACTTGTCGGCCAGCAGCCGCAGCCTGGCGGCGATCCGGGCGCGGGCGGCCTCGTCCACGGCGTCCGGCGCGTGGCCGGCGTCCCAGCCGTCGAGTTCCGACATGAGCTGCTGTTCGCCCGAGGCCGCCTCGGCGCCGAGCAGCCCGTGCAGATGACGGGCCAGTTCCTCGGCCGATGGGTAGTCGAACAGGACCGTCGTGGGCAGTCGCAGCCCGGTGCCGGCGTTGAGCCGGTCGCGCAGCTGGACGGCGGTGATCGAGTCGAAGCCCAGCTCCTGGAAGGGCTTGGTGGGCGGGACGGCGTCCGCGTCGTCGTGCCCCAGGGTGCTGGCCGCGTGCGCCTGCACATGGCGTACCAGGATGTGGTGGCGCTCGGCCGGCGGACTGCCGGCGAGCTTCCGCCGGAGCGGGTCCGCCTCCTCCTCCGACGCCCGGGACGGCTCCTCGGTCCGCGCCGTCGCGGCCTCGGGGAGGTCGGACAGGAGGGGGCTGGGGCGCAGCGCGGTGAAGCTCGCCAGGAAGCGGCGCCAGTCGACGGCGGCGATCACGGCGCCGGCCTCCCGGCGCTCGACCGCCTGCTGGAGCGAGGCGACGGCCAGGTCGGGGTCGAGGGGGTGGATACCGCGGCGGCGGAAGAAGTCGATCTCCTCGGCGGAGGTGGCCATGCCCACCGCGCCCCACAGCCCCCAGGCCACGGAGGTGGCGGGCAGGCCGAGGCCGCGGCGGTGTTCGGCCAGGGCGTCCAGGTAGGCGTTGGCGGCGGCGTAGGCAGCCTGCCCGCCGCTGCCCCAGGACGCGGTGACCGAGGAGAACATGATGAACGCCGAGAGGTCCAGGTGCTGGGTCAGCTCGTGCAGGTGCCGGGCCGCGAGCGCCTTCGGGGCGAGCATACGGTCCAGATGCGCGTCGTCCACGTCCGCGATGAGCTCCTGCTCGCTGACGCCGGCGGCGTGGATGACGGTGGACAGCGGGTGCTCGTCGGGGATCGCCTCCAGGACGCAGCGCATGGCCTCGCGGTCGGCGGCGTCGCAGGCGGCGACGGTCACCGTGGCGCCCAGGGCGCGGAGTTCGGCGGCGAGTTCCCCGGCGCCGGGGGCGTCGGGGCCGCGGCGGCTGGTGAGCAGCAGATGGGCCGCCCCGTGTCCGGCCGCCCAGCGGGCCAGCAGCGCGCCGACCCCTCCGGTGCCACCGGTGATCAGCACGCTGCCCCGCGGCTGCCACGGCCGGCGCGCGGTGGAGCGGTCCGAGGTGGCGTGCACGATGCGGCGCGCCAGCACGCCGGTGGTACGGATCGCCGTCTGGTCCTCGCCCCGGCCATGCCCCGGGGCGCCCGACAGCAGGGCCGCCAGCCGGGGCGCGGTCCGCTCGTCGGGGTCGGCGGGCAGGTCCACGAGGCCGCCCCACCGGTCGGGGTGTTCCAGCGCGGCCACGAGGCCGAAGGCCCAGGTCTGCGCCTGGAGCGGATGCGTCAGCGGGTCGTCGTGGCCGGTGGACACCGCGCCCTGGGTCAGGCACCACAGCGGCGCGGTGATCTTCGCGTCGCCGAGTGCCTGGACGGCGGCGACGGTGGCGGCGAGCCCGGCCGGCAGGGCCGGATGTGCGGGGTGCGGGCGCTCGTCGAGGGCGAGCAGGCTGAGCACCCCGGCGAGGGGGGTGTCGGGGCCTTGGGCGGCCAGCCGTTCGGCGAGCGCGTGGCGGCCGGCCGCCACGGGGTCGAGGGGCCATGCCGTGGCGTCGGCGCCGTGCTCGGCCAGGGCCCGGGTCGCGGTCCGCACCGCCGGGTGGTCCTCGTGGCCGGCGGGGACGAGTACCAGCCAGGTGCCGCTCAGCGCGGGCGGCTCGGGCTCGGACAGCGGTGTCCACCGGACCCGGTGGCGCCAGGAGGCCAGCGTGACGCGTTCGCGGTGGCGGCGGCGCCAGGCGGACAGCACGGGCAGGGCGGGCCGCAGCGCCTCGATGTCCCCGGGGGCGGTGGCGTCGCCGTCCGGCTCCAGCACCCGGCCCAGCGCCTCCATGTCGCGGTCCTCGATGGCGTCCCAGAGTTCGGCCTCGACCGGGTCCCGGGTGTCGTCGCCCAGGGCCGCACGGGCCGGGGGCAGCCAGTACCGCTCGCGGTCGAACGCATAGGTGGGCAGGGACACCGTCGCGGGTGCGGACGGGCCGGCGAACCAGGGCCGCCAGTCGACGGGCGCCCCGGCGGTGAACGCCTGCGCCAGCGCGGTGGCCAGCTGCGCCGGGCCGCCCTCCTGGCGGCGCAGCGTGCCCAGCGCCACCGCGTCGACGGGCGATCCGGCAGTTGCTGACTCGAAGCACTGCTGGAGCGCGGGGACGACCACGGGGTGCGTGCTGACCTCGATGAACAGCCGGTGTCCCGCGGCGAGCAGGGTGTCGACCGCCTCGGTGAGGCGGACGGGCTGCCGCAGGTTGGTCAGCCAGTAGTCCGCGTCCAGGGCGGTGGTGTCCATCAGGCCGCCGGTCACGGTCGAGCAGAACGCGACGTCCGTGGCCGCGCCGCCGACCCCGGCGAGGCGGGCCGTCACCTCGTCGGCGATCTCGTCCACCTGGGGGCCGTGGGAGGCGTAGTCCACGTCGATGGCGCGGGCCCGGGCGCCGGTGGCCTCGCAGGCGGCGACGACGGCGGCCACCGCGTCGGGCGGGCCGGAGACCACGGTGGAGGACGGGCTGTTGAGCGCCGCCACGCCCACGCCCGAGGCTGCCTCGCCGAGGTCGGAGACGATGCGCTCGGCCGCCTCGGGGGCCACGCCGAGGGAGGCCATCGCGCCCCGGCCGGCCAGCGCCCGCAGCGCCCGCGAGCGCAGCGCCACCACCCGGGCGCCCTCCTGGAGGGTGAGCGCGCCCGCGACGCACGCGGCGGCGATCTCGCCCTGGGAGTGTCCGACGACGGCCGCGGGCCGCACGCCGTGGTGGGACCACAGGGCGGCCAGGGAGACCATCAGGGCCCACAGCACCGGCTGGACCACATCGACGCGGCCGAGGTCGGCCGCGCCGTCGGCCCCGCGCAGCACATCCGTCAGGGACCAGTCCACGTACGGGGCGAGCGCCGCCTCGCACTCGGCGATCCGGGCGGCGAACACCGGTGAGGCGCCGAGCAGTTCCGCGCCCATCCCGGGCCACTGGGAGCCCTGCCCGGGGAACACCAGGACCGCTCCCGCGCCCGCCTGGCCCGGTGCTCCGGTCACCACTCCGGGCGCCGGCTCGTCCGCCGCCAGCGCGCCGAGCCGCGCCCGCAGTGTCTCGGTGTCCGGGCCGGTGACGACCGCTCGGTGCTCGAACACCGAGCGCGTGGTCACCAGCGACCAGCCGACGGCCCGCGGATCGGCGTCGAGCGTCGCGTCGAGCAGCCGCCGGGCCTGTGCGCGCAGCGCGGACGCGCTGCGCGCCGACAGCACCCAGGGGGTGACGGGCGCGGGCTCGGACGCGGACGGCGCGGGCTCGGACGCGGACGGCGCGGGCTCGGGTGCCGGAGGCCCGGGCTCGGGGGCCTCTTCCAGGATCAGGTGCGCGTTGGTCCCCGAGAAGCCGAAGGCGGACACCCCCGCCCGCCGGGGCCGCGCGGCGCGCGGCCACTCGACGGCCTCGTCCAGCAGCGCCACCGCGCCGGAGTCCCACGCCACATGCGGGCTCGGCTCCGCGATGTGCAAAGAGCGCGGCAGCGTCTCGTGGCGCAGCGCCATGACCATCTTGATCACACCCGCGGCGCCGGCGGTGATCTGTGTGTGCCCGATGTTGGACTTGATCGACCCCAGCCACAGCGGCCGGCCCTCCGGCCGGTCCTGGCCGTAGGTGGCCAGCAGCGCCTGGGCCTCGATGGGATCGCCGAGGCTGGTGCCGGTCCCGTGGGCCTCCACCGCGTCCACGTCGGCCGCGGAGAGCCGGGCGTTGGCCAGCGCCTGCTGGATGACGCGCTGCTGCGCCGGGCCGTTGGGCGCCGTCAGCCCGTTGCTCGCCCCGTCCTCGTTGACGGCGGAGCCGCGGATGACCGCCAGGACCCGGTGCCCGTTGCGGCGGGCGTCCGACAGCCGCTCCAGCAGGACGATCCCCGCCCCCTCGGCGAGGTTCATGCCGTCGGCGTCCGCCGAGAAGGGCTTGGCGCGTCCGTCGGGGGCCAGGGCGCGCAGTTCGCTGAACCCGACCAGCGGCGCGGGCGAGGACATGATGTAGACGCCGCCGGCCAGCGCCAGCGTCACCTCCCCCTCCCGCAGCGCCTGGCAGGCCAGGTGCATCGACACCAGCGCCGAGGAGCAGGCGGTGTCCAGGGTGACCGCGGCGCCCTCCAGGCCGAGGGCGTACGCGACGCGCCCGGCGACCACGCTCGGGGAGTTGCCGGTGGTCAGATAGCCGGCCGCGTTCTCCGGTACGTGGTAGGAGTTGAGGAAGTAGTCGAGGCCGTCGCAGCCGAGGTAGGTGCCGGTGGCGCTGGAGCGCAGGGTGTGCGGGTCGATGCGGGCGTGTTCGATGGCCTCCCAGGCCACCTCGAGCGCCAGCCGCTGCTGCGGGGCCATGGTGACGGCCTCGTTGGGGCTGATCCCGAAGAACGCGGCGTCGAAGCGGTCGGCGTCGTGGACGAAGCCGCCTTGGCGCACATAGCTGGTGCCCGGATGCCCGGGGTCGGGGTCGTAGAGCCCGTCGAGGTCCCAGCCGCGGCCGGTGGGCAGGCCGCCGGTGCCCTCGCGGCCGGCGGCGACCAGGTCCCACAGGTCCTGGGGGGAGTTCACGTCACCGGGGAACCGACAGCCGATGCCGATGATCGCGACGGGCTCGTGGTGGGCGTACTCGACGTCCTTGAGCCGGCGCTGCGCCTCGCGCAGATCGGCCGTCACGCGCTTGAGGTAGTCGAGGAGCTTCCTGTCGTCGTCTGCCATGTCAGGACCGCTCCAGGGCCGACCGGTCCGCGTTGCGGGCCAGTTCGAGCAGGTCGGCGGCCACCCGCTCGGGCTGGTCCGCGTGGAGGTTGTGGTCGGCGCCGACGTACCAGCGGGAGTCCACGTGTGCGATGGCCGACTCGGCCTCGGTCACCCACTTGCGCACCCAGTCCCCGAGCGCGGAGGCGTACGAGGGCAGGGCTATGAGCATGAGGACGGGCACCGCGATGCCGGGGTACCAGCGGGCGGGCGAGTCGTTCCACATGCTGTTGAGGATCGACAGGCGGTGTTTCAGCGGCAGCCGCTGCACGAGCAGCCCGTCCGGCCCTTCCACCGTGTCGGCGAGCATCGCCTCGACGGCGTCCTTCGACCAGTGCGGGTGGAGCGTTCGTATGCGCTCCCGCGCGGTGTGAACGGTGACTCCCGTGGTGCCGGGGACCCCGTTCGCGATCTTCTCCACGTCCTTCTGCCAGGTGGGGATCCGCAGCGGGGTGTCGGTGTGGTTGATCCACCCTCCGTCCACCAGCGCGAGGCCGGCGGCCAGGTCGGGGTGGACGGAGGCGAACCGCACGGCGACCATCCCGCCCCAGGAGTGGCCGGCGAGCAGTGCGCCCGTCAGCCGCAGCTCGCGGCAGACGGCCGCCAGATCCGCCACGGCGGCCTCGTTGTCGTACCCCTGCTCCGGTACGTCGGAGTCGCCGTGTCCGCGCGTGTCGATCGCGTAGACGGGGTGGCCGGCGTCCGCGAGCCGGCGGGCCACGTCGTCCCACATCCTGGCGTTGGACGCCAGCCCGTGGAGCAGCAGGAACGGCCGGCCGCCGCGCCCCGGCCGGTGCCGCACGTTCAACGTCACTTCGTGGTCAACCGGAACGGACAGCCTCATGACGGGGTTCCCCTGGCTCCTGGGAGTTGGGACGAGATGGTGATCGGCCGGGCGGGTCGCGGCGCCGGCGCCTAGGCGGCGTCGGCCGCGTAGGCCTCGGCGAGGTACTTGCCGAGCAGGGTGGAGGTGGGGTGTTCGACGATGGACACGAGGGGGACCTCGATCCCGGTGTCGTCCATCAGGAACTTCGAGAGCTTCACGGCGGTGAGCGAGCTCAGGCCGTTCTCCAGGAAGTTGCTCTCCTCGTCGAGCGACGGTACGTCGAGGATCTCGGCGGCCCGGCGGAGCACCAGCTCGCACAGCAGCTGCTGGCGTTCCTCCGGCGCCGCCGACGCGAGCCGATCGGCCAGCTGACCGTCGTCGGGGGATCCGTTGGTGGGTTCCATGGGTGCACCCTTCTCGGTGTGGTGTCGGGCTGACGGGTGTGTGCGGTGGGCTAGACGGTGGGCCGGCCGAGTACGCCTCTTGGGGCCGTGCCGGACGGCTTGAGCCCGACCATCTCCAGCTCCTCGGGCCGGAACGGCGGTTCCACGAGCTCCGGGTAGCTGGTGTCGGACTGCAGCAGCGACAGGAAGCGGGCGTCGCCCAGGGCCTTCTGCGGCGCGTTCAGGCTCAGCACGCCGGTGGCGACCTCGCAGACCTTCGGCGACCTGATCGACTTGCTGGAGATGTAGTCGGAGAACCTCAGCCGCTCCGCGGTGTCCGGGCCGGTCAGCCGCGGGTCGCGGGACAGGTTGCGGCAGTTGACGAACTGGATGTCGTTCAGCCCCGCCATGATCCACGGGTCGTCGACCACCTCGCTCAGGGCCCGCTGGATCTGCCGGCCGCGGTTCTCGCCGAACCCCTCGCGCGCCAGTTCCCGGTCCAGGGCCTCGGCGGCGCGGGCGGCCGAGCTCATGCCGTGTCCGTAGACCGGGTTGAACGCCGCCAGGGAGTCGCCGAGGATCAGCAGGCCCTCCGGCCACTGCGCCATGCGCTCGGGGTACAGCCGGCGGTTGGCCCCCGAGTGCGACTGGAAGATCTGGCTGATGGGTTCGGCGACGCCGATGAGGTCGCTGACGATCGGGTGCCGCAGCTCCTTGGCGTAGGCCGCGAACTCGTCCTCGCCGCCGGGCAGCGGAGCGCCGCGCGTGCTGGTCAGGGTGACCAGCCAGCGTCCGCCCTCCTGGGGGTAGACCACGCCGAAGCGGCCGGGCTGCCGGGTGAGCGGGTCGGCGGCGACCTGGATCGCGGGGAAGGCGCTGCCCGCGCCCTCGGGCGCCTTGAACATCCGGGTCGCGTACCCGATGCCGGCGTCGACCACGTCCTGCTCGACGGTCGGCAGGCCGAGGGCGGCCAGCCAGCGGCCCAGGCGCGAGGCCCGCCCGGTGGCGTCCACCACCAGGTCCGCCTCGATCAGCCTGGGTTCGCCACCGTCCGCGTCGCGCACCCGCACCCCGGTGACCCGGGAGCGGTCGCCGGCCAGGTCGACGGCCTCGGTGCCCTGCTCCACCCGGACCCGGCCGTCGGCGAGGATCGCCTCGCGCACCGTCCAGTCGAGCAGCGGGCGGGTGCACATCATCGCGTACGCGGTGGCCGGGAAGCGGTACTGCCAGCCCGCCGAGGTCAGGGTCACCAGGTCGCTGTGGAAGCCGATCCGGCGCGCACCGGCGGCCAGCAGCCGGTCGGTGGTGCCCGGCAGCAGGTTCTCGACGATGCCCGCGCCGCTGGACCACAGCACGTGGACATGGCGGGCCTGTGGCTGTCCCTTACGGTGGTGCGGCCCGTCGGGCAGGATGTCACGCTCCACCACGGTCACGGTTGCCAGGTGACGGGACAGCACATGGGCGGCCAGCATGCCGGCCCATCCGCCGCCCAGCACAACGGCGCGTGTCGGTGTGGTCATGGAATCAAGTCCCTTCGCAACGGGCTCGTCCGCGCGGGTGTCTCTCTGCGGCCTGCCAGGCCCATCACGAGGGTGTCCTGAACAGCTTAAGCGGGCCTTTCGGCTCCGGCGGGTCCGTGGCGCGGGGCGCGGGGCCGGCGCCCGTCCCGGGCTCGGAGTGCCCCAACGTGGTGTCCGTGAGGCCCCAGAACCCGCGGATGTGAACGCCCAGGCCGTCCTCGTCCAGTTCGCAGATGGTGATCATGCGCATGCGTATCTCGGCCGGTACAAACACCCGCGCGTCTCCGCGGATCACCACGAACCGTCCGTCCATCGACGACACGGGCCGCCCCAGCACCTCGTGCACCTTGCCCTCCGAGCCCCGGAACACGTGCTCGCGCAGGGCGTCCTTGCCGCGCAGCAGCAGGCCGCCCACCGGGTCCTCGAAGACGATGTCCTCCGCGAACATGGCGACGGTGCCTTCGATGTCCCCCTTCGCCAGCAGTCCGAGGTAGGTGCTCGGCAACCGCCTGAGGGCCGCCTCCTTCGGCGCGATGACGTCGGGGCCGCGGAACGTCCCGGGCGCGCCCGCCGCCGAGACCTCGAGGTCGGGCCGGCCCCAGTACGCCCGCATGTCCTCGATGAGTCCGGACTCGCCGACGCGGAGCAGCAGCGCGTAGTGGCAGCGCAGGCCGGCCGGTTCCGCGCCCTGGGGCGGGGGCAACCAGCCGCGGTCCGCGTACACCGGGCCGCGGGGCCGGTAGTCCATGTCGGCGGTGATCCTGGACAGGACGTGTGTGCCGTCCTGACCGACGACCGTGTCCTCCACGGTCTCCCGTACGTTTCCGGCGACGGCGCTTCGGAAGTGTGCGCGCAGCGCCTCGTGTCCCCTCAGGCCACCGGTCCCGACGGGGTCCTCGAACGTGGCGTCCGGCGCGTACAGGCCGATCAGCGCGTCGATGTCGCCGGCGCCGAGGAGCCGGCTGTGTTCGAGTGCGATCTTCTTGCGGGTGCGCTCGTTGAGCACCGTGTCCTCCCTGGCCTTAAGGACCTCGGCCAGTCACCCTTGCCGAACGGCCTTAAGCAGCCCTTTCCGCCGGTGCGCGGGCGGGCGGGGCCCGCCCGGGCGACAGGCCTGCTTTAGGCGGATCGGCGATCCTCCGCTGAGACCGGTGCGGATGGCCGACGACGGAAGGCCCGAAGATGACACCAACGAAGACCGAGCAGGTCATCATCGACAACGGCGGCAACTCGGTGGTGAACGGGTTCCGGTCCGCCGCGCGCTTCGTGCAGTGGATGACCGCCTCCCCCACCTCCCGCGTCAGCGCGCTGTACGAGCTCAACAGCCGCAGGCTCACCGGACGCAGCGCCTACCGCGGCTTCCTGAATGTGACGCGCAGCCAGGTCGAGATCGGGCGGCGGCGCGCCGCGGAGAAGAACCTGAGCGGCCGGGTGGACCTGCGCCTGGGCTCGGCGACGGACGTCCCCTTCGAGGCAGGTTCCTTCGACCGGGTGGTCGCCCTGGAGTCCGCGTGTCATTTCGACACCCGTCAGAAGTTCTTCGAGGAGGCGTTCCGGGTGCTGCGGCCCGGCGGTGTGCTCGCCACGGCCGACCTGGTGCCGCGCCCCGCGCCCCGCAGGAAGACCCTGGCGGCCCGCTTGGAGCGGTTCGGGTATGAAGGCCTACATCAAAACGATCACCGGGCAGGCGGTACGCCTGGAGCACATCATCGCGGCGGCGCGGAAGCCCGGTGAGGCGTGATGCCCACAGGCGAGACGCCGAAGACGCCGGTGCGGTGCCCGGTCTCGGTCAACGACCCGGAGCTGACCGCCGACCCCTACCGCGGCTTCAGCCGCATCCGGGAGGAGGCGCCGGTCACCCTGGGCACCCTGGCCGACGGCCGGAACATCTGGGTCGTCACCCGCTACGACGACGTCACGGGCGTGCTGACCGACAGCCGCTTCGTCAGCAACTCCCGGTCGGTGCCCGGCTCCACCACGGACCGCCACGCCGCGTCGCTGACCTGGCTCGGCCTGCCCGAGGAGCTGATTCCCTATCTCTCCCGCGCCATCACACAGCTCGACCCGCCCGACCACACCCGGCTGCGCAAGCTCGTCACCCGGGTGTTCTCGGCGCACCGGGTCGCCGCTCTGCGGCCGCGGATCCGGACGCTGACGCGGGAGCTCGTGGACGCGCTGCCGGGACACGCGGTGGACGGCACGGTCGACCTGGTCGAACACTTCGCCCAGCCCCTGCCCGTCACGATCATCTGTGAGCTGATCGGCGTGCCGGCCTGTGACCGGGCGATGTGGCTGCGGTGGAGCCACGACTACAGCGACGCCCTGCGGCTGAAGAACACGCTCATCCAGGCCACGGCCTATCTGCGGGAGCTGGTCGCCAAGCGCCGGGTAGAACCGGCGGACGACCTGCTCACGGCGCTCATCCAGGCCCGTGGCGAGGACGGCGAGGGCCTTTCGGAGACCGAGGTGGTCACGATGGCCTTCCACCTCGTGGTCTCCGGCCACGGAACCACCTCCGGCGTCATCGGCAACAGCGTCCTCGCCCTGCTGACCCACCCCGATCAGCTCGCCCTCCTCCGGAGCGATCCGGAGCTGATCCCGGGAGCCGTCCAGGAGCTGCTGCGCTGGCGCAGCTCGGTCGTCTTCGGCAAGGCGCGGTACGCCACGGAGGACGTCCGGGTCGCGGACACGCTGATCAGCCGGGGCGATGTCGTCCTGCCGGTGCAGGGCGCCGCCAACCACGATCCGCGGCACTTCCCCGACCCTGAGCGGCTGGACATCACCCGCCGCCCCGACGGCACGGGGGTGCAGCACGTCGCCTACTCGCGCGGGCCGCACTACTGCCTCGGCGCCATGCTCGCCAACCAGGAGGTGGAGCTGGCGCTGGAGACGCTCTTCGGCCGCTTCCCCGGGCTGGCGCTCGCCGTGCCCGAGAAGGAGCTGACGTGGCGCCCCGTCCCCGGGACCCGGCAGCTCGACCGGCTCCCCGCGGTGTTGGGCGCCGGCGCCTCCGAGGCCGCCTCTCGGTGACCCGGTATCCCGGGGCGCACACCGAGGCGACGCCACGAGGGGCCTCGCCCGTACGGGCGCGGCCCCTCGTGGCACCGCCTCGGTTCAGCGCCGGCCGGGCAGCTCCTCGGGGTGCCGGCTCCGCAGCGTGTCGAACGCCGCGCTCCAGTACCGGGCGCGCTGGAAGGCGTACGTGGGCAGCTCGACGCGCCGGGCGTCGGTCCCGGCGAACACCGCGTCCCAGTCCACCGCGGTGCCCTGCGCGTACACCCGGGCGAGGGCGGTGGCCACCGCGGTCGTCTCGGCCACGCCGGGCCGCAGCGCGGCCACCGCGTGCTGCCCCGCGCCGTCGAGGAGTTCGGCCACCTCGTGGCCGCCCAGTTCGAGGTGGACCGTTCCGTCCTTGGCGACGGCGCGGGCCTGGTCGGCGATGTCCCTCGGCGTCTGCCCCGGGTCGTGCGGTCCGGTCAGCGCCGCGCAGGCGTCGGGCAGTGCCAGCCGTCCGCCGATATGTTCCTCGGTGATGTGGCCGATGCCGTGGCCGTGTACGGCGCCGGGCCGCACGCCCCACGACTCGGCCAGGCGGAACAGCGCCACCTGGACCGCGAAGGCCCTGGCCGCTTCGAGGCCCGCGGCCGGGGCGGGGGCCGCGCCGGTGAGCATCGCGTCACGGGCGGGGAACCCCAGGTGGGCGTCGAGCGCCGCGCAGACCGTGTCGAACGCGCCGGCGAAAGCCGGGAAGGCGTCGTAGAGCTGCTTGCCGGTGCCGGGGGCGAGGGCGTGGCCGGTGAGCAGGACGACGAGCCGGTGGCGGCGGCCGGGCACCCCGTGGACCACGTGGGGCGCGGGTGTCGCGTCGGCCAGCGCCCGCAGGCCGTCCAGCAGGTCCTGGCGGCTCTCGCCGACCACCACGCCACGGTGTCCGAGCGCGGCCCGGGACGTCGCCAGCGACAGGCCGACGTCCGCCGGCCGGAGACCGGGCCGCCGCTCGACATGGGCGAGCAGCCGGGCCGCCTGCGCGCGCAGCGCGTCCGGGTCGCAGCCGGAGACCGGCCAGAGCACCACGCCGCCGCCCGCCGCCTCGGGGGCCGGGGGCGGGGGTTCGTCGTCGGGGGCCTGCTCCAGGATCACATGGGCGTCCGTACCGCCGAAGCCGAACGCGGACACCCCGGCCCGCCGTGGCCGGTCCGTCCCGGGCCACGGTGTGGCGTCGGTGACCAGCCGTATCCGGCCCTCGTCCCAGGGGATGTGCGGGGACGGCGCCTCGGTGTGCAGGGTGCGCGGCACGATGCCGTGGCGCATGGCCTGCACCATCTTGAGCACTCCGGCGATACCGCTGGCCCCCTGCGTATGGCCGAGGTTGGACTTCACCGCGCCCAGCAGCAGCGGCCGGTCGGCGGGGCGACCCTCGCCGTAGACGGCTGCCAGGGCCTGCGCCTCGACCGCGTCGCTGAGCAGTCCGCCGGTGCCCTGGCCCTCGACCGCGTCGACCTCGTGCGGCGCCAGCCCGGAGGCGTCCAGCGCCCTTCTGATCAGCCGCCGTTGGGCGGAACCGTTCGACGCGCTCGCGCCGTTGGTGGCGCCTTCCTGGCCGATCGCGCTGCCGCGGACGACGGCGAACACGGGGTGTCCGTGGGCGCGGGCGGCGGACAGGCGCTCCAGGAGCAGCACCCCGGCCCCCTCGGCGAAGCCGATCCCGTCGGCCCCGTCGGCGAACGAGCGGCAGCGGGCGGCGACAGGCAGCCCTATCCCCCGGGCCGACCCGATGAACGTGTCCGGGCCGCACATCACGGTGACACCGCCGGCCAGCGCCATGGAACACTCGCCGCCGCGCAGCGACTGGCAGGCCAGGTGGAGCGCCACCAGGGAGCCGGAACACGCGGTGTCGAGGGTGGCCGTGGGCCCTTCGAGGCCAAAAGTCAGGGCGATACGGCCGGAGAGCACGGCGCTGGAGCCGCCGGAGGCGACGTGGCCGAGCAGTTCCTCGGGGACGTTCCTCAGGTGCGGGGTGTAGTCCTGGCCGGTGGTGCCCATGAACACGCCGTAGCGCCGGCCGGCGACCGACCGCGGGTCGATCCCGGCCCGTTCGAACGCCTCCCACGAGGTCTCCAGCAGCAGCCGCTGCTGGGGATCCATCACCGACGCCTCGCCCGGGGAGATCCCGAAGGGCGCGGGGTCGAACGCGGCGGCGCCGCCGAGGAATCCGCCCTCGGACACCGCGCTGCGCGCCTGCGGGTGGGCGTCGGGCCCGCACATGCCGTCCAGGTCCCAGCCGCGGTCCCGGGGGAAGGGGCAGATGGCGTCGCGCTCCTCGGCCAGCAGGGTCCACAGGTCGTCCGGGGATTCGACACCGCCGGGGTAGCGGCAGGCCATGCCGACGATCGCGATCGGCTCCCGGGGGGCCGCGCGCAGCCGCTGGTTCTCCTTGCGCAGCCGCTCGGCCTCCTGCAGCGAGGCGCGCAGGGCTTCGACGATCTTGTCGTCGGCCACGGTCATGACATTCCTCCGACGGGACGGCACAGGGGGCGGCGGACAGGACGGCACACGTCAGGACTCGCCGTTGCGCAGGGCCATGTCCACCAGTTCGTCGAGGTCCATGGAGGCGATGTCGGCGGTGTCGGCGTCGCTTTCGTACGGGGCCGGGGCCGGCTCGGACACGGTGGCGTCCGCCTCCGCGTCCGTCTCCGTGTCCCCGCCCTCGCCCAGCCGCAGCAGCGCCTCCAGCAGTCCCGACTGCTCAAGACGCCGCAGCGGGATGGCGGCCAGCACCTGGCGGACCCGGCTCTCGAAGGGGTCGGTGGGCGGGGCGATCTGCTCGCGCAGGTGCTGGGCGAGCGCCAGCGGGTTGGCGAAGTCGAAGACGAGCGTGGCGGGCAGCCGCAGGCCGGTCGCGGCCGAGAGCCGGTTGCGCAGTTCGACGGCGGTGAGCGAGTCGAAGCCCAGCTCCTTGAACGTACGGTCGTGGGCGATCTCGTCGGCCGAGCCGTGGCCGAGTACGGCCGCCATGTGCACGCACACCGCCTCCAGTACACAGCCCTCGCGGTCCGCCTCCGGCAGCGCGGCGAGCCGTTCGGCCAGCGACGGGCCCGAGGTGTTCGCGGTGCCGCTGTCCGCCACCCGCCGCGCCCTGCTACGGCCGGCGGCCGCACCGCCGGCGGGGCCCTGCGCGGACTGCCGGATCGGGACCAGCAGCGCGTCGCCCGCCGCCTGTGAGCGGTCGAACAGCGCGAGGGCCCGCTCGGTGGGCAGCGGCTCCATACCGGCCTGCCGTATCCGCTGCAGGGCGCCGTCGCCCAGCTCACCGGTGAGGGTGCTGGTCTCCTCCCACATGCCCCAGGCCAGGGACTGGGCGGGCAGCCCGGCTGCCTGGCGGTGCTGGGCCAGAGCGTCCAGGAAGGTGCTGGCGGCCGCGTAGTTGGCCTGCGAGGGGTTGCCGTACACCCCGACGACGGAGGAGAAGAGGACGAACATCGCCAGGTCGGCGTCCTTGGTGAGCTCGTGCAGATGCAGTGCGGCATCCGCCTTCGGCCGCAGGACCCGGGCCAGTTGCCCGGGGGTCAGGGCGTCGACCATGCCGTCGTCGAGGACGCCGGCGCAGTGCACCACCCCGGTCAGGGGGTGTGCGTCGGGGATGCCGGCCAGTGCCTCGGCGAGCTGCGCGCGGTCGCCGACGTCGCAGGCCTCGACGGTCACGGTGGCGCCCAGCTCGGCGAGTTCGTCGCACAGGTCGGTGGCGCCGGGGGCCTGCGGGCCGCGGCGGCTGGTCAGCAGCAGCCGCCGTACGCCGTGGCGGGTGACCAGGTGGCGGGCGACCAGGCCGCCCAGGGTGCCGGTGCCGCCGGTGACCAGGACCGTGCCGTCCGGGTCGAGGGTCCGCGGCAGGGTCAGTACGACCTTCCCGACGTGGGCGGCGCGGCTGATGAGGCGGAAGGCGTCGCGCGCCCGCCGGATGTCATAGGCGCGCACCGGTGGATGGGCCAGCTCGTCGCGTTCGAACTGGCCGAGGATGTCGCTCAGCATGCGGCCGATGCCGTCCTCCCCCGGTTGCCCCAGGTCGAGGACGCGGTAGTGGACACCGGGGTGGACCGCGGCGAGCTGCCCGGGGTCGCGGACGTCGGTCAGGCCCAGCTCCACGAACCGGCCGTCCTTGGCCAGCAGGCGCAGCGAGGCGTCGGTGGCGGCGCCGGTGAGGCTGTTGAGGACCACGTCGACGCCGCGGCCGCCGGTGGCGGCGCGGAAGGCTTCCTCGAAGTCGAGGTCGCGGGAGGAGGCGCGGTGGGCCTCGTCGATGCCCATGGCCTCCAGTACGGCGTGTTTGCCGGGGCTGGCCGTGGCGTACACCTCGGCGCCCAGGTGGCGGGCGATCTGCACGGCGGCCATGCCCACCCCGCCGGCCGCCGCGTGGATGAGCACCGACTCGCCCGCCGTGAGGCCCGCGAGGTCCACCAGCCCGTACCAGGCGGTGACGAACGCGATGGGCACGGCCGCCGCCTGCTCGTCGGTCCAGCCCGGCGGGATCGGCACGACGGAGCGGGCGTCGGCCACGGCGGTCGCCCCGAAAGCGCCCTGGAACATGCCCATCACGCGGTCACCGACGGACACCGACGTCACGTCGTCGGCCACCTCGACCACCACGCCCGCGCCCTCGCTGCCCCGGAGGCCCGCCTCGCCCGGGTACATGCCGAGTGCGATCAGTACGTCCCGGAAGTTGACGCCCGCGGCACGGACCTGGACGCGGAGGTGGCCGGGGGCGAGCGGTTGGGGTTCGTCCGCCGCCACCAGGTCCAGGTTGTCCAGGGTGGCGGGGCCGGTGATGTCGAGCCGCCAGTGGGGGGTTTCCGGGAGGGTCAGGGCGCCGCCGGACGCGGCGGGGACCAGGCGGGACACCCGGACCGTCCCGTCCCGGACGACGATCTGCTTCTCCCCCGCGGCCACCGCGGCGGCGACGGCCTCCGGCAGCTCGTGTCCGGCCCCGTCCGCATCCACGTCCAGCAGGACCAGCCGGTCGGGGTGTTCGGACTGCGCGGAGCGGATCAGGCCCCACACCGGGGCGTGCACGAGGTCGGTGACGTCCTCGCCGTCGGTGGCGGCGACCGCGCCACGGGTGACCACTGCCAGCCGCACCCCGGCGAACCGCTCGTCGGCCAGCCACCGCTGCACGGTGTGCAGCACCTCGCCCAGCCGGCGCCGCACGGCCTCGGCCAGGTCCGGGTCGTGCGGCGCCGGATCGCAGGGCAGCACGATCACCGGCGGGAGGGGCAGACCGCCGTCCACCGCGGTGGCGAGCGCGTCGAAGTCGCCGTGGCGGCGCGCCCCGTAGCGGCTGTGCGAGGTGCCGGCGGCGACCGCGGCCCAGTCGTCGGTGGAGACGCGCGGGTCGGGCCCGGCGTCGGTCACAGGGACGTAGGCCACGCGGAAGAGTGCGTCGCGGGTGTCCTCCGCGGCGCCGCTGGGGAGTTGCCCGGCCGTGAACGGCCGGGTGACCAGGGACTCGATCGAGATCACCGGATGTCCCAAGGCGTCGGTGGCGTGGACGGACATGCCGTCGTCGCCGACCGGTGCGAGCCTCACGCGCAGCAACTCGGCGCCGGAGGCGGCCAGCGACACGCCGTTCCAGGCGAACGGCAGCGCCATCCGGCCCGCGGTGTCGCCGCGCACCGCGGTCAGCCCGCTGGCGTGCAGCGCGGCGTCCAGAAGAGCGGGGTGGATGCCGAACGCGGCGGCCTGCCCGCGCTGGTCCTCCGCCAGGACCACCTCGGCGAAGACCTCGCTCTCGCGCCGGTAGACGGCGCGCAGGCCGCGGAAGGCGGGCCCGTAGCGGTAGCCGCCCTCGGCGAGCTGGTCGTAGCAGCCGTCCACGGACACGGGCTCGGCGCCCTCCGGCGGCCACTGGGCGAGGTCGAACGGCTCGGCGGCCCCGCCGGTCGCCAGCGTGCCGCTGACGTGGCGCACCCACGGCTGGTCGGTCCCGGCCGGGCGGGCGTACGCGCTCAAGGGACGGCGGCCGTTCTCGTCGGCCCCGCCCACCACGAGCTGGAGGTCGGTGCCGCCCTCGTCGGCGAGCACCAGTGGGCTGGCCAGCACCATTTCCTCGACACGGTCGCAGCCCACCTCGTCGCCGGCCCGCACGGCCAGCTCCACGAACACGGCTCCGGGCACCAGCACCGCGCCGGCCACCGCGTGGTCGGCCAGCCACGGATGGGTGTCCAGGCCGAGCCGGCCGGTCAGCACCACCTCGTCGCCCTCGGCGAGGACGGTGACGGCGCCCAGCAGCGGATGGTCGGCGGGGGCGAGACCGAGGCGGGTGGGGTCGCCGGTCCCGGTGCCGCCGGCGTCCAGCCAGTAACGCCGGCGCTGGAACGCGTACGTGGGCAGGTCGAGGGGGATGGTCGGGTCCGGGAACACCCGGCTCCAGTCCACCGCGACACCGTGGACATGGGCCTGGGCCAGCGCGAGGAGGAAGCGGTCCCAGCCGCCCTCGTCGCGGCGCAGGGTGCCGAGCGCCGTGGCGGCCACACCTGCTTCGTCGATGGTCTCCTGGGTGCCGATGGCCAGGACCGGGTGCGGGCTGCACTCGATGAACGCACTGTGCCCGTCCTCGAGCAGCGCCTCGGTGGCCTGCTGAAACCGCACCTGCTGACGGAGGTTGGTGAACCAGTACGCGGCGTCCATGGCGGTGCCGTCGATGCGCCGCCCGGTGACGGTCGAGTACAGCGGGACGGAGCCCGCCTTCGGCTCGATGTCCGCGATGGCCTCGGCCAGCCGGTCGCGCAGCGCGTCGACGTGGGCGCAGTGCGAGGCATAGTCCACCGGGACGCGGCGGGCGCGCACCCCGTCGGCCTCGTAGCCCTCCAGGAGTTCGGTCAGGGCGTCGGCGTCGCCGGAGACCACGGTCGAGGAGGGGCCGTTGACGGCGGCCACGCTCAGCCGGCCGTCCCAGCGCTCCAGGTGTTTCCCGACCTGCTGGACGGGCTGGGGCACGGAGGCCATGCCGCCACGGCCGGACAGCTCGGGCAGCGCCTGGGAGCGCAGCACCACGACGCGGGCCGCGTCCTCCACCGACAGCACGCCCGCCACGCAGGCCGCCGCGATCTCGCCCTGGGAGTGGCCGACCACGGCTGCGGGCTCCACACCGTACGAACGCCACAGCTCGGCCAGGGCCACCATGACCACCCACAGCACGGGCTGGACCACGTCGACCCGCTCCAGGGAGGGGGCGTCCGGCTCGCCCCGCAGCACCGACTCCACGGTGTAGTCGGTGTGCCGCTCCACCGCGGCCGCGCAGCGGCGGAAGTGTTCGGCGAACACCGGGGAGGCGTCGGCCAGGGCGAGGGCCATGCCGAGCCACTGCGAGCCCTGGCCGGGGAAGACGAACACCGTCGCGCCGGGGCTCGGCACACCGGTGACCACCTGGCCGGAGGGGGTGCCCTCGGCGAGCGAGGCCAGCCCGGCCAGGAGGGCGTCGCGGTCGGTGGCGACCACGGCGGCGCGGTGCGACTGGGCGGCGCGCGCATGGGCGAGGGTGAAACCGACACGGGTCGGGGTCGCCTCCGGCCGCTCGGCGAGGAAGTCCCGCAGCCGGGCGGCCTGGGCGCGCAGCGCCGCCTCGCCACGCCCGGACACCAGCCAGGGGACGACCGGCAACTCTGCGGCTGGGGCGGGCTCATCGGCGGGCGGGGCCTGTTCGAGGATGACGTGCGTGTTGGTGCCGCTCATGCCGAACGACGACACACCGGCGCGGCGCGGGGCGCCGGTCTCGGGCCACGGCCGCGCCTCGGTCAGCACCTTCACGGTGCCCTCGGACCAGTCCACCTGGGTGGTGGGCTCGTCCACGTGCAGGGTGCGCGGCAGCAGGCCGTGGCGCAGGGCGTACACCATCTTGATCACCCCGGCCATGCCGGCGGCGGCCTGGGTGTGCCCGATGTTGGACTTGACCGAGCCCAGCCACAGCGGGCTGCCCTCGGCGCGCCTCCTGCCGTAGGCGGCGATCAGCGCCTGCGCCTCGATGGGGTCGCCCAGCGAGGTGCCGGTGCCGTGCCCCTCCACCACGTCGATGTCCCGGGCGGACAGCTGGGCGTCGGCCAGCGCGGCGCGGATGACGCGCTCCTGGGCGGGGCCGTGGGGCGCGGTCAGGCCGTTGGAGGCGCCGTCCTGGTTGATCGCGGAGCCGCGGATCACGGCCAGCACCGGATGGCCGAGTCGTTCGGCGTCCGCCAGCCGCTCCACCAGCAGCACACCCACGCCCTCGGCGGGCCCGAAGCCGTCGGCCGCCGCCGAGTACGCCTTGCACCGGCCGTCGCCTGCGAGCCCCTTCAACTTGCTGAACTCCAGGAACGTGCCGGGCGTGGCCATCACGCACACCCCGCCGGCCAGCGCCAGGGAGGACTCGCCCTTGCGCAGCGACTGCACCGCCAGGTGCAGCGCCACCCCGGACGAGGAGCAGGCGGTGTCCACCGTGAAGGAGGGGCCCTCCAGGCCGAGGGTGTACGAGATACGGCCCGACATCGAGCTCGCGGCCAGCCCGGTGGCCATGTACCCGGCGACGTCCTGCGGCGCGTCGGCGCCGCTGCCGGCGTAGTAGATGGTGCTGCCGCCGACGAAGACACCGGTCTTGCTGCCGCGCAGGGAGGTCGCGTCGATACGGGCGCGCTCGATGGCCTCCCAGGCGGTCTCCAGCAGCAGCCGCTGCTGCGGGTCCATCGCCAGGGCCTCGCGCGGCGAGATGTCGAAGAAGTCGGCGTCGAAGTCGGCGATGTCCCGGACGAATCCGCCCTCGCGCACATAGCTGGTGCCCGTCTCGCCCGAGTCGTTGAACAGGCCGGGGTCCCAGCCCCGGTCGTCCGGCATGGACGAGATCACATCGCGCCCGGTGGACACCAGCTCCCACAGGGCCTCCGGGGTGTCCGTCCCGCCGGGGAACCGGCAGGCCATACCGACGATCGCGATCGGCTGGCGGTCCCGGGCCTCCACCTCGCGGAGGCGCTGCTGAGTGTCATGCAGATCGGTCGCCACTCGCTTGAGGTAGTCGACCAGCTGTTCCTGGTTCGCCATGGCGGTCCTCTTTCAGGCCCTTCCCAGCTGGGAGTCAATGAATTGCAGCACTTCATCGGCCGAGGCCGCCTGGAGCCGTTCCGCGACGCCGTTGCCCTCCGCCGCCGCGGGCTGCTGGCGGCACCGCGCCAGCAGCGCTTCGAGCCGGGCCGTCACGGCGTCCCGCTCCTCGTCGCCGGCGAGCAGATCGACGTGGTCCTCCAGCCGGTCCAGTTCCTGGATCAGGGCCTCCGACCCGCTCGGCCCCTCGGAGACGAGCTGGTCCCGCAGGTGCTCGGCGAGCAGCGCCGGGGTGGGGATGTCGAAGATGAGCGTGGAGGGCAGCTTGATGTCGGTGGCCTGGCTGAGCCGGTTGCGCAGCTCGACCGCGGTCAGCGAGTCGAAACCGATCTCCTTGAAGGGCCGCGCCGGGTCGACCGCGAGTACGTCGCCGATCCCGAGCACGGCCGCCACGTTGCGGCGCACCAGCTCCAGCAGCGTACGGCTCTGCTCGACCGCCGAGAGGCCCGCCAGGCGCTCCGCCATCGACGCGGCGTCCCAGCCGGCGGGTTGCCCCGCGGCCGCGCGGCGAACCGGTGCCCCCCGCACCAGGCCGCTGAGGATACGGGGCAGGACGTTGGCGCCCGCCAGGTCCCGTAGCGCCGCCGCGTCGAGGCGGACGGGCACCAGCAGGCTCTCGGGCCGCCGCACGGCCGCGTCGAACAGTGCCAGGCCCTGGTCGGAGGACATCGCCCGGATACCGGAACGCTCCATCCGGGCGATGTCGCGCTCGGCCAGGGCGCCGGTGATGCCGCTGCTCTGCTCCCAGTGGCCCCAGGAGAGCGACTGGCCGGGGAGCCCGGCGGCCCCGCGGTCCTGGGCGAGCGCGTCGAGGAAGGCGTTCGACGCCGCGTAGTTGCCCTGGCCCGCGACACCGGCCACGCCGCCGGTCGAGGAGAACAGCACGAACGCGGCGAGGTCCGCCTCACGGGTCAGCTGGTGCAGATGGACCGCCGCGTCCACCTTGGGCCGCAGCACCTTGTGGAGTTGCCCGGCCGTGAGGGACGGGATGGTGCCGTCGTCGGTCACTCCGGCGGCGTGCACGACGCCGGTCAGCGGGTGCGCGGCGGGGATGCCCGCCAGCAGCTCCGCCAGCGCGTCGCGGTCCGCCGTGTCGCAGGCGGCGATTGTGACCTCGGCGCCCAGAGCGGCCAGTTCGTCGCGGAGCTCGGCCGCGCCGGGCGCGTCGCCACCCCGGCGGCTCGTCAGCAGCAGGTGGCGGACGCCGTGGGCGGTGATCAGGTGGCGGGCGAGCATGCCGCCGATGGTGCCGGTGCCGCCGGTGATCAGGACGGTGCCCTCGGTGTCCAGGCGGCGGCCGGGCAGGTCCGGCTCGGTCAGGTCGGTGTCCTGGCCGATACGGGCCAGGCGCGGCACCACCACTCCGCCGTGGCGCACCGCCACCTGCGGCTCGCCCGCCCCGAGCGCGACGGCGAGGGCACTGGGCAGCAGGGCCGCCGCGCCCTGGTCGGCGGAGGTGTCCTGGCCGGCGGCGTCGAGGTCGACCAGCAGGAGCCGGTCGATGTTCTCGAGCTGCGCGGAGCGCACCAGGCCCCACAGGGCGGAGTGCACCAGGTCGGCGACCCTCTCGTCGCCGCCCGTCGACTGGGCGCCACGGGTCACCAGCACCAGCCGGGAGTCGGCGAACCGCTCGTCCGCGAGCCAGTGTTGGACGACCCCGAGAAGGCGCGCGGTCTCGTCGTGGACCGCGGCGGCGAGCCCGGGGTCGGCTTCGGTCACCGCGCCGGCGAGGGGCGCACAGGGCAGCACCACCAGCTCGGCGGGCGGTGTGCCGTCGTCGACGGAGCGCGCCACCTCCGCGAGGTCCGGCGCGGTACGGACGGAATGTCCGGCCCGTTCCAGCGCGTCGGCGACGCCGAGGCCGTCGTCGCCCACCACCTCCCAGGCGCTTTCGGCGAGCACTCCGGGCTTGGGTTCGGCGGAGATCCACTCGACGCGGTACAGCGAGTCGAGCCCGGCATCGTCGCTGCGGCGCAGCTGCTCCAGGGAGACCGGGCGGGAGACCACCGCCTCGGCGGACGCGACCTGACGGCCCGAGGGGTCCGCGACGCTCAACGACACGCCGTCGGCCGTCGCGTTCGGCACCATACGGACACGCAGCGCGGCGGCCCCGGTGGCGTACAGCGACACACCGCTCCAGGTGAACGGGAGCAGCATCTGCCCGTCGGGCGTACCGCCCTGGCCGATGCCACCGGCTTGCAGCGCGGCGTCCAGCAGGGCGGGGTGCAACCCGAAACGCCCGGCCTCCTCCCGAAGTTCCTCAGGCAGAGCGGCCTCGGCGAACACCTCGTCCCCGCGGCGCCAGGCGGCCTTCAGGCCGCGGAACGCCGGCCCGTAGCCGTAGCCCGCCTCGGCCAGGCCGGTGTAGAGACCGTCCAGGGACAGCGGCTCGGCGTCGGCCGGCGGCCACTGGGTGAAGTCGAAGTCGTCCGGCCGGGCGCCCGTGGTGAGGGTGCCGCTCGCATGCCGGGTCCAGGTCCGGCCGGCGTCGTCGTGGCCGTCGGCGCGGCCGTCGTCGCGTGCGTGGACGGTGAAGGCGCGGCTGCCGTCCTGGCCCGGCGCGGAGACGACGAGCTGGAGTTGCAGCGCTCCCTCCTCAGGGAGGATCAGTGGGGCTTCGAGGACCAACTCCTCGACGCGGTCACAGCCGACCTCGTCCCCCGCGCGCACGGCGAGGTCGACGAACGCCGTGCCGGGCAGGAACACCGCACCGGCCACGGCGTGGTCGGCCAGCCAGGAGTGGCCGCCGGTGGAGATCAGGCCCGTGAGCACGACCTCCCCGCTGTCGGCGACCCGGACGGCGGCGCCGAGCAGCGGGTGGCCGGCCGAGCTGAGGCCGAGGCTCCGGGCGTCGCCGGAGCCGTTGAGGGTGGCGGGATCGATCCAGAAGTGCCGGCGCTGGAAGGGGTAGGTGGGCAGGTCGAGGACGGCCGGGGCTCGGGTGGTGGCACCGGAGGCGGCGTCGGCGGTGGCGTTCACCCCGTACCAAGCCTTCCAGTCCACCGGCAGCCCGGCCGCGAAGGCATGGGCCAGCGCCCGGGCCAGCTGCGCCGGACCACCCTGATCCCGCTGAAGGGTCGGCACGGTGGCCACCGCGACCTCGCCCGCCTGCGCGGTCTCCTGGATGCCCACGCTGAGTACCGGGTGCGGACCGGCCTCGACGAGCACGCGGTATCCGTCGGCCAACACGGCCTCGATCGCGGTGGCGAACCGCACCTGACGGCGCAGATTCTCCACCCAGTAGGTCGCGTCCAGCGTGGTGGTCTCCACCCGGCGGCCGGTCATGGCCGAGTAGAACGCGACCCCCGTGCCGATCGGTGTGATCTCCCCGAGCAGCGTGACCAGATCCTCGGCGATCTCATCCACCTGCGGACCGTGCGAGGCATAGTCCACATCGATCAGCCGCGCCCGCGCGCCGGACGCCTCGACCCCCGCGACCACCTCGGCCACCGCCTCGGGCGGACCCGAGATCACGGTGGAACCCGGACCGTTCACCGCGGCCACCACGACCCCGTCACGCCCACCGATGGCCTTCTCGGCCTCCTCAGCCCCCACCGCAAGCGAGGCCATCGCCCCCCGCCCCGACAACACCCGCAACGCCTGCGAACGCAACGCCACCACCCGGGCACCGTCCTCCAGCGACAGCGCCCCGGCCACCACGGCAGCGGCGATCTCGCCCTGTGAATGCCCCACCACCGCCGCAGGCACCACCCCATGGAAACGCCACAGCTCCGCCAACGACACCATCACCGCCCACAACGCGGGCTGCACCACATCCACCCGCGCCACATCCACCCCGTCCTCGCCCCGCAACACACCCGTCAACGACCAGTCGACATACGGCGCCAACGCCGCCTCACACTCCGCGATCCGCCCCGCGAACACCGGCGAAGAATCCAGCAGCTCCACCCCCATCCCCCGCCATTGACCCCCCTGACCCGGGAAGACCAGCACCGGCCCGGCACCCCCCGCCACCGGCTCGGCAGTCACCACACCACCCGACGGCACACCCTCCGCCAACGCCCCCAACCCAGCCAGCAGCTCCTCCCGGTCCTGGCCCACCACCACCGCGCGCTGCTCGAGCGTCGGTCGGCTGGCCACCAGCGACCACCCCACCTGCGCGGGGTCGGCCTGCGCCTCCTCGGCGTACTCGGCCAGCCGCTCGGCCTGGGCCCGCAGCCCCGCGGCCGAGCGCGCGGACACCACCCACGGCACCACACCGCCCACCGGCATCGGGTCGGGCCCGGCCGGAGCGTCCGGCTCCTGGGGCGCCTCTTCCACGATCACATGCGCGTTGGTGCCGGAGATGCCGAACGCCGAGACACCCGCCCGCCGCGGACGCTCCACCTCCTGCGGCCAGGCGGTGGCCTCCGTGAGCAGTTCAACGGCCCCGCTGCCCCAGTCCACATGCGGCGTCGGCTCATCCACATGCAACGTCCTGGGCAACACACCGTGCCGCATCGCCATCACCATCTTGATGACACCGGCAGCTCCGGCGGCGGCCTGGGTGTGGCCGATGTTGGACTTCACCGAGCCGAGCCACAAGGGCCGTTCCCGCGGCCGCTCCTGACCGTAGGTGGCCAGCACGGCCTGCGCCTCGATGGGGTCGCCGAGCGTGGTGCCCGTGCCGTGCGCCTCGACCACATCGACATCCGCCGACGAGAGCCGGGCGTTGGCCAGCGCCTGCCGGATCACCCGCTGCTGCGACGGACCGTTCGGCGCCGTCAACCCATTCGACGCGCCATCCTGGTTGATGGCCGTTCCGCGGATCACGCCCCACACCTGATGACCGTTGCGCCGCGCGTCCGACAGCCGCTCCAACAACAGCAGCCCTACGCCCTCGCCCCACCCCGTACCGTCCGCCGCCCCCGCGAACGCCTTGCACCGCCCGTCAAGCGCCAGCCCCCGCTGCCGCGAGAACTCCACGAAGGCACCCGGCGTGGCCATCACCGTCACGCCACCCGCCAGCGCCAGCGAGCACTCCCCGCCGCGCAGCCCGCGCACCGCCGAGTGGAGCGCCACCAGGGACGACGAGCAGCCCGTGTCCACCGTCACGGCCGGGCCCTCGAGCCCCAGCACATACGACACCCGCCCGGACACCACACACCCGAGATTGCCCGTGCCCTTGTACCCCTCCATGTCCATGCTGGAGATGCCGATGATCGACAGATAGTCGAAGATGGTCGCGCCGACGTAGACGCCGGTGTCAGTGCCGCGCAGCGAGCCGTGGTCGATACCGGCCCGCTCGAACGTCTCCCAGGCGGTCTCCAGCAGCAGCCGCTGCTGGGGGTCCATCCCCACCGCCTCACGCGGGGAGATCCCGAAGAAGTCGGCGTCGAACTCCCCCGCGTCGTAGATGAATCCCCCCTCGCGCACATAGCTGGTGCCGGGGCGGTCCGGGTCCGGGTCGTACAGCGTGTCGAGGCGCCAGCCGCGGTCGGTCGGGAACGCCGACATCGCGTCCCGGCCCTCGGCCACGAGGTCCCAGAGCTGTTCGGGGCTGCTCACCCCGCCCGGGAAGCGGCAGGCCATGCCGACGATGGCGATCGGCTCGTCAGCCTCCCCAGCCGGTCCCGCGGCGGGTACGACGGCGCCGGTGGCGGCCGCCTGTGTGCCGGAGATCTCCCCGAGGAGGTGGCGGGCGAGGTCGTCCGCGGTGGGGTAGTCGAAGATCAGCGTGGTGGGCAGCGGCATCGCGGCGCTGGAGCTCAGCTTGTTGCGCAGCTCGACGGCGGTCAGCGAGTCGAAGCCCATCTCGAAGAAGGGCTTGGTCGCGGACACCGCGTCCGGGCCCGCGTGGCCCAGCACGCCGGCCGCGAGGGCGCGGATGTGCTGCGAGAGTATCTGGTGGCGCTGTTCCGGGGCAGCCGCGGCCAGTTGCCTGCGCAACGGGCTGTCCTCGGACGGCGTCTCCTTCTCCAGCAGTTCGACGGCCTCGGGGATGTCGGCGAGGAGTTGGCTGGCGCGCTGGCCGGCGAATGTCGCGGCGAACCGCCGCCAGTCGAAGTCGGCCACCGTCAGCGCCGTCTCGCCGCGGCCCAGGGCGTCGCCCAGCACCCGCAGCGCCAGCTCCGGCGCCATGGCGGTCAGACCCCGCTCGCGGAAGAAGGCCGCGACCGTGTCATCGGCGGCCATGCCCGCCTCGCCCCAGGGGCCCCACGCCACCGACAGGCCGGGCAGGCCCTCGGCGCCGCGGCGTTCGGCCAGCGCGTCCAGATACGCGTTGGCCGCCGCGTACGCGCCCTGCTGGCCACTGCCCCAGCTGGCGGCGCCGGAGGAGAACATCACGAACGTCGACAGGTCCATGTCGCGCGTCAGCTCGTCGAGCCACCGCGCGCCCCCCGCCTTCGCGGCCAGCACCTGTGCCACCCGGTCCGGGTCCAGGTCGCCGACCGGCGTGTAGTCGCCGACCCCGGCGGCGTGGAAGACCCCGCGCAGCGGCTGCCCTTCCGGCACCCGGGCCAGCAGCCCGGCCACCTCGTCGCGGTCCGCGACATCGCAGGCCACCACGGACACCGAGGCGCCAAGCCCCTCCAGTTCGGCCGTCAGCTCCTCGGTCCCCGGCGCCGTGGGGCCGCGCCGGCTGGCCACGATCACATGGCGGGCCCCGCGCTCCACCACCCACCGTGCGACGCGGCCACCCACTCCGCCCGTCCCGCCGGTCACCAGGACCGACCCCTCGATCCGCCACTCCTCATCCGGCGCGCCGCCCGACGCCGCACGCAACCGGCGTCCCAGCGCGCCCCCGGCGCGCAACGCCACCTGGTCCTCCGTGCCCGCGGCCAGCACCGCGGCCAGCCGGCTCGGCGTCCCCTCCTCCCCGGCCGCCGGCAGGTCGACCAGGCCGCCCCACCGCTTCGGGTACTCCAGGGCCACCACCCGCCCCAGGCCCCACACCTGCGCCTGCACCGGGCTCACCGAGCCGTCCTGGCCGACGGCCACGCCCCCGCGCGTGACACACCACAGGCGCCCGGCGAACTCCAGCTCGTCCAGCGCCTGCACCAGGGCGAGTGTCCCGGCCAGCCCCGCCGACAGGTGCGGATGCTCCGGGTGTCCGGCCTCGTCCAGGCTCAATACGCTGACCAAGCCGACGACTTCGGGCCAGCCCTCCACCTGCCGCAGACGCGTCGCGAGGAGGCCGCGCTCCTGGTCTTCCGGCGCCACCGCGAAGACCGCGCACCGCGCCCCATGGTCCGCGAGCGCCCCGGCCACCAGCTCGGCCACCGGGTCCCCGACCAGCTTCTCGGGCACCACCAGCAGCCATGTACCGCTCAGCCGGGGAGTCTCGTCCAGGCCGGTCACGGCGGACCAGGCGGTCAGGTAGCGCCAGGCGTCGATCCGGGCCTGGTCGCGCGTACGCCGGCGCCACTGCGCCAACACGGGCAGCGCCGGAGCCAGCACCTGCCGCGCGGTGTCCTCCCCCAGGCTCAGCGACGCCCCGAGTCCGGCGAGGTCCCCCGCCTCGATGGCGCTCCAGAAGCGCTCGTCCTCCTCGGAGCCCTTCTCCTGGGAGCCCGGCCATGTGCCCGGCTTCAGCCAGTAGTGCCGGCGCTGGAAGGGGTAGGTGGGCAGGTCGAGGACGGCCGGGGCCCGGGTGGTGGCGGCGTCGGCGTTCGTGCTCACCCCGTACCAGGCCCTCCAGTCCACCGGCAGCCCGGCGGCGAAGGCGTGCGCCAGGGCCCGGGCCAGCTGCGCCGGACCGCCCTGATCCCGCTGCAGGGTCGGCACGGTGGCCACCGCGACCTCACGCTCCTGAGCGGTCTCCTGGATGCCCACGCTCAACACCGGATGCGGGCCCGCTTCCACCAGCACCCGATAGCCCTCGGCCAGCACCGCCTCGATCGCGGTGGCGAAACGGACCTGACGGCGCAGGTTCTCCACCCAGTACCTGGCGTCCAGCGTCGTGGTCTCCACCCGGCCGCCGGTCACCGTCGAATAGAACCCCACCGTGGTGTCCACCGGTGTGATCTGCCCCAGCAGGGCCACCAGGTCCTCGGCGATCTCGTCCACCTGCGGACCGTGCGAGGCGTAGTCCACATCGATCAGCCGCGCCCGACCACCGGACGCCTCCACCACGGCGACCACCTCGGACACCGCCTGCGGCGGCCCGGAGACCACCGTGGAACCAGGCCCGTTCACCGCCGCCACCACAACACCCTCACGCCCCGCGATGGCCCTCTCCGCCTCCTCAGCCCCCACCGCAAGCGAGGCCATCGCACCCCGCCCCGACAACACCCGCAACGCCTGCGAACGCAACGCCACCACCCGGGCACCATCCTCCAGCGACAACGCCCCCGCCACCACCGCGGCAGCGATCTCGCCCTGTGAATGCCCCACCACCGCCGCAGGCACCACCCCATGGAAACGCCACACCTCCGCCAACGACACCATCACCGCCCACAACGCGGGCTGCACCACATCCACCCGCGCCACATCCACCCCGTCCTCGCCCCGCAACACACCCGTCAACGACCAGTCGACATACGGCGCCAAAGCCGCCTCACACTCCGCGATCCGCCCCGCGAACACCGGCGAAGAATCCAGCAGCTCCACCCCCATCCCCAGCCACTGACCCCCCTGCCCCGGGAAGACCAGCACCGGCCCGGCACCCCCCGCCACCGGCTCCGCCGACACCACCCCACCCGACGGCACACCCTCCGCCAACGCCCCCAACCCGGCCAGCAGCTCCTCCCGGTCGCCGCCGATGACCACGGCCCGGTGTTCGAGCATCGCCCGGCCGGCGGCCAGCGACCACCCCACCTCCTCCGCATCGGCGGTGGTCCGCTCGGCGTACTCGGCCAGCCGTCCGGCCTGGGCCCGCAGCCCCGCGGCCGACCGCCCGGAGACCACCCACGGCACCACACCGCCCGGAGCGGTCGGCTCGGTGGTTTCCCCCTCCGTGGGGGGCTCGGGCGCCTCCTCCAGAATCACATGCGCGTTGGTGCCGGAGATGCCGAACGCCGAGACACCCGCCCGCCGCGGACGCCCCGCCTCCTCCGGCCAGGCGGTGGCCTCCGTCAGCAGCTCGACCGCCCCGCCACCCCAGTCCACATGCGGCGTCGGCGCGTCCACATGCAACGTCTTGGGCAACACCCCATGCCGCATCGCCATCACCATCTTGATGACACCGGCGACACCGGCGGCGGCCTGGGTATGGCCGATATTGGACTTGATCGACCCCAGCCGCAGCGGCCGCTCCTCGGGCCGCGCCTGGCCATAGGTCGCCAACAGCGCCTGTGCCTCGATCGGGTCGCCGAGGGTGGTGCCCGTCCCGTGTGCCTCGACCACATCGACATCCGCCGGCGAGAGCCGGGAGTTGGCCAGCGCCTGCCGGATCACCCGCTGCTGCGACGGACCGTTCGGCGCCGTCAGCCCATTCGACGCACCGTCCTGATTGATCGCCGACCCACGCACCACCGCCCACACCCTGTGACCATTGCGCCGCGCATCCGACAACCGCTCAAGCAGCAGCAACCCCACCCCCTCACCCCACCCCGTACCATCCGCCGCCCCCGCGAACGCCTTGCACCGCCCGTCCAGCGCCAACCCCCGCTGCCGCGAGAACTCCACAAACGCACCCGGAGTGGCCATCACCGTCACCCCACCCGCCAACGCCAACGAGCACTCGCCCCCGCGCAGCGCCTGCACCGCGGAGTGCAGCGCCACCAGGGACGACGAGCAGCCCGTGTCCACCGTGACGGCCGGACCCTCAAGACCCAGCACATACGACACCCGGCCGGAGAGCACACATGCGAGGTTCCCGGTGGCGGCGTAGCCCTCCACCTCGCTGCCGGCCATGGCGGTGAGCACCATGTACTCCTGCGAGGTCACCCCGGCGTAGACGCCCGTGCTGCTGCCCACGAGGCCCTGGGGGTCGATGCCGGCGTGTTCGAAGGTCTCCCAGGCGACCTCCAGCAGCTGCCGCTGCTGGGGGTCCATCGCCAACGCCTCACGCGGTGAAATACCGAAGAATTCCGCGTCGAATTCCCCGGCCCCGCGCAGAAAGGTGCCCTCGCGCACATAACTCGTTCCCGGGCTGTCCGGGTCGGGGTCGAAAAGGTTCTCCAGATCCCAGCCGCGGTCCTGGGGAAATGCGGTCAGCCCCTCGCCTCCGGCCGCCACGAGTTCCCACAAGTCCTCCGGGTTCTCCACCCCGCCCGGAAAACGGCACGCCATACCGACGATCGCGATCGGCTCGGGTTCCGCGGACTCCGCTTCGCGCAGACGCTGCCGGGTGTCCCGCAGTTCTGCCGTCACCCACTTGAGGTGGTCGAGAAGCTTCGCCTCGTCCTTCGCCATCGCTGGCGCCTCCCCTCCTGGCGGTTTTCTTCTTGGCTGTCGGCGTCAGAACGTGGTCAGAGTGTGGTCAGAATGTGCAGCGCAGTTCTTTGAAGCCCTCGATGAAGCTCGATGCCACACGGACGGGTTCGCCGTCCACGCGGATGTCCGGCAGTGAGGTGAAGAGTTCGCGGCACATGGCGACGATCTCGATACGGGCGAGATGGGCGCCCAGACAGAAGTGCGGCCCCACCGCGCCGAACGCCAGATGAGGGTTGGGGTCGCGGGTGATGTCGAACCGGTACGGATCCTCGAAGACCTTCTCGTCGTGGTTCGCGGACCAGTAGAAGAGGAAGATCTCGTCGCCCTTGCGGAACCGGTGGCCGTTCATCTCGCAGTCGCCGGTCGCGGTGCGGCGCATCCAGTTGATGGGCGTGCCCACGCGAAGGATCTCCTCGACGGCGTTCTTCGCGTGGGTCTCGAAGTCCGAGAGCAGGAGTTCCCGCTGGTCGGGGTGGGTGGTGAGCAGTACCAGGGCCTGGGCGATGGCGTTGCGGGTGGTCTCCATGCCGGCGTTGACGAGGAGGATGAAGAACGAGACCAGTTCCTGGTGGGTCAGTTGTTCGCCGTCCTCCTGCACCTGGACCAGCTTGGTGATCACATCGCCGGTGGGGTGGGCGAGCCGGTCCTCGCGGAGCCGTCCGATGTAGTTCCCGAGGTCCCGCAGGGCGCCCAGCACGGCGGCCGCCGCGCCCTCGGGGCTGGCCGTGTGTTCCGGGTCGACCCCTCCCATGATGGTGTTGGTCCGCTCGAAGAGGAATTCGTAGTCCTCGCCGGGAATTCCCATCATGGTGCTGAGGACGGCGATCGGCATCTCCGCCGCCGGGCGGATGAAGTCGCCGGGTCCGCGCTCGATGAGCTCGTCCACGATGCGCCGGGCCACCTGCCGTGACATGGCGTCGAACCTGGGAGCCATACCGCGGCCGAACGACCGCGCCACGATGCGCCGCAATCGGGAGTGCTCCGGATTGTCCATGTTGATCATGGAGCCGTAGAACTCGTCCATCTCCGGCGGCAGGATCGAGGTGGCGCCCTCCGAGGAAAAGTCCTGCGGACGGCGGCTCACTTCCGCGATGTCGGCGTGTTTCACCATCGCGTAATAGCCGTTTGCCAACGGCCCCCAGGGCAGCCGCGGCGGAACGAATTCCGGGTGCGGCAGCCCGCGCAGCCTCTCGAACACCGCCGCCCGCTCCTCATGCGGCCGTAACCAGAAGGACGGATCCATGAAGTCGGGACACGTGGCGGCGGTGGTGGCGGAACGGGACGTGGCTTCCGAAGGAGACACAATGCCTCGATTCAAGCTTGGACAGGTACGAAAACCGGTCCGCGCAAGTCTCACAAGGCCCTCTAAAGAGTTCCTAACAGCCTGAGGGCCCAGGGGCGATTGACGTCGGGGGGACGGGGTGCCAGCCTCGGGGCGTGCAGGTGACGATGACCGGAGGTAGCGGGCGCGATGGATCCACTCGCCGGTCTCCTGGACGGGCCGAGGGCCCGGGGGGCGTTTCTGCTCCGGATGGTCATGGAACCGCCCTGGTCGGTGCGGATCGAGGACCGGGCCCCGCTGTGTGTGATGACCGTGGCGCGCGGTGAGGCGTGGGTGATCCCGGACCGGGGCGGGCCTGAGAAGGGGGTGCGGCTGGGCCCGGGGGATGTCGCGGTCGCGCGCGGCCCCGACCCGTACACGGTGGCCGGCGATCCGGCCACCGAGCCCCAGGCCTGGATCCTGCCGGGCGAGGTGTGCCGGACCGCCGCGGGCGAGGACCTGGCGGAGCGGATGGCGCTGGGCGTGCGGACGTGGGGCAACAGCGAGCACGGCTCGGCGACGATGCTGGTCGGCACGTACCGGATGGACGGCGAGATCAGCCGCCGGCTGCTGGACGCGCTGCCCCCGCTGCTGGTGGTGCCGGGTGAGGCGTGCGACTCGCCGTTGCTGCCGTTGCTCGGCGAGGAGATCGTCAAGGAGGAGGCGGGCCAGACGGCGGTCCTTGACCGGCTGCTGGATCTGGTGCTGATCTCCGTGCTGCGGACGTGGTTCTCCCGCCCGGAGGCGCGGGCCCCGGCCTGGTACCGGGCGCTGGGCGACCCCGTGGTCGGCCGCGCCCTGCGGCTGCTGCAGAACAACCCGGGCCATCCGTGGACGGTGGCCCTGCTGGCCGCGGAGACCGGGAGCTCCCGCGCGGCGCTGGCCCGCCGCTTCACGGAGCTGGTCGGCGAGCCGCCGATGGCGTATCTGACCGGCTGGCGGCTGGATCTGGCCGCCGATCTGCTGCGGGAGCCGGACGCCACCCTCGGGGCGGTGGCCCGCCGGGTCGGCTACGGCAGCTCGTTCGCGCTGAGCGCCGCCTTCAAGCGGGTGCGCGGCGTCAGCCCGCGGGAGCACCGCTCCGCGGCCAGCGCAGGGTGACGGCGGGACCGCGGGCACAGCCGTCCGGCCCGCAGCTGACGGAGCGTTCGTACAGCAGGGTCAGACGGCGGGCGGTGCGGATGATGTCGTAGCGCTCGACGGCGGCGGGCACCGGGTACCGTACGGGGCCGGCGGCGGCCCGCTGGCGCAGGGCGTCGGCCAGGGCGTCGGCACCGGGGCCGACGCGGCGGGCGCCGGGGGCGGCGCCGGGCGGCAGTTCGTCGAGGGCCGGGCAGACGCCGTGGAGCACGGGGAGCCCGGCCGCCAGGGCCTCCACGGCGGCGAGCCCGAACGCCTCCTCGGCGGACGGTGCCACGAACACGTCCATGGCGGCCAGCAGCCCGGGGATGTCCGCGGGCCGGTCCCCGGTCCCGGCCACCGCCCCGTCGCGCTCGCCGAGCAGCCGGATGCGGTCGGCCACCCCGAGCCAGGCGGCCAGGTCGTGCAGCGCGGTGCGCTCGGGCCCGTCCCCGACCAGCAGCAGCCGGGCCTGGGGCACCTCGGCCACGGCCCGCAGCGCCACATCGAAGCGCTTGGCCGCCACCAGCCGGCCGATCCCGCCGACGACGAAGGCGTGTGCGGGGATGCCGAGGCGGGCGCGGGCGGCGGCCCGGGCGGCGGGGGTGAAGCGGAAGTGGCCGGCGTCCAGGCCGTTGGGCATCAGGTGGATGCGGTGGTTGGCGACGCCCCAGCCGCGCAGCCGGTCGGCGACGGCGGCCGAGACGGCGACGGTCGCCGAGCCCAGGCGCTCGGTGGCGAGGTAGCGGGCGCGGGTGCCGACGGTGAGCGGGCGGCCGTCGATGTGGCGCTCGCCCAGGCTGTGCTCGGTGGCGATCACGGCGCCGACGCCCGCCAGCCGGGCGGCGATCCGGCCGTGCACGCAGGCCCGGTAGAGATGGGTGTGCACCAGGTCGTAGCCGCCGCCGCGGATGAACCGCGCCAGCCGGGCCGGTGCCATCGGGTCGCGGACGCCGATCGGCAGATGGGTGACGGGCACGCCGTCCGCCCGGATGCCGTGGCCGGCGGTGCCGGGCGCGGCCAGGGTGAGGACGTCACAGCGGGCGGGCAGGTGGCGCAGCAGCAGCCGTAGTTGCTGTTCGGCGCCACCCGCGCCGAGGCGCGAGATGATGTGCAGCACTCTCATCGGGCGACCGGGCCCCATCTTCCGTATGTCGCACGCCTTATGGCGCGGGTTTACTCGCGCATCCCGCACCCACAGCCCTCACGCGCGGTCGAAACATGCACGCTGAATCGCATCCGACCATGACAGATGGCGGGATGTAAATCACGTAAGACGCGCGGCGATAGGCCGTCGGAGTGGCGGCCCGCCCGGTGCGTCGGCGAAGCGCGGCAGGGCGCGCCGAAAATCCGATTTGCACAGCCATTCCCCAGCGGATTGTTACCTTCTCATCTCGCGCGATGACATGACGAATGTAGGCCGTCCGGGTCATCGCCGCGCGATATTGCGTCCCCGACGACCCGCGGGAGTGCCCAGATGTCCGCACCTACCCCCGTCAGAGACACGGCCGAGAAGGGTGCCGCGCCCAGTGTCGCTCCCCCGCCCGCGCGGCCCGCGCACCACGAGATGGCCTCCCGCCGCGGGGGCCCGGCCGGGCGTTATGAGTACAAGCGGTACAGCCAGCTGGCGGGCCCGCTGACGCAGCCCCCGACCGGCCGCCCGTACCGGGTGCGCTGCCGGAGCCTGCTGGCGCAGGAGCCGCACCGGGTCCGCGCGGCGCTGCTGCTGTGCGCGGCGCCGGTGTGCTCGGCGCTGCTGCTGCTGTGGCTGCTGCAGCCCCAGCACTGGGTGCACCGCGACGGTGTGGCGGGCTGGGAGACGGCCGCGGACCGGACGATGCTGTTCTCGATCGCGCTGATCGAGGCGTTCCGCCTGTTCACCGTGGTCTCCAACGCGCACGCCACACTGGTGGCCCGCGACCCGGTACCGGTGACCGCCGAGCCCGGGACCCGGGTGGCCTTTCTGACCAGCTTCGTCCCCGGCAAGGAGCCGATCGAGATGGTCCGGGCGACGCTGGAGGGGGCCAAGCAGGTCAGACACGCCGGGGGACTGGACGTATGGCTGCTCGACGAGGGAAATGACGAGGAGGCCAAGGAGCTGTGCGCCCGGCTGGGCGTACGGCATTTCTCCCGCAAGGGCGTCGAGAAGTGGAATCAGCCCAAGGGCTCCTTCCGCGCCAGGACCAAGCACGGGAATTACAACGCCTGGCTTGACGCCCATGGCGACGACTATGAATTCATGGCCTGTGTGGACACCGATCATGTGCCGCTGCCCAACTTCCTCGAGCGCATGATGGGTTACTTCCGCGATCCGGACGTCGCCTTCGTGGTCGGCCCGCAGGTGTACGGAAATTACGACACGGCGGTCACCAAGGCGGCCGAGAGCCAGCAGTTCCTCTTCCACGCGCTGATCCAGCGGGCGGGCAACGCGTACGGCGGCCCGATGTTCGTCGGGACCAACAACGCGGTGCGCATCGCCGCGCTGCGGAGCATCGGCGGTCTTTACGACTCGATCACCGAGGACATGGCCACCGGCTTCGAGCTGCACCGCCGCCGCAACCCCGCCACCCGGAAGAAGTGGCGCTCGGTCTACACCCCGGACGTACTGGCCGTCGGGGAGGGCCCGAGCACCTGGACGGACTTCTTCACCCAGCAGCTGCGCTGGAGCCGCGGCACCTACGAGACGGTGCTCAAGCAGTTCTGGAAGGCGCCGTTCACGCTCTCGCCGGGGAAGCTGCTCAACTACTCGCTGATGATCGCCTACTATCCGATGACCGCGCTCAACTGGATGCTGTCGGCGCTGTCCTGTGCGCTGTTCCTGGTGCTCGGGGCGTCCGGGATCCAGATCCCGGCGGAGATGTGGATGATGCTCTACAGCGACGCCGCGGCGCTGCAGATCGGCCTGTACATCTGGAACCGGCGGCACAACGTCTCCCCGCACGAACCGGAGGGCTCCGGCGGGGTGGCGGGGATGCTGCTCTCGGCGCTGTCCGCCCCGATCTACGCCAAGTCGCTGTGCGACGCGCTGCTGCGGCGCAAGAGCCGGTTCGTGGTCACGCCCAAGGGCGACTCCTCCAGCGCCGACCGGCTGTCCACCTTCCGTATCCATCTGGTGTGGGCCGTGGTCTTCGGCGGCTCGCTGGTCGCCTCGCTGTTCCTGGGCCACACCCACGCGGCGATGCGCACCTGGGCGCTGCTGGCGCTGGCGCTGTGCCTGGCGCCGATGGCTATCTGGTCGGGCGGGCTGCTCCTGGCGCGGCGCGGGCGGCGCACCGCCCCGGCGGTGCCGACGGCCCGCGCCGAGGCCCACTGACGGAGCGCGCCCGCCCCGTCCTCATCTGTCGCGCACCATGGCGTTGCGGGCCAGGTCGAGCGCGTACTCCGTCCACCAACGGCCGGCCGGGGGGCCGCCGTTGCAGGTCCCGTCGGACTCGCCGGGGCGCTTGATCCACAGATACGCGTCGATGGCGGGGTCGCCGGTGCGGGTGCTCGGGGGGTCCCCCAGGGCCCGCCCCGGGGGGTTGCACCAGTTCTCCTGGTCGTCGCTGGCGGAGCGTACGGCGCCGGTCTCACCGCTCTTGCCGTCGTCGCCCTCGCCCCTGGCGGGGCTGAGCGGGCCGTTGCCGTTGCGGCTGGTGTCGATGATGAAGTGGACCCTGCCGAGCTGGGTGGACAGGCGACGGCCGTAGGCGCGGGTCACCGAGGTCGGCTGGAAGTTCGAGACGTTCAGGGCGAAGCCGTCCGCCTGGTCGATGCCGGCCTTCATGAGCGGCTCCACCAGCCGCTCGGTGTCCCTGATCCACCCCGGGTTGCCGGCGTCCAGGTAGATCCGGGTGGCGGGCATCGCGGAGAGCATGGCGACCGCGTCGCGCAGCAGGGCCAGCCGTGGCGCCCGCAGCGGCTTGGGAACGCAGCCGTCGACCACCTGGGCCACCGCGTCGGGCTCCAATACGACAATCGCTTTTCGTTCGCCGATTCCGGAGACGATCTCACGGATCCAGTCCAGATATTCGGCGTCGTTCCTCGCCCCGCCCCGGGAGTATCTTCCGCAGTCCCGGTACGGAATGTGATAGGCGACCAGCACCGGCACCCTGTTCTGCCGCGCCGCGGATTCGGTGACGAACCGGACCCGCTCGCGCGGATGCGGGCCCAGCCATTCGGCGATCGGCTCGTCGGCGATCCGCCGCATGAGCTCCGCCTCCGCGTACCGGCCGGCGCGCCGCTGCTCACGGGCCTGCCGGGCGGCCGGGCTGTCCGGGTTCACCCACAGTCCGCCCCGCCGGTCCGACTCGCCGGAGGTACCGAGACAACCGCTCAGCGCGAGGAGCGCGGCGGCGCATCCCGCCAGCGGCGCCCGGCATCGCGCAATGGCTCTTCCGAGCCCTTTCTCGGCCATTCGAGCACACCTTTCCCACAGTTTCCCGGGCTCGGAATTGACGACACGTGTCGCATCATGGCATCGGGAACGGGCGGTGGCTTTCAATTCACGCCTGTGTTGCCCCGCCGCCATCGGGGCGAATTTCGGAAAGGGCCGTGAGGCCTACCCGTCGCGGTCCTCGCCGGTGCGCCACAGCGGGTGTTCATGGGCCGCCCACTCCCGGTCGACGGTGCCGGTGCGCATACCGCGCCGGGCCTCCGGGTCGCCGAGCGCCATGGCGATGTGCCCGAGCAGGACGACGCCGACGGCCAGCGCCAGCCAGTCGTGGACGAAGGTGGCGCTGGTGCGCCACACCAGCGGGGCCAGGCCGGTGAACCACATCAGCAGCCCGGTGCCCGCCATGACCAGTACGGCTCCGCTGATATAGGCGGCGTACAGCTTCTGCCCGGCGTTGAACTTGTCCGCCGGGCGCGCCCCGTCGCGAGCATCGCGCCGCAGCACCGAGCGCAGCCAGCGGCGGTCGTGCGGGCCGAAGCGGTTGAGGCGGGAGAGGTCGGCGCGGAAGGCCCGGGAGACCAGGCCCAGCAGCGTGGGGACCGGCGTGAGGATGCCGGTCCACTCGTGCACCGTGACCACGAGGGCGCGGCGGCCGACGAGTTCGGCGAGCTGCGGCAGATACAGACAGGCCGCGCTCACCACACAGGCGCCGAGGAGGACGGCGGTGGTGCGGTGGACCCACCGCTCGGCCGGGGTGAAGCGGGCCACGCGGGGGCGGGGCCGGGTGCGGGCGCGTGCGACGGGGCGTACGGGGCGGGGGCCGCCGGGGCGGGCGTCAGGTGGTGGGGGCATCGTCGCGTCCGTTCGACGTGCCGACCCAGGCGTCCACGTCGTAGCCGCGGTCCTCCCAGTAACCGGGCTGTACGTCGCGGGTGACCTCGATGCCGGAGAGCCATTTCGCCGACTTGTAGAAGTACATGGGGGCGACGTACAGCCGCACCGGGCCGCCGTGCGAGTGGCCCAGCGGCTCGTCCCGCATCCGCAGGGCGACCAGCACATCGTCCCGGCGGGCCTGTTCGAGGGTGAGGCTTTCGCTGTACGCCCCGTCGAAGCAGGTGAAGCGGACGGCCCCGGCCCCCGGCCGGACCCCGGCGGCGTCCAGCAGCGTGGCCAGGCGTACGCCTTCGAAGGAGGTGCGCGGCACGCGCCAGCCGGTGACGCACTGGACGTCGTGGACGATGCGGTGCTGGGGCAGCGCGCGGAGGTCGGCGAGCCGGTAGCCGGCGGGCCGCTCGACGAGCCCGCCGACGGTCAGGCGGTAGTTGCCGGCGTTCTTGTGGGGCACGGAGGAGGTCACCGAGTAGTAGCGGAACCCGCCGCCGTTGGGGAGCAGCCCGGTCACCCCGGTGGGGTCGTTCTCCGCCGCCGCGGCCAGGAAGGTCTCCAGGCGGCGCTGCAGCCAGGGGGCGGCGGCCATGCCGCCCGCGCCCAGGGCGAGCATGCCGAGGATGACGCGGCGGCCGACGGGGGTGCCGCGGTCGGCGGGGTCCGGGTCGGCGGCGCCTGGTTCCGTGGCACCCGGGTCGGCGGGGTCCGGGTCGGCGGCGGGGTGCTCCGCCGCACCGGGGTTGCGGTCCATGCCCTTGATGAGAGCACTCCGGGGGCCGCGGACGCCAGGGACTTCGGCCTTTCGTCAGACTTCCGTCAGATTCGGCGCCCCGCCCCGCCCCGCTTCCGCCGAAGTCGGCGCCCCGCCGGCTACCCCACCGCCTTCGCCGCCGCGCGGCCCGCCGTACGGCCGGAGAACAGACAGCCGCCGAGGAAGGTGCCCTCCAGGGAGCGGTAGCCGTGGAGGCCACCGCCGCCGAACCCGGCCGCCTCGCCCGCCGCGTACACGCCGGGCAGCGGCTCCCCGCCCTCGGTCAGCACCCGCGCGGACAGGTCGGTCTCCAGGCCGCCCAGCGTCTTGCGGGTCAGGATGTTGAGGCGCACGGCGATCAGCGGGCCCGCCTTGGGGTCCAGGACGCGGTGCGGGGCGGCGGTGCGGATGAGGCGGTCGGCGAGGTATTTGCGAGTGCCGCGCAGGGCCGTGATCTGGAGGTCCTTGGTGTAGGGGTTGGCGATCTCCCGGTCGCGGGCGATGATTTGGCGGCGCAGCTCGGCCTCGTCGATCAGGGGTTCCTTGGTGAGTTCGTTCATCCGCCGTACGAGGTTCGTGAGCGACCGCTCGACGATGAAGTCCGCGCCGTGGTCCATGAACGCCTGGACCGGGCCCGGGGCCCCGCCCCGCCCCCGGTTCAGCACCTCGCGGACGCTCTTGCCGGTGAGGTCCGGGTTCTGCTCGGAGCCGGAGAGCGCGAACTCCTTCTCGATGATCTTCCGGGTGAGGACGAACCAGGTGTGGTCATAGCCGGTCCGCATGATGTGTTCGAGCGTGCCGAGGGTGTCGAAGCCGGGGAAGAGCGGCACGGGGAGCCGTCTGCCGCGGGCGTCGAACCACAGCGAGGAGGGGCCGGGCAGGATGCGGATGGCGTGCCGGGGCCAGACCGGGTTCCAGTTCTCGATGCCCTCGGTGTAGTGCCACATCCGGTCGCGGTTGATCAGCCGCGCGCCCGCCGCCTCCGCGACGCCCAGCATCTTGCCGTCCACGTGCGCGGGGACGCCGGAGAGCATCCGCTCGGGCGGGGCGCCAAGACGCTCGGGCCAGTTCTGGCGGACGAGTTCGTGGTTGCCGCCGATCCCGCCGGAGGTGATGATCACCGCCTGGGCGCGCAGCTCGAAGGCGCCGGTGACCTCGCGGCTGCTGGGGGTGCCGCGCTCGGCGTCGCTGGGCTCCAGGATCTCGCCGGTCACGGTGTCGACGGCGCCCGCGCTGCGGGACAGCCCCGTCACCCGGTGCCGGAACCGCAGCTGGACCAGGCCGCGGGCGGCCGCGGCCCGCACCCGCCGCTCGAAGGGCGCGACGACGCCGGGGCCGGTGCCCCAGGTGACGTGGAAGCGGGGGACGGAGTTGCCGTGCCCGGTCGCGTCGTAGCCGCCGCGCTCGGCCCAGCCGACGAGCGGGAACAGCCGCAGCCCCTGGGCGTGCAGCCAGGCCCGCTTCTCCCCGGCCGCGAAGTCCACGTACGCCTCGGCCCAGCGGCGCGGCCAGTGGTCCTCCTCGCGGTCGAACCCGGCCGTGCCCAGCCAGTCCTGCCAGGCCAGTTCGCGGCTGTCGCGGATGCGCAGCCGGCGCTGCTCGGGCGAGTCGACGAGGAAGAGGCCGCCGAAGGACCAGTGGGCCTGGCCGCCGAGGGACTGTTCGGGCTCCTGGTCCAGCAGGATCACCTTGCGGCCGGCGTCGGCGAGTTCCGCGGTGGCCGCCAGCCCCGCGAGCCCCGCCCCGACCACGATCACATCCGCGTCGTACGCCATGGTTTCTGGTGTCCCGTCCTGTGTGGAGCGCGCCGGAAGGCCGGCGGCCGGGCCGTGGTGCCCCAGGCACCGGTGGGTGTCGGTCGATCCTGCCTACCGGTCAGTACGGCGTCAACCCGCCGGGCGGGCGGCGCCCCTTCCTCCGATCCTCCCTCTGCCCGGCCGCGGACCCCAACTCCCGCCCCGCACCGCCTTGTGCACATAACGGGGACAATCGATCGCGGAGATGGACAGCGGGGTTCGGCGGGCGGCATCATCATCGACCATGGCTGACCACCATCCTTCTCCCTCGCGACCGCACAGCGCGGACAAGCGCGTGGTGAGTCCTACGCTGGTCACTCCCGGCCCGCAGCCCGTCGAGCTCGCCGGGGGCGGCGCCGAGGAGGAGCCGCAGGTGCTGCGGGGCGAGGTGGTCGGCCCCCGGCACGCCCGCCGGCGCCCGGTCAGCGACCGGCGCAAGGCCGCGGCCGGGGCGATTCTGCTCTCCGCGACCGGCGCCGCCACCGCGCTCTTCCTGATGCTGGGCAAGGACGGCCGCCAGGCCGCCGCCGCGCCCGCACACGACGCGCCGTCGTCGGCGCCCGACGCGGGCGCGGACGACGCCGTACCCGTGGCCGACGCGGCGGTCGGCACCGAGCCGCTGCCGGGCGCGTCGCGCACCGCCGAGCCCGCGGCGGCCCCCCGCGCCCCGACCGCCCAGCCCAAGGCCCCGGCCACGACACCCGCCCAGCGGCCGGCCCGTACCGAGCAGCCCTCGCGCCCCTCCTGGCCGTCCCAGTGGGGAGGCCGGGGGCGGTCCGCGGAGGACTGGCAGCGGGACAGGGAGGCGGCGGCCCGCTGGGCGCAGGAGTGGGCGGACCGCTACGGCTCCGACTACGGCGGCTCCGGCCATGACGGCTCCGGCTACGACGGCTCCGGGCGCGGGGGGCGGCACCACGGCGGGTCGGACTACCCGGGGTACCCGGGCGGGGGGCAGTGGCGCTGACGGCGGCCCGTTCCGCGTGAGTGCCCGTTCCGCGTGAGTGCCCGTTCTGCCCGGGCCGCCGTTCTGCTTGGATGGCGGCATGTCTGACGAGGAACCGTCGCAGAAGCCGCGTTCCGCCGATGAGCTGCTGGACATCGTGGACGAGCGGGACCGGGTGGTGGGCCAGGCCCGGCGGGCCGACGCGATGGCCCGCCGACTGCGCCACCGGACCGTCTTCGTGCTGGCCCGGGACGGCGCGGACCGGGTCTTCGTCCACCGCCGCACCGCGGTCAAACTCGTCTTCCCTTCGCTGTACGACATGTTCGTCGGCGGTGTCGTCGGCGCGGGCGAGTCGTACGACACGGCGGCGCTGCGCGAGGCCGAGGAGGAGCTGGGGGTGTCCGGGCTGCCCGCGCCGACGCCGCTGTTCTCCTTCCTCTACGACACGCCCGAGCACACCTGGTGGTCGAGGATCTACGAGGTCCGCTGCGAGCTGCCGGTCGCCCCGCAGGCCGAGGAGATCGCCTGGCACACCTTCCTGAGCGAGGAGGAGCTGGGGCGGCGGCTGGCGGAGTGGGCGTGGGTGCCGGACGGGCTGGAGGCCTATCGGCGGCTGCTGGAGTGGCGCCGCCAGGGCCGGGCTCCGGAGGGTCCGGAGGGTCCGGACGAGCCCTAGTAGGCTTGTCCCATGATCGACGCCAACCGCACGCCGGCCCGGGGCAGGCTCGCCTCCGCCGTCGCGGATGTGCGGCTGTGGTTCGCGCCCGAGCGGTTGCGCACCGAGGGGGAGACCCCCGACTACCGCTTCTCCCTCGCCAACGAACGCACCTTCCTGGCCTGGCTGCGCACCGCGATGGCGCTGGTGGGCGGGGGCTTCGCGGTCGATCAGTTCCTGCCGGACACGGACACGACACTGCGGCTCGCGGCCGCGCTCACGCTGCTGGCGGGGGGCGCGGTGTGCGCGGTGCGGGCGCTCAACCACTGGATCCGCTGTGAGCGGGCGATGCGGCGCGGCGAGGACCTGCCGGTCTCCCGCTTCCCGGTCGTGCTGGGGCTGGCCGTCGGGGTGATCGCCCTGGTGATGGTGGGCCTCGTCGCGTTCCGCTGGGGCGGCTGAGCCGATGGCCGGGCCCGACTCGCCCACGGGGCCGCAGGGCCCGGAGCGACGCGATCCCCCGTCACGCGGTCCCGAGTCGCCCAATCCCCGGTCCCCCGACCCGGCGTCCGAGGGTTCCGTGTCGCGCGATCCCGGGCTGCAGCCGGAGCGGACGCGGCTGGCCTGGCGGCGTACGACGCTGGCCTGTGCCGTCGCCGCGTCGCTGGCCGCCCGGCAGGCCCTGCACAACGGGACCGGGCCGGTCTCCCTGCTCTGCGCGGCCCTGGCCGCACTGGCCTGGCTCGGCTTCCTGGGTGTGGCGGGCCGCCGCATCCGGGCGGTGTCCGCGCCGCGTCCGCCCGCACTGTCCCCGCGGGCGGCCGCGGCGGCGGCAGGCTGCACCCTGGCGCTCGCGGCCTTCGGCGCCGCGCTGACCCGGTGACGCGCCGTCCCGGCAAGACGCGCGCTGACCTCGCCGCTAGGCCCTGTCCGGGCGATCTTCGCGGGCCCGCGACGCCTGGCACCGCGCCTCGCTGCGTTGTCGGGATCGTCCGAGTACGACCCGGTACGAGGACGACCTTCCGCCTTGCGATGCACGGCACCAGACGCCGCGGCCTGATCCACGAAGATCGCCCGGACAGGACCTAGCCGACCGTGACGACGATCTTGCCGCGAGTGTGGCCCTCCTCGTTGAGGCGGTGCGCGTCGGCGGTCTTCTCCAGGGGGAAGACGGACGAGACCTCCACGCCGAGGGCGCCGCGCTCGGCGATGTCGGTGAGGTCCTGCAGATCGTCCGGATCGGGCCGGACGAAGACATAGCGGCCGTTGAGGGCGAGGACCGCCTGGTCGGCGATGGAGGCCAGCCGCCCGCCCGGGGCCAGCAGCGGAACGGACTCGGTGAGCGCGTCGCCGCCGACCGTGTCGAAGACGGCGTGCACCCCGCCGGGGGCCAGCGTCCGCACCCGATCGCGGAGCCCTTCTCCATAGGTGATCGGCTCGGCGCCCAGCGAGCGCAGGTATTCGTGGTTGCGCTCGCTGGCGGTGCCGATGACCCGGGCGCCGAGGTGCCTGGCCAGCTGGACGGCCATGGAACCGACGCCGCCCGCGGCGGCGTGCACCAAAACGGTGTCGCCCTCGGCCACCTTCAACGCCTTGACCAGCGTCTGGTACGCCGTGAGGCCCGCCAGCGGAATGCCCGCGGCCTGCGTGAACGTGAGGTTCCGCGGCTTGCGGGCGAGGGTGCGCAGGGGCGCGGCGACGTATTCGGCGAAGGTGCCCCGGGACAGGAAGTCCTCGCGCACGTATCCGATCACCTCGTCGCCCGCCGCGAAATCGGTCACCGCCGGGCCGGTCCGCTCGACGACGCCCGCGACGTCCCAGCCCGGGATGACCGGGAAGACGGCCTCCAGGACGGGGTCCAGATAGCCCGCCCGCGCCTTCCAGTCGACCGGGTTGACGGCCGCGGCCCTGACCTTGACCAGGACGGAGTCCGGGCCGACCTTGGGCTCGCGGACCTCCCCGTACTCCAGGACCTCGGGGCCGCCGTAGCGGCGGTAGGTGATGGCCTTCATGGGGCGCTCCTTGCGTTCCTGCACGGTATGCGGGCCGGACGGCGGGCGCGGCGGGGGCCTGCGCTCCCGTCTTCGACGCTCCCGCGCCCGCCGACCCGGCGCAAACCGGGCGGGCTAGCCCACGCTGATGTTGCGGCAGGTGGAGCTGCCGCTCTTGGCGACGACGCTGCGTCCGACGGGGATGGCCTGATCGCCCCCGCCGCCCCTGCTGTCGCAGTCGCTCTTCTGCACGGCTACCCCGTATTCGTCGCCATAGGGGTCTCCGTGCGTCGTCGACTGCTGCGCCTGGGCCGCGTGGACCCCGCCGATGGCCATGGCGGCGGCAACGGAAGCGCCCAGAACCACGGCTCGGATCATTCTCGTCATCAGACCTGCCTTTCTGACATGCACGCCGTCGGCGCGTTCGCCCGCAGCCTGCCGAGCGGCGTCGTGCGACGGGGCCAACGACACGGCCGCGTACCTCGAACGGCCCAGCACTGGACTCCATACCGACTGGTCGGCATCATGATGCGGGACCGTCCGTGCACCCGCCCCGCGTCCGCCCGCCCGTCCGCTCGCCCGCAGCACCCCAACGGAGGAAGAGACCCGATGACCGCAGGCAATCCGCCAGGACTCGACCTCGAACGGCTCCGCGCCCACCTGGACCGCGAGCGCCCGGGGCTGGTGCGCGGGCCGCTGCGCGCCGAGCTGATCGAGGGCGGCCGGTCGAACCTCACCTACACGGTCGACGACGGCGCCGCCCGCTGGGTCGTGCGCCGCCCGCCGCTGGGCCATGTGCTCGCCACGGCCCATGACATGCGGCGCGAGCACCGGGTGATCGGCGCGCTGCACCCGACCAGCGTGCCAGTGCCGGAGCCGGTGCTGCTGTGCGAGGACGAGTCGGTCCTCGGATCGCCCTTCTACGTCATGGAGTTCGTCGAGGGCACGCCGTACCGCACGGCCGAACAGCTCACCCCCCTCGGCCCGGAGCGCACCCGCCGCGTCGTCCTCGGCCTGGTGGACACCCTGGTCGAGCTGCACGCCGTCGACCCGGCCGCCGTCGGTCTCGCCGACTTCGGGCGCCCGGACGGGTTCCTGGAGCGGCAGCTGCGCCGCTGGGGCAAGCAGCTGGCCGCCTCCCGCAACCGTGAGCTGCCCGGGATCGACGAGCTGCACGAGGCGCTGGGCAAGGCCCTGCCCCTCGCCGCCCCTTCTGGAGCCTCCGCCGTGGTCCACGGCGACTACCGGCTGGACAACGTACTGGTGGGCGCCGATGACCGGATCAAGGCGATTCTCGACTGGGAGATGTCCACCCTCGGCGATCCGCTGACCGACCTGGGCCTGCTGGTGATGTACAGCGAGCAGGAGGAGACGGCGGACTCGCCGATCACCACGACGAGCGGCGCGCCCGGCCATCCCGCGCCCAGCGAGCTGATCGAGCGCTACGCGGCCGGCTCGGGCCGCGATGTCGGCGGCGTCGCCTGGTACACGGCGTTCGCCTACTTCAAGCTCGCCGTGATTCTCGAAGGCATCCACTACCGGTTCACCCTCGGCCAGACCGTCGGCGCCGGCTTCGACCGCATCGGCGAAGTCGTCCCGGTGTTCGTCGAGAGCGGCCTCACCACGCTACGGAAGGGCTGAGACAGCCATGGACTTCGCATTCGACGCCCGCACCGAGGAGCTGCGGGCCAAGCTGCTCGCCTTCATGGCGGACCATGTCCACCCGGCCGAGGCGGTGGCCGAGGAGCAGCGCGCCCGGCTGGACTCCCCCTGGCTGACCCCGCCCGTCGTCGAGGAGCTCAAGGCGGAGGCGCGCAAGCAGGGCCTGTGGAACCTCTTCCTGCCCGACGTCGAGTACGGGGCGGGGCTGACCAATCTGCAGTACGCGCCGCTCGCCGAGATCACCGGCCACAGCCCCCAGCTGGCCCCCACGGCCCTGAACTGCGCCGCCCCCGACACCGGGAACATGGAGGTGCTGGCCCAGTTCGGCACCGAGGAGCAGCGCGAGCAGTGGCTGGAGCCGCTGCTCGCGGGCGAGATACGGTCGGCGTTCGCGATGACCGAGCCCGAGGTCGCCTCGTCCGACGCGACCAACATCGAGACCCGGATCGAGCGGGACGGCGACGACTACGTCATCACCGGCCGCAAGTGGTACATCTCCGGGGCGATGAACCCGGACTGCAAGATCTTCATCGTGATGGGCAAGACTGCCCCTGATGGTCCCGACGGCACCGACATCCGCCGTCAGCAGTCGATGGTGCTGGTGCCCCGCGAGACCGAGGGCGTCGAGGTGCGCCGGGCGATGCGGGTCTACGGCTACGAGGACCACTACCACGGCGGCCACGCCGAGGTGGTCTTCCACGGCGTGCGGGTCCCGGCCGCCCACCTGATCGGGGAGGAGGGCGGCGGCTTCGCCATCGCCCAGGCCCGGCTGGGCCCCGGCCGTATCCACCACTGCATGCGGCTGATCGGCATGGCCGAGCGCGCGATCGAGCTGATGTGCCGCCGGGCGGTGTCCCGTACGGCCTTCGGCAAGCCGCTCGCCCGGCAGGGCCAGGTCCACGCGTGGATCGCGGACGCGCGGGTGGCCGTCGAGCAGCTGCGGCTGCTGGTCCTCAAGACGGCCTGGCTGATGGACACCGCCGGCAACCGGGCGGCGCACACCGAGATCCAGGCCATCAAGATCGCCACCCCCCGCACGGTCGTCGACATCCTGGACCAGGCGGTGCAGCTGCACGGCGCGGGCGGGGTCAGCCAGGACTTCCCGCTGGCCGAGCTGTGGGCCGCGGCGCGGACGCTGCGGCTCGCGGACGGGCCGGACGAGGTGCACCAGCGGTCGCTGGCGCGGCGGGAGCTGAAGAAGTACCTGTAGCCGCGGTCCGGGTCATGGCCGCAGGGCGCGCAGCAGCAGGTCGGCGAGGTGGTCGGCGACCTGCTGGGGGGTGAGCGGGCCGTCGGGGCGGTACCAGGTGCCCAGGTGGTGGACCGATCCGAAGTGGTAGTCCACCACCAGGTCGGCCGGGGTCTTCGAGCTGAACACCCCCGCCCGCTGGCCCTCCTCCACCAGGGCGCGGAACCGCTCGTGGTAGCGCCGCCGCTCCGCCCGTACCTGCTTGTGCTTCTCCGGGCTCAGATGGTGCATGGACCGGAAGAAGATCGTCGCGTCGTCGAGGTTGTCGATGGTGGTGACCACGACGTCGGCCGCCGCGTCGCGCAGCCGCTGCTCGACGGGCGCGTCCGCGTCCGCGAAGGCGTCCAGGCGCTCCTGCTGCAGCCGCAGCACCCGCCCGTAGATCTCGTGCAGCAGATCGTCCTTGGAGCCGAAGTAGTGGTAGAGGGCGCCCTTGGTGACGCCGGCCGCCTCGACGATCTCCTGTACGGAGGTCCGGTCGTAGCCGCGCTCGGCGAAGAGGCGGGTGGCCGCGGCCAGCAAGCGCTGCGGCACCGGTTTCTCCCCGCCCCTGTCGTCGTGGCTCATCCTGGCCATCTGGTCGCCACCTGCCTCTCGTTCGTGCCGGGCCGCTACTCCCGGGGGGTCCGCGCCTCACGCAGCTCCCGACGGAGGATCTTGCCACTGGCCGTCTTGGGCAGCTCGGGCAGGATCTCCATCCGGCGCGGATACTTGTACGCCGCCAGCCGCTCCGCGCAGTACGAGGTCAGCTCCTCCGGCGCCACCTCGGCGCCCGGCCGCAGGCTGACGTACGCCTTGACCGTCTCGCCGCGGTACGGGTCGGGGACGCCGACGACGGCCGCCTCGCGCACCGCGGGGTGGGTGTACAGCACGTCCTCGACCTCGCGCGGCCACACCTTGAAGCCCGCGGCGTTGATCATGTCCTTCTTGCGGTCGATGACGTACAGCCAGCCGTCCGGGTCCATGAAACCGATGTCCCCGGTGCGCAGTTCCCCGTCGGGCAGGACGGCCGCGCTCGCCTCCGGCTGCCGCCAGTAGCCGGGCACCACCATGGGGCCGCGCACCGCGATCTCGCCCGGCTCGCCGAACGGCACGTCCCGGCCCTCGTCGTCGACGATGCGCACCACGGAGTCCGGGCCTGGCAGGCCGACCGCCAGGGTGCCCGAGACCGGGTCGACGGGGGCGCGTTTGCCGGGCGGCACGCTGGCGCAGGGGGCGGTGCACTCGGTCAGGCCGTAGCCGTTCTTGAGGTAGAGGCCGGAGCCCGCCTCGAACCGCTCGACCAGCGCGGGCGGCAGCGGGGCCCCGCCCGAGGAGATGAGCCGGAAGGACGCGAAGTGGTCGCGGGTCACGTTCGGCTGGGCCATCAGCGCCATGAACGCGGTGGACGGGCCGACGGTGTAGGCGGGGCGGTACTCGACGAAGGCGTCGAGGACGACGCCCGGCTCGAAGCGGTAGGCCATGGCGAGGGTTCCGCCGTCCGCGAAGGAGGCGCACAGCTCACAGACCATGCCGGTGATGTGGAACAGGGGGGCGAGCACGAAGATCGTGGAGCCGTCGGGCATCTCGTGGCCGACATGCTGCCGCTCGGCGTTGTAGGAGAGGTTGCCGTGGGTGTTCATGGCGCCCTTGGGGGTGCCGCTGGTCCCCGAGGTGTAGCTGATCAGCGCGATGTCGTCGGGGCCGGGCTCCGGCACCTCGGGCGGCGCGGCGCCGCCGCGGGCCGCCGTGAGCAGGTCGTCGGTGTCCTCGGGGGCGGGGGCCCGCCCGTGGGTGAGCACACGGGCGTCGTCGCGGGTCTGGAAGTCGTACGCGTCGGCGGTGAGCGCGATGCGTACGGAGGCGGCGGCGGCCGTGGCGCGCGCGTACTCCTCCCAGGCGTGGCCCGAGCACACCAGGGCGCTCACCTCGGCGTCGGCCAGCATGTGGCCCAGCTCGCCCGCCTTGTACATGGGGTTGACCGGCACCACCGCGCCGCCCGCCTTCCACGCGCCGAGCAGGGCGAGCACGAAGTGCGGGGTGTTCTGCAGCATGATCGCGAGCCGGTCGCCCGGCCCGAAGCCCCGCGCGGCGAGATGGCCCGCGACGCCGTCGGAGAGCTCGTCCACCTCGCGGTAGGTCAGCCGCCCGTCGAAGTAGGCGAGCGCGGTCCGGTCGGGCCTGGTCCGCACGGCGTCCCGGAAGGCGTGCAGCACGCTCGGCCGCGGCCGGACCGGTCGGCGCTGGGTTTCGGTGAGCTGAGCGAGCCATGGCTGGTCCTGGTACGAGGTCATGGGGGCGGCCCTGTCTGCTCGGGGGATGGGGGTGCGGGGCGTCCGTACGGATCAGCCGGTCGTACGGATCAGCCGGTGGCACGGATCAGCCGGTGGCCTCTTCGACCTTGCGCTGGATGTGGTTCATGTGGGTGAGCCATTGGTCGGTGTCGGTGGCGCGGGCCGCGTAGTACTCGGCGACCTCGGGGTGCGGGAGGATCAGGAAGCGCTCCCGCGCGATCCCCTCGAGGAGCGCGTCCGCGACCTGCTCCGGCTCGATCGCGGTGGGCGCGAGGACGAGGTCGCCGGTGGCCCCGGCGGCGCGCAGCATGTCGGTGCGGACGCCCTGCGGGCAGATCGCGTGGACGCTGATGCCGCGGTGGCGGTAGGTGGTCGACAGCCATTCGGCGAAGGCGAGCGCGGCGTGCTTGGACACGCTGTAGGGGGCCGAGCCGACCATGGTCAGCAGGCCGGCCGCGGAGACGGTGGCGACGAAGCGGCCGCTGCCGCGCTCCAGCCAGTCGGGCAGCAGCTCGCGGGCCGCCCGGACGTGCGCCATGACGTTGACGTCCCATGCGTCCGCCCACAGCCGCTCATCGGCCTCGGCGCCGCCGACGGGGGCGAGGCCGGCGTTGGCGCAGTAGATGTCGATGCCCCCGCCGAGCGCCGCCCGCGCCTCGGGGACCACGCGTGAGGCGTCGCCCGGAACGGCCACCGCGCCGATCTCGTCGGCGACGGCCTTCGCCTTGTCGGCGTCGAGGTCGTTGACCACGACGCGGGCGCCCTCGGCGGCGAAGCGGCGGGCCAGGGCGGCGCCGATACCGCCTCCCGCCCCGGTGACCACGGTTCGCGCTCCACGCACGGCGCCTCCACGCACGGTATCCACGCATGCTCCTTCGGCCGGGGGTCTGCTGCGTCGCTCACCCGCGTCGCTCAGCTGCCCGGCAGACTAACCAGTCGGTATGTGTAAACGGAAGGGGCCCGACGGGGCCTAGCGGTCGCCGCCGCTCACCCCGCCGCCCGAGCCCCCGCTCCCCGAGCCCCCGCCGGCAACGCCGGCATCGCCCGGCTTCCGCATCACGCTCCGCCAGCGGGCGTTCTCGCCGGCCAGGGCGTCCCACAGGACGTTGAGCGGATGGGCGCCGTCCCACGCGGCGCGCTCCCCACCGCGTACGAACACCCCGACCAGCACCGCCAGATCCGGCCCGAGGTCATCCGCCAGCTGGAGCGTCCGCAGCCCCGCGCCGCTCTGCAGCCGCCCGTCGGCGACCGCTTCGCCGATGCCCTGGGTCACCAGCACACAGCCCCGCAGCACGCCCGAGGAGAGCAGTTCCAGGCCGTACTGCACGGTGTCGATCTCGGCCGCGATATGCAGCTCCTGGCGGTAGCGGGCGCCGAACCAGCCGCGCAGAAAGCCGGGTATCAGACCGTCCGCGGAGACCGCGAGGGGCAGCCCGGGGAGTTCGCGGACCGAGAGCCCGGGGCCGGGCAGCTCGTCCTCGGAGAGGTTGGTCACCAGGGAAAGCCCGCTGCGCCGCCACTCCATCACCTCGAATCCGTCCAGCCGGCTGTCCCCGTCCCCGGTGGTCAGCACGGAGCCGCAGACCAGGTCGAGCTCCTTGGAGCCGAGCCGGTCCAGCAGATCACGGGTGCGCACATGCTCGACCTTGAGCTCCACGCCACGGCGCTCGAAGTCCTCGGTGACCAGTTCCACGGCGCCCAGCAGAAAGCCGAGGGTGTAGCGGGTGGAGCCCACGTTCAGCCGGCTGCCGAGCCGGCGGCGGCAGCCGTGCACCGACTCCAGCCAGTCCTTCAGCGTGCCGCGCGCGAGTTCGGCCAGGGCCTCGCCCGTGGGGGTGAAGAGCACGTTCCGGCTGCGGCCCCGCTTGAGTACCAGCGGCTCACCGCACAGCGCGCCGAAGTTCCGGTTCATGGTGTCGAGTTGTTTCTGGACGCTGGACTGCTCCCGCCCCAGCAGCCGGGCCGCGCCCAGTGCGGTACCCGCCTCGTGGACCGCGAGCAGCGTGCGGAGCTGGTCCATCGTGGTGTCCAGCAGTGCCGTGGGGTACTGCCAGCGGGAGTTTAAGGGCATGCCGGCCTTCCGCGTGGAGATGACGAATTCCGGCTCGCAGCATAGTCCAGTGGGCTCCGGCAAACTGATCCGGAGAACAGCGTTGCTTTTCTTGGGATTTGTATTCGGGAATTCCAAGGACCGCATTCCGCGGGGGGATTCAGCATTTCCCGTCGCCGTCGCCGTCGGCGGCGGACAGGCGGGCACGAGAGGCGGCGCGGACCGGGCGTGCCCGGCGCGCCGGTGCCGCGGCGGGCCGGGGGTCGGCCCGCCGCGGCGCGAGGAGGGGTGCGAGGCCGTCAGCGGTGCGCGGGGAACTCCACCACCTGCTGGAACGTCGGCCGGTTCTGCCAGTGCGCCTTGTCGTGGGTGATGCCGCCCAGCGGGCGCTGGATGATCGAGTCGGCGCACCACTGGTCGCCCGCCGAGCAGTTGGCGTCGCCGGGGTAGACCTCCGTGGCGGGCTTGGCCGCGGCCTGCTTCAGACTGGTCAGGAGGGCGTCACGGCACGCGGTCAGATCGCCGGCGCCGCAGTACTTCTTGGCGAGCGGACCCTGGACGTCCTCCCCGAGGACCGCGCGCAGGTCCTTGTCGACATAGGACCACCAGCCGTACTGGAAGGAGGACCCGGCGTGTGAGCCGGTGGGTCCGTGACCGGCCGAGGGGGCCTCGTCGACGGTCAGATTGGCGCGCAGCGCATCGTACAGATCGGCGCCCAGCTGAGGTTTGAACTCGGCCTCCACCAGAAGCGGCCACCACGCGTCCATGATCCGTACGGCGTCGGCGTGCCCATAGGTGTGCGAACCGGCGGATGTCTCGCGGCGCTGGGCGCCCGCCGCCTGCCAGGACTCCAGCTGCTGTACGGCCTTGGCCGTCTGCGGATCGGTGACCGGCGCGCTGCGCAGGACCTTCAGCAGCTCCGGCAGCACGTCCTCGCCGCGCAGATCGGTGACGGCCGCCTCGGCCATGGCGCGGGTGAGCGCGGCGCGGGTCACTCCGCCCTTCTTCACCAGGGCGCGCACCCGGTCGTCGAGGAGGTTGCCGCGGTGCACCGAGCCGTTGCCGAAGCCTGCCGCGGTGTAGCCCTTGGCCTGCCGGTTGTTCCAGCTGGTGTAGTAGTCCTGGTCGATGGACTGGGGGTGCTGGGCGGGCGGGGCGTACGCGGCGGTGTTGACCGTCGGGTCGAAGTCCCGCCATTCGTAGGCCGCCTCGCCCTTGATCGGAAGCGAGGGGTCCACGTCCGCCGCCCGGACCAGGTTCAGCCCGCTGTTGTAGTAGGCGGTCTGCCGGGAGTCGGCGTAGAACCAGTTGAAGGTGTAGTTGATGTGCTGCGCGGCGCTCTGGAAGGACTTGGCGTCCTTCACATAACCGGGGTCGTTGAGCATCTGGAAGCCGACGATCGAGTCGGCCTCGTGGCGGTAGCTGGCGCGCAGCAGGGCGTAGGCGACGGGTTTGCCGTCGACCGTCGCGCGGTGGGTCACCAGGCCGTACTTGGTGCGGTAGACCTGCATGCGGTACGAGCCCTCGGCGGTGGAGTCGGCGAGGGTCGGCTTCCAGGCGTTGCGGCGCTCGATCTTCTCCATCGGCAGGCAGGAGCCGTGGTAGCGGTAGTACGTCGAGTCCTTCGTCGGGGCTCCGCCGTCCGGCGCGCACAGCTCGACGGCGAAGGTGTCGGTGACGTCCTGGGCGGAGGTGGTGGCGCTCCAGGCGTAGTCCTGGCCGCGGCCCAGCTGTACGTACATCCCCACGCCCGCGAAGGAGGCGCCCCGGGCGCTGATGCCCGGGCCCTGGAGCTCCTGGAGCATCAGCAGCTGCGGGGCGAAGTAGCCGGTCTGCGGGCCGAAGACGGCGACGGGGTGTCCACTGGCGGTGTTCTTGCCGGAGACCAGGAGCGCGTTGGACATGCCGTGCTTGCGGCTGAACAGATCGCGGGGCAGCACGCCGTCGTCGTGGATGCCGCGCAGGGGCTCCAGCTTCTTCGGGGCCTTGACCGTCGCCGTCGCGCCGGTCTTGGCACTGCCTGTCTTGTCGTAGACCAGCTGCTCGGGGGTGAGCGAGCCGGGGTCGGGCAGGGCGGTGCCCTTGGCGTTCGCCGGTTTGCCCGCGTACGGGAAGCTGGTGCCGTCGTGCACGGTCAGCGCGGCCTCGGGGTCGTCGCGCTCGCGGAAGGACTCCCACACCTTGGTGCCCTCGGCCAGGCCGTACTTCTGCTGGGCGGCGAGCAGCGACAGCGCCGACTCCACCTCGCCCCCGCCGCCGTTGCCGAACAGGGCGCCGACGACGGAGGCGAGGGCGATCAGATCGGTGAGCTTGAACGGCTCGATCTCACCCGCGTTGGTGATCGCGTCGATGTGGCCGGTGAGGACGTACTCGCCGGGGAAATAGCGGCCGTCCTTGGCCTGTTTGCGGTAGGCGTTGATACCGTCCACGTACGCCTGCGCGTCGGCCAGCGCCTGTCTGCCGCGCTCGCCCTGGGTGGCGAGGATGTAGTCGATCTGGGCCTGGTAGTCCTCTTCCTTGTACGGCGCCTGGCTGAAGAAGCTCTGCTCCAGGCCCTGGTTGGCCTCGGCGCCGCCGGCGAACGAGGTCAGCTCGCCGCGGCCCACGTGCCGGAAGAGGTCCATCAGCCACAGCCGGTCCTGGGCGGCGGCGTACCCGGCCCCGAACTCGGTGCCCTCGCGGGTGGTGCCCTGGATGTGGGGCACCCCGGTCTTCTTGTCGCGCGTGATCGTCACATCGTCGCGGGGCTTGTCCACCTTGGCCACCTGGTCGGCGGGCACCCCGAACGAGGAGTCGTTGAAGAAGTCGGTCAGCTTGTCGTCGGTGAGCGTCGGATACCCGGCGACCAGGTTGTTGTACGGGCCGAGCTGGTCGGTGCTGTGCTCGGGGTGGGTGCCGAACGCCTTGTTGGCGAGGATCTCGGCGAGCGTGGCGTTGCCGTTCTGGCCGGGTGGCAGGATGTCCGAGCACTGGCCCTGGCAGTAGTCGGTGACGGCCGCGGCGGCCGGCGCCGCCTGCGCCCGCTGCGGGAGCGGCCCCGCGAGCGCGGCGCCGAGGGCCAGCACGGCCGTGGTGGCGATCGCGGTACAGGTGAGCTTGCCGGTTCGTCGTCGCATGTACGCTCCTCCCGGGTGCCGTTGGGACGGGAGGTTACCGGCGGTATGACCGGCCCGGAAGATGAGCAGCCGTCACCTTTCCTGGAAATCCAACTTCCTTGGGGATTTCCGGAATCGGATGGATCCGGATCGCGCTCCGTTACGTCCATTCGACAACGAGTCGGGTCCGCACTCGCGGAGGTGGAAAGAGATGGCCGGTTTCAGAGCACTCGCACGAGACGTCCGCAACCCACGCAGGCACATCACCGCGCGCCGCACCTCGCTGCGCAAATGCCTCGAACGGTTCGCGCCGTACGGGCATCGAGCGACGTGGCACCATCTGTGCTCCCGGGCGGGGATCGCCCTGGAGGACCGTCACCCCGAACCGGCACGACTGATCACGGCGCTGGAGGAGCTGGAGGAGGCGCGCACCCTGTGGCTCGGGTACGAAGCGGACTTCGCCGCCCGGCGCCGGCAGGAGAAGCACCACGGCATCCGCCAGCCGAGCGCCATGGACGACTGGCATCTGCACACCTGGGGCGGATGCGACATCATCCGCTGCGAGAGCCCGTCGGCCCACCCCGACGGCCGGCTGGCGGACGTACTGCGCCGGCTGATCCTCGCGATGGAGTCGGGGCCGGTGTCGACCTGCCCGGTCTGCACACAGGACCGGCTGACCTGGCAGGACAACCTGGGCCGCCACCCGTGGGAGGGTCCGGTCTGCGGCACCTGCGGCATCGTCGTCCCCGCCCCGGTCCTCACCCCCGAGGCGCTGGCCGCCGCCCGGCACACCAGGTCCGGCCGCGCCCCCAAGTCCGGCCACTCCGCCGCATCCACCTCAGCCACCGCGTCCGCCCGGCCCCACAGGCGGTACGCCACCGTATGAGGGAGCCATGACCAAGCCCCGGGGCGCGCCCGTCGGAAACCGGCGGGCGCGCCGCCGCGTCGGGCGCCACGGCCGTGGCTCCTTCGCGTCGGGCGCCATGGCCGTGGCTCGTTGACAGGTGGCGCCCGCCCGACCATGCTGAGCAGTCGCTTAGTGGTCGGACAGTGGTCGAATGCCAGGGAGGCCGTGACATGGCAGAGCCAAGGATCTTCACCTCGCCCGAAGAGCTGCGTTCGGCGGTCGGGGAAGACCTCGGCCCCAGCGACTGGCTGGTGATCGACCAGAAGCGGATCGACCTGTTCGCCGAGGCGACCGGCGACCATCAGTGGATCCATGTGGACCCGGAGAAGGCGGCTGCGGGCCCCTTCGGCACCACGATCGCCCACGGCTATCTGACGCTCTCCCTGCTGCCCTCGTTCACCCCGCAGCTGCTGTCGGTCGAGGGCGTGCGCATGGGGATCAACTACGGCGTGAACAAGGTCCGTTTCCCCTCCCCCGTCCCGGTCGACTCGCGGCTGCGCGCCACGGGGCGGCTGGCGGAGGTGACCGAGGTGGCCGACGGCGGTGTGCAGGTGACGCTGGTGGTGACCGTGGAGCGCGAGGGCGGACAGAAGCCGGTGTGCGTAGCGGAGTCCGTGGCCCGCTACTACCTCTGATTGCTGTACCTAGGGTCTGTCGTCAAAGGGGGGCGTCCGGCCGCGAGCGGCGTCTGGTGCGGTACACCGCAAGGCGGAGCGTCGCCCTCGTACGCTGAGCGACCCCGCCCGCGTGCGTGCGCTGCTGGCCGGGGCGGGCTTCACGGGGGTCGCGAAGGAGGCGGTGGAGGTGTCGCTGGGGGCGGGGACACGCCCCTGGACGCGGTGGAGTTCATGACCGGCACGGGCGCGCTGCGCACCGCGCTGGCCTCGGCCGACCACCCGGCCCGCGAGCGCGCCCGGCAGGTACTCGCCGAGGCGCTGGAGCCGTACGGGTCCCCGGGCGGTGTACGGCTGGGAGCCGCGCTCCGGCTCGCCACCGCGCGCCGCGCGGCGTAGGCCCGGAAAAGCCCCCGTCGTCCGACTCGGGGGAACCAATCGCGTGCGACGCCTGGGTTTGTGGTGAGTTTGGGACACCGACACGCCGTGGCGTCGGCGTGTCGGTGTCCCAAACTCACCACAAAGTCACTGGCATTGCATCCAGCACGCATAAGGCGAGGAGTCGAACCGGAATTGCACCGCGCAGCCGACGGTTGCTGCACGGCTCTTCGGACATAAGGGGCGATCAACCTAGCTCAAGCGCCCTCTTGACGCCCGTCCGCCTCCGCAGGCAGGGCGAAACCAGAACCCTCGTCAGGCAGCATGACCATGCGTACGGCCATGCGGCGAGAGCCGGGGGGCCGATCACCTGGCTCCGTCACGTACTTGTGCAGCAAGGTCTTGTACTCCTCGGCGAACGCCGCCACCTGATCCTTTGTCATCCACAGGCCGGAGCGGTAGATCTGATGCCACCCCGCTGAAGCGTCATAGCCGGCGTAGGCCTTGACGACCAGGTTGAGGTCCTGCGTCATCTTGAGCGCGCCGATCTTCAGCGCGGCCTCGCGCTCGTCGGCCGCCATCGCCAGCCCCGGCGGCGTGAAGATGTCCGTCATGAGCGATTTCCACCAGCGCTCCCGACCCGTGGACCGCTCCTCGATCTCGGCGATCAGCTTGAGATCGGCGAGCTTGCGCAGGTGGTAACTGGTCGTGCCGGTGCTCTCGCCAAGCGCCTTGGCGACGCTGGTGGAGTTCGCTTCACCGTGCTCGCCGAGGTAGCTCAGAATGTCGCGGCGCACCGGGTTGGACAGCGCCTTGGAGAATGCCTTGAGGTCCGGGCCGGTAAGGACTCGTGTCTCGGGACGCTCAGCCATGTGGCCACCCTACTGCAGAGAGTCTCTGCAGTGATTGCAGAGATTTTTTGCAGAAAATCTCTGCAGAGGCTACGGTGGAAGGCATGACGACCCACGGATGGGTCGAACACTCGGGGGCGAGATGCAGAAGGAAATGACCAAGACGGCGCTCGCGACTGCAGACATACCGCAGGTGGCGGCTACCGCTTGGACGTCTATCGGGTCGGAGGGGGCCACCCGTGCCTGACTCACTGAATGCCCGGATGCGCGACGACATCGACGACCAGGTCGCCGAAGCATTCGACGCGTATCTGGCGGACCGCCTGGCCGAGCCGGGTCCCCTCCGTACCGCACTGGCGACCAGGCGCAGCGCAGGGGTGGTGCTGGGCACGATCAGTCTGGGCACCCTCGCTACAGCATTGGCGCCGACCGGCGCGACGGTCGTCTGCTGGGTTTGGGGTGCGATCGCCTTCGTCGACGTGGCTTGGCTACTGACTGCTCGCCGCCATTGACGTCCTGCCCAGAAGACGGCTTTGCGTTCCTCCCGGCTTCTTCGTAGCAGACGGCGACGGCCGGGCAACTGGACTTGTTCGCTGGTTCGGCTGCCCCGTCCCGAAGGCTGTCCTCCAGGTGATCGCCGACCTGCTGCGCGCGGCGGCCGGCTGACTCCAGGGGAGCCCTGATGCCAGGGCCTAGCCCGCCGCGCCCACCATGCGCAGCGCCAGCCCGGCGTAGAGCTCGCCGACCTCGTCGGGCGTGCTGCGGCCGCGGGGGTTGAACCAGCGCGCGACGTCGATGCACAGCGACAGGACGGCGACGGAGGTGCCGCGGACGTCGGCGACGTCGAAGTCGCCCGTCTTCACACCGTCCTCGACGATCGCGCGCACCGCGCCGTCCGAGGCCCGTCGCATCGCGGTGATCTCGGCGTAGTGGTCCTCGGCGAGCGCGCCGATCTCGTACTGGACCACGCGGGCGGTGGTGTGGTGCTCGGCGTGCCAGCGGACGAAGGAGCGCACGGCGTCGGCGAGCCGTTCGGCGGGGGTGCCGGCGCTGTCCCGGGCCTCTTCGAGGATGTCGAGGGCGAAGCGGTGGCCGACCCGGCTGATCTGGTAGAGCAGTTCTTCCTTGGTCTTGTAGTGGATGTAGAGCGCGGCGGGGCTCATACCGGCGCGGCCCGCGATGTCGCGGGTGGTGGTGGCGTGGTAGCCGCGCTCGGCGAAGGCGTGCACCGCGGCGGTCATCAGCCGCCGGGCGGCGTCCGGGGTGATGTCGCGCCACGCCTCGGGGGTGCCCTCGGTGTTCTTCGCCTCCGCATTCATGGCGGACACCCTACATGTCGGTGAGCAAGCGCTTAGCCTCACTCGGGCGGCTCAGGCGGCTCAGCCGGGCGGGCCCGCGCCGCGTGGCTCGGCCGAGGGCTCCGTACGGGGTGCGGAACCCTCCGACAGCGCGGCCGGGGCGGGTGGTGGGGCGCCGCGCCCGGCGGGGCGTATCGCGATGCCCGCGGAGGCGAGCAGCAGCACGCCGAGCATCACGAACGGGGCAGCCGTCCCCGCGACCCCGGCCAGCACGCCCGCGGAGGCCGGCGCGGCGACCTGGCCGAGGCGGTTGCCGGTCAGCCGCAGGGCCAGGGCGGTGGAGCGGGCCCCGTCCGGGGCGGCCTGGACGACGGTGGTCATGGACAGCGGCTGGCCGACGCCCAGGCAGAAGCCGAGCGCGGCCAGCAGGATCCCGAGCACCCAGGCGGGCACCGGCAGGGCGAGCGCCGCGCACAGCAGCCCGGCCGCCAGGCAGCTGACGGCCATCAGGACCGTACGGCCCATCAGCCGGATCATCGGGGTCATGACGAGCCGGCAGGCGACGGTGGCGGCGGCGCGCACGCTCAGCAGCAGGCCGATGACCGCGGGCGCGATGGACCGCTGTTCGCCGACGACGGGGAGGTAGGCGGTGAGGATGTCGGTCGCGGAGAGCACGGCGAGGCTGATGAAGATGCCGGAGGCCACGCCCCGGGTGCGCAGGATGCCGACCACCGGGACCCAGCCGGACGCCCCGCCCCCCTGTGACCGGTCCGGTGTCCCGGCCCGCGCGCCGTCCGCCGCCGGGGTGCGGTGCTCGATGCGCCACAGCGACGTGACCGCGAAGGCCGCGACGACGGCGGATACGAGGAGCGCGGAGGCGCTGGTCCTGGCCAGGGCGTCCGCGTGCTCGGACACGAGCTGGCCGGCGGCGATGGGGCCGATGAGCTGGCCGAGGGAGGCGCCGATGGTGAAGTGGCCGAAGTTGCGGTCCTGGTCCTCGGGAGCGCTCTGGCGGGCCACCAGGGACTGGGCGCCGATCACGAAGGACAGATGGCCCAGGCCCATCACCCCGCTCCAGACAGCCATCTCCAGCAGCGACCCGGCCCGGCCGCTGAGCGCGCAGCCGGCCGCGATCAGCGCGACCCCGATGGGCAGCAGCGGGGCGCAGCGCCCGTGGTCGGTGCGCCTCCCCAGCGGTACGGCGGCGAACAGCGGCAGCAGGGCGTAGACACCCGCGATCACGCCGACCGCCCGGGCGTCGGCGCCCAGCGCGAGAGCCCGGTAGGAGACGGCGGGCCGCGCCATGCTCACCGCCCCCTGCGCGAAGGCGAAAGCGATGACCAGGCGCAGCAGCCAGCCCCTACCGGGCTCTCGGGTACCCACGTGTCAGATGATGCCGAACAGCAGACCCGCGCCGAGCACCACCAGCGAGGTGAGCGCGGCCCACTTCACCACGAAGCGGGTGTGGTCGCCGAATTCGACCTTCGCCATGCCGACCAGGACGTAGACGGCGGGGACCAGCGGGCTGGACATGTGCAGGGCCTGTCCGACCAGGGAGGCGCGGGCGATCTCGACCGGCTCGACGCCGTGCGCGGCGCCGGCCTCGGCGAGGATCGGCACGATGCCGAAGTAGAAGCCGTCGTTGGACATGAAGTAGGTCAGCGGGATGGACAGGACGCCGGTGACCAGGCCCATGTGCGGGCCCATTCCGTTCGGGATCCCGTCGACCAGCCAGCGGGCCATGTGCTCGACCATGCCGGTGCCGGTGAGCACGCCGGTGAAGACGGCGGCGGCGAAGACCATGCCGGAGACGTTGACGACGTTCTCGGAGTGGGCGGCGATACGGGCCTTCTGGTCGGCGACGCGCGGGAAGTTGACGGTGAGCGCGATGGCGGCGCCGAGCAGGAACAGGACCGGGATCGGCAGGTCCTCGCGGATCATCATGGTCAGCAGCGCGATGGTGAGGGCCGCGTTGAACCAGTACAGCTTGGGGCGCAGGGTGGCCCGGTTGGGGTCGAGCCCCTGGTGCTCCTCGTCGCCGTCCTCGGCCGCCCCGGCCGTCCCGTGCGCCTGGGGCGCCTCGGCGTCGGTGCCGCCGCCCGCGCCGCCGGTGACCTTGGCCTTCTTGCCCTTCCCGCCCTTGGAGCCCGCGCCGGAACCGGCGCCGACCAGCACCGTCTCGGGGTCGGCGGTGACGTCCTCGAGGGTCAGGGTCCCCAGGCGCCTGCGCTCGCGCAGGCCGAGGCCGTAGGCGAGGGCGAAGACGAAGAGCAGGCCGACGGCGAGGGCCGGGATCATCGGAACGAAGATGTCGCTGGCGTCGAGCTTGAGCGCGGCGGCGGCGCGGGCGGTGGGGCCGCCCCAGGGGAGCGTGTTCATCACACCGTTGGCCATGGCGGCGACACCGGTCATGATCACCAGGCTCATCTTCAGCCGCCGGTACAGCGGCACCATGGCCGACACGGTGATCATGAAGGTGGTGGAGCCGTCGCCGTCGAGCGAGACGATCGCGGCGAGCACCGCGGTGCCGACGACCACCCGCATCGGGTCGGCCTTGCAGAACCGCAGGATGACCCGGACGATCGGGTCGAAGAGGCCGACGTCGATCATCACTCCGAAGTAGATGATGGCGAACATCAGCATGGCCGCGGTGGGCGCGAGGTCACCGACGCCCTTGAGGACGTAGTCCCCCAGATGCGCCCCCTTCCCGACGATGACGCAGAAGAGCGCCGGGATGAGCACCAGCGCGCCCATCGGGGTCATCTTCTTCATCATGATCAACACCAAGAAGGTGGCGATCATGACGAATCCGAGGATTGTCAGCATATTTGGCTACCTCACGTTCACCGTTGAACTCCCCCAGAACTGGCGGTCGAGGTGACGTTAGGTGCCGCAACTTTCCGTTAACAAGGTCTTGACGCGTGAGCAATAAGCGCAAAACCCCAGGTCAGCCCGTAGGGGTGAGCACCGTGAGCTGTACCGGGCAGCCGTTGAGCACCGCGGTGCCGGACAGCGGATCGAGGCGGGAGCCGTCGTTGAGCCGGTTGACGTTCACCCCGGCGTGCGCCGCCGCGACCGAGGTCCGGGTGCCGGGCCGGTCGTGCCCCCAGCCGTGCGGAAGGCTGACCACCCCGGTCCGTACCGCGTCCGTCACCTCCACCGGCGCCTCCAGCTCGCCGCCGTCCCCCTTGACCCGCACCAGGCCGCCGTCGGCCACGCCCAGCCGGGCCGCGTCCTCGGGGTGCAGCTGCAGGGTGCAGCGGTTGCTGCCGCCGACCAGCGCGGGGAGGTTGTGCATCCAGCTGTTGTTGGAGCGCAGATGGCGCCGGCCGACCAGCAGCAGCCCCTCGGTGCGGCCGCCCAGCGCCCGGCGCAGCCGCTCCACCTCGGCGGCCATCGGCTCCGGGCACAGCTCGACGGTGCCGCTGCGGGTCCTGAGCAGGCCGGGCAGCCGGGGGCGCAGCGGCCCCAGGTCGATGCCGTGGGGGTGGGCCAGCACCTTGGCCAGGGTCAGCCCGTCGGGGTCGGCGCCGAAGCCGTCGCCGTACGGGCCCAGCCGCAGCATCATGTCCAGCCGCCGCTCGTCGCCGCCGACCCCGGTGAGATGGGCGGCGAGCTCACCCCGGTCCCGTCCGTACACCGGCGACCCGGGGTCGGCCACGGCCTTGCCGAGGGCCGCGTCGATCGCCATGGCGTCCACGGCCGCCGGGTCGGCGCCGCCGTGCCCGCCCGCGCACAGCACAAGCCGCGCCAGGATCTCGGACTCGCTCAGCCGGTCCGCGTCCAGCGGGACGGCGGGGCGGCTGTAGCGGACCTGGTTGCGGACGGCGAAAGTGTTGAAGGCGAAGTCGAAGTGGGGGCTCTGGGCGGGCGGGGGCGGGGGCAGGACGACGTGCGCGTGGCGCGAGGTCTCGTTCAGATACGGGTCCACGCTCACCATGAAGTCGAGACCGGCCAGCGCCCGGTCCAGCCGGTCGCCGTCCGGCGCGGAGAGCACGGGGTTGCCCGCTATCACGATCAGCGCCCTGACCTGCCCCTCCCCCGGCGTCTCGATCTCCTCGGCCAGCGCGGCCGCGGGCAGCTCGCCCTTCGCCTCGGGGTAGCCGCTCACCCTGCTGCGCCAGCGGCCGAGCGCGAACCCCTTCCCGGGGCGCGGCGGGCGCGGCGCCCTGGCGGTGGCCGACAGCGGGAACATGGCCCCGCCGGGCCGGTCCAGGTTGCCGGTGAGGGCGTTCACCACATCGACCAGCCAGCTGGTGAGCGTGCCGAACTCGACGGTGGTCGAGCCGATCCGCCCGTAGACGACGGCGCGCGGCGCGGCGGCGAGCTCGCGGGCGAGCGTACGGATCTCCTCGGCGGGCACCTCGCAGGCCGCGGCCACCACCTCGGGCGTGAAGTCCGCGGCGAGCCGCCGCACCTCCGCCACGCCCGTCACCAGCTCGCCGACCCGCTCCGGTGCCACCAGGTCCTCGGCGAACAGCACCTGCACCACCGCGAACAGCAGCAGCGCGTCCGTGCCGGGCCGGACGGCCAGGTGCCGGTCGGCGGCCTCGGCCGTACGAGTGCGGCGCGGGTCGACCACGGTGAGCCGCCCGCCGCGCCGCCGCAGCGCCTTGAGCCGCCCGGGGAAGTCGGGGGCGGTGCACAGGCTGCCGTTCGAGTCCAGCGGGTTGGCGCCGATGATCAGCAGGTGGTCGGTGCGGTCCAGGTCGGGCACCGGGATGGCGTTGGCGTCGCCGAAGAGCAGACCGCTGGAGACGTGCTTGGGCATCTGGTCGAGGGTGCTGGCGGTGAAGACGTTCCGGGTGCCGAGCGCGCCGAGCAGCAGCGACGGATACAGCCCGCCGGCCATGGTGTGGACGTTCGGATTGCCCAGGAACACGGCCGCCGCCTGCGGCCCGTACCGCTCGAGCAGCGGCCGCAGCCCGGCCTCCACCGCGGCGAACGCCTCGTCCCAGCCCGCCGGCTCCAGCCGCCCGCCGCGCCGCACCAGCGGCCGGCGCAGCCGGTCGGGGTCCGCGTCCAGCTGGCCGAACGACGCGCCCTTGGGGCAGATGAAGCCCCGGCTGAAGACGTCGGCACCGTCCCCGCGCGCCCTGGTGACCCGGCCCTCCTCAATGGTCAGGGTCAGCCCGCAGGTGGCCTCGCACAACGGGCAGATGCGCAGAGCGGTACGGCTCATCGGTCCCTCCTGGGGACGGCGGCGGCAACGGTGACGCGACGGCTCCTCACCCTACCGATTGGTATGCATGTGGGGGAGGGCCGGGCCACGCGGCGGGGCCGGATATCGGACGCCGCCCCTCACGGCCTCGTCCGCGCACAGCGGCCTTGTACGCGCAAAGCGGCCTTGTAGGCGCACAGCGGCCTCGCGAGCGTTCAGTCGAGCACCCCCGCCAGATACGAGCGCAGCAGCTCCTTGGTCTCGGCCACGATCACCGGATCGCCCTCCGGATGGACGCGGAAGGCCAGCCGCAGCAGCGCGTCCGCCGTCTCGACGGCGAGCAGGAACGCCACCCGCACCCGCTCCCCCGCCTCGCCCGACTCCTCAAGTCCCAGCCGCTCGCCGAGCAGCTCGCGCAGCCGGTCCGCGACCAGGTGGTTGGGCTGCTCGGGCGGGGCGGTCACGGGCACCGGCATGCCGAACTCGACCAGCGCGAAGCCCGGCGCCCCGCGCTTCATCGCCAGGTACTCGTCGACCACCACATCCATGGCCTCCCGCCAGCCGCCGCCGCCCGCGCCGGACTTCGCCAGCCGCTCGGTGACGCGCGCGGCGTACTGGTCGAGATTGCGGTGGGCCAGGGCCTCGGCCATGGCCCGTTTGTTGGAGAAGAAGCGGTAGACGGAGCCGATGGGCACACCGGCGCGCTCGGCGACAGCACGGGTACTCAGGTCGTCGTAGCCGGTCTCGTCGAGGAGTTCGGCGCAGGCGTCGAGGATCCGGCCGAGGCGCTCGGCGCTGCGGCGCTGGACGGGGGCGCGGCGGAGGGGCGGTATGGGCACGCCACCATCCTGCCCGATCATTGACGCACCCGGTTTCGATTCCTATGGTCATACAGAGGAATCGCACGCCGAGTGACCAAGTGGCGGGAGCCGGACGATGAGCGGCGGTACGGACATCGAGCGGGCGCGCAAGACGGCCGAAGGGCTGGTCTACTCCCCCGGTTTCGGGAACGAGCACAGCAGCGAGGCCGTCGCCGGCGCGCTGCCCATCGGCCGCAACTCCCCGCAGCGCGCCCCGCTCGGGCTGTACGCGGAGCAGCTGAGCGGCACCGCCTTCACCGAGCCGCGCGCCCACAACCGCCGCTCCTGGCTGTACCGCATCCGACCGTCCGCCGCGCACCCGCCCTTCGTCCGCGTGGACAATGGCGCACTGCGCGGCGCGCCGTTCACGGAGTGCGCCCCGGACCCCAACCGGCTGCGCTGGGATCCGCTGCCCGAGCCCGCCCCCGGCACCGACTTCCTCGCCGGCCTGTGGACGCTCGGCGGCAACGGCGACGCCGAGCGCCGCTGCGGCATGGCGATCCACCTCTACGCCGCGAACGCGCCCATGGCCGGCCGGGTGTTCAGCGACGCCGACGGCGAGCTGCTGATCGTGCCCCAGGAGGGCGGGCTGCTGCTGCACACCGAGTTCGGCCGACTGTGCGCCGAGCCCGGGCAGGTGGCGCTGGTGCCGCGCGGCGTGCGCTTCCGGGTCGAGCCGCTCGACGCCGCGGTGCGCGGCTACGTGTGCGAGAACCACGGCCACCCCTTCACCCTCCCTGACCTCGGCCCGATCGGCGCCAACGGGCTGGCGGCCGCGCGCGACTTCCTGGCGCCGGTCGCGGCGTACGAGGACGACCCGGGGCCGGTGGAGGTGGTCAACAAGTTCTGCGGCAACCTCTGGTCCGCGACATACGACCACTCCCCGCTGGACGTCGTCGCCTGGCACGGCAACCACGTCCCGTACGTGTACGACCTGCGCCGCTTCAACGTGCTCGGCACCATCAGCTACGACCACCCGGACCCGTCGATCTTCACGGTCCTCACCTCGCCCTCGGACACCCCCGGCCTGGCGAACGTCGACTTCGTCGTCTTCGCGCCGCGCTGGCTGGTCGGCGAGGACACCTTCCGGCCGCCGTACTTCCACCGCAATGTGATGAGCGAGTACATGGGCCTGATCGAGGGCGCGTACGACGCCAAAACTGCCGGTAAGGGCGGTTTCGTGCCCGGCGGCGGCTCGCTGCACAACATGATGTCCGCGCACGGCCCCGACCGGGAGACCTTCGAGCAGGCGAGCAGCGCGGAGCTGACGCCCCGCAAGGTCGACGACGGGCTGGCCTTCATGTTCGAGACTCGCTGGCCCGTGACGGCCACCCGGCAGGCGCGGGAGGCGGACCACCTCCAGCAGGGGTACGACGATGTCTGGCAGGGCCTGGAGCGGCACTTCCGGTGACCACCTTCGCCCCCGACTCCCTCACCCTGAACCGCAAGCTGCCGCTGTGGTACCAGGTCTCGCAGTCGCTGCGCGCCTCCATACTCGGCCGCGGCCCCCACGAGCCGCTGCGGCTGCCCACGGAGGACCGCCTGGCCGCGCACTACGGGGTCAGCGTCCTGACGATGCGGCAGGCGCTCAAGGAGCTGGAGTCCGAAGGGCTCATCAGCCGCCACCGCCGCCGCGGCACCTTCATCGAGCCGAACGCGCGGCGCGGCGCGCCGGTGCGGCTGCTGGGCTCGGTGGACGCGATCGTGGCCCAGCAGTCCGGCGAGCGGACGACCGTGCTCGGCCACGGTCCCGTCCCCGTACCGGCGGAGCTGACCGAGCACTTCCCGGGCCTGCGCGAGGCCGTCTCCTACCGGCGGCTGCGGAGCGACGCGGCGGGCGGCGAGCCGACCAACTGGGCCGAGAACTTCGTCCGCCCGGAGGTCGCGACGCGCATCGACGTGGCCGACCTCGCGCGCTGGCCGATGACCAAGGTGCTGCGGGACGCGGTGGGCGTCCGCATCAGCCGCATCACGGACACCGTCGAGGCCCGGCTGGCCGACCCGGAGACGGCCCGGCTGCTGCGGGTCCCGCTGCTCAGCCCGATCCTGCACTACACGGGCGTGACCTACGACGATGCGGGCCGCGCGGTCGACGTGGCCCGCATCCGCTACCGGGGGGACCGCTTCTCGTTCACGGTCACGGTCGAGGCGCGGTGAGCGCCACCGGCCGAGCGACCGGGCGGATGGCCCGGTGGCCGGATACGGAACATGTGGATCTACTGGTCGTCGCGCGGCTGCTGGTGGCCCGCTCGGCTCGCGGTTTCTCGTTTCCGCTGATAGTGGGTCCGGCCTTTGACCACGTTTCCGCAGGTGGCCATGGTGCACCAGCGGCGGCGGCCGCCTCGCGAGCTGTCGATGAACACCCAGCCGCATCGCGGGCCGGGGCAGACACGGGTGCGTTCCAGCGGCAGTGACCGAAGCAGGTCGAAGGCCTGCAGGGCGAGTTCGTGGTTGATGTGCTCGAGCCCCGATGTCCCGACGCCGACCTGGAGCTGCGGCGTGCTCCCGCGGACGGTGAGACGCGCACTGGCGACCGCGTCCTTCCAGCGGTTCTCGATCCGGCCGACCGCCCCGGCACTGGCTGGAGCGTCTTGGCGGATGAGTGCCGTGGTGAGGTCGTACACGGCCTCGCGCAGCTCGCGGGTGCGGTCGAGGGCCGAAGCGGCCCTGCCGGGCTCGGTCTCGGCCAGCCGCCGCAAGGCCGTGAGCGCACCGGGCTCGAAGTGACCGGTGAGGGCGGCCCACTCCAGCAGGCGCGGATAGCCGTCGAGCCAGTCGATCGGCTCCGCGTCACGGGCCGTGACCGTGTTCAACAGATCGATGACGATGTGCCCGCCGACCAGATCACGGGGCCTGAAGGTGTGCGCCTGGATGGTTCCCGTCACGCATGACCGCCTTCCCTGGGCTTGCCCGGCCCATTCCAACCAGTGTACTGATGTTAACCGGTTGGAATACCTACCGGTCCGGTTGGAATACCTTCCGGTTGAAAGGAGACGGCCATGGTTGCCGCCGTTGAGCTCATCGCGGCCCCCTGGAATCTCGGGCTGCGACCGCCCGCGCCGGGGTGCGAGCCCGGAACGTGGCGGGCCCCGCGGGCGCTGCTGTCGGCGGGGCTTGAAGCGCGGCTGCGGCCGTCCCGGGTGGTGGAGCTCGACCGTCCGCCGTACGCGTTCGACGCGCAGCCGGCGACCCGTGTCCGCAACGGGGTGACCATCCGCGAGCACGCGCTGCGGCTCGGTGATGCGGTCCAGGCCGCGCTCGCCGCCTCACGGTTCGCGGTCGTACTTGGCGGGGACTGCAGCATCCTGTTGGGGTGTCTGCTGGGGGCCCGGCGCGAGGGACCATGCGGCCTGATCCACCTCGACGGGCACAGCGACTTCCGGCACCCCGGCAACTACGACGCCGGTCCGTCCCTCGGCGCGGCGGCCGGGATGGATCTGGCCCTGGCCACCGGCCGTGGTGAACTGCTGCTCACCCACTGGCCGGTGGTGGGCCGCCCCCTGGTCGTCGACGAGGACGTGGTCCAGATCGGTGACCGGGAGGACGAGGGGATACCCCCGGTCACCCGGTTCACGGCCCAGGAGATCCGGCGGACCGGCATCGCCGATCTGGGCGAGCGCGTCATCAGCCGCCTGGAGCGGCGTGGGCTGGACCGCGTCTGGCTGCATGTCGACCTCGATGTACTCGACGAACGCGTCCTGCCCGCGGTGGACTCGCCGGGCCGTCCCGGCCTGGACTTCTCCGAGCTCGCCGAACTCATCTCGACCCTGGTCGGCACCGGCCGGGTGGTGGGGCTGGACGCCACCGTCTACGACCCGGAGCTCGACCCGGACGGCGCGTACGCCGCCTCCATCGCCGACTGTCTCGCCTCCGCCCTGGCCCCGTTCGCGACCGTGGAGAGGCAACGATGAGGACACTGCTCGCCGACGGCCCCAGCATCCTGTACGCGACCGAGATGGAGCAGTTCGGACGCCTGGCCGGACACTGGGCGACCCGGATCACCCACTACCCCGCCGACGGCTCACCGCCCCGCCGGGTCAGCGGTGAATGGGAGTTCGGCTACGCCCTGGAGGGCAGAGCGGTCCTGGACGTCTGGCAATGGCCCGCGCGCGAGGACCTCCCTTCCGCGGGCCGCTCGCGCGACCAGGAGTGCGGCCTGTGCGTGCGTATCTGGGATCCGCGCCTGCAACTGTGGCGGTTCACCTTCCACGGCACCGCCCGCGGCGACCTGGTGCAGATGTACGCCCGCCTGATCGACGACGAGATCGTCATGGAACGCGCCGCGGGCAGGGACCTCGTCCGCTGGACCTTCGCCGACATCACCGCTGACGCCTTCCACTGGCGAAACGAACGATCGACCGACGGCGGACAGGCCTGGCGGCTCGACCAAGAGGTCACCGCACGCCGCCTGCGGTGAGCGGGCCCCGGCGCAGCGGTCAGCCCCTCTGCCGGCAAGGTCACCACACGTCGACGGGGCGGAACCCTGAACGCCTCGCGCGTCGCGGGGCGAGCCCACCGCGGCCCGAGGCGCGCGCGGCCCCACTGCGCGCCGGGGGCGCTTGCCGCGCGGGGCGGGGCGGCGGGGCCGTGGATACGATGCGGGGTGGGAGTGGGAGAACGTGCCGGGGGAAGGGCTGCGGTGTGACGGCGACACAGGCCACCGAGGCCGACCGGGCCGTATGGGCCGACGCACCGCTGCTGGCGGACCTGATGCCCTGGTCCGTGGGGCCGCTGCGGCTCGGGCGGGCGTGGGTGATGGGTCCGGATCCTGCGGTGCTCAGGGCGCGCTGGGAGCGGCTGGTCGAGGCGGGTGACGAGGCGGGGCGGGCGGCGCTGTTCCGGCCGACCCGCTCCCGTACGCTGCACAGCGCCGTGCCCCAGCTGCCCGGACAGCGGACCTCCACCGCCCCGCTGGCGGGCGAGCGCGGGGCCTGCCCCGAGCCGGTGCGGGTCGCCCACGGGCCGTACGACCAGCAGTGGCTGATCCCCGACCACCGGCTGATCGACGCCGCCAGGCCCGAGCTGTGGCGGGTGGCCGACGAGCGGCAGATCCACGCCGTCGAGGGGGCCGGTCCCGACCCGGGCCCGACGCTGACGTTCTCGGCGCTGCTCCCGGACGGCTACTCCCCCGCCGGCCGGCCCGGGCGGATCCGGCCCCTCTACCGCCGTCCCGGCGGCCGCGAGCCCAATGTGGCGCCGGGGCTGCTCGACCATCTCGCGGCCGAGCTGGCCCGGCCGGTGGCCGCCGAGGACTTCCTGGCCTGGGTCGCCGCGGTGGCCGGTCACCGCCCGGAGGGCTGCGCGGTGCCGCTGACCGCCGATCGCGAAACCTGGGAGGCGGGGGTGGAACTGGGCCGCCGGGCGCTGTGGCTGCATACGCGCGGAGCGCACAGCGGCGAACGCCCGCGCATGCCGGGCGGCCAGCGCCCCTACGTACGCGCCGCGCTCCCCACGCGCGGGCTGCCCGAGACCTTGGCGTACGACCCGGACGAGGCGGCCCTGCACCTCGGCGCGGGGCGGATCTCACCGGTGCCGCGCGGCGCGTGGGAGTTCCACGCGGGCGGGGTGCGGGTCCTGGAGACCTGGTTCGAGCGCCGTACGGCCCGCGGCGAGCCCGGCACGCTGGAGGCCGTCGTCCCGGCGGCCTGGCCGCGCGAGTGGACGTCCGAGTTGCTGGAGCTGATCACCGTGCTGGCGCTGCTCGCCGAGGAGCGCCCGGCGCGGCGGGCGCTGGCCGAACGGCTGGCGGCCGGGCCGCGCATGGGCCCGGCGGAGCTGGGCGAGGCGGGTGTGCTGCCGGTGCCCGGCGCGGCCCGCCGCCCGGCGTCGGTGCTGGATCACCACGAGGAGGGCCCGGGCGGGCAGTTCGCGCTCCTTTTTTAGGACTCGGTTCGCCTCCGGGGCGCTACAGCCCCTTCGGCTCACTCGCCGGGGGTGGCGCTCAAAGCCGACGCACACGCCTCCGGGGCGAGGACATGTGCGGACATGTACGGGTTCCACGCGCGTCGCGGTCCGCATCCCGGGAGAACGACCGTGGCACGGGCTCACCGGCTGGAGCGGGGCCGGAATCTCCGTGCCCGGGATGCGGACGGCGACATGGGTATCGCGGACGGCAGGCGACCGCGGCGGGCCTTGGGGACAGACCAACCGGGCCAACCGGACTCACCAGGCAGACCGGAACGAACCAGACGGGCCGGGCGCGCCCCAAGGCTCAGTGGCGGCTGCCGAACAGCGAACGGCGCAGCCGCCGCAGCGGCGCGAACAGCGAGACCCTGGCGCCCCTGTTGCGCTCGGTGCGCGCGTGGTCCCGCGCGGTCAGCTCCTGCATCAGCACCGTGGCGCCCTCGGCCTCCCGCTGCGGCACGGCAGGGCCGCCCAGCACCGCGAGATGGCGGTCGAGGCGGGCGCTGGACGCACCGCTCCCGCAGTTGATGGCAGGCACTCGCGGCCTGCTGCGTACTGTTATCTGCTCCATGTCACTCCCCACCCGTCGAGGGCACCCGCCCCGGGCAGAGTAACCCTACCTCGGCGAGCCGTCACCCACGCACCCCAGGTCGCTGATTCACCACCGCGTCAAGGGTGTTGACGCGTCCATCGCGAATCATGGATCACCAAGGGCGAGTTGCACGAGTGGATTCGTGGTGGGTCGGGTGGATCCGCCGTCCGGTTCCAAGGTCACCGCCAGGCGCTCGGTGTGCGCGCCGAAGCCGCCCGTGACCACAGACGTCCCTTCCCCGCCGCCCTTCAGGAGACCGGCCGAGCGGGGCGTGGCGGCCCCTCCCGGCGGGGCGTCGATCATCCAGAGCTGGTACGTGCGCCCGCCGGGCGGTGCCGGCAGCCCAAAGACGGTGACCACGGCCGCGCCGAGCCTGCGCGAGGTGACGGCGTTGATGCCGCGGCCCTGGGCGTCGCGCCCGCTGACGCCATGGGCGTCCGGCGCCGACAGCACCTGTTCGACGGCGCGCGTCGCGCCGCGCTCCTGGTCGAGCTGGTCGCGGGTGCGGACCAGTTCGACGCCGAGCACGGCGGCAGCGATCACGGACAGGGCGGCAACGGCCCCGGCGAGCCGCAGGCCGAACACGAGGCGCCGCGGACGGCCCCCGCCGCGCGCCCGCCGCCCGCCGGGCCCCGAGCGGCCCGCGTGGGCGGCGCGCGCGGGCGGCGCGGCGTATCCGCCGTCCGCAGCCGAGGGCGCCTCCTGCGGGGTGGCACGGGCGGCCGCCAGCACCCGCTGCCGCATCCGCGGCGGTGCCGGGGTGGCCACCGCGCGCGCCAGCCGCACCGCGCCCTGCGCCAGATCGCGCACTTCCTGGGCGCATCCCGGGCAGCGGGCCAGATGCCGCTCGTACCGCCGGCGCTCCTTGGGCTCCAGCGCGTCGAGGGCGTACGCGCCCGCCAGGCCGTGCGCCTTGCGCCCCCTTCCGCCCCGGTACGCCGGATTCTCGTCGGTTCTCCGGTCGGTGGGCCGGTCGTAGGTCATACAGCCGCCCCCAAGCAGTCGCGCAGCCGCGTCAGCCCGTCCCGCATCCGGGTCTTGACCGTCCCCAACGGTACGGCCAGCCGATGCGCCACCTCCCGGTAGGAGTACCCCTCGTAGTACGCGAGGGTGACCGACTGCCGCTGCAACTCGGTGAGCCGCGCCAGACAGCCGCGCACCCATTCGCGCTCAAGACGCCCCTCGACCGCCTCCGCCACCTGGTCGAAGGCCGGGCCCTCCGCCTGCCCGCCGACCCGCGCCTCGCGGTCGGCCGCCGAGCGGGCCGACCGCACCCGGTCCACGGCGCGGCGGTGGGCGAGGGTGAGGATCCAGGCGAGCGCGGAGCCGCGGCGCGGGTCGAAGCGCGCGGCGGTGCGCCAGACCTCCAACAGCGCCTCCTGCGCGACCTCCTCGGACTGCGCGGGGTCCCGCAGCACGCGCCGCACCAGCCCGTACACGGGCCCCGAGACCATGCCGTACAGATCCTCGAACGCACGGTCGTCGCCGCCGGCGACCAGCGGCAGCAGGTCGTCCGGGCCACGCCCGCGCTCCCCGGCCCGCCCCTGTCCGCCCACCCACCCGCGGACCGGACCCCGCTCTCCCGTCTGCTCCACGCTCACGCGGCAAACCCCGCTTCCTGCCATCCGTCTCAGCTGCCCCGTCTTCGGTTGCTTCGCGACGCCCGCCAAAAAAATCCACCGACCCACCAATCCGGTCGGCCGACCGCTCCGAATAGCCGGCATCAGCCTGTCCACCACACGTACGAAGGACCGACCCAGATGACCTCAATCACCAAGAGGAGTGTGGCCGCGCTCGTGTGCGGAGCGCTGGCCGCGGGAGGGCTCGCGGTGGCCGGTGTGGCCGCGCTCGGGCCCGGGGAGGCGGAGGCCTCCAGCCACCGGGAGGCGCCGCTGATCTCGGGCCAGCCGGAGTACGACACCACCGACGTCTACGCGTTCGTGAGCCCCGACAAGGCGGACACGACGACGCTGGTCGCGAACTTCCTGCCGTTCCAGGACCCGGCGGGCGGACCGAACTTCTACAAGTTCGCCGAGGACGCCCAGTACGACCTGCGCATCGACAACGACGGCGACGCCCGGGAAGACCTGATCTACCGCTGGACCTTCAAGGACCACGTCCGCAACGAGGACACGTTCCTCTACAACACCGGCCCGGTCACCTCGCTCGACGACCACGACCTGAACTTCTTCCAGACGTACGACATCGAGCTCATCAAGATGCGTCACGGAAAGGCCGTCGACCGCACGAAGGTCGCCGACGATCTGGTCGTGGCCCCCTCGAACGTGGGCAAGGCGTCCATGCCGGACTACTCGGCCCTGCGCGACCAGGCGGTGCGCAAGGTGTACGGCGGCGCCACGGCCTTCGCCGGCCAGGCCGACGACCCGTTCTTCGCCGATCTGCGGGTCTTCGACCTGCTCTACGGCGGCGACCTGTCCGAGGTCGGCAACGACACGCTCAAGGGCTACAACGTGCAGTCCCTGGCCCTCCAGGTGCCCACCGACCAGGTGCGCGAGTCCCATGAGCAGCCGGTGATCGGCGTGTGGTCCACCACCCAGCGCGCGGACGCCTACGGCGACTACACCCAGGTCTCGCGGCTCGGCATGCCGCTCGTCAACGAGGTTGTCAATCCCCGTAAGGACAAGGACAAGTTCAACGCCTCGGAGCCCAAGGACGACGCGCAGTTCCTGGACAACGTGGACGACCCCGAGCTGCCCAAGCTGATCGAGCAGATCTTCAAGATCAAGGCACAGGACGCCCCGCGCAAGGACCTCGAGCAGGTCTTCCTGACCGGGGTGGCCGACCTCAACCAGGTCAAGGGGGTCAAGGCCTCCGAGATGCTGCGCCTGAACACCTCGATCAAACCGACCGACAAGCCCAAGCGCCTCGGCGTCCTGGACGGCGACCAGGCCGGCTTCCCCAACGGCCGCCGGCTGACCGACGACGTCCTGGACATCGCCCTGCAGGTCGTCGAGGGCGAACTGCTCGGCGAGAAGAACGACCTGGGCGACGCGGTGGACTCCAACACCGATCAGAAGTTCGGCGGCTACTTCCCGTACATCGGGCTGCCCAACTCCGGCTCGGACGTCAAGAGCTCCACCAAGAGCGCGACGACCGCGGCCGACGGCCGCACCCTGCTGAACGGCGGCTCCGGCATCGTCACCACCTCCACCGAGGACGACAACACCCTGCTGGCCACCTCCGCCGCGGCGGGCGGCGCGGCGGTGCTGCTGCTGGCCGTCGGCCTGACCTGGCACCGGCGCCGCCGGCGGCTGGTGCGGGTGCACACGCGCAGGCACTGACCGGGCGTGCGACGGGGGTCGGTCCCGGGCACCGGCCGGTGGGCGCGTTCGAGAAGAACGCGAGCAGAACGCGGGAAAAGCCGCAAGGACGCGCCCACCGGCCCGGACCGGCGAGCACAGGCCCGCTTCCGTACGTACATCCCGGTAGCAGCAGCGCCAACGGCCCCACCCCGAACCCCCATCGTCCGAAAGGCAGCCGCAATGCCCGTCCCCGTCCGGCATCTCGTCCGCACCGCCGCCGTCGTCGTCACGCTCGCGACGGGGCTCACGGCCGCCGCGTTCGCCGTCGGCGGGTCCGACGACCGCCCGTCCGGCACACGGACCAGCGCCGTGCTGCCCGCCGGCCGGGCGGCGCTCGACCGGGTCGGCTCCCAGGACCTGGGAAAGAGCATCAGCGCGCTCCAGGACCGGCTGCGCGCCAAGCCCAAGGACGCGGCCGGCTGGGCCACGCTCGGCGCGGCCTACGTCGAGCAGGCCCGCACCACCGGGGACCCCACCCGCTACCCCCAGGCGCAGAAGGCCCTCGCCCGCTCCCTGTCCGCCCAGCCGCGCGACAACGACCCGGCCCTCGCCGGGCGCGCCGCGCTCGCCGCCGCGCGCCACGACTTCCCCGGCGCGCTGCGGGACGCCGACCGGGCGCTGAAGGTCAACGCGTACAGCGAGCGGGCGCTCGCCGTCCGGGTGGACGCGCTCGTCGAACTCGGCCGGTACGACGAGGCGTACGCCGCCGCCAGGCGCGCCGACTCGCTGCGCCCCGGCATCCCCGTCTTCACCCGTCTCGCCTACGTCCTGGAGCTGCGCGGCGACCCGGTCGGCGCCCGCCGGGTGCTGCTGCGCGCGCGGAAGTCGGCGACCGCGCCCGGGGACGTGGCGTACGTGGCCACGGCGCTCGGGCAGCTGGCCTGGAGCCAGGGCCAGTTCCCCCGGGCGCGCGGCCACTTCGCCGACGCGCTGCGCGCCGAGCCCGGCTACCTGCCCGCCCTGGAGGGCCGCGGCCGCACCCGCGCCGCCGTCGGCGACCTCGACGCGGCGGCCCGCGACCTGGAGGAGGTCGTACGGCGCTACCCGCTGCCCGCCGAGCTCGCGGCCCTCGGCGAGGTGTACGAGGCGCGCGGTGACCGGTCGCGGGCCCGGGAGCAGTACTCCGTGGCCGCCACCTGGATCGACCTGGCGCGGGCCAACGGGGTGGCGACCGACCTCGACAGCGTGCTGATCGCCGCCGACCACGGCGACCGCGCCGAGGCGCTGCGGGCGGCCCGCGCCGAATGGGGCCGCCGGCACAGCGTGCACACCGCCGACGCGCTGGCCTGGGCGCTGCACCGGGCCGGCCGCGACCGCGAGGCCCTGGCCTACGCCAAGTCCGCCGCGGCGCCCGGGTACCGCAACGCGTCGTTCCTCTACCACCGGGGAGTCATCGAGAAGTCCCTCGGCGACACCGCCTCCGCCCGCCGCCACCTCACCGCGGCCCTCGACCTCAACCCGGCCTTCTCCCCCACGGGCGCCCGCGCGGCGAAGGCGGCGCTGAAGGAGCTGGGTGGCGCGCGATGATGACCGACCGTCCGGTGCTCCCCCGGCCGTCAGGCGCCCAGGGGCGCGAGCCAGCCCTTACGCGACGGAACCACAGACCGCCCCGAGCCGGACAGGGGCCAAAGGCCCGCCCGCACCCGCACCCCCATCCCCACCCCCACCCCCACCCCCACCCGCACCGACCGCACCGCAGGAGGTACCCGTCCATGAACCGGCTGATCCGGCGCGCCCGCCGCATCGGCGCCGCCGCGTCCGTGCTCTTGGGGGCGGCCGCCATCGTGGTGTTGCCCGCCGGGGCCGCCGAGGCGCATCCGCTCGGGAACTTCACCGTCAACCGCTATGACGGGCTGGTCGTCGCGCCGGGCGAGCTGCGGGTCGACCATGTGGAGGACCTCGCCGAGATCCCGGCCGCGCAGGCGAAGCCGCGGATCGACCGGGACGGCGACGACGAGCTCTCCCGCTCCGAGCTGGCCGCCTGGGCCGGCCGGCGCTGTACGAGCGCGGCGCGGGACGCGCGGCTGACGGTGCGGGGGCGGTCGGTGTCCGTACGGAGCGAGGGCGCGCAGGCGCGCTCGCGGGCGGGGCAGGCCGGTCTTCCGACGCTGCGCGTCGAGTGCCGGCTGACCGCCGCGCTGCCGCGCGACGGGCGCGCCCCGCTCGCGTACCGTCCGGCGGACATCGGCACGGGGCCCGGCTGGCGTGAGATGACGGCGCGGGGAGACCGTATGACGCTCGCGTCCTCCGACGTGCCCGCGTCCTCCGCCTCCCGGCGGCTGACCCGCTATCCGCAGGACCAGCTCTCCTCCCCGCCCGACGAGCGGGCCGCCGCGCTGCGCACCGCGCCGGGCGGGCCCGCGCTCGCCGAGTCACCGGACGAGCAGAGCGAGCCGCCCGGCAGCTCCGTGTTGCCGCGTGGCGTGGACCGCTGGACGCAGGCGCTCACCAATCTGGTGGCGCGGCACGACATCACGCCCTTCTTCGCCGTGACCGCGTTCGCCACCGCCATGCTGCTCGGCGCGATGCACGCGCTCGCGCCCGGACACGGCAAGACGCTGATGGCGGCGGCCGCGGCGGCGGGCGGGCGCAGCGCGCTGCGCGATGTGCTGGCGCTGGGCGCGTCGGTGACGGTCACGCACACTCTCGGGGTGTTCGCGCTGGGCCTGTTGGTCACGGCGGGATCGGCGGCGGCGCCGTCGGTGATCGCGTGGCTGGGGATCGCGAGCGGGGTGCTCGTGGCGCTGGCAGGGGCCAGTCTGCTGCGCAAGGCGCTGCGGCGGCGCGGTCCCGTACCGCCTCACCACCACCATCACGAGGAGCACGCTCACGACCACGGCCCCGAACACAGCCACGCGCATGAACACGGGAGCGACCACGGCCCCGAACACAGCCACGCGCATGAACACGCGCGCGACCACAGCCACACGCACAAACATGAGCACGACCACGACCACGACCACGTCCACGCCCACGAGGACGCACACGTCCACTCCCACGGCGGATTCACCCATTCCCACCCTCTCCCCTCCGGCCGCCTCACCCTGCGCGGCACCCTCCTCCTCGGCTTCGCCGGCGGGCTGGTGCCCAGCCCGTCCGCCGTGGTCGTCCTCGTGGGGGCGGCCGCGCTCGGGCAGGCGTGGTTCGGGTTCCTGCTGGTGCTGGCGTACGGGGCGGGGCTCGCGCTCACGCTCACGCTGGCCGGGATCGCGGTGGTGCGCCTGGGGCGGCGGGCCACGGAGCGGCTGGCCGCCCGGGCGGGCGGCGGGGGCCGCGGCCAGCGGGTGCTGCGCCTGATGCACCGCGCCTCGCCCGTGGGCACCGCGGCGGTGGTGCTGGCGCTGGGCTGCGGGCTGGTGCTCAGGGGGGCGGCGACCACGCTGGGCTGACGCCGTGTCGACAGCCGCGCGCGGCGAGCAGGGCGTGCGGCGGCACATGAGGAGGCCCCGGACGGACCTTGGGTTCAAGGGGTCGTCGCAACACCACTTGGTTTCAGGTGGTGAGTAGATCACGTAGACGCTCGGCTGGGGTATCCCAGCCGAGCGTCTTGC